>VXNL01000049.1 GCA_009840635.1 Acidobacteriota bacterium | reverse complement strand
GTAGCCGCCCGGACTGTAGGCGCCGCCGCCCGATCCCCCTCCGTACCCGGGGCCGACCCCCCACCCCTGCCCCTCGCCGGTGCCGATGCCTTCGCCGCCGCCGATCCCTCCGCCGGTCCCGGCGCTGGGCGCCGCGTCCCGGCCCCCGTAATCGCCGAAGTCGTCGAGCGAGAGCCCGGGAAAGTCCTGCGCCTGCGGCGAGAACACCCCGCCGAGGACGATATCCGTCAGGTCCGGCTCGTCGGCGAGGTTCTCGAGGTCTTCGAACCGGAGCGGCCGCGGCTTCCGCGGCGCGATCGGCGCCTCGCGCGGCGTCTCCGGCTCGGGCTGCGGGGTCGCCTGCTCCACCCGCACCGGGATGTAGGCGCTGATCCGCTCGCCGCGGCTACCCCCGCCACCGCCGCCGCCCCCGGCGCCCTCGCCGCCGGCCACGCGGAACTGGAAGATGGGGTTGCCCAGCATCCGCTCGTCCGAACCGTCGAAGATGCCGAATCCAGGGAAGAACAGCAAGGCGGCGAGCGCCAGATGAAGGGCGGCCGAGACGAGCGCCCATTTCTGCTTCCAGATCGGAACCGAGGAACCGTAAGCCGCTCCGCCCGAGGCGAGGCCGGCGAGCCAGCCTGCCGAGCGGCGCACCGGAGCCCCCGCTCCGGTGCCTGCCTCGGTTTCCATGGCGCGCTCTTCGCCTCCCTGAGTCACCCCAACCCATCATGCTAGCAGCCAACCGGCGTTGCCGCCGGAACCGCCCTAGTCGGTCTCGGTGGAACCGCCGATGGCGTCCAGCACGTCCTCGGTGTGTTCGCCCCGGAGCGGCGGCGGGAGGGTCGCGGTGTGGTTTTCCCCGTCGAACTGGATCGGGCTTCCGACCAGGCGGAGCGACCCGATGACGGGATGCTCGCGGTCCACCACCATGCCCCGCGCGCGGAGCTGGGGGCTGTTCAGGATCTCGGCGACGCTCCGCACCCGGCCGACCGGAACTCCCGTCGCGTCGAGCACGCCTTCCCACCCGGCAACGTCCCGGGATCGGAAGACCGGCTCCAGCAGGGCGCGCAGTTCCGTCCGCCGCCGTACCCGGTCCGGGTTCTTCTCGAACTCGGGACGGTCCAGCTCCGGCGCGGCCACCTCGCAGAAGCGCTTCCAGAGGGCGTCGTTCCCGACCGCCACGATGACGTGCCCGTCGGCCGCCTCGAAGCTTTCGTAGGGCGTGAGGGAGGGATGGTTGTTGCCGCTGCGGACCGGCTCCTCCCCCGTCAACAGGTAGCCCTGGGCCTGGTAGCAGAGCGTCGCCACCACCGAGTCGAAGAGCGCCACGTCCACTCGCCGCCCGCGGCCGTCCCGCTCCCGGGCGAAGAGCGCCGCGAGGATGCCGGAACTGGCCATCATCCCGGCGCAGATGTCGGCGAGCGAGGCCCCGAGCTTGGTGGGCGGCCCCTCCGGGGGACCGGTGAGGCCCATCCAGCCGGCCTCCCCCTGCATGACGGCGTCGTAGCCGGGCTTCGACGAGAGCGGCCCGTACTGTCCGTAGGCGGAGACCGAACACCAGATCAGCCGGGGGTGACGCCCCTGGACCTCTTCGGGAGCGAACCCGAGGCGGGCCAACGTCCCGGGCCGGAAGTTCTCGACCAGCACGTCGCTCGACGCGATGAGCCGGGCGAGCGCTCGCGAGCCCTCCTCCGTCTTGAGGTTCAGGACGACGCTCTTCTTGCCCCGGTTGACCGCGAGGAAGTAGGCGGCCTCCCCACCGCCGAAGGGCGGACCCCAGGTGCGGGTGTCGTCGCCGCCGGGCGGCTCGATCTTGATCACCTCGGCGCCGAGGTCGGCCAGCATCATGGTGGCGTAGGGCCCGGCGAGGATCCGGGAGAGATCCAGGATCCGCACCCCCGCCAGCGGGGATCCGCGGCCGGCCGCGCCGGTGCTCAACGGAGCGCCGCCTCGGTCGCCGTGAGGGCCCGGTCGAGAAGGACGAGGGCGTCCTCGATATCGGAGAGGCCGATGTTGAGCGGCGGCGAGATCCGGACGCAGTTGCCGTAGAGCCCGCCCTTCCCGACGAGCAGTCCTTCGTCCCGCGCCTTCTGGAGGAAACAGGTGGCGAAGGCGGCGTCCGGCGCCTTCGTACCGCGGTCTTCGACGAACTCGAGCGCCTGCATGAGCCCCTTCCCGCGGACGTCCCCGATCGCGGGGTGGGCGTCGGCGAGCTCATCGAGCCCTGCCCGCAGGTGGGCGCCCATCCGCTCGGCGTTCCCGGCGAGGTTGTCGCGCTCGACCACCTCAAGGACCGCGCCGGCGGCCGCCGTGCTCACCGGGTTGCCGCCGAAGGTCGAAAGCGTGTTTCCCCGCACCGCCCCCGCGACCTCGTCGGTGGCGACCGTGGCGCCCACCGGCACCCCGTTCCCGAGTCCCTTGGCGTAGGTGACGATGTCCGGCTCCACGTCCCAGTGGCCGATCCCGTTCAGCTTTCCGCCAGTGCGCCCCCACCCGGTCTGCACTTCGTCGCAGATGAAGACCCCGCCGTAGCGCCGCACGATCTCCACGGCCACCTCGAAGTAGCCGGGCGGCGGGGTGATGAACCCCCCCACGCCCTGAATCGGTTCGGCGATGAAACCCGCGATCCGGCCCGAGGTGGTGGTCTGGATCACGTCCTCGATGTCCCGGGCGCAGCGCAGGTCGCAGGAGGGATACTCGAGGCCGAAGGGACACCGGTAGCAGTAGGCGTTGGCCACGTGGCGGATCCCGGCGGCGGTGCTCCCGCCGAGCCGCCAGGGCGCCTGCCCGGTGGCGCCCATGGTCAGGCGGCTGCGGCCGCTGTAACCGTGGCGAAGGGCGATCACCTCGGAGTTGCCGGTGTGCAACTCGGCGATCAGGAGGGCCATCTCGTTCGCCTCGGTGCCCGAGTTGGTGAAGAAGCTCTTCCGGCATTTCCCCGGCGACAGGCGGGCGAGCCGCTCCGCCAGCTCCACCATCGGCTGGTTCGGGAACATGGTGGTCACGTGCTGCAGCGTGTCCACCTGCTCGCGGATCGCCTTGTTCACCTCCGGGTGGCAGTGGCCGAGACCGACGGTGAGGATCCCTCCGAAGAAGTCGAGATACCGGTTGCCGTCCGAGTCCCAGACGTGCTGTCCCTGCCCCCGGACGATGGGCATGGGCTCGTCGTAGAACGTCTGGACCGCCGGGAGGACGTAGTCGCGGTGTGCCTCGCGGATGGCCTCCGTGGTCATCCTCGGACGACAGGCGGGTGGAGTTTCCTCCTGCGACACGGATTCGCGGCGACTGCTCATCCCGCCATTCTCCCACGGATGGGGCCGGGTCCGGTGGTGTCGCCTAACGCAGCAGCGCCCCGTGCTGGAGCTCGCGCAGATGATCCCGCAGGCGGGCCGCGCGCTCTAACTCCAGGTCGCGCGCGGCCTTCTTCATCTCCTTGCGGAGCCGGGCCATCTCGCGCTCGAGAGCCTCCGGATCCGCGGGTGGCGGTTCGAGGAGCCCCATGGCCCGGTCCCAGTCGTCTTCCTCGGCCGCCGCGGTTCCCGCCGAAGCCGGCGCGAAGGCCTCGGCAACGTCCTTGACGACGGTGCGGGGCACGATGCCGTGCTCCTCGTTGAACGCCTGCTGGAGCGCCCGGCGGCGGCGGGTCTCGGCGAGCGCCCGCTCCATGGAACCGGTCTCGTGATCCGCATACAGGACCGCGCGGCCGCCGGCGTTCCGCGCCGCCCGGCCCACCGTCTGGATCAGCGCTCCCTCCGAGCGGAGATACCCCTCGCGGTCGGCGTCGAGGATGGCCACCAGGGACACCTCCGGAAGATCGAGCCCTTCCCGCAGCAGGTTGATCCCGATCAACACGTCGAACTCCCCGAGCCGGAGGGAGCGGAGGAGCTGCACCCGCTCCAGGGTGTCGATGTCCGAGTGCATGTAGCGGCAACGCACCCCGAGCTCGTGGTAATACTCGGAAAGGTCCTCCGCCATCCGCTTGGTCAGCGTGGTGACGAGCACCCGCTCGCCGCGCGCCACCGTCTCCCGGATCTCCGCCAGCAGGTCGTCCACCTGGTCGCCCGCGGGCCGCACCTCGACCTCGGGATCGAGCAGCCCGGTCGGGCGGATGATCTGTTCGACCACGGCGCCGCCGACCGCCTCCAGCTCGTAGGGCCCGGGCGTCGCCGAGACCGAGATCGCCTGCCCGACCCGCTCCTCCCACTCCTCGAAGGAGAGCGGCCGGTTGTCGAGCGCCGAGGGGAGCCGGAAACCGTGTTCCACGAGCGTGCGCTTCCGGGCCTGGTCGCCCGCGAACATGCCGCGGACCTGGGGGTATGTCTGGTGGCTCTCGTCCACCACGATGACGGCGTCCCGCGGCAGGTAGTCCATCAGGGTCGGCGGCGGCTCTCCCGGCGCCCGTCCCGTGAAGTGACGCGAGTAGTTCTCGATGCCGTGGCAGTGGCCGGATTCGGCCAGCATGTCCAGATCGAAGAGCGTCCGTTGCATCAGGCGTTGCGCTTCGAGCAGCTTCCCCTGCTGGAGGAGCCTGGGATGGTGCTCGTCCAGCTCCTCCCGGATCGTGACCAGCGCCCGGGCGAGGTCCTCTTCGCGGGCCACGTAGTGGGTCCGCGGGAAGAGCGTCACGCGGCCCTCACGGGACAGCTCGCGGCCGGTCAGTGGATCGAAGCGGGCCAGGCGCTCGACCTCGTCGCCGTAGAGGCGCACCCTGAGACCAAGGTCCTCGTACCCCGGCACGATCTCCACGGTGTCTCCCCGCACGCGGAAACGGCCGCGCTCGAGCGAGGCGTCGTTGCGCTCGTACTGCATCTCGACGAGCTTCCGGAGGAGCGCCTGGCGGGAGGGGAACTCGGCTCCCTCCTCGAACACCACGAGCATCCCGTAGTAGGCCTCGGGAGAGCCCAGGCCGTAGATGCAGGAGACGCTCGCGACGATCAGGACGTCGCGGCGCTCGAAGAGCGACCGGGTCGCGGAAAGGCGGAGCCGGTCGATCTCCTCGTTGATCGTGGCTTCCTTCTCGATGTAGGTGTCACTCGCCGGGACGTAGGCCTCGGGCTGGTAGTAGTCGTAGTAGCTGACGAAGTACTCGACGGCGTTTTCCGGGAAGAACCCCCGGAACTCCTGGTAGAGCTGCGCCGCCAGCGTCTTGTTGTGCGCGATGACCAGCGCGGGCCGGTTGACCGCCTCGATGACCCGGGCGACCGAATACGTCTTCCCCGAACCCGTGACCCCGAGCAGCACCTGATTCGGGTCGCCCCGCTGGAGTCCCTCGGCGAGGTGGTCGATCGCCTGCTGCTGGTCGCCGCGCGGCTCGAACGGGCTCACCACGCGGAACGGGCGGGCGGTCTTCGCCGGCGGGAGTCCGGGACGGGCATAGGGGGCGGCCCGTTCCGCCGGCCCGGCGAATCGGGAAGGACCGGCCGGCATCCGCGCCTGACCGCCGCCTAGAACGATTCGTCCGGCTGCACGTCGTCCTCGGTCATTCCCCGGAACTCCAGTACCCGGACCATGGTCCGGTGAACCATCACGTCCGGCGTGGAAGCCCCGGAGGTCACCCCGATCCGGAGCGGACCCTCCGGCAGCCAGCCCCGGCGCACCTCCGGCTCGGTCCCCTTGCCGGAGCCGGGTGCGGGACGGCAGCGGATTTCGTCCGCGGACAGCAGGCCCTCAGGACCCGCGATGTGGTAGCTCGGGAACTTCCGGTCGCAGATCGCGGCCAGGTTTGCCGTGTTGGACGAGTTGAAACCTCCGACCACCAGGATCAGGTCGAGGTCCTCCCGGAGCAGCTCGAGGACCGCGTCCTGGCGCTCCTGGGTGGCGCTGCAGATGGTGTCGAAGGATCGGAACCGGCCGCCGAGTTCCTCCTCGCCGTAGCGGCGGGCCATCGAGTCGCGGAGAACCGCCGCGATCTCGAGCGACTCGCTGGCGAGCATGGTGGTCTGGTTCGCCAGTCCGATCCTCCCCAGGTCGCGGTCGGGATCGAAGCCCGGGGAGCTGGCCGGGGCGAAGTGCTCGATGAACCCCTCCCGGGTGAGCGTCGCCGGGCCCCCGTTCGTCCCACCGGTCCCGCCGGCCTCGATGTAGCGGCAGACGTCCTGGGTTTCGGCCATGTCGCGGACGACCAGATAGGTTCCGGCGCGCGAGGTGGTCGCCCTCGTTTCCTCGTGGGCGTACTTCCCGTGCACCACCGACGTGAAGCCGTCGCGCTTGTAGCGGTCCACGTTCTTCCAGACGTTCATGACGGAGCCGCAGGTGGTGTCCACCAGGATGGAGCCCTTCCGGCGCAGCACGTCCAGTTCGGCGGTGGGAACCCCGAAGGCGGGCAGGAGCACCACGTCCTGCGGGCCCACTTCGGTGAACTTCGCCTCCGGCGACCCGGTCTCCAGGAACAGGATCCCGAACTCGGAGAGACGGCGATTCACGTAGGGGTTGTGGATGATCTCGCCCGTCAGGAAGATCCGCCGATCGGGAAAGCGCAGGCGCGCCTCGTAGGCGTACTCGATGGCCCGGTCCACCCCATAGCAGAAGCCGAACTCGTGGGCGATCAGGAACCGGAGCTCACCGGCCCGGAGCCGATAGTCGTGATCGCGGGCGAAGCGGACCAGGTGTCCCCGATAGTCCTCCGTGAGCGGCTCGATGATCTCCTTACGCAGCCCGAGGCCCCGCCGATAGTGGATGCCCGGTGGCGGCAGCTTCGCGCTCGGCGGGGACAGTTCCTCGCTGCTGGCTTGGACTACGGAATCCTCGGCGGTCGGCACGCTCCGAATGATACGCTTTCCGTTCATGCAGGATGTCCTGATCACCGGGCCCCGGAAGCGCCAGCCGAAGATTCTCGCCTACGTGGACGCCGGCAAGTGTTTCGGCCGCGGCTGCGAAATGTGCATCGCCGTCTGTCCGGTGAAGGACTGCATCATCCTGGTGCCCGATCCCGAACCGCGGTCGATCGGCCAGGTTTGCGAGGTGAACGTGGACACCTGCATCGGCTGTCAGCTCTGCGCCAAGTTCTGCCCGCCCGACTACGACGCGGTCCACATGTTCCCCCACGACGAGGGAATGCGTCTCGCGGAAGAACGCGACCGGACCTACGAGTACCGGCAGTACCGCAAGAAGCCGGGCGAAGCCCTCGCCAGGTAGCCGGAGCGCCGGCCTCCGGCCGGCATCGCCGACCGGAGGGAGGCGAAACCCGCATCGTTCGTCCCCGCGTTGCGCGTCGCCAAGGGGGATTGCCGTTCCCGCTGGGGCTCACGCCATTCGGGTCAGCGGCGGCATGCGTTTCGCGGCCTGTGGCCGCGATGCCGGCCGGAGGCCGGCGCTCCGAGGCCCGCGCTCCCAGACCCTCTGCTAACATTTTTGTCCCCTTCCTGATGGCTCGGATCGCGGTTCTTCAAGTCCACCCTGCAACGTTCCCGACCGCTCGCGATCCACGAGATCAGCGCGAATCCCGATATGTCCGACGCTGAACTCCCGCGCTCCAACGGAAGAGAAGACGCGGACGCGGTCTCCACTGATAGCGCATCCCGATCTGCGGAGCGCGTCGGGGAGAGCGGAAACGGGAACGGCAGGGATTCAGTCGTCGAGGGCGAACCCGAAGACACTCCCGCGCTTAGTCCGGAGGAACTGAAGGCCGCTTACCGGGTGATGCTCACCGCCCGGGAGGTGGACCAGCGGGAAATCGCCCTGAAGCGGCAGAACAAGGCGTTCTTCCAGGTCAGCTCGGCCGGCCACGAGGCCATCACCGCGGCCGCCGCCGCGCTGCTCCGGCCGAAGACCGACTGGGTCTACGCCTACTACCGGGACCGCGCGCTGGCCACCGGGCTGGGCCTGACCGCTCTCGAGCAGCTCGCGGCCTCCTGGGGCGCCGAAGCCGATCCCTCCTCGGGCGGAAGGCAGATGCCCTCCCACTTCTCCAAGCGCTCGCTCGGCCTGACCGTCCACTCGAGCTGCGTGGGGACGCAATTCCTGCACGCGGTCGGAACCGCGTACGCGGAACGCTACCTGAGCCGCCACCGCATCCCGGGACTGCCCGCCGCCCCGAACGGCGACGGGATCGTGCTGGTGAGCGGCGGCGACGGCGCCACCAGCGAGGGAGAGTTCTGGGAGTCGCTGAACAGCGCCTCGCTTCGCCGGCTGCCGGTCCTGTTCCTGATCCAGGACAACGGCTACGCCATCTCGGTGCCGGTGGAACACCAGACGGCGGGCGGCTCGATCACGCCGCTTGTCCGTGGCTTCCCCGATGTGAAGGTCCTCGAGTGCGACGGGTGCGACTACGAGGAGTCCTACCGCACCCTCGAGGAGGCGTTCGACTACGTCCGCTCGGGCGAAGGCCCGGCGCTCGTCCACGCCCGCGTGATCCGCCTGCAGCCCCACTCGCTGTCGGACGAGGACCGGGATTACAAGACGGCGGTGGAACGCGAGTCGGATCAGGACCGCGATCCGCTGGCGCGCCTGCGCGATCGGCTCACCGCCTCCGGCGCCGCCACCCGCGAGGAACTCGACGGCCTCCAGAAACGGACCCAGGCCGAGGTGGCGGCGGCGGCCACCGATGCTCTCGCCCTGCCCTGGGCCCATCCGGACACCGCCTGCGACCATCTGTACAGCCCGGACGTGGATCCGTGCTCCTCGGATTTCGAAACCGAACCGGTCTTCGAAGCGGACGCGAAACCGGGCACGGTGGTGGACCTGATCAACGCCACCCTCCGCTCGGAGATGGCCCGCGATCCCCGCATCGTGGTGTTCGGGCAGGACGTGGCCGACGCGAGCCGCGAGGCGAACCTCCGCGAGGTCAAGGGCAAGGGCGGCGTCTTCAAGGTCAGCTACGGACTCCAGCGCGAGTTCGGATCGGAGCGGGTCTTCAACAGCCCCCTCGCCGAGGCGACCATCGTGGGGCTCGGGCTCGGCATGGCGGTGCGCGGCCTGCGTCCGGTGGCCGAGATCCAGTTCCTGGACTACATCTGGCCCGCCTACATGCAGATCCGGAGCGAGCTCGCCAGTCTGCGCTGGCGCGCGAACAGCAACTACAGCGCTCCGCTCGTCGTGCGGGTCCCGACCGGCGGCTACCTGACCGGCGGCGCCGTCTACCACAGCCAGTCCGCCGAGGTGCTCTTCACGCATCTTCCGGGACTGCGGGTGGTGCAACCCGCCACCGCACTAGACGCGGCGGGGCTGCTCCGCACCGCGATCCGCTGCGAGGACCCGGTCATCTTCCTCGAGCACAAGCACCTCTACCGCCAGACCTACAACAAGAGCCCCGATCCCGGACCCGAGTTCATGATCCCCTTCGGAAAGGCGAAGACGGTGCGGGCCGGCGAGGACATCACGCTGGTCACTTTCGGGGCGCTCGTCCACCGGGCCGAGCTCGCCGCCAGGAAGGCGGCCGCCGACGGGATCTCGGTGGAGATCCTGGACCTTCGCTCCCTCGCCCCCTACGACTGGGAGGCGATTCGCGAGAGCGTGGGCCGCACGAGCCGCGTGCTGGTGGCCTACGAAGACACCCGCAGCTTCGGTTACGGCGCGGAAATCGCCGCCCGCATCGCCGACGAGCTGTTCGAGGACCTCGACGCTCCGGTGCGCCGGGTCGCCGCCAGGGACACCTGGGTTTCGTATAACCCCGACGTCGAAACCGGGACCCTGCCGCAGCCGGAAGACCTGCTCGCCGCCATCCGCGACCTCGCCGAGTACTAGCGGCCCGTGGCAAAACCCACGCGGCGTTCACGTGGGTTTCGCCGCAGGCTGCCGGACCTCCGGAGCACTGCGGATCGCCGCGATAGTCTGGCGTAAGCCAAATGTCCGTTCAGGTGTTGCAGAACCCGCTGGCCCAGGTCGAGCCGCTGCCGGCCAGCCGCGACACCAACCCCCTGAGCGTCCTCTCGGAAGATGAACGCCTGCATTTCGGGGCGGTGCACCAGGTGGCCATGGCGGAAGTGGCTCCCCTGACCCGGCGCATGGAAGAGGAGGGCCGCACCCTCCCGAGCTGGTGAAGACACTGTCGCACTACGGGTTCTTCGGGGTGGTGGTTCCCGAGCAGTTCGGGGGGAGCGGACAGAACTTCTTCGACGTGGTGCTCACGGTGGAGGGGCTCGCGCGCGCCGACGCAGCGGTGGCGCTCCTCGTGGACGTGCACAACACCCTCATCACGGGGGCCATCAACCGTTTCGGCCGGCGGAGCCAACGCTTCCGGCTGCTGCCGCAACTGGCCGCGGAACGGATCGGCGCCTTCTCGCTGTCGGAAGCGCACGCCGGCAGCGACGCCTTCGCTCTCAGGACAACCGCGACGCCGGTGGAGGGGGGATTCCTGCTCAACGGTTCGAAGGCCTGGGTCTCGGGCGGCCGGGAGGCGGGGCTCTACCTGCTCTTCGCCCGGCTCGCCGCGCCGGAAGGGGGCAACCCGCCCGATGGGATCACCGCCTTCCTGGTGGATCGCGCGAGCTCCGGACTGACCGTGGGTCCGCCCGAGGCGAAGGTCGGCCTCAAGGCATCGAGCACCACGCCGCTGTTCCTGAAGGACTGCTTCGTCGCCGAGGATGACGTCCTCGGCGAGGTCGGCAAGGGGCGGCGCCTCGCCATGGCGCTGCTCAACGAGGGGAGGATCGGGATCGCCGCCCAGCTCGTCGGGATCGGACAGGCCGCGCTCGACCTGGCCGTCGCCTACGCGAAAGCGCGCGAAGCGTTCGGCCGCCGGATCGGCAAGAACCAGTCGGTCGCCTTCGCGCTGGCGGACGCCGCGATGCAGGTGGAGACCGCGCGTCTTCTGACCTGGAATGCGGCGAGGCTGGCGGATCAGGGAAACGAGACGCGCTACGCGGCGGCGATGGCCAAGTTGACGGCCCAACGGATGGCCGAATCGGTGACCTCGCTCGGCATCGAGATCCACGGCGGCGCCGGATACACGACCGACTGCCTCGCGGAGAAGCTCTGGCGGGACGCCAAGGCGGGGACGATCTACGAGGGCACCGAGAACATGCAGCTCACCACGATCGCCCACGGCCTCGACCTCTGACGGCCGGGAGGACCTCGCCCGTGGGAGCCGCCGCCGGCCCGGCAGGCCGGGGAATCCGCTTCGAACCCGGAGAACGTCCACCGCTGCCGGTGGCGGCGGGTCTTGGGCTGCAGATCGCGGTCACCCCGCTGTTCGTAGCGATCCTCGTTCCCACCGTCGCGTTCCGCGCCGCCGGCGCGGACGCCGGCTTGCTGACGTGGGTGGTCTTCGTCTCGGTGCTGGTGTGCGGTCTCACCGCCGCCCTCCAGGCCGTGCGTTTCGGGCGGATCGGCGCCGGCTTCATCCTCGCTCCCTCGGTGTCCGCCGCCGCCATCGCAGTCGCCACCGACGCACTGCGCTCGGGCGGTCCGGCGCTCCTCGCCACCCTGGTCGTCAGCGCGGCCCTCCTGCAGCTCCTCTTGTCCCTCCGGCTCTCCTGGCTCCGCCGGATCCTCACCCCCACCGTCTCCGCGACGGTCGTGTTGCTCATCGTGGTCAACGTCATGCCGGTGATCTTCGGCATGCTGGACGACGTCCCGGAGGGGGTTTCCCCGGCGGCCGCGCCGCTGGCGGCGCTGACCACGGTCTTCGTGATCGCCGCGATTTCCCTCAAGGGCACCGGCGCATGGCGGCTCTGGGCGCCCATCGCGGGCGTGGTCGCAGGGTCGTTGGCAGCGGTTCCATTCGGCCTCTACGACACCGCGCAACTGGCCGAGGCGGCCTGGATCGCCCTTCCCGAGCCACGCTGGCCGGGGCTCGACCTGACCCTGGGCCCGGCGTTCTGGGCGCTGCTGCCGGCGTTCGGGTTCGTCACCCTGGTAACCACGATGCAGGCCATCAGCGGCGTGCTCGCGAGCCAGAACGTGTCCTGGCGAAGGCGGCGAGCGCTGGACTACCGGTCGGTACAGAACGCGGTCACGACGAGTGGCGCGAGCAGTCTGCTCGCCGGGCTCGCCGGGGGCATCTCGATGTCAAGCCTCTCGACGGGGGCATCCGTGATCCAGATCACCGGAGTCGCATCCCGCGTCGTCGGAATCGCCATGGGCGCCGTGCTCGCCGCCTTCGCCATCATGCCCAAGGCGCTCACCCTCGTCCTGTCGGTGCCCGGCCCCGTGCTCGGCGCCTATATCGCGGTGCTGATGGCGATCCTGTTCGCGGTCGGCCTGAAGCTGCTCCTGACCGACGGGTTCGACCACCGCAAGGGACTCATCGTCGGGCTCTCCTTCTGGACCGGACTCGGGTTCCAGTACGACCTCATCTTCCCCGAACTCGTGCGGGACTTCGCCGGCGGCTTGCTGACCAACGGGATGACCTCGGGCGGCATCGTGGCCATCCTCCTGACCGGGTTCGTCCTGCTCACCGAGTCCCGCCCCCGCCGGCTCCGGACGGATCTCGATCCCGCGGCCGGGAAAGCGATCCAGGACTTCCTCGCCGGGTTCGCGTCCGGGAACGGCTTCGGGAAAGCCATGGCCGACCGCCTCTCCGCGGTCGGCGAGGAGACGCTGCTGACGCTCCTCTCAACGGAAACGACCGACGACCGGCCTGCCCGCCGGCGGCTGCGGGTGACCGCGCGCCGCCAGGGCGCCGGAGCCATCCTGGAGTTCATGGCCGCCACCGGTTCGGAAAACCTGCAGGACCGGGTGATGGCGCTCGGCGATCGGGTGGACGAGGTCTCGGCGGAACAGGAGGTCTCGTTGAGGCTGCTCCGGCACCTCTCGTCGTCGGTCCGTCACCAGCAGTATCACGACGCCGACATCGTGACGGTCACCGTGGAGCCGCCCGCCGGCGCCTGAAGAGCTCATCCGGCCCGCGGCGGATCAGGGAAGACCGCGGGCGGTGCTGACGATGAGGTCCCAGGCCTGCCGGACGTGGGACCGCGTCGTGTGGGTCTGGGCCACCACCATGCGCAGGGCTACCCCCGCGGGGACGCGCGTGTGCGTCAGGTAGAGACGGCCGGACTCGTTCAGGGTTTCCAGGAGCCTGCGGTTGAGGTCGTCCAGCGAGGCGCCGGGCCGGCGGTAGCGGAAGGTGACGTGGTTCAGGGGAGCCGGCGTGAGGACCTCGAAGTCGTCCGCCTCCTCGACCCACTCGCGAAACTCCTGACCGAGGGCGATGTGCTCGCGGATGAGGTCCCGCAGTCCCGCCGCGCCGTAGTGGCGCAAGACCAGCCACAGCTTGAGGGCGCGGAAACGGCGTCCGAGCGGGATGTGCCAGTCGCGGTAGTCCAGGACCTCCCCGGCGTCGGAAGCGCGGTTCCTCAGGTATTCCGGGGTCACCGAAAGCGTCTCGACCAGCGCCCGCCGGTCCCGCACCCAGAAGGCGTCGCAATCGAAGTTCGTGAACATCCACTTGTGCGGGTTGAAGCAATAGGAATCGGCGAACTCCAGCCCCGCCTGCAGATGACGGAATTCGGGACAGAGGAACGCGGTCCCGGACATGGCGGCGTCCACGTGGACCCAGACGCCGTGCTCCCGCGCGACCCGCCCGATCTCTTCCAGCGGGTCGAACGCGCCGGTGGAGGTGGTCCCGAGGGTGACGGTCACGAAGCACGGGATCCGGCGCGCGGCGAGGTCTTCGCGCACCAGGGCGGCGAACGCCTCCGGCCGGGCGGCGCGGCTCACCGGGTCTGCCGGGATGGAACGCAGGTTGTCGCCGCCGAGTCCCGCGATGCGCACGGCCTTGAGCAGCGAGGAGTGCGACTCTTCCGACCCGTAGGCGACGAGGGGGGCACGCACCCCGACCCGGTTGGACTCGAATCCGGTGGCGCGCTCGCGGGCGGCCAGCAACGCGGTCAGCGTGGCCGAGGAAGCGGTGTCCTGAATGACCCCGCCGCCCGGTCCGTCCGAACGGAAGGCCCCGGGCAGCTCCATCAGGTCCACCAGCCAGTCGAGGACGTGGGTCTCGAGTTCCGTGCATGCCGGACTGGTCGCCCAGAGCATCCCCTGCACGCCCAGTCCGGCGGCCAGGAGCTCCCCGAGCACCGAGGGCCCCGAGCTGTTGGAGGGGAAGAAGGCGAAGAAGCTCGGCGACTGCCAGTGGGTGAGACCAGGCACCACGATGCGGTCCAGGTCCCGCATCACCTCGTCGAAGGACTCGCCGGTCTCCGGAGCCGCCTCGGGAAGGCGGGCGCGGATCTCGCCCGGCCGAACGCGCGACAGGACCGGGTAGTCCTCGATGTGGCTCCAGTAGCGGGCCAGCCAGTCGAGCACCGCCCGGCCGTTCTCGACGAACTCGGCCGGGCTCAGGTGGGCGGCTGGAATCACGCCGGGATCCGGGATCCGCGCGCGCGACCCGGTCATGCGCCGGCGGCGGTAGAAGGCTCCGCCGTCGTGGGCGAAGGCGGGTCGATCCGGCCGGGGCTCACGCCGGCGATTATGCCCCGGCGGGTGGAATTCCGGCGCGCCATTGGCCACGCGCGCGCAATCCGGCCCGTTGCCGGAGGAAACCCGGTCGGAACCGGTTCTCCGCCAGGCGTCCGGCGGCTACACGTCTACCGGCCGTACCGCCGCTCGTCCGGGATCAGATCCCGGGCCGGGTGCGGCCGGCGGCGGCCCTCACCCGCGGTTGGCGGCGTTGCCGCCGCCAGTCCGTTCGATCAGCCCTTGATCCGGTTCACCGTCCGCATGATGACCACGGTCGCCGCACCGCCCCAAAGGGCCATGCTGAGACCGCCCACCACTCCGGTGAGCCCCTCGCCGACCGCCGGGATGGCGTTGAGCGCCCCCGAGCCGGCCACGCCGCTGGCTGCCAGGGCTACCACCAGGTAGGCCGTGGCGTCCTCGGCATCCACCGCCATCGCGCCGTACACGATGCCGGCCAGGACGATCAGAAGCCCCGCCATGGGGACCATACCGGTCGCGAAGCCTTCCGCGAGCGCAAGTAGCAAAGCTACTCCGACAAGAACTCTGTTTGCCATTTTGTCCTCCATTCCGTCTGTTGCTTCCAAGCATGCCGTCCCTTCCTTCCAGGCAGGCACACAGTCCCCCGTGAGTACCACTTTCGGGGGCCGAAAGTCAACCCCTCAGGGGTTCGCGGCGCACCCGGGAGCGGGCCCTCCGTCCCGGTTCAGGCGAGCTGATCGATCTTGGCCGCCAGAATGAAGTCGCTTTCGGTCAACCCGTTGATCTTGTGAGTCCAGATGGTGACCTCGACCCGTCCCCAGGCGACCAGCAGATCGGGGTGGTGCCCTTCGGCTTCGGCGATCTCGCCGACCCGGTTCGCGAAGTCGAGCGCCCCGGCGAAGTCGGGGAACACGAAGGTGCGCGAGATGCGGCGGTGGTCGCGGTGGCCCCAGCCTTCGATCTTGCCCAGGTACCCCTCCACCTCGGCGTTTTCCATCGGGGGCACCCCGCCCCGGCACGGGACACAGGTCTTGCTGGCGAGTTCGCTCATGGCGCGCATTATGGCCGCACCCACGCCCGGTCCGCGCTCGCGCCGCCCAACGTCAGGGGACGATCAGGAGGTCGTCCCCGAGAGGAAAGTCAGCCTTTGACGCGGTTGAGAATCCGGGTCGCGGCAACCGTCGCCACGCCGGCCCACAGCGCGATGGCGAGGGCTTCGAACGCACCGTCGATCGCCATGCCGACCGCCGGGATGTGATGCAGCACGTCCGACGCGGTCATGCCGCCCACGGCGATGGCCATGAGGAGCGCCACCGTCGGGTCCTCGGCATCGACGTTCATCACGAAGTACACGATGCCGATGATCACCATCAGGAGTCCGTCCATCGGGACCGTGCCGGGCGCGAAGCCCATCGCGAGCCCTATCAGCGTGCCTACGCCGACGAGTATTCTGTTTAGCATCGTGGTCCCTCCAAGAGTCCGTCTCGCTTCGGTTTACGTGCCGTCCTTCCTTCGTGTGAACCACACGCAGTCAAACTTTGGTACCACTTTCGCGACATCGAAGTCAATCGCGCGCAGGCCGCCAAATCCCGCCGGGAACTGTTGATGGACGGCCCGCCCGCACCCTTCCACCGGCCGGCGGAGGCCCGCCGGAACGTCCGCTGGTGGAACGCGGGTTGGTTCGACGTCCTCCAGTTCACCGTGTTCGTCGCCGCCCTGCTCGGGCTGGCGGTTTCGGGCGCCGTGGGCATGGGCTACAACTGGCAGTGGTACCGGGTTCCCGAGTATCTCGTCCGGATCGTCGAAGGAGAACTGCTGTGGGGTCCGCTGGCGCACGGCCTCGTCGTCACCCTGGGACTGACCGGTTGGAGCGTCCTCATCACCCTCGCGATCGGACTCGCGGCCGCGCTGCTGCGGCTCTCGGACTCCTTCTCGGGACGCCTCGTCGCGAAGGCCTACGTGGAGGCGGTGCGCAGTACCCCGCTGCTGATACAGGTCTACCTGTTCTACTTCGTTCTGGGCCCGATCCTCGGCCTCGACCGGTTCTGGGTCGGGGTCCTGGCGCTGTCGATCTTCGAGGGCGCTTTTGCCGGCGAGGTCATCCGGGCGGGCATCCTGTCGGTCCGCCGCGGCCAGTGGGAGGCGGGTACGAGTCTCGGCCTGAGCCGGCGCCAGCTCTACCGCTCGGTCGTCCTGCCACAGGCGGTTCCCCTGATGCTTCCGCCGCTCACCGGGATCGTGATCTCCCTCATCAGGAACTCGGCGATCGTGAGCGTGATCGCGGTGTTCGACCTCACCACCGAGGCCCGGAACATCATCGCGGAAACGTTCCTGAGCTTCGAGATCTGGATCACCGTCGCCGTCATCTACCTGGCGTTCACGGTGGCCCTGTCCGTCGTCGCGGGCCGCCTCGAACACCATGTCCGCGCATGATTCCCACGGTTCCCCTCCGCACCGAAGCAAGGAGAAGAGCATGAGGCGAACATTGACCGCCCCGAGGCCCGGCAGGGCGCCGGCCGCGCTCCTTATGCTCGGCGTGGCCGCCGGACTCCAGTTGGGCTGCGCCGGCCAGCAAGGCTCCGCCGAAAGCGTCGTCGAGACGATCCAGCGGCGCGGCGCCCTCAAGGTCGGAGTTTCGACGTTCGAACCGTGGGCGATGCGCGACCGGAACGGCGAGCTCGTCGGCTTCGAGGTGGACGTCGCGACGAAGCTCGCGGAGGACATGGGGGTGGGCATCGAGTTCGTGCCGACCTCCTGGGACGGGATCATCCCTGCCCTGCTGGCCGGGAAGTTCGACGTGATCATCGGCGGCATGAGCATCCGTCCCCAGCGGAACCTCACCATCAACTTCACCATTCCCTACGCCCACTCCGGCATGGGGATCGCCGCCAACCGGGAAATGACGGCGGACCTCGCGTGGCCGGACGGTTACGACAGCGAGGACGTGACCCTCACGTGCCGGCGCGGCGCCAGCGCGTGCAACGACGCGGCCCGCCTCTTCCCGAGGGCGACCATCCGCCGTTTCGACGACGACATCCAGGCCATCCAGGAGGTGCTGAACGGCAACGCCCACGCCGTCCTGTCTTCCTACCCGAAGCCGGTGGAGTGGGCGGGCCGTAACCCGGAACTCCTCATTCTGCCGACGACCGACAACCTGTCGCAGGGGGACGAGGCGTTCGGGCTTCGCAAGGGTGACCCGGACGCCCTGAACTTCTTTTCCAACTGGATCCGGGTGAACACGACGAACGGCTGGCTCGCCGAGCGCTACGACTACTGGTTCAAGACGACCAACTGGCTGGATGCGGTGCGTCCCGGGAGTACGCCCCCGCAGTGATCCCCGGAAGCAGGCGGGCGCGTCTGGGATGGGTGGACGCCGCGGTCCTGTCCGCGGTCGTCGTGGCCCTGGGGTACGTCTTCCACCGCGTCGACGCCGTCCTCGAGTACCGCTGGGACTGGAGCGCCATCCCGAATTCGCTCTACCGGTGGGACGAAGAGACCGGGCGCTGGGTCCCGAACCTGCTGATGCAGGGTTTCTTCACGACGATCCGCCTGGCGATCCTGAGCATGGTCCCGGCAGCGCTGTTCGGCGCCGTCTTCGGGGTCCTGCGGACCGCGGGGCGCCTGTTCCCGCGGCTCCTGAGCCGGACCTACGTCGAACTGATCCGAAACATCCCGCCGCTCGTCTTCATCTTCATCTTCTACTTCTTCATCAGCAGCCAGATCATGCCGATCCTGGGGGTGGAGGACTTCGTGCGCGGCGCTTCACCCGCCACCCTCCGGTCCCTGGAACTGGTGTTCGGGCCGGCCGCCCTCATCCCGAACGTCATTTCGGGCGTCATCTGCCTCGCCATGTTCCAGGGCGCCTACATGACGGAGATCGTGCGCGCCGGGATCCAGTCCGTCCCGAAGACCCAGACGGAAGCGGGCCTCAGCATCGGGCTTTCCCGGTGGGAGCTCTGGCGGCGCGTGATCCTGCCCCAGGCGCTCCGGCGTGTGATTCCGCCCCTCGCCGGCCAGTTCATCACCCTCGTCAAGGACTCTTCGATCCTTTCCCTCATCTCGATCCAGGAACTCACCTTCCTGGCGATGGAGACCGCGGTTTCGACGACCCGTGTCTTCGAGGTGTGGATCTCGGTCGCCGGGCTGTACTTCTGCCTGTGCTACCTGCTCTCGCTGGCGTTCGACCGGCTCGAAAGGAATGCGGCGGCGGCCCGGGCGTGAACCGATGGAGCGCCTGACTCCGGTAGAGCCGTTGATCGAACTCGACGGCGTCAGCAAGTGGTTCGGCGCGTTCCAGGTGCTGCGCGACGTGCATCTCCGGGTCGCCGAGGGCGAGCGCATCGTGATCTGCGGCCCGTCCGGTTCCGGCAAGTCCACGCTGATCCGGTGCATCAACCGCCTCGAGGAACACCAGGAAGGACGCGTCGTCTTCGCCGGGCGGGAACTCGGGGCGGACACGGCCGACCTCACGGAGGTCCGCCGCGAGATCGGCATGGTGTTTCAGGAGTTCAATCTCTTCCCCCACCTCACGGTGCTCGAGAACTGCATGCTGGGGCCGGTCCGGGTGCTCGGAATGACTCCCGCGGACGCCCGCGAGCGGGCCATGGAGTTCCTCGGCCGGGTCCGGATTCCGGAGCAGGCCCGGAAACACCCGGCCCAGCTTTCGGGCGGTCAGCAGCAGCGGGCGGCCATCGCGCGTTCGCTCTGCATGCGGCCCCGGGTCATGCTGTTCGACGAGCCGACCTCGGCACTCGATCCCGTGATGATCAAGGAGGTCCTCGACGTGATGAACGATCTCGCACAGAGCGGGATGACGATGATCGTGGTCACGCACGAGATGGGTTTCGCCCGCACCGTCGCCGACCGGGTGGCCTACATGGACGAGGGCAGCATCGTGGAGTGCCTCCCTCCGGACCGGTTCTTCGCGAACCCCGCCGACGAACGGACGAAACGCTTCCTGAGCCAGATTCTGTGAGTCGGCGCTGCGATCAGAGGTCCAGCAGCAGCGCCGCCAGGAGCGCGGCGCGCCGGGGCAGATCGGCCGTGACGACCTGCTCGTGGCGCGCGTGGGCTCCGTCACCGAGCGGCCCGAGCCCGTCGAGCACGGGAACCCCGAGGCCCGCCACGATGTTGCCGTCCGAACCTCCGCCTGCCGCGCCCTCGCCGAGCTCCCAGTCGAGCTCGCCGGCCAGCCGCCGGGCCCGCTCGTAGAGCGTCACGACTCCCTCGTTCCGAACGAGCGCCGGCCGGTTCACCCCGCCGGTCCACTCCACTTCGGCCTCGGGATGCCGCGCGCCCAATTCCCGAAGCGCCCGGATCAACCGTTCTCCCGATTCCGGGTCGTCCATCCGGATGTCCACGTCCGCCGACGCCTCGGCCGGGACGACGTTGGTGCGCGACCCGCCCCGGATCAGCCCCACGTTCACGGTGACGCCCCGCTCGGGCGCCGAGAGCGCGGCGGCGGCGGTGACGATGCCCGCGAGCTCGGTAATCGCGTTGATGCCGCGTTCGGGTTCGAGACCCGCGTGGGCGGCCCGTCCCCGGACGCGCACGGTCAGGATGCCGACGCCCCGGCGGGCCGTCTTGGCCCCGCCGCCAGGCAGCGAAGGTTCCATGACCAGACAGGCCGCGGCCGCAGCACCCTCCGCTTCGATGAACTCCCGGCTGGCCGCGCTTCCCGCCTCTTCGTCGGTGTTCCAGAGGATCGTGAGCGGCCGCCGCGGCCGGAGTCCGCGCCGGTCGAGGGCCCGGAGCGCCCAGATCGTCTGGACCAGGCCCGCCTTCATGTCGTAGACGCCCGGTCCCCGGGCGACGCCGTCGTCGATCCGGAAGGGGATCTCGTTCAGCGTGCCATGCGCCCAGACGGTGTCCAGGTGGCCGAGCAGCAACAGCGGTTTCTCTCGGGCTGCCGCTCCCGGCACCCGCACCCGCACGTGAGGCCCGCGCCGCGTCCCGCCGTCTGTCCCGGCAACCCGCGACACCAAGGCTCCGTTCAGCAGGCCCGGGGCGCCGTCCGTGAGCGCGGAAACGGCCTCGTCGCCCATCCGGGCGGTAGCCTCCGGGTCGCTGGTCGGCGATTCGATCCGGACGAATCGCCCCAGCATCTCCTCCATCCGGGGCTGCTCTCCGCTCAGTGCGGAGAGCAGCCCCTCGATGTCCGGGGTGCCGTCTGAGACTTCGCCGCTACCCCGGGCCGTCATTCGGCGATTTGATTCCTGACCTCCTGGAGCACCGCGAGCCGCTCGGCGAGGACGGGGTCCTGGACACCGAGCGCCACGGCCCTCTCGTACTGCGCGGCGGCGGCGGCCACCCGCTCGTAGTCCGCGTCGCTGGCGGGACAGCCCACGCCGGCCGCCTGCATCCGTTCTCCGAACGCGGCGTCCTTGAGCCGGCAGGGGCCGTACGCGATCTGGGCGGTGTGGGCCCAGGCGAGCATCTGGAACGGCGCTCCCCAACTGTCCATCTTCTGGGTCGCCTCGCTGAACTGGGCCTCGGCGCCGGCGAAGTTCTGCGAGGCCATGTAAGCCTGGCCGAGCGCCCAGTGGCCGACCGCGAGGTCGTCCATGTTCCCGTCGGCGGGAAAGTTGGGGATTCCCGATTCGAGGACCGGCACCGCGTCGGCCACCTGTTGGTTCAGGATGAGCGCGATCCCGTGCTCCACCTGGTAGACCGGGTTGTCCGGATCGGCAGCGCTGGCCGCCTGCGCCGCGACCAGGGCGCCGGCGACGTCCTGGGCCTGGCGCTTGGCCTTGGCGCTCGCGTGGTTCGCCATCCCGAGTCCCGCCTTGGCTTCCTCCGAATTCGGGTCGGCGGCGACCGCCTCGTTCATGTGGCTGACGGCTTCGTCGTAGTTCAGGTCCTGGATGGCGAAGCGCCCGAGCGCGGCGTGGGCCGTCACCCGGGCAGCCGGCGGCGAGTTCTCAAGCGTCGTGACCTTGCGGTAGTAGCTCATCGCCTGGCCCCGGTTCTCGAGCGCCTCGTACACCTGGGCGAACGCGAGGTTCGCCGCCGGGTCGTCGGGGTTCACGGTGACCGCCATGGACAGGTCGCCCTGGGCCTCCGCGGAGTTGCCGAGGGCGTTGTTCGCGAGGCCCCGGATCCCGTAGGCCGCCGTCAACTGGTCGTTCAGGCCGAGCGCGGCGGTCGCCGCGTCCACCGCCGCCTGATAGTCCTCGCGGGAGTAGTAGATGTCGGCGAGGCCGGCGTGGGCGCGGGCGGTGCTCGGGTCGAGTTCGACCGCACGCTGGAAGGAAGCCTCCGCCTCGTCGAGGTCGCCGCCGGCGGCGGCGGCCTGGCCGAGGGTCGAGTGGGCCATCGCGCTGTCGGGTTCGATCTCGAGGGCGCGCCGGGCCATGCTGGAAGCCTCCTCGAACTGCCCCTGCCGGGCCATGCTGGATCCGATCGCCACGAAGGTGCTCGCCGGCGGGTTCGGATTCAGTTCGATCACCTTCTGCCCAGCCTCGATGACCTTGAGGTCGTTCTCGAGCATCCCGTAGGCGTTCGTCACCGCGGTCCAGGCTTCGAGGATCTCCGCCTCGTCCTCGACGTTCTCGAACGCCCAGCCGTCGATGTCCTCTGCCTCCGTCGGGGGATCCGTCATCAGCGCCTCCTCGAAGGCGCTGGCGACGTTCTCCCACTCCTCGAAGTGCAGGTAGATGCGGCCGAGCCGCAGGCGGATGTCCCGGCGGTAAGGATGGTCCTGGAGTACCCGGAGGAAGAGACCGCCCGCCTGGCTGAAGGCGGCCTGCGCGGCTTCCGCGTCTTCATTGCGGAGCGCACGCTCGGCATCATCGAGATGATCCTCGGCGATGTCGATGGCGCGGGACACCTCCCGGCGGTTGAGCGGCGCCTCATCCTGCGCGAGGGCGCTCGGGACGCCCACCACGGCGGCCAGGCCCAGTACCGCCACGGGGAAGAACCGACGCCGAAAACCGGCTGACCGGCGGGGTGCCGGATGGAGGGTGGTTTGGATCATGAAAGCCTCCGTCAAAACAGGCCGCAGCCTGACGGGAACCGAAATGCGAACCGATGATCGTACGCGAGGGGACGCCGCCCTTCAACAGGGCTGGACCTCCGCCGCGCCGGGGGTGTCCACCGAATACACTCACGCGCCATGAAGGTGGGCCCACGAACGGCGCTGGCCGCCGCCTGCGTGCTGGCGAGCGGTTGCGGTGGTCTGAGGGTCCCGGTCGCGGATCCCGGGGTCGAGTTCACGCCCGAGCCGGCGGCGCCCGCGGCCACGGCATCCCCGGCCGCCCCGGCGGCGGACTGGTGGACCTCGTTCGGGGATTCGGCGCTCGACCGGGTGGTCGAGCGGGCGCTGTCGGGCAACCTGACGCTTCGGGAGGCGGCGGCGCGGCTCGCGCAGGCGGCCGCCGACGCCGGGATCGCGCGGAGCGCGCTCTATCCCCAGGTCGGAGCGGGAGTGGACCGCCTCCAGGCGCGGCAGGCTTTCATCGGGCTGCCGATCTCGGACATCGCGGGATCCGTGGGGCTGCCGATTCCGGGGCTCGGGGAGGACGAGGTGCTCACCACGGACTTCGTCCGTTATGGACTCTCCCTGGACCTGACCTGGGAAGCGAACCTCTGGCGCGCGGCGACGCCGCGAGCCCGGGCCGCGAACGCGGTGATGGAGGCGGCGGTCGCCGAGGTGGCGGGAGCGCGGGTCTCGCTGGCCGGTCAGGCTGCCCGCCTCTACTTCCTGGCGGTCGAGGCCCGGGAGCAGGCGCGCATCGCCGAAGCGATTGCGGCAAGCCAGGCAGAGACGGTGCGGTGGACGCGGGAACGGGCGCGCATCGGCGAGGCCGCGCTTGCCGAGGTGAACGGCGCGGAGGCACGTCTCGCCGAAGCGCGGGCGGCGGCCGCCAGCCGGCGGCAGGCGCGGGCGGCAGCGGTGCGGGGTCTGGAAGTCCTCTTTACCGACTATCCCGACGGAGAGCCCGGACCGGACTGGGAACTCGGCGGTGGCCTGCCCCCGGCCGGGAGCGCGGTTCCGGCGGGGGCGCCGGCGGACCTCATCTCCCGGCGTCCGGACGTGGCGAGCGCCGAGCGGCGGCTTGCAATGTCGAAGGAGTTCACCGAAATGGCGCGGCGGGCCCGCTATCCGCAGTTTCCGCTGACCAGCTCCGTCGGTACGGCGTCAACGCGGCTGCGGCAGCTCGTGAACGGGGACTTCTCGGTGTGGAGCCTGATCGCACGGATCGCGGCGCCCGTGTTCCAGGGCGGTCGCATCCGGGCGCAGATCCGTCAGGAGGAGGCGCGCGATCGTGAGGCGCTGGCGGTGTACGCGCGGACGGTACTGACCGCCTACCAGGAGGTGGAGGCGGCGCTTTCCGCGGAGGAGTCGCTCCAGGAGATGGAGTCGCGTTCCGCGGAGGCGCTCTCGGCGAGCCGCCGGGCGCTCTCGCGGACCCGTAGCCAGCGTCTCGGGGGCTTCGGCACGCGGCTCATGGAGCTGGAAGCGGAACGGGCGGTCCTGATGGCGGAATCGGGCCATCTTTCACAGGTTCGGGCGCGGCTCGACAACCGGGTGAACCTCTCGCTGGCGCTCGGGGGCGGGTTCGAGCGCACGGCCGGGGACGAAACGGCGGACGCCGGGGAGCGGTGATGCAGAGGTTCCTGTTCATCCCGATACTGATCGGCACGGGCGCCTTGCTGGCGCTCCTGGTGGCGCTCGGCCCCCGGCCGGAGGCGCAGGAGATCGAAACCGTGCTGCCCGAGGTGCGGGCGGCAACAGTCCGTGTGGGTCCTGAGCGGGTGACGGTCCGGGCGGACGGGACCGTACGCCCGTCCCGCCGGACCACGGTTGCGGCCGAGGTGGCGGGCCGGGTCGTCTGGTCGGCGCCCGGACTCCGCGACGGAGCGCGGGTGGAAGAAGGCGCGGCCATCTTCCGGATCGAGTCGCTCGCGTACGAGCAGGCGGTGGAGGTGGCGCGGAGTCAGGTGGCGCAGGCCGGGCTCCAGTTGCAGTCGGAGGAGGGCCTGGCACGGCTCGCGGAAGAAGAATGGACGGCGGAAGGCTCGGAACCGGATCCCCTCGCGCTTCGGGTTCCGCAGCTCGCGGCAGCGCGAGCCGGGCTTGCGGCGGCGGAGGCCTCCTTGAAGCGGGCGGAAAGCGAACTGGAGAAGACCGAGGTGCGGGCCCCGCACACCGGCCTCGTGGGCATGCGAAGCGCAGAAGTCGGAGAGTGGGCCGCGCCCGGCGTGCCGCTGGTGGAACTCCTGTCGGTGGACGTGGCGGAGATGCGGGTATCGCTCCCGGATGCCGCCCTGGAGCTCATGGAGCTGCCGTTCGGAGGCGTCTCCGGCGGCGAGGGGCCGCGGGCGCGGCTGACGGCGGTACTGGGTCCGGCACTCGCCTCGACCACCTGGAGCTGGGAGGGCCGGCTGGTGCGGATGGCGGGCGAGGTGGACCCGGCGACGCGGTTCTTCCCGGCCGTGATCGAGGTCCGGGATCCCTACGGGGAGGGAACCGGAGGCCGTCCGCCGCTGGTGGCGGGGATGTTCGTGCGGGCGGAGATCGAGGGACGGGAGTATCCCGAGGTCGCCGTGGTGCCCCGGAGCGCGTTCCGCGAGGACGGGCGGGTGCTCGTCGTGGACGATGAAAGCCGGATCACGATCCGCGAGGTGGACGCGTTCTGGTCCACCGGGGACGGAGACCTGCTGGTCCGCTCGGGACTCGACGACGGGGACCGGGTGGTGACGAACCCGCCGGCGATCGTCACCGAGGGGATGTCCGTGCGGCTGGCGGCGGTCCCGGACGGCGAGTAGTTCGGGCATGGACGCGAACGTGGAGGGGCCCTCCACCGGACCGGGGGATCGTCCGCAGTCGGGCGTGATCTCCTGGTTCGTCAGGAACCGGGTGGCCGCCAACCTCCTGCTGCTCGGGATCTCGCTGGGCGGGCTGCTCACCCTCGGCGGCATCCCGCAGGAGATGATCCCCGAGACGCGGTCCTCGGCCCTGACCGTCACCACCGTTTTTCCGGGCGCCGGCGCCGAGGTGATCGAGGACAGCGTCCTGCTGGGACTCGAGGAGACCCTTGACGACGTCTCGGGCGTGAAGGAGATCGCCGGCCTCGCGACCGAGGGAGTCGGCGTGCTCACCGTCGAGGTGGAACGGTGGGCCGACTTCCGGAGCGTGAGCGACGAGATCCGGGAGCGGGTGGAGTCCCTGACGACCCTGCCGGCGGACGCCGAGGAACCGGTGATCGCGGAGGTGCGGGTGGATCCGCTGCTGCTGCGGATCGCGGTCCACGGAGACGCCGACGAACGGAGCCTCACCGAGGCGGCGCATCGGGTCCGGGACGCGCTTGCCCCCATCCCCGGGGTGGCGACCGTGGAGATCGCGTCGGGGCGGGACTACGAGATCTCGATCGAGGTCGCCGAAGAGGTCCTCACCCGGTTCGGGTTGACGTTCGACCAGGTCGCCATGGCGATCCGCCGGGGCTCGGCGGACGTTCCCGGGGGCGCCATCCGCTCCGACAGCGGCGAACTGCGGGTCAGCACGGAGGCGGAAGCGGTCACCGGGGAGGACTTTGCACGGATCCCCCTCATCGCCGCACCCGGCGGCGGCGTGGTCACGGTCGGGGACGTCGCGGTCGTCACCGACGGTTTCGCGGACGTGCAGCGGTCGGCGCGCATGAACGGGGAACCGGCGGCGCTCCTCGAGGTGATGCTCGCGAGCGGCGCCCGGCTCCTCGAGACCGCGGAGGCGGTACACGCCGAGGTCCGCGAGATCGAACGGACCATGCCGGAAGGGGTCTCGGTGACCCCCTGGTTCGATGCCTGGCAGCTTTTCGAGAGCCGCATGGACGTCCTGGTCCGGAACGGGCTGCAGGGCCTGGCCCTCATCTTCCTCGTTCTCTTCTTCACCCTGTCGAGCCGGCTCGCGGTCTGGACCGCCGCCGGGCTCCCGGTGGCCTTCTTCGGCGCGTTCCTGATGATGCCCGGGCTCGGGGTGACCGTGAACATGTTCAGCCTGTTCGGGTTCATCCTGACCCTCGGGATCGTGGTGGACGACGCCATCGTGGTGGGCGAAAACGTGCAGCGCCACGTCTCCCTCGCGAAGACGGGCGTGGAAGCCGCGGCCGTCAAGGGGGTGCGGCAGGTGCTCTTCCCGGCCTCCTTCGGAGTCCTGACCACCATGGCGGCGTTCGGACCCCTGCTGGGCCTCCCCGGCATCTGGGGCGACCTGATGGGCACCCTCCCCCGCATCGTCATCCCGGTACTCGCCTTCTCGCTGGTGGACGCCGCCTGGATCCTTCCCCACCACATGGCGCACGGCGGCCTCGGGGTGCGGCCGAGCCGCCGGCTCGCCCGGATCCGGGCCGGTTTCCAGAGCGCTCTCGACTGGAGCATCGAGGCCCTCTACCGCCCGGCGCTCGGCTGGTCGCTCAGGAACCGGCTGGCGACGGTGGCCCTCGGGATCCTCTCGCTGGCGCTGTCCCTGGGCCTCCTGGGCGGCGGCTGGGTCCCGGTGGAGACCACACCGCCGTTCGACAGCGACGTGATCACCGTGCAGGTGTCCCTCCCGCCCGGTTCCTCGGCGAGCGCCACCGCGGAAGTCGTCGGCGAGGTCGAGGCGGCGATCGTCCGGATCCGGGACGACATCCGGGCCGAATACGGCGTGGACCCGCAGCGGAACCTGACGGCGCTTTCCGGCCAGCAGCTTCCCTTCGGCCCGGGCGGAGCCATCGGCGGAGCACTGGCCGGGGCCGGGACCACCATCGGTCAGGTGGTGCTCGAACTGATTCCCGCCGAGCAGCGGACCGGCTTCACCGCCCGGGGGATCGGCGACCGGCTGCGCAGCCTCACCGGCACGCTGCCGCACGGCGGCGAGGTGACGGTCCTGACGTCGATCCTGGGCGAGGAGGCGGACATCTCGATCCGGATCAGCGGCGACGACGTGGAGGCGCTGCACGAGGCTTCCGCGCACCTGCAGACCCTCCTCCGCGAGTACGGGGGAGTCAGTGCGGTGCGGGACGATTGGGACGGCAGCGCTCCCGAGTTGGTGGCGCGCGTCCGTTCCGGCGGAGCCGGGATCGGCATCGGCGCCGGCGAGTTCGGACGCCAGTTGCGCCAGGCGTTCTACGGCGAGGAAGTGCAGCGGATCCAGCGGGGACGCGATGAAGTCCGCGTGCTCCTGCGCTATCCGGAATCGGGCCGCACCCGGCCCGAAGACGTGACCGGGATGCGGGTCCGGCGTGCGGACGGCGGGGTGGCTCCCATCGGGGAGGTGGCCGAACTCGCCCGCGCCGAGAAGCTGGCCGCGATCCGGCGCGTGGACGGCGCGCGGGCGGTCACCGTGCACACCAACGTGGACCCCCGGGTCGCCTCCGCCGGGGCGGTGCTGGCCGACGTCCAGGCGCGGGTGCTTCCCGATCTCGGCAACGAATACCCCGACCTGCGGTTCGACGTCGTCGGACTGGCCGGCGATCAGGCGGAGACCCTGGAGGCTCTCGAGCAGAACGTGCTGCTGGCGCTCATCCTCATCTACGCGCTGCTCGCGGTGCCGCTCTCCTCATGGACGCAACCCTTCGTCATCATGGCCGCGGTGCCCTTCGGGCTCGCGGGGGCGATCTTCGGCCACGTGATCATGGGGGTGCCGTTCTCGATCCCCAGTTTCTTCGGGATGGTGCCGCTCGTCGGAATCGTGGTGAACGACGCCCTGGTGCTGCTCGATTTCATCAACCGGGAGCGCCGCGCCGGAATGCCCACGCGCGAGGCGGTGCTCGCGGCGGGGCCGCTGCGCTTCCGCCCCATCATCCTCACCTCGGTGACCACCTGCGCCGGGCTCGCCCCGCTGATGGCCGAGCGCAGCATCCAGGCGCAGTTCCTCATTCCGATGGCCGCCTCGCTCGCCTTCGGGGTCGCCTTCGCCACTCTGGTGACGCTCCTCATCGTTCCCGCGCTCTACAGCCTGGGAGACGACGCCGCCCTGTTGCTGCGGGGCAGGAGCTAGCCCCTCCCGGGCAGAACGGCCGGGTCCCGTCCCGTCCCGGCCGTTGACGGGGCATACCTCGGAACGCGTCAGGTATACAGTTCGCCCGGTTCGTTCGGTCGGTTCGATCGGTTGGGTGGGTTCGGTCGGTTCGTTCGGTCACTGCATGTCCACGCGCCAGGAGCGATTCGCGCCGCAACCTCCGGAGGTCTTTGTCCCCACCGCGTACCGCACCGGCTACGGGAGGGCGCGCTGGACCGATCCGGAGTTGGCGCATCGCTACATCGAGCACACCACGAAGGGGGATCCGCTCGCGGATGCGGCGGTCGAGTCCATGGCGGGCCTGCCCCAGAAACGGGTCCACGAGATCATCACGGCGGGGATGGAGGAGGACGCGGCCGGCTTCCGGGACGCTCCGGCGGCACTCAGGGAACTCATGGAGTCCAGTTCCATCCAGCCCGACTGGTTCGATTCGAAGGCCGTCTATCCGGGATGCCGCGCCTTCCACGCCGACTCGGATCTCTACGTCCAGGCGCTGGTGGGCTCGAGCATTGTCTGGGGCTTCACGACCCTCATCAGCAAATCGTTCTTCACGACCGGCAGACTGACGGACCACGGGATCCGCCGTCTCCGCCAGAACATCCGTCAGCTCATCGAGATCATGATCCCGGGGGGCCTCGAACGTCACGGCGAAGGCTGGAAGCTGAGCGTCAGGATCCGGCTCATCCACGCCCAGGTGCGGTATCACCTCAGGAGATCCGACGAGTGGGACGAGGAAGAGGTCGGGACGCCGATCCACATCGGGCACGTTTCGCTCGCCGCCGCCAACTTCTCGGCTCGGGTGATCGAGGCGGCGAAGCGGCTCGGCGCCGAGCCCACGGCGGAGGAGAGCGAAGCCTTCGTCCAGATCTGGCGCTACTCGGCGCACCTGATGGGCGTTCCGGAAACGATCCTGTTCACGAGCGAGGCTGACGCGCTCGAGCTCTGCCGGGTTGCCATCGCCTGCGAGCCGCGGCCAACGATCGAGGGCATCGTGATGGCGAATGCCCTGGTCAATTCCGCGCCGGTGGTGATCGGCATCCGGAAGCCCAGGGAGCGGCAGCACCTCGCCAGCTACGTGTATCGCGTGTCCCGCGCCTTGATCGGCGACGAGTTGGCCGACAAGCTCAACTACCCGCCCCAGTCCACCCGGGGCCTGCTCTTCTACCTCCGGAACAAGCGCCGCCTCGCGAGACGGTTGCGCAGCCTGGTGCCGCGCTGGGAAGCCAAGGCGAAAGTCGACCGTTTCACCGCGCTCGTGGACAACTCGCAACTGCGCGACCCGCTGATCTCCTACCGGTTGCCCCCGAAACTGCATTCCGACGAAACCCAGACCTGGTAGCCGATCCGGGGGCGGCGCTCGCCTCGCCGACAGGATTTGTCGCGTTTGAATCCTAAAGTGGGAACCGTGCCGAAGCGATTTGTCAAAAGCCCGCGGGCGGCGGTGCGGATCGCGGCAGCCCGCCGGTTCCTCGAGGGGTTCGGCACGAAGCGGCCGTTCCTCGTCGTCGCGGCCGGCCGCCACGCCGCCGACCGGATGGTCCACGAGGTGGCGGAGACGAGAGGCCCTTCCGGCGCGCTCCTCGGCGCCTTCCGCTTCGGTCTGTTCGTTCTCGCCCAGGACCTCGCGCGCCCCGAACTGGCGGCGCGCCGGCTCCGGGCGCTCACCCCGGCAGCGAGGCTCGCGGCGGTCGTCCGGGTCATCCACCGGGCACGCCGGCAGGGAACGCTCGGACGATTCGGCGAAGCCGCCGAGGGTCCGGGGCTCGCCGTCCGGCTCGCCTCCACGTTCGACGAACTGCGCCTGGCAGGCGTCGGCGCCGGCCGGCTGGCCGGCCGGGACGACTGCCTCGGGGCGCTCTACCACGCGTACCTCGAAACGCTCGCCGAGGTGGGCCTCGCCGACCGGGCGGAGACGTTTGCCGCCGCCACCCGCCGGATCGAACGCGGCGCCGGTCCCCCGGCGGGGCTCCCCCTCCTCCTGCTGGACGTTCCGCTCTGGGGCGCGGCGGCGCGCCGTTTCGCGGGCGTCCTGGCTGGAGCCGCCCCCGAGGTGTTCCTGACGCTGCCCGAGGGGGACACCGCCACCGAGGAGGCCGCGCTCGCGCTTGGGGCCGAGCCGCTCCCGGCAACCGAAGGGGGCTCGGAAGACGCGCCGCCCGACGACGCGGTGGCTTCGGCGCAACGCCACCTGTTCGCCACCCGGCGGCCCGATCCCGACCGGGAACGCCACGGGCTCAGCGTGATCGCGGCGCCCGGAACCGCGGCGGAGGCGATAGAGCACGCCCGCGCGTTTCTCGCCGAGGCGGGCGAAGGTGTTCCGTTCGACCGGATGGCCGTCCTCCTCCCCGAGCCTGCCGGCCAGGCTTCGGCGTTTCAGGAAGCCTTCGAACGCGCCGGGATCCCGGCGTTTTTCGATGCCGGCGCCCGGCGGCCGCATCCGGCCGGGCGCGCCTTTGTGGTCCTGCTCGACTGTGCGCGGGAGGGGCTGTCCGCCACGCGGTTCGCGGAGTATCTGTCGCTGGGAGAGACTCCGTCCGCCCCAACGGGGCTACCCGAGGCCGACGCCGAGGGAGATGAGGCGCTGGAGGTCCCGGGTTTCGTGGCGCCGCGCCGCTGGGAGCGGCTCATCCTGGATTCCGAGGTCATCGGGGGTCTCGACCGCTGGGAAAGACGTCTCGCCCGCTTCGCGGACCGGCTGCGGCAGGACGAAGAGGCGGAGGAGGATGAGGCGAGGCGGGAGCACCACCGGCTGCGCCAGGGAGACCTCCGGCGTCTGACCGAGACCGCCCTTCCCATCCTCCGCCGGCTGGCGGCCCTCCCCTCCCCGCACGCGAGCTATTCCGAGTGGACGCGTCACCTCGAAGGGCTCGCCCGCGCCGCACTTCTCCATCCCCAGGGAGTCATCGACTGCCTGGCGGAAACGGACCCGATGCGGGATGTGAGCGAAGTCACCCTCGACGAGGTGCGGGAAAGCCTCGCCGGACGGCTGGCCGAGGTGGTCACCCGCTCCCGGGGCAGCCGCTACGGCCGGGTCTGGGTGGGGCCCATCGACGCCGCGCGCGGGCTCGCCTTCGACGTGGTGGCGGTCCCGGGACTCTCCGAACGGGCGTTCCCCCGCGTGCTCCGCGAAGATCCGATGCTCCTCGACCGGGAGCGCGCGGCGCTCACTCCGGACTTGCCGGTGCGTTCCGATCTGGCCGAGCGCGAACGCCTGCGGCTCCGGATCGGGGTCGGCGCAGCCACCCGGAGACTCACGCTCAGCTATTCCTCGCTGAATCTCGTCGAGGGCCGCCCCCAGGTGCCGTCGTACTACTTGGCGGAAGCGTTCCGGGCGGGTCTCGGGAAGATTCCGACGCTCGCCGAAATCCGTTCCCGGGCGGGCCGGGAGAGCAAGGTGGTTCGCGGGATTCGCGCGCCCCGCGACGCGTCGCTCGCGATCGACCGGCGCGAGTTCGATCTGGCGCAAGTCGCGTCCGCTCTCGGAAGGCCGGAGGCCCGCGCCGGAGACGCCGGGGCGGCAGCGTATCTGCTCTCCGATCCGGCGCTGGCGCGGGCGCTTCGCCAGGAGTACATGCGCCAGCAGTGGAAGTGGCAGTCTCCTGACGGTTTCCTGAACCCGAACCAGGCCGCGCTGGAGGCGCTGGAACGGCACCGCCCCGGGAACCGTTCCTTCTCGGCGACCGGCCTCGAGGCGTACGCCGCCTGCCCTTATCAGTTCTTTCTCAAGAATCTCGTCCGGCTGCGGCCGGTCGAACGTCCCGAGGCGCTGGTCCATCTGGACCCGCTCACCCGCGGTTCCCTCCTGCACGACGTGTTCTTCCACCTGGGGCGGGAATTCCGGAAGCGCGGGCTGGCCCCGCTTCGGGAAGATCGGCTCGACGAGGCGTTCGATTTGCTGACGGAGATCTTCCGGCGGGTGGAAGCCGAAGTGCGCGAGCGGGTCGCGCCGGCGATCGAGCGCATCTGGCGGGACCAGATGGACGGGCTGCTCGGCGACCTGCGCGGCTTCCTGCACCGGTACAAGGAGACCGGGCGCGTCCCCCTGGCGAACGAGCTCACCTTCGGCATGGGGGCGAAACAACCCGCCGACCCGGCCAGCCGGACCGAGGCGGCGGTGCTTCCCGGCGGACTCCGGCTCCACGGCTCCATCGACGTGGTCGAGCGGCTCCCCGACGGAACCGTGCAGATCACGGACTACAAGACCGGACGCGCCTCGATCGAGACCACCGACACCCAGAGCATCCTGTTCGGGGGCCGCGCCCTCCAGCCGCTCCTCTACGCCCTTGCCTACGAGGCGCTGTCCGGGTCGCCTGCGGCCTCGGGCCGGCTCTACTACGCGACCATCCGCGGCGCCTACCTGGAAACGGAGGTGGACGCCGCGAGCGAGGCCTCGCGGACGGTCTTCGAGTCGTTCGTCGCCGGACTCGACCGGGCGGTCCAGGGCGGGCGCTTCCCGGCCCTGCCCAACCCCGGCGTCACCTACCGGGTGTGCGACTACTGCGACTACCTCCCGGTCTGCGGACCGCGGCCCGCGGGGTACGCGCGAACCAAGGCCCGGGCCGGGTTCGCCGCCGCCCTCGACGACGTCGTCGGAGTCCGGAGCCTCCCGTGAGCGCACTGCCGGACGCCGCGGCCCGGGAGCGCATCCGCCGGGACCACGACACCACGCTGATCGTGGAGGCGGCGGCCGGCACGGGGAAGACGACGTCGGTTGTTGACCGGGTGGTCGAGATGGTGGCCGCAGGCACGGCCAGGATCGGGCAGATCGCCGCGATCACCTTCACGGAGAAAGCCGCCGGTGAACTGCGGCTCAGAATCCGCCAGGGCCTCGAGTCCCGGATCGAAAGCGTGGCGACCGGCCCGGAAGGGGCAACCGCGGGACCGCGCCTCGAAGCGGCGCTCTCCCAGATCGAGGAGGCGTCCATCGGGACCATCCACGCCTTTTGCGCCACCATCCTGCGGGAGCGCCCCATCGAGGCCGGGGTGGACCCCGATTTCCGGGTCCTGACGGACGCCGAGCAGCGGGCCTTCTTCGACCGGGTCTTCCGCCGTTTCGTCGACCGGCAGCTCGAGGGACCGGGACCGGGCGTCGGCCGCCTGCTGCGCCGCAGCCGGAACCCGATGGTGAGCCCGCTCGACATCCTCCACCAGGCCGGCCTGCGGCTCCTCGACTACCGATCCCTCGACGCGCCGTGGAAGCGGCGCGCCTGGGATGCGGAGACCGCGATCCTGGAGCTGGTGGATCAACCCGGCGGCGCGGACGGCGAACCGGTCCCCTCCCTCTTCATGCTCGAGGAGCTCTACCGGTCGCTCCCGAAGGACCCGCCGGGCACGAAACCCAACTGGCTGATCCGCTCTCTCGCCGCCGCCGCGGATCTCGCCCGGGAAGTCCGGGCGCGGGAAGCCAGCTCCGGAAGAGATCTGGACTGGCTCGAGCAGGCGCTCGCGGAGCTCAGGGTCCCGGCGTATGGCGGCCGCACGCCATCCGGCTTCCCCCACACCCGCAAGTGGCGTGACGCCTTCCGGACCCGGCTCGCGGAGTTCCAGCGGCAGAGCAACGCGGACCTTGCGGCCCTCCTGCGGGAGGACCTCCGCGGGTTGGTGGACGACTACGAGAGCGCAAAAGCGAAGGCGGGCCTTCTCGACTTCGACGACCTGCTCCTCCGGACGCGAAGCCTGCTCCGGGACCACGCGGACGTCCGCCGGGAACTCGCGGGGCGGTTCCGCCACATCGTGGTGGACGAATACCAGGACACCGACCCGATGCAGACGGAGATCGTCCTGCTGCTCACCGCCGGGGAACCACCGGACGGCGACTGGGACGAGGCCGTCCCGGACCCCGGACGGCTCTGCCTGGTCGGCGATCCCAAGCAATCCATCTACCGATTCCGGCGGGCCGACGTGGGCCACTATCTGCGCGTCAAAGCGCGCCTGCTCGCCAGCGGCGCCGCCGAGGTCCGGCTGACCACGAACTTCCGTTCGGTTCCCGGCATCTGCGACTTCGTGAACCAGGTCCTCGAACCGGCGTTCGAAACGGGCCCGGGGCTGGGAGGCCTCGCGCGGCAGGTGGACTACGTGCCGCTCCACGCCTTCCGGGAGCCGGCTGAGGGACCGGCGCTCGCCGCCATCCCGCTGCCGCACACCCCCTACCTTCGGCACCTCGAGGAGCACGAGCCGCAGGCGGTCGCGGAGTTCGTCGGCGGGCTTCTCGACAAGGGTTTCGAGGTCTCGTCGGCGGACGGGCGTCCCGCGCGGCGGGTGGAACCGAGCGACATTTGCCTGCTCTTCCGGCGTTTCCGGAACTACGGGCGGCTCGTGCCCCAACCCTACGCCGACGCCCTTCAGGATCTCGGCATCCCCCACTCGCTGGCGGCGGTGCAGACCTACATCAGCAGCGCGGAGTTGTCGTTCCTCCGGGCGGCCCTCACCGCCGTCGAGTTTCCCGAGGACGAACTGAGCGTCTACGCGACCCTCCGAGGCCCGTTGTTCGCGATCCCTGACCAGGACCTCTTCCTCTTCCGGGAACGCCATCCGGAGATCCGGCTGAGGCCCGCCCGAGCCCGGTTCCTGGAGTTGGATGACGACGACGCCACCGGGGCTCGGGCGGTAGACCGCACGATCCGCGACGGGCTCGCGTTCCTCTACGACCTCCATCGGCGTCGTACCCACCAGTCGATCGCGGTGACGCTCCAGCAGCTTCTGGGAAGACACCGCGCGGAAACCGGATTCGCGTTCTGGAACTCCCCGGACCAGGTTCTCTCGAACCTCCGCCGGCTTGGCGAGGCGGCGCGCGCCTTCGAGGCGCGCGGAGGACTCTCGTTCCGCGGGTTCGTGGAGCAACTCGCGTCGGAAGCGGAGAACCCGGACGCGGGATCCGCACACGCCATCGACGAGGACGTACGCGGCGTGCGGATCATGACCACCCATTCCGCCAAGGGACTCGAGTTCCCGGTGGTTGTCCTCTGCGACGGGGCCGCGCCGCGGCGCGGACGGGCGGGCCGCATCGTGAACGCCAAGGAGAGGCTCTACGCGTGCGATCTCGGCGCCGGCATCGTGCCCTGGGATCTCATCGAGGGGATTCCGGCCGAGGAGGCGGAGGACCTCGCGGAGCTCGACCGGCTCTTGTACGTGGCGATGACCCGAGCCCGGGATCTCCTGGCGGCGCCGGTGTCCGAGGGAGATTTTCCGGAGGAGAGCCTGCTCGTCCCGGTGGCGGCGGGCCTCAAACCGTTGCTCGGACGCGGCGCCACACGCCGGACACGAGAGTCGGGGCCTTCGGGCGGAGCGGCGAACCGGCGTGGAACCGCGCCGCTGTGGGACCTGCTCAGGGCGGATGCGGTCGGCGGCGCTCCCGGCGACGGAAAGATCGCCGAGGCCGCTTTCCTTGCCCAGCAGCGGCAAGCCGTCGATGCCGGGCGGATCCCGACCCGCCGGGCAATCCCGGCCACGTCGTTCGCCGCGCTGGAATCCTCCGGCGACCCGGTGGACCCCCGGGAGGTGGACGTCGAGCGACCGGATGTCGAAGGACTGCCGCGGGACGCGGAGCGCCCGGCCGGGGTCGCGTTCGGGGAGCTGGTCCACCGGGTCCTCGAGCAGATTCCTCTCCACGCGGAGAAGGCGGAGATCGAAGCGGAGACCGCCCGCGCCGTCCGCGAACTGAAGCTGCGGGACGAATTCGGCCCCGTCGCGGCGCAGGCGGTGACCGCCGCGCTCGGCCACCCGCTCCTGGCCGAGGCGCGCAAAGCCGAAGAACAGGGCGTGTGCTACCGGGAGCTGCCGCTACTCCACCTCGAGCCGGCCGACGGCTTGGAACGCCGGTCTCCAGACCGGCACCGCGGCCCTCCGGGCCGCGAAACGGCACCACCCCAGGAGCCGGATACCGCTTCGGCGCTGGAGGTGGAGTCCTTCGCCGAGCCCGAGGACACCACTGTTCCGGCCGGGTCCGGCCCGACCCTGGTGGAGGGAGTCGCCGATCTGGTCTTCCAACCGGACGCCGAGGGCCCCTGGACGGTCCTCGACTTCAAGACGGACTCCCGGCCACCGCAGGACCCCGAGTTCCAGGCCAGCCAGGCCCGCTACCGCCGACAGGTCGGTCTCTACGTCCGCGCTGTGGAGCGCGCCACCGGCCAACCCGCGAGGGGCGTGCTGCTCTACGTGTAAGGGACCGCCGGGGGACCGCCGGGCAGTTCTCCCGGTGGGGCCCTTCAGACCGGCACCCGCTTGGCGGGAGCGCAGCGGAACTGAGTACCGCTCATCCCTCCAGATGTCGCCCACGGCTTGGAACGCCGGCTTCAGCCGGCACAGCCCGCCGAAGGCGGGCGGCGGGACGGACCTCCTTCGCCGGGATGGCGCCGCTGCGCGCGCCAACGCGCCCGGGTTGGCGACGAACCGCCCGCGGCCCTGCGGGCCGCTGTGCCGGCTGAAGCCGGCGTTCCAAGCCGGCGGCGCCATCACGGCTCTCGGCCAACCCCACCCGACTGCATCTTCACGGCAAACTCGCGCACGGCGCAACCCTACCGGGCCTCACGACGGCTACGGCCGGAGAAGGCCGGTCCCTCAGAGCGGGTCGAACCGCCCGTCCACCGCGGTCCAGCCGCCGTCCGCGAAGAGCACCGAGCCGGTCACGTAGCTCGCCGCCGGAGACAGGAGGAACACCGTCGGCGCGGCCATCTCTTCCGCGGTCGCCCAGCGCCCGAGCAGGGTCTTGTCCGTGTATGCCTGCTTCCAGTCGGGCCGCTTCTCGATCTGCGCGGTGAGCGGGGTCTCGACCACTCCCGGGGCCAGAGCGTTGACCCGGACCCCGGACGCGGCCCACTCGGCCGCCGCAGTGCGGGCGAGTTGCACGATGCCCGCCTTGGTGGCCGCATAGACCCCCTGCCCCGCCTCAACCACTTGGGAGCGGATCGAGGAAAGCAGCACGACGCTGCCGCCCCCGGAACGCGCGAGGCTGGCCGCTCCGTGGCGCAGCGCGTGGAAGGTCCCCTTCAGGTTCAGGGAGACGACGCGCTCGAACTCTTCTTCGTTCGTATCGGCGAGGCGCTTCCGCACGTTCACTCCCGGGGTCGAGACAAGTCCCCGCGGCTCGAAACCCTCCGATTCGAGCTGTCGGAACAGATCCTCGACCGACTTCCCGGAGCGGACGTCCACTGCTCGCGAAACGGCGGCGCTACCGATGCCGGCCGCCAACTCCCGGGCGGCGGCTTCGTCCCGGTCGGCGACCACCACCCGGGCGCCGCAGCGGGCGGCCAGCCGGGCGCTCGCTTCGCCGATCCCGGAGGCACCGCCGATCACCACGACGTCCATCCCTGCGAGGGAGAAAGGGGAGGCGGAGGTCATGGCGCGCGGATTATGGCCCGGGGGGCCAGGCGTGGGGACCGCCGGCGCGCCGTGCATCAGTCCACGTCGGGGAAGGAACGCCGGCGGAAGAAGACCTGCCACGCCAGATTGCGGAACGGCGGACACCGGAGCACCCCGAAGACGAGTTCCATCGCCGCGCGGCTCCGGACCCCGGCCAGGAGCGCCCGCATCCAGCGGCGGGACCAGAAGCGGGTCCGAAGCCCCGCGCCGGAGTACGCCGCCAGGACCCCCGGGTCGCCGGATTCGAAGCGGCGCACGATGACCGCGGCGGCCTGCCGGGAGAGGCGCAGACAGGCATCGAATCCGCCGGCGGTGAGCGGCGAAACGGCGCCCGCCGCGTCGCCGACGAGCAGCCCCACGTCCGTGCCGATGCGCCGCAGCACTCCGTTCACTGGAATCCGGCCGCCCCGGGTCTCGACGAGCCGGCCCTCGTCGAGCGCGAACAGCCCGTCCAGACTGGCGGTGAATTCCGCGAGCGCGGCCTGGGGGTGGAACCGGTCCGGATAGCCGCCCACGCCCACATGCGTCTCCTCGCCGTCCTGAACCACCCAGGCCAGGTAGCCGGGCGCGATGCGGGGGTCCAGAAAGCAGTGGAGCGCCGCCCCGTCCGCGAGCGGCACCCCGCTGTGGACCGACTCCAGGCCCACGAGCCATTCGGTGTTGGAATCGAGGCCCAGGTCGCGGGCGACCTGGGAATTCGCACCGTCGGCGCCCACCACAAAGCGGGTCTCCCAACTCAGGGACCGTCCGTCGCGTTCCACCTCGGCCACGAGTCCCCGCGCCACCCGGCGCGCGGTGCGATAGCGGGCGCCGGAGACGAAGCGGACACCCGCCTCCAGACAACGGTCGAGGCGTTCGCGGTAGAGCGCCGCCATCCGGCCCACCCGGAACTCGTCGTGCCGGCTCGACAGCGACAGGGCGCGCCGCGCCGGCGAATAGAGCACCGCCCGGCGGACCGGCGGACCCAGGCAGGACGGCGGCAGCGGGAAGTCCTCGAGCGACTTCCGGACGAAGATCCCGGTGGTGTGGACCCGTTCCCCGACGTCCTCCTTGCGATCCAGCAGCACCACGTCGAGCCCCGCCTCGGCCACCAGCCGCGCGCACTGCAGTCCGGCGAGCCCGGCCCCGACGACCATCACGTCCGCGGACTTCAGTTCCCGGCCGGGGCGCTCGGAAACCAAGGACCGCGGCTCCGGTCAGCGCCCGGCGGTCCGCAGGTGGAGGAACACCACTGCGGCGGACGCCGCGATCCCGAGCAGAGGCGGCGGCAGGGCTCCGTCCGCCGGCGCCAGGGCGAACACCAGGACCCCGACGGCGGCGCCGCTCAGGATGGCGCGCGCCGGAGGCCGCCAGCGATGGAGGCCGACGACCACCGGAACGAAGAGCGAAACCCCGAGCACGGAATAGAAGACGGTCAGCGAAGCAATCACGCTCTGCGCGAGGATCGCGATGACGACGCCGGCCAGTCCGGAAGCCACCGCGGCGCCGCGCGCCACGCGCAGCACGGCGCGGTCATCTGCGTCCGGCCGCAGGAAACGATGGAAGACATCGCGTGACAGGGACGTCGAGAGCATGAACAGGACCGCATCGGCGCTCGAGACCTCGGCCGAGAACAGGGCCGCGACCCCGAGGCAGCCAAGCCACAGGGGAAGCGAATCGATCAGCAGCGCCGGGAGGGCGGCATCGGGGTGGGCGAGCCCCGGGTGGAGGACCGCGGCCGCCGCCCCGAGAAGCGGCGGAACCGCCGCGAAGGCGAGCAGCGCAATGCCGGCGGCGGTGAGACCGCGCCGGACGGCGCTCTCGTCCCGGGCTCCGAACAGCTTCTGCAGGATTCCCGGCGAAACGAGGAAGGCCGGGATCAGCAGGGCGGTGTAACCGAACGCGAGCGAGGCGTTCCCGAAGACATCGAGCGCGTCCTCGCCGAGGCTCCCCTCAATTGCCGCGCCTCCCCCGGCGGCGGCGAGCGCGTAGGGAACCGCGAGTCCGAGACCCGCGAGCAGTACGCCGAGCTGAACGAAGTTGACGGAAGCCGCGCTCTGGAGGCCGCCGACCGCGAAATACGCCGTCATCACCAGGGCCGCGGCAAGGATCGCCACCGGCAGCGGAATCCCCGCCGCTCCCTCGATGAGGACTCCGGCGGCGAGCAACTGGGCGGCGAGCACGAACAGCGTGGCGACCAGCAGCAGGCCGGTGAGGGCGACCCGCACCGCCGCGCCGTAGCGCAGCTCGAGGAAATCACCCACCGTCCGAAGGCGGGCTTCGGACGCCACCCGCCACATCCGGGGACCCAGCCAGCAGGCGAGCAGCAGAGTGCCGAGGCCCGCCGCGCCGACCCACCAGAAGGCGGCGAGCCCGTGCTCGTAGCCGAGCGCTGCCGCCCCGATGGTGGACCCGGCCCCGATGTTCGCGGCCAGCACGGTCGCGAAGATCAGCCGGGCGGGGAGACGGCGGCCCGCGACGAAGAACCCTTCGGCGGAGCGCGCCCTCCGGGAGACGTACCAGCCGACCGCAATCAGCAGGCCCGAGTACGCCGCGAGAACGACGAGATGCGGGGACACGCCCGGTTAACTGTCCGGCGGACTCGGCAGATCCCCCGCCGCCGGCAGCCCGGGAAGCGACTCCGCCGAGCGGACCGCGTCCAGGACCGCCCGGGCCACCGCCTCGGCGGCGAGCGCCCCGACCCGGCCGATCCGCACCGCCGGTCCACGCCCCGTGGAGAGCGCGAACAGGGTGTCTCCATCAGATGGGGTGTGCACCGGATAGATGGTTCGCGCCAGGCCGTCGTGCGCCATCTCGGCTACCTTGTTGGCTTCCGCCTTGGTGAGGGGAGCGTTCACCGCCACCACGCCGATCGTGGTGTTGGCGCCGGCGAGGGGACCGGCGCTTCCCGCATCGGGCCGGGCGGCCGGACCGGAGAGCGATTCGAGCAATAGCCGGCGCGCGTCCGCGAGCTTCCCCTCTTCGTCGCGAACCCCGGCAACCACGCTCCCGTCCGCGGGGTCCACGATGTCGCCCACCGCGTTCACCGCGATCAGCGCCGCCACCACCAGGCCGTCCGCAAACCTCAGCGAGGCCGAGCCGACCCCGCCCTTCATCGCCCGGGCCAGGCCGCGGCTCTTCCCGACGGTGGCTCCGGCCCCGGCGCCCGCGTTGCCGCGCCGCACCGGATCGGGACCCGCCACGGCGGCGGCCCGGTAGCCGCAGTCGGCGCCCGGACGGACGGCGCCCGGCCCCTGCACTCCGAGATCGAAAAGGATCGCCGCCGGGACGATCGGCACCCGGAAGGGGCCCACGGGATAGCCGATCCCGGCCTCCTCCAGAAAGCGCATCGTCCCGTCGGCGGCCGCAAGTCCAAACGCGCTGCCCCCGGACAGGACCACTGCGTGCACGCGCTCCACGGTGTTCTCGGGATCGAGCAGGTCGGTCTCGCGCGTCCCGGGAGCGGAACCGCGGACATCCACCCCTGCCACCGCGCCCTCGCGGGCCAGGACTACGGTGCAGCCGGTGGGGAGGCCGTCCAGTTCATGGTGGCCGACCTCGATGCCGGAAACCGCAACCAGTCCGGGATCGGGGCCAGCCGGGCCGATCTGCCGGCGCTCGGAATCCTCCGCGCCTGCGTCAGGCGGGAGGACGATCCCGAAAGCGAGGAGCAGCAGGGGCGCCAACCGCCGGTGGCGAAATCCGCGTGAGCGCCGAGCCCGGTGAGGCCCAGTTCTCCCGGTGGGGGTCCGGCTGACAAGGCGCGTAACAGCCTGTGGTGGAACTGGCGTGAGCACCGAGAGCGGCGAGGCGCCCGGCTGACAAGGCGCGTGAGGGAGGAATACCGGGTGTATTCCGA
>VXNL01000035.1 GCA_009840635.1 Acidobacteriota bacterium | reverse complement strand
TGAGGACGCACTTCTGGCGGGCCTCGGCGAGGCTGACGTGGGGCCAGGAGCCGAGTCCGAGGTTGCGGGGCCGTCCGTCCACGGTGATCCGTTGTCCCCACGACTTGGCGAGGTCTCCGCGCTTGGTGCGCTTGACTCTGAGGGACAGACCGCCGGAGCCGCGGCCGTCGCCGTACCATCCGGGTTCCCGGATGGTCTCGACGAATCTCACCGAGAGGCGATAGGGTCGTTCGGTCATGGAATCGAGCTCTTGGAGCGGCGGCTGGGCGGCACAAACCGGGCGGGAATGTGGGAGGTCATGACGTTCTGCGAGGGAACAGTATAGCACTGTAAGCCGTTGAATAATGGACCGATTAGGGGAACGTCATGGCACTCGAAGGAACCCCTTGGAACCGTCCGACTGCGGCCCGCAGGGCCGCAAAGGGCACCACGCTGCTCACCCGTACGGCCCGTACGGCTTGGAACGCCGGCTTCAGCCGGCACGCGCGGCGCCCCCCCACCGGGAGAACTGGCGCGCCGCGCACGTCGTAAGACCACTTGCTCTCAAGGGCTTGCCAACCGTTCGTAACGTGCCGGAGAAGGATCGGATACAATACGGACTATGAATAAGGTCCATATCCAGTCCGTAGCGAGTCCGTACGACGACCCTCGGGTCGCGCCCCTGGCGGCCTCGGCCCTGAGCCGGGCAGAAGCGATGGGGCTCTGTTCCTCCGCGGTAGGCCGGCTCGACAGCGGGGCCATGGATGCGCTGGAGGCCCGTTTGGCCGAGGCCGGGATCGCCCGCCTGGTCCAACGTCCGGCCGGCTCGGACCCGGCCGAGACTGCCGGATGGCTCCGGGCCCTTCACGAAGCCCTTGTCGGCTCTCCCGTGCCACGCACGGAGTGGCCGGCGCTCTCGCGATCCCTGGGCCTCGATCTGTTGTCCCGCCTGCTGGGGATCTCCCTTTCCAGTGCTCGCCGCTACCTGTCGGGGGCGCGAAAGACGCCGGACGTGGTCGCCGGCCGGCTCCACTTCCTCGCTCTGGTGGCCGGGGACCTTGCGGGGGCCTACAACGAGATCGGGGTCCGGCGATGGTTTGACCGGAGGCGCTCCGCGCTCGGAGGAAAGACTCCGGCGGAGGTGCTGACCGGTGATTGGTCGGCGGAGGACGATGGCCCGGAGCGCGTACGGGAACTCGCGGGGGCGCTCGGCTTCTCTCCCGCCACATGATCGCGTTCCGGCACGCCGATCCCCGATTCCCGTTCCTGCGCGAAACGGCTTCGCCGGCGGCGGGACGCTGGAATCTTCCTGGACAGTTGACCCACTGTTTTTCCGATACTCCCGACGGCGCCTGGGCGGAGTTCCTCCGCCACGAAGAGATCACCGACCCCGCGGACATCCCCCATGTCCGACGGGCACTCTGGGCGGTGCAGATCGAGGCCCCTCCGGCAGCGAGTCCCCGACTGTCCAACCGTGTCCTGACCGGGGGCCGCGCAAGCTGGACCGCTTGTCAGCGTGAGGCGAACCGCCTCCGCGGAGCCGGAGCGCCTGGTCTCACGGCCCCGTCGGCAGCGCTCGTGCCGGGAGGGGCCCATGGATTCCGCGTCGAGGGTGGCCAGCGACCCGGCCCCCCGCGAGACGGTTTCACCATCGTGCTGTTCGGTGCCCGACCCGACCTGGTCGGCTGGCCGGCAGCGGGGTCCGGCGCTCCGTCCGACGACCTATTGCGGCGAGTACGCCATTTCCCGCAACCGAAGTCCTGACTCCGGCATCGGCTGATCTGGAATCAGATTCCAGATCAGCCGGCGACGCATCGCCGGAGCGCGTTGCTACCCAAGGCGCCGGACCGGGTTCTCCAGCCGCCCGATCGCCTCCACCTCCGCCCCCACGGTGTCGCCGTCCTCGATGACCATCGCCCCCGGCGTTCCGGTCAGCAGGATGTCGCCCGCCTTCCAGGTCATGTCCTCCGAGAAGAAGGAGATGAGCTTCTCCGGCGGGTGCGTCATCGCCTCGACGGGGGCGCTCCGGGCACGCTCGCCGTTCAGCAGCGTCGATGTCCGCACCGCCGGGAGCGATTCGCGGGTCGCCACCTCGTCGGGAGTGACGAGGCAGGGGCCGAGGCTCAGGAAGGTGTCGAAGCTCTTCGCGCGGGTGAGGAACCGCGCGTTCTGCCGGAGGATGTCCTCGGCGGTCATGTCCACCGCCAGCGTGCAGGCGCCTACCGCCGACCACGCGTCTTCGGGCGCGATGTCCTGGCCCGACCGGCCCAGCACGATCACCAGTTCGCCCTCCCCGGTGACCCGCTGCGAGGCCCGGGGCAGGCGGACCGTGTCGCCCGGGCCGATGATGGAGGCGTTCGGCCGCATGAACCCGACGGGCGTTTGTGTGGTCTTCGCGTCGAGGTCGGCGGCGTGGGCGCGGTAGTTGAGTCCGATGCACCAGATCTTGGGAGGACGCACCAGGGGAGCCAGCAGCTCCGCGTCGTCCAGCGGGAGTCCGCCGGACGCGTCCGTCCCGGCGGCCGCTACGGCAAGCGCCGGGAGACGGCCGCTCTGGACGACCTCGTCGAGGTCCCCGGGGTCGGCCGGGGCGAGCTCGGGGGCTAGCGCCCGGATCGGCAGCAGCCGGCCTCCGATCAGTACCCCGGCCTCCGCGCCTGAGGGAGTGGCGTAGCGGTAAAGACGCATCCGGCGAGAATACGCGGAAGCCGTGCGGATCCCACTCGACTACGGAGAGACCGGGCTCGACCTCGCGCTCCCACCCGCCGCCGAAGAACGAACGACCGTCATCCGCCCCCGCTTCCCCGCGCCGGTCACGTCGGAAGAGGAGGCGATCGTGCGGGCGCTCCGGGCGCCGGACGCCGGTCCGCCGCTGGCGGAGCGCGTCCCCGAGGGCGCCACGGTGGCCATCTCGGTGTGCGATCCCACCCGCGCCCAGCCCCGGGTGCCCATGCTGCGGGCCATTCTGGAAGAGATTCCGACCCCTCCCGAACGGGTGACGCTGCTCGTTGCCACCGGAACCCACCGGCCCGCGACCCCGGCCGAGCTCGAGGCCATGTTCGGACGCGAGCTGCTCGCGGCGTGCGAGGTCGTGAACCACCGCTGTGGGGACGCATCCGAGCTCGTCCGGCTGCCGGACACGGAACACGGCGTTCCGGTGCTGCTCAACCGCCGCTTCCTCGAAGCCGACGTCCGCATCACCACCGGATTCGTCGAGCCGCACTTCTTCGCCGGCTTCTCCGGCGGGCCGAAGATGGTGGCGCCGGGGCTCGCCGGCATGGAGACGATCCTGGTGCTCCACGACGAGGCGCGCATCGGGCACCCGAGCGCGGTCTTCGGGATCACCGAGGGCAATCCCGTCCACGACGACGTGCGGGCGATCGCCCGTCAGGTGGACGTGGACTTCGGGCTCGACGTGCTGCTCGACGGAGACAAGCGGATCACCGGGGTCTTCGGCGGCGACCTGCTCGACGAGCACGCCCTTGCGTGTGTCCGCTCCCACGAGGAAGCGATGTGTCCGGTGGATCAGCCGTTCGAGGTCGTGGTGGCCACGAATTCCGGCTACCCCCTCGACCAGAACCTCTACCAGGCCGTCAAGGGGATGTCCGCCGCGGAACGGATCGTCGGGACCGGCGGGGCGATCCTCTGCGCCGCCGAGTGCCGGGACGGCATTCCGGACGAAGGGGCCTATGCCCGGGCGCTCCGGGCGGGCGGCACCCTGGCCGAGGTCCGGGCCACGCTCGCCGCCGCCCCGGTGCGCCGTCCCGACGACTGGCAGATCCAGGTCCACTGCCGCATCCTCGAGCGCGCCAGCGTCGGACTCCATTCGTCGCTCGCCGAGGAGACGGTGCGGGCCGCGCACCTCGAGCCGGTCGCGGACCTGTCGCTCGCCTGCCGGGAGGCGCTCGGGGCCGCGGGGGAGGGGGCGCGCCTCGCCGTGCTCCCGCACGGCCCGATCACCATTCCCTACCTCCGCTGAGTCGCTCGTCAGGTCTTCCGGACCCGAAATAGACACATGCTCGGGCCCAGCCGGTTTCCAAATAGACACATGCCTGGCTTTCCGGCTCCGAAATAGACACATGCCCGGATTCAGCCGGCTTCCAAATAGACACATGCTTGGCCGTCCGGACCCGAAATAGACACATGCCCGGGCCCAGCCGGCTTCCAAATAGACACATGCTGGGTCTTCCGGCTCCGAAATAGACACATGCCCGGATTCACTTGGCTCCGGAGTTGAAGTTCCAAGCCGTACGCGTCGTGAGAGCGATCAGCGTTACGACGTGCGCGGTGCGGAGCACCGCACTTTGCCTGTTCCGGTGCGTTCCAAAGAGTGCCCTCGAAGTC
>VXNL01000085.1 GCA_009840635.1 Acidobacteriota bacterium | reverse complement strand
CACGGCGCTACTCCATCCGCCCCTCCGGCCTACGCACGCCCTCCGCTACCGCCGTGCCGTCGGAAACACCACGACGCTCTCGTTCCCGTCCGTCCCCACCGACGCCACGCCGAACAGGTAGTTGTCGATCACCAGGTTCTCGAACGTGTACTCGGTGATGTCCCCCACGAACCGCGAGTGCTCCCACTGGGGCGCAATGGTGTCCCGCCAGTAGACCCGATACCCCGCGAGGTCTTCCGAAGCCACCGGATCCCATGACAGGACGGCGGACGCCCGCACCGCCCCGGCGATCCCGACCCCGGTGGGCGGGGCCGGCGCCCAGGCGAGCCCGGCGAGGGTGATCACGTTCACCCCGGTCAGCTTCGCCGCGTAGTCGAAGTTCACTCCCTCGATCACGTCGCCGTACTCGATCCCGTCCTCCACGCGGAGGTCCTGGTGCTGGCGCCGGTAGTTCTCGTGGGTCTCCATGATGCGGACGCCCGGGAACCCCGCGTCGTTGAACGGGCGGTGGTGCCCGCCTCGCCCGAAGCGGTCGAGGCGGTAGATCATCCTGGCCTCGAGATTGGGAATGTACAGGTCGGCCATCCGCGCCACGTAGCGCGCGAGCTGCCGGGAGACGCCGTCCACCTCGCCGCCGGTGACGCGCCGCCGCCGTCGCGCCTCCTCGGTCTCGGTCACCGGGGTCGGTTCCGAGAACACCCGGAATACGTCGTTGCGGATGACCCCGTCCACCCCTTCGATGTTTCCGATCATGTCGTTGTTGAGAACAGCCTCGATGTCCCAGTCCTCTTCCACGGCCACGCTCGCCATGTGCCGGCCGCCGTAGAGCCCCTGCTCCTCGCCGGACAGGCCGGCCAGGATGATGGTGGCGGGAAAGGAACCGGCGTGCCGGCTCAGCACCCGGGCGGCCTCGATGGCGCCCGCCATGCCGCTCGCGTTGTCGTTCGCGCCCGGCGAGTCGTCGGTGAAATTGTTCGCGTCGGAGACCCGGCTGTCGATGTCCCCCGACATGATGACGATGCGGTTCGGCTCGCTCGCGCCCCGCAGGGTTGCGAGGACGTTCACGACCTCGGTGTCCACCGGAATGCGGCTCCCCTCCCGCCCCGGCACCACGTTCCGCTGGTAGGAGACTTCGAGACAACCGCCGCAGGCATCCGAGATCCGGGTGAACTCCGCGTGGATCCAGCGCCGGGCGGCGCCGATCCCCCGGGTCTCGCTCTCGGTCTCGGAGAGCGTGTGCCGCGTGCCGAAGCTCACCAGGGTGCGGATGTCGGACTCGATGCGCTCTGCCGAGACCGCGTCGATGAGGTCGTACATCCGGAGGTCCCGTCCCGGAGGTTCGCCGGTTTGGGCCAGCCCCGCTGCCGGCAGCGTCAGGGCGGCGATCAGAAGAGCGAAGGAGAGGAGCCGCGGCGACATGGGGTGGGTTGTATCACCGCGGGTACGCCGGCGGTCCGTCGCCGGCGCACCCGCGCAGGACCCCTCAGCCCGACGACGTGTGGTCGTGCGAGATCTTCCAGCCGTCCCCGGTCCGCTCGAAGAGGAGCGTGAAGAGACCCGTGGGGGCGTCGCTTTCGCGCTCGAGGTTGTAGCGGCCGAACACGAAGACGTACTCGTCGGACAGCACCCGCACGTCGAGGTCGGTGAAGGTCAGCACCCCCATCGCCGCCCGGTCCGGGTAGGTCCGGCGGTAGCGGTCGAGCACGTGGTCGGAGCCGTAGCGGACGCTCCCTCCCGAGACGAACCGCATCCGGGGAGCGTCGAGATAGTCCGCCACGAACCGCACGAGATCTCCCTCGTTCCAGGCGCCAGCCTGCGCTTCCATGAGCGCGCGGATGGCCGCCTCGATGCGCGCCGCCTCCGCCGGCGTCACCGCCTGACGCTCCTCCGGCGCGGTGTTGTCGGAGCCGGTCGACCCCGGTGGAGTGGCGCAGGCCCCGGAGAGGAGGATCAGGAGTCCGAGAGAGATCGCAGGGTTCCGCATCCGGAGCATGGTAGCCACCGGGGCGCGCGCTACGATCACCCCGTTACGGGAGGCGCATGCGAATGGCGTTATATGACAGTCCCGGAGGCAACGGGCCCTGGTCGGGGCTCGGCGGGGAACAACCCGGGCTACCGGATCTTGAAGGCTTGCTGAGGCGTTTCGGCGGGAACGCCCGGCGGATGGCGCTGCGCGTCGCGGTCGGACTGGGCGTCGTGGTCCTCTTCTTCACGTCGGTCTATTCGATCCAGCCCGACGAAGCCGGGGTCGTGACCCGTTTCGGGCGCTACGCCCGGGTAACGGATCCGGGACTCCATTTCCTCCTGCCCTTCCTCGAGACCGTCACCAAGGTTCCGGTGGAGCGGCAACTCAAGGAAGAGTTCGGGTTCCGGACGGTCGAAGCGGGTGTCCGCACCACCTACGACCAGCGGCAGTTTCTCGAGGAGTCGCTGATGCTCACCGGCGACCTCAACGTGGCCGTGGTCGAGTGGATCGTGCAGTACAAGGTCCAGGACCCGCGCGCCTACCTCTTCAATGTCCGGGAGATCCGCTCGACGTTCCGCGACATGAGCGAGGCGGCCATGCGCGACGTGGTCGGAGATCACAGCGTGGACGAGGTGCTGACCGTGGGCCGGGAACGGATCGCCGCCCGCGCGAAGGATCTGCTCCAGGAGATGAACGACCGCTACGAGACCGGCATCAGCGTCCAGCAGCTCGTTCTTCAGGACGTGAACCCGCCGGATTCGGTCAAGCCTTCCTTCAACGAAGTGAACGAGGCGATCCAGGAGAAGGAGCGGCTCACGAACGAAGCGCTCGCCGAATACAACCAGGCGATCCCGCGCGCCCGCGGCGACGCGGAGCGCGTCATCCAGGAAGCCGAGGGCTATGCCGCGGAACGGGTCAACCGGGCCCGCGGCGAGGCGGCGCGCTTCGAGGCGGTGTACGCCGAGTATCGGAACGCGCCCCGGGTCACCCGTTCGCGGATGTATCTGGAGACCCTGTCCGAGGTCATGCCGAAGCTCGGCCAGAAGGTGATCCTCGACGAGAGCGGGGCGAACATCCTGCCCCTGCTCAACCTCAACGGGCAGCGGCAGCCCTCTGCGAATCCTGGAGACCCCGGGTCCGCTCAACAGCCCGAAAGGGAGGAATCGAAGTGAAACGCGCGCTTCCGGTCGCGGGGACGCTGCTTGGTCTCGTCCTCCTCTTTTCTGCGACCTACACGATCCGCGAGACGGAACAGGCCATCATCACCCAATTCGGGCAACCCATCGGTGGCGCGGTAGCCGAGCCGGGGCTCCATTTCAAACTCCCCTTCATCCACGTGGTCACGCGCTTCGACCAGCGCTGGCTGCCCTGGGACGGGGACGCCAACCAGATCACCACCCGGGACAAGAAGTTCATCTGGGTGGACACCTACGCGCGCTGGCGGATTGCCGATCCGCTGCTGTTCTTCCAATCGGTCCGCGACGAGCGCGGCGCTCAGAGCCGGCTCGACGACATCATCGACGGCGAGACGCGGAACGCGGTGGCGAGCTACGACCTCATCGAGATCGTGCGGATCACCAACCGCGACTTCGAGATCACCGAGGATCTCGTCTCGTTCGCCAACGAGGAGGCGGTCCGGGACATCGAGTTCGGACGGAACGCGATCACCCGGAGCATCCTGGAGAAGGCCTCGGAGGTCACGCCGAGTTTCGGCATCGAACTGGTGGACGTCCGGATCAAGCGCGTCAACTACGTCGAGGAAGTGCGCGCCAAGGTCTACGAGCGGATGATCTCGGAGCGCCAGCGGATCGCCGAGCGGAGCCGCTCCGAGGGTCAGGGACGCGCCGCCGAGGTCCGTGGCCAACGCGAGCGGGAACTCAAGACCATCGAGTCGGAGGCGTTCCGCCAGGCCGAGGAAGTCCGCGGCCGGGCCGACGCCGAGGCGTCGGCGATCTACGCGCGGGCCTACCAGCGGGACGCCGACTTCTACCGTTTCATGAAGTCGCTCGAGACCTACCGAAACGCTCTCGACGAGGGGGTCACCCTGGTCATCGGGAGCGACAGCGAATTCCTCGACTTCCTGCGCCGGTCGCGCTGATTTCCGGCCCGTCCACTCCGGGTTCCCCGACCCGGAGTGCGGCGCGGGCAGTCCGCTGGCGCGCGCCTCATTGCCGCGCTCCGGGAGTTTCCGGCATGATTCGGGGCCACGCCTTCTCTTTCCGCAAAGGTTGAGCCCCATGATGACGACGATGCTTCCGTCCCGCCTCCTGCTCCGGACGGGCCTCCTGCTGTTGGCCGCCGCGCTCCTGGGCGCGCCGGCGCTGGCGCAGGACGCGCCTCCCACGATCGAGGAAAAGACGGCCGGGATGACCGCGATCTCCGGGTTCGTGCCCCTCTACTGGGACGAACGCACCGGACACCTGTTCGCGGAGTTCGCCGAGATGGAGGAAGAGTTCATGTACTCGGTCTCCGCGGCTTCCGGCCTCGGCAGCAACCCGATCGGCCTCGACCGCGGGCAGATCAGCCGGCGCGCGGTGCTCATGCCCATCCGCGTCGGCCCGCGCATCCTGCTGATGGAGCCGAACTACAGCTACCGGGCGGTCAGCGACAACCCGGACGAGGTGCGGGCGGTCCGCGACGCGTTCGCCCCTTCGGTGCACTGGGGGTTCGAGATCGCGGCGCAAACCGGCGAGCGGGTTCTGGTGGACATGACCGACTTCTTCCTGCGCGACGCCCACGGCTCGGCGGCGCGGATCGCCCGCGCCGGGCAGGGGACCTTCCGGCTCGACCGGAGCCGCAGCGTCTTCCACCTCGAGAACACCAAGGGCTTCCCCGACAACACCGAAGTCGAGACCATGCTGACCTTCACGAGCGACAACCCGGGTGGGCTCGTCTCGGGGGTTGCCAGCAGCGGGGACGCGGTCACGCTCCGGCACCACCACTCGCTTGTCCGCCTGCCCGGGCCGGGATTCGAGATCCGGGTGGCCGATCCGCGGATCGGGGTGGGCGGCCCGACCTTCATGGACTACGCGACCCCGATCGATCAGCCGATGACCGTGAGGCTGGCCTCCCGCCACCGGCTCCACAAGGTGGACCCCTCCGCGGAGCGTTCGGAAGTCGTGGAACCGATCGTCTACTACCTCGACCGCGGGGTTCCCGAGCCGGTGCGGACAGCGCTGATCGAGGGGGCGCGCTGGTGGAACGAGGCGTTCGAGGCCGCCGGGTTCATCGACGCGTTCCAGGTCGAGCGGCTACCGGAGGGCGCCGACGCCCAGGACATCCGCTACAACATGATCCACTGGACTCATCGCCGCACCCGCGGCTGGTCCTACGGCGGGGGAGTCCGGGACCCCCGGACCGGCGAGATCATCAAGGGCAACGTGAACCTGGGCAGCCTGCGGCTGCGGCAGGACCACCTGCTCGGGGTGGGCATGGTGGCGCCGTTCGACGCGGCCTCCGGCGCGCTGCCGGTCGGCCTGCCGCCGGACCCCGACGGGCCGCACTCCTGCGGGCTCTCGGCGGCGCCGGGCTTTTCCTACCTCGCGCAGGTGGGCGAGGGCGCCACCCCGGTGGACCTGGCCCTCGCGCGGGTGGCGCAGCTCTCCGCTCACGAGGTGGGACATGCCATCGGATTCCCGCACAACTACATGGCGTCCACCTACGGCGGCCGGGCGAGCGTCATGGATTACCCCGCGCCGCTCGCGGTGCTCGAGGACGGGGTGGTGAAGCTGGATGACGCCTACGGGGTCGGGATCGGCTCCTACGACATCCTCTCGGTCCGCTGGGCCTACGGCCACTTTCCGCCGGAAGAGACCGCGGCGCGGCTCGACGCGATCATGCAGGAAGGGCTGATGTCCGAGACCCGGTTCATGGCCCACACCGATAACTACATCGGGGCCGGCGCGCATCCGCTGGCCTCGGTCTGGGACAACGGCCAGGACCTGGTCCGGCACCTGGGACGCGAGATCGAGATCCGGCAGGCCGGCCTCGACGCCTTCGGGGAGAACGTGATCCGGACCGGCGAACCCATGTCGCTGCTGGAGCCGGTGCTGGTGCCGCTCTACCTGCACCACCGCTTCCAGATGAAGGCGGCGCTGAACACCGTCGGCGGCCAGGAGTACTACTACGCGGTGCGGGGAGACGGGCAGCGGCCCGTCGCACCCGTCCCGGGCGAGCGCCAGCGGGAGGCGCTGGAGATGGTCCTCCGCACGCTGGAGACGGACTTCCTGGCGCTGCCGGAGCGGATCGTGGAGTTGATTCCACCCCCGGCCTACCGGGAATCGGGCGGAGAGGGGTTCGACGGGCACACCGGGCTCGTCTTCGACCCGCTGGCCGCGGCGGACACCTCGGCCGACTACACCGTGGAGCTCCTGCTCCACCCGGAGCGGATGGCGCGTCTGGTGAACAACCACGCGATGGATCCGGACCAGCCGGGGCTCGCGGAGGTCCTCGACCGGCTGGTGGAGAAGACCTGGGGCAACGCGGAGCCGGATGACAGCTACCGCCGCATGGTGCAGGACGCCGCGGAACGCAGCGTCCTGAACGGCATGATGCGGGAGGCCATGAACCCCGACAACCCGGCGCGGGTGCGGGCGATCATCGAGGATCGGCTGATGGCGCTGGGCGGCACGCTTGCCGACATGGGCGACGCGACGCCGCACGAGACTCTCGCCGTCGCCGACATCCGCCGCTTCGCCGACCGCGACGAGAGCCTCGACCCGAACGCTAGCCGGCCGGAGCGCCCCCAGGGTTCGCCCATCGGCGGCGCGAACGCGTCGGGAGAGCGCCGGATACACCGGCACTGATCCAGCCAGGGTCGCCGGCCTCGGGACGCCGGCTTCAAGCGCAGCGGAATGGCGCATAGCCGGTCAGCCCGGAGGACGCGAAGGCTTGGAACGCCGGCTTCAGCCGGCACGCGCTGCGCGGGAGCGCAGCGCACGGCGCGGCGTGGAACTGCCGCCGCGCCATCGCGCGCGACGCCCAGATTAGTGGTGCGCCGGGATCGGTAGAGCGAGGACCGAGGCTCGCGCCCGGATCATCATGTGGACTGCGGGGTCCGGCCGGAAGAAAGAGCCGGCGTGTCCCTGGTCGTATCCCAGGATGAGGAGATCCCGGGGACCGGTCAGGCGGGCAAGTTGCCGTGGCGGATTCCCCTCGGCGCGGATGATGGGAACCCGCACCCGGTAAAGGTCCGCCATCCGTTCGATGGCGGCGAGCACCGAGGCCACGTCCGCCCCGCTTTCGAGTCCCCGGCCGATGAAGGACGGCGGGGTCACGACCACGGCGGCCAGGGGAATGCCGAACTGCCGCGAGAGGCCGATCGCGGTGTCCGCGGCGCGCAGCGTGCCCTCCACGTCGGTGACCGGAATCACCAGGCGCTCCCACGGAAAGCTGGCGCCGGGGATCAGCACCGGGCAGGAGAATCGCGCCATGGTGGAAAGGAAACGCGCCGCGTTGAGGCCGATGCGCGCCAGGAACGACGGCTCTCCGTGGTCGATCACCACGCAGCCGGCATCGGGCCGCGCCACGGCGAAGGGGTCGTCGCCGGGCACGATGCGGGCGAGGCGGTCCGCCGGAACCCCGAAGTCGCCGGGCGGCTCCACTCCCTCGGGCGCCACGATCCGAAAACGGCGCGCCCGAGAGGTGCGGAACAGGTATTCCGCTTCCCGCCACGCGACTTCGGGGAGCTCCCGCTCGGCGAACACCACGATGTGGCTGCCGAACTGCAACGGGAAGAGGGATTTCCCTTCCCGCAAGAACTCCGCGGCGCCGGGAGCCACCTCCGGCTCGCCGGTGATCAGGAGGCGGTCTCCCGCTTCGATCACCGCGTCGCCGTCGGGGACGACGAAGCGGTCTCCCCGGTAGATCCCGGCGACGAGCCACTTCCGGGCGCCGAGGTCGCGGAGCTTCACGTTCACCGCCGGAGAGGTCGGCAGCACCTGGATCTCCCGGATCTCGCCGCGGCCGAGGCCGAGGCTGGTCGCCACCTGGTGCGAGCGCTCGATCCGGTTCCGGATCTGGTTTGCGATGACGTCCGGCCGGGCGATGCTCTCGGCGCCGGTCGCGCGCAGCATGCCGGTCCGGTGCGACTCCCGGAGGGTGCCGATGGTGGACGGGCGGGGGTCCAGTTCGCCCGCCACCCGGCAGACCTCGATGTTGACGTCGTCCTGATCGGTGGCGGCGATCACCCACTCGGCCCCGTCGCCGGCGGCGTCACGGAGCGCGAGGGCGCTGGTCCCGTCGCGGAGGAGCGTCTCGAACGATTGGTGCGGCGCGTCCTCGCGCAGGCGTTCCAGCTTCTGCGGGTCGGTGTCGAGGACCACAACCCGGCGCTCGCCGGCGAGCTGGCGCGCGAGTTCCCGCCCGGTCTGCCCGGATCCCACGATGACGACCCGGGGGAGGTCGTGCGGCCGCGCCGCGTCGCTCTCCGCGGCGGGTACCGGGCGGCGTTCAGGCATGGCGGCGGAGAAACCGGAACCCGGGTGGACTCAGGCCCCCAAGGCGGTCGGCCTGAGGGAGAGGGCCGGAGCGCGGGCCGCGCTCCGGCCTCAGGCGAGCGCGGACGAGAAGCCTACTGCGCGAGTGTGCCTGTGATCTCCAGGATCGCTTCCGTGTCCCAGGGCGGTGTCATGACCCTGGTGATGGGCTCCTGGGGATCCGACGTACCGGTGGCCGCCATGTAGGGCTCGCCATCCCGGACCCCGGCGTCATACATCTCGGCCCGGACCGTGATCATTTCCAGCCAGTTGCCGTCTTCGTCCATCGCGCAGACATTGAAGCCGATGATCCAGTCCGGGCTCGGGTCGAGTCTCTGGGCATAGCTGAGGCAGGGAAACTCCGAACTCAGCTCGATTGCCCCAGCCGTCAGAAGTGTCTGGACCCCGCTGAAGCCCTCCGCCAGAATCATCCAGCCCATCGCCGTGGCCTCGTCCGTCAGGTCGTGCGCGTGGCCGTCATACGCCAGGTGCTCGAGACCCTCGGAGGCCATGCCGCCCTCTTCCCAGAGCACTTCGCCCAGGGGATGGGCGACGAACGCGACTTCCTCCGAGGCCGACGCCCCCTCCGGGTAGGGTTGGGCCCCGAGCACGATCAGGAGCGAACCGGGGCTCGCATAGTTCGCCTTGATTGAATCGGGCCCGAACGTGTAGGTGGCCATTTCCGGAGCCGGCTCCGGTTCCGGAGTCGGGGCCGGCGCGGGCGCCGGGGCCGGAGCGGGCGGGGGAGCCGGTGCGGGCGCCGGGGTGGTTCCGGAGTCCCCTCCGCAGGTCGCCAGGAGGAGCACGCTGAGCAGCAGCGCGATTCCCATCCAGATGTTGCGTGTCTTCATGGCGGATCCTCCTTTGGGCCGCGAAGGGATCGTTTCCCGTAACGATTCCACTACGTTCAAAACGAATCGTACCGCATCGCCGCGCGCTCGGGCGCGAGAAAAGGGCAAGAACCTCCTCCCGGAGCCGGCCTATTCCTCCTTGCGCGTCGCGGTCAGCGGGTAGGCGACTGCGGGTGCCGCGAGATAGGGCGGGGCGTCGAGGACGGCGATGGGCTCGCGGGGCTCGGTCTCTGCCGACTTGACCATGAAGTCATCGCCCTCGGCGGTGCCCGCGTCATGGGCGATCACGTCGACGCTCATGCCGTCGAGCCAGCGGCCGTCCTCGTCGGTGGCGCAGGCGTTACTGAGCCCGATGAACCAGTCCGAACTCGGAGCGATCGCCTGGGCGTAGCTGAGGCAGGGCCGCTCCAGATGCATCTCGATCGAAGGATCCGGGCTGAGGAAGATCTGCAGGAACTCGCCCAGGTTCGTGGCGATCACCTCCATCCCGGCGGCTTCCGCCTCGGCAACGAGCGCTGCCGACGCTCCCGTCTCCGCGAGCAACTTCAGGCCGTCGGAAGCGGTCTCTCCCAACATCCACGGGGCGGCGTCCCGTGGGTGCGCAATCATCGCGAGGGGAAACGCGAAGTCCACGCCGTCGGGGAGCGAACCCGGGACCCGCGGCCCCAATTGGGCCACAGGTTGATCGAAGGTGTAGGTGGCGGTCTCCGGCTCTGGTGGCGGTGGGGGAGGCGTGGGCGCCGGAGCGGGTGCGGGCGCCGGGGCCGGCGCCACCGGGGTGGAATCGCCGTCGTCACAGGCCGTGGTCGCGACACCGGCAGCGAGCAGCAGGCCGGCGAGAAGAGGCAGGGTGGCGGACGGGCGGACGGGGAACTGCAACAGAAGACTCCGTGGGGTGAGGCGGGAGAGACCCAGCCGGGGAAGAAGCAAAGCCGGGCAGGGCGCCAGGCGCGCGGAAGTCTATATTCTGAAATCGAGTTTCAACTTCAGTCCGCCTGCACGGCCACTCCCGTGCCGGCCCGGACCGGATCCACCCCCGGTTCGAACCGAATCCCGCCCGGGGTGGCGGTAGCCCGGATGCCGCTCGCCCGCCCGAAATGGCCGGTGAGGGCCGTTTCCCGGCGGACGAGCACCTGGTGGCCGCGTCCTTCAAGGCCGCGGGCGACGCTCCCGCAGTCCGGCGTCCGCTCATCGAGGGTGAGGGGACCCACGTCGGCGTGGAATCCGGGGCCGCCCACCGCCTCCTGGATGGACGTCTCGCGGTCCACGAGACGCGCCACCCCCATCACCACCGCGGAGATGAGGCGGCGTCCTCCCGGCGATCCAACCACCACCCAGGGAACCCCGTCCCGCAGCAGGATCGCCGGCGCTGCCGCGTGCAGCGCGCGCCGGCCCGGGGCGGGCGAGATCCGGCGGCCGGGCCGCGGATCGAACCACATCATGCCGTTGTTCAGGGGATACCCGAGCCCGGGGACGGCGAACGCGGATCCGAAGCGGCCGCCGAGCGTCCCGGTGAGCGAGATCGCCATGCCGTCCGCATCCATCGCGTTGACCTGCGTCGTGCAGTCCGAGGTCGGCGCGCCGGACCGTGTGGGAGCTACCGCGTCCTTCAACCCGGGCGGCGGAGGCTCCAATGGGGTATCGAGGCGGGGGCCGTCCGGGGTGACTCCGCGGCGCCGCTCGCGAAGGTAGTCGGGGTCGAGCAGGCCCGGAAGCGGGACCGGCACGCTCTCCGGGTCGCCCAGGTGCGCGAAGCGGTCCCGAAACGCGAGCCGCAGTGATTCCGCGACCAGGTGGAGATGACGGATCTCCTCGGCGACGTCCCCACCGGGAGGGCCCGCCGGCGCGAAGGCGTCCAGGTGCGAGAGCGCTGCCGCCAGCGTGGGTCCGCCGGAGTTGTCCGGCAGTGTCGCCACCGCCAGGTCGCGGAACCCAAAGTCCAGCGGCGGAACTTCTCGTACAGTGGCCGCCGCGAGGTCGGATTCGGAGAGGATGCCGCCCGCCTCGTTCACCGCGTCGAGCAGCCGGCGGGCGATGGGTCCCCGGTAGAAGGGCTCGGGGCCTTCCTCCGCGAGCACCCGCAGCGAGGCGGCGAGCGCCGGGTTTCGGAGGCGATCCTCCTCACCCGTGGGCACGAAGGGAAGGCTGTCGCCCCGTGTGTAGAGCGCGAACGCCGCCGGCGAGAGCCGGAGCCGCCGGTAGCCCGCGGCGACGTGCACACAAAAGACCCAGTCCGGAACGAACCCCTCCTCCGCGAGGCGCAGGGCGGGTTCGACCACGGCGGCAAACGGGAGCTGGCCGAACCGGCGGTGAAGTTCGACGAGGGTGGCCGGGGCCGTCGGCGCCAGCACGCTGAGCGCCCCCGTCTCCGCATGATCTCCCTTGGTCGGAGGAAAGCCGTAGAGTCCGCCGCCGACCCCTTCGAGGGGCTCGAACATCTCCTCGTGGGCCCGTACCGGACACCGCGCGCTGCCGTCGAGCGCGGTGATCCGGCCGCTCTCCGGCTCGAACACCACGGCGTAGGCGGTTCCGCCGAGGCCGTTCATGGCCGGCTCCACCACTCCCGCCGCCAGCATCGCGGCCACCGCCGCGTCGGCCGCATTGCCGCCGGCAGCCAGGATCTCACCGCCGGCGCGCGCCGCGCCCGAAGTCATCGCGGTCACCGCCCCGCCGTCTCCCGTGACGCGCGAGCGGCCGGGCAGGGGGACCTGCTCGCGCAGCGAAACGGTCATGATCGTGTCCGCCTGCGCGCCCTGCCGGTGATCAGAAAGGCGGAAACAGCTTGGAGCGTCGGCTTCAGCCGGCACAGCGGCCCACGGGGCCGCGGGCGGATCGTCGCTACCCCGGGTGCAGTGGCGCGCGTACCCGAGCCATCCCGGCCAATGAGGTCCGTTTCGCCGCCCGCCTGCGGCGGGCTGTGCCGGCTGAAGCCGGCGTTCCAAGCCGGCGGCGCCATCACGACGCCCGCACAATCTGTCATGTGCCCAGGTCGCGGAGCAGCGCGGGGTCGGCGTTGCCGCCGCAGAGTGGGGTGAGGATCTCCCGGTCCCGGAATCGGTCCGGGTGCTCGAGGAGCGCCGCGATCCCCGCCGCGCCGGCGGGTTCGACCAGGAGTCCCAGGGTCCGGTGGAGCAGGCGGACGGCTTCCCGGAGGGCGTCTTCCCCGACTTCCACCACCTCGTGCACCACGCGCCGCATGACCGGCAGCGCTTCGGGCACCGGGACCCGGACGGCGATCCCGTCCGCGATCGTGGCCGGTGCGGCTTCGGCGGGAGAGGGGTCTCCGGACAGGAAAGCGCGGCGCATGACGGGCGCTTCGCGCGCGACCACACCGACCACCGTCACCTCCGGAGCGGCGTGGCGCAGAAAGAGCCCCAACCCTCCGATGAGCGCCCCGTTGCCGACCGGAATCAGCGCGCTGTCGGCGCGAAAGCCCGCCTCCACGCACTCGAGCGCGATCGTGCCGGCGCCCTCGGTGATCTCGGGCTCCCGGCCATCCTCCACGAAGGCGGCCCCGCTCTCCCGCGCGTAGGCGAGGGCCGCTTCCTTGGCGGCGTCGAAGTCCTCTCCGACAAGGCGGACCTCGGCGCCGAGGTTCCGCATGGCGCGGACCTTGTCGGGATTCGCGTGGAGGGACGAGAACACGGTGAGCGGAATCCCCGACCGCCGGGCGGCCCAGGCGAGTCCCTGACCGAAGTTCCCGGCCGACCCCGTGACCCATCCCGGCGTTCCGGCCGGGAGTCCGCGGAGCCGCGCGACCGCCTCCGGCCCCCGCCGGGCGCCGAACCAGCAGGCGCCGCGCGCCTTGAAGCTGCGGATCGGGTTGACGCATTCGACCTTCACGGTGACCCGGCAACCGGTGGCGGCGCCGAGCGGAGCGGACTCAAACAGGGGCGTCTCCCGGAATTCCCGGGGAATGGCGGCGCGGGCCGCTTCGATCCCGGCGGGCGTGGGTTCGGTCAGCACGGCGGGGATGGTAAGGCGCGGGTCCGCCCCGGTGGGTGTCGAATAAACTTCGGCTCCCGTTCGGAGAAGCGTTCCCGCGCCGCCGGAAGGCCGGGATCCGAGTGGCGGGAGAGGGGCACACCGATGAAGAAGAAAGCGCAGTGGGCCGGCCGCAACCTCAGCCGCCGGCAATTCGTCCAGGCCGGGGCGGCGGGGGCGGCGGCGCTCGGCGCCGCGGCATCCGGAGCGCCGGCAGTCCAGTCATCCGGCCCGAAACCCGTGGTGATCGCGTCCGGGAACGGGAACCGCTACAAGAACGGCGGGGACGAGGTGGTGGTGGAACGCGCGTTCCGCATGATGACCGAGGGGAAGGACATCCTCGAGAGCCTCATCGAGGGAGTGAAGATCACCGAACTCGATCCGGAGGATGCGAGCGTCGGGTTCGGAGGCCGCCCCAACGCCGACGGCGTCGTCCAGCTCGATTCGTGCTGCATGCACGGCCCCAACCGGCGCGCTGGCGCGGTGGCCGGGATCGAGGGCGTTCGGACCCCGGCGTCCGTCGCCTACCAGGTCCTCCAGGTCACCGATCACCACCTGCTGGTGGGGAAGGGCGCCCAGCACTTCGCCCGCAACATGGGGTTCAAGGTCGAGGACGACCTGAACACTCCGCGGTCCCGGGAGATGTGGCTCGAATGGAAACGCCGCATCGATCCCGGCCACTACCTCGACCCCAAGAAGCGCGCCGCCGCTGGGCACGCCGCTGGCCTCTCCATGGTCCGGGACGGACTGATGGACGAGGAGGAGTACTACGGGACCATCAACTGCGACGGTTTGAACGCGAACGGGGACCTGGCGGGGGTCACCACCACCAGCGGCCTGGCGTGGAAGATCCCTGGGCGGGTCGGCGACTCGCCGATCCTGGGCGCGGGGCTCTACGTGGACAACGCCGTGGGTGCGGCGGGCTCCACCGGACGGGGCGAGGCCAACCTCTACGGGCTCTGCTCGTTCCTCATCGTCGAGGAGATGCGGCGTGGCGCCCATCCCAAGGACGCCGCGATGACCGCGCTCTCCCGCGTCAAGGACAACACCGTCGAGAAGCGGCTGCTGAACAGCCGGGGCCTGCCGGCCTTCGGACTGTCCTTCTACGTGGTCAACAAGGCCGGCGTGCACGCCGGGGTCTCGATGTACACGAGCGCCCGCTCCAGCTACGCGGTCTGCGACGAGAACGGTCCCCAGTCGTTGCCCATGGAGCCGTTCCTGGAGGGGAGCGCGTCGGACTGAGGGACGTTCGGACCGTTGCGCCGGGAACGCCGCCGCACCGCCTGGCCGCGGTGCTTCGCCACGCTCTTCGTGACCGGCGCCGCACTCTGCCTCGGCTCGGCGGCCTGGGCGCAGGCGCCGGCGGAGGACGAAGAGGAGCGGCCCCGTCCGCCGAGCATCTTCGATTTCAGGTACGAGGTGGACGATCCCCGCGACCTGCATCCCCCGGCAAGGAAGTTCCAGAACCGCTGGCGCCGTATCTGGGGCGCCCTGGGGATGCGCTACCACCTCTATCCGTCGCAGGCGACCGGACCCGACGACTGGCCGCCCCACCTCTACTCGGGCGGCATGAACTACAGCATCTGGCGCAACCCGGTCACCGGCTGGCCGGAGTTCTGAACTCGCGTCCGCCGGCCGACGTAGAACATCCGAACGCGTGCGCATTCTGAGTTTCACCGCCGGAGCGGGAGAGATGCTCTGCGGGAGCTGCATCCGCGACAATGCGCTGGCCCGGTCGCTCGCCGGCCGCGGGCACGATGTGCGCCTGGTACCCCTCTACCAGCGCAGCCGGACGGACGAAACGAGCGTCTCGGAGAACCGGGTGCGCTTCGGCGGAATCTCGGTGTACCTGCAGCACGCGGCCCCGCTCTTCGGGGCGGTGCCCGGGCTCGACCGGATCCTGGACTCGCCGGCGCTTCTCGGCCTGGTCGAGCGGTTTTCGTCGTCCACCGACCCGACAAGACTCGGGCCGCTCACCGTCACCACGCTCGAGGGGGATCGGGGACCCGCCCGGCGGGCGGTCGAGGCGCTCGCGGAGTCCGTGCGGGACGCCGGCCCCGACGTGGTGGTGCTCCCCAACTCGCTGCTCCTCGGGCTGGCGGGTCCGCTGGCCGCGGCTACCGGAGCCCCGGTGGTCGTCACCTTCTCCGGTGAGGACCTGTTCCTTGCCCGGCTGCCCTCCGGGGACCGCGACCGGGCGCTCGGCCTCATGCGGGAGGCCGCCGGCGCCGCGCACCACTTCGTGGGGGTTACCGAGCATCATGCCCGGGGCATGGCGGACACGCTGGGAATTCCCGACGAGCGCGTGTCGTTCGTGCGTCTGGGAGTGGATCCCGAGGGGTATCCCCTGAACCCGAAATCCACGCCGGCGGCAGAGGCCGCGACCGGCGCGCGGGAAGTGACGATCGGTTTCTTTTCCCGGATCGCGCCGGAGAAAGGACTCGACCGGCTGGCCCGCGCCGCGCTCCAACTGGCCGGACAACCGGAAGCGCCGCCGCTCCGGGTGCGGGCCGCCGGATGGATGAGCCGAAGCGGGAAGGGGTATTTGGAGGAGATCCGGCGGCTGTTCGCCGCGGACCCGTCCCCCGTCTCCTTCGAGTATCTGGGCGAGCCGGACCACGCGGAGAAGATCCGTTTCCTGCGCGAGACCGACGTGATCGGCATTCCCGCGACGTTTCCGGAGCCAAAGGGCATCCCGGCGATCGAGGCGATGATGGCGGGGACACCGGTCGTGGTTCCCCAGCAGGGAGCCTATCCGGCCCTGCTGGACCGGGCCGAAGGCGGCGTGCTCGCGAAGAGCAGCGAACCCGCCGACTTCGCGGCGGCGCTCTCGCAGCTCGTGCTGCACCCGGAGCGGCGGGCCAGCGTTGGGGAACGCGGCTTCCGGCGCGTGAGGGAAGAGCACTCGCTCGACCGGATGGCCGAAGACGCCGAAGCGGCCTTCGCACGCGCGATCGCCGCCTGACGCCGATTCAGAACAGAGAGGAACAATGGAAACCGACCTGCAAGACTCCGAAGCCGCCGTGGCGGCGCGCCACGACCTCGACGAGCACGTCCGCGAGATGGTGCGCTGGCACTTTTCCGAGGAAACGGGATGTTCCTTCTGGCTCGATTTCCGGAAACGGCTCGACTTCGATCCCCTGGCCGACGTGCAGGGCTTCGACGACCTGAAGCGGTTTCCGTCGTTCGAGGACGAGTGGCTCCGGGGCGGGCCGGTGCGCCGCTGGATTCCCGCGCCGTACCAGGACCGGCCGCTCTACGTCTTCGAGACCGGCGGAACCACCGGCATCCCGAAGAGCCGGACCTCGGTGGACGACTTTCGGATCGACTACGAGCTGTTCAGCGCGGTGCTGTCCGAGGAGCACTTTCCGCCGGATTCCAACTGGCTCATGCTGGGGCCGTCGGGGCCGCGCCGGCTGCGGCTCGCCGTGGAACATCTTGCCCAGTTCCGAGGCGGCATCGCGTTCTCGGTGGATCTCGACCCGCGCTGGGTGATCAAGTTGATCAGGAAGGGCTGGACCGAGCATCTGCTCGCCTACCAGGCGCACGTCATCGACCAGGCGCTGACCGTGCTCTCGGCCGGCCACGACATCCGGTGCCTCTTCACGACTCCGAAGCTGCTCGAGGCGCTCTGCCTGCGGCTCGAGGACGAGGGGAGGACGCTGGCGGAGACCGGAATCCGGGGCATCTTCTCGGGGGGCACCGAGTTCACCCCGCAGTGGACCCGATTCGCCGTGGAGGAGTTGCTGGACGGGGTATTCCTCCAACCCACCTACGGCAACACCCTGATGGGGCTGGCCCCGGCGCGGCCGCCGACTCCGGAGGACGGCTACAAGATCGCCTACTACCCGCCGATGCCCCGCGCCGTGCTGGAGGTCGTCGACCCCGACAGCGGCGACGTGGTGGACTACGGGGAAACCGGCCGCGTCCGACTCACGACGCTGACGCGCGAGTTCTTCGTCCCGGGCTTCCTCGAACGCGACGAGGGCGAACGGGAGCCGCCCTGGGGACCTTACGCCTGGGACGGGGTCAGCGGCGTCCGGCCCTTCGGTCAGCTCGCCGGCGGCACCACCGTGGGGGTCTACTGACGTCCGGTTCGGCGGGCCGGCCGGACCTCCCGGGGAGGGCAGGAAGATGAGCTGGCGAACGTCGAGCCGAACGGGCGGACGCCGGTGGTTCACGGCGATCCTGGCGGTCGCCGTCGCTGGCGCCGGCACGGCGAGCGCCCAGTCCGAGATGGTCCTCGTTCGCGGTCGGACAGTCCACACCGTCACCGGCGGGACGCTCCAGGACGGCGAGATCCTGATCCGGGACGGGATCATCCAGGCGGTCGGCGAATCCCTGGACGTTGCCGCCGAGGTTGCGGTGTACGAAGCGGAGACGGTGATCCCGGGCCTGATCGACGCCCACGTGCACGCCGCCCTCGACCGTTCCAGCCGCGCGCGTATTCCCGGCCCGGTGACCGCCGAGTGGAAGGCGGTGGAACATCTCGACCTTGCGGATCCCATGCTCCAGGTGGCGCTCTCCGGGGGCATCACGTCGCTGGTCACGCGCTCGGGCAGCGGCATCATCTCCAGCGGACAGGCGGTCGCGCTCAAGCTGAAGCGCAATCCGGGCCCGGAGATGATCCTCAAGCCCTTCGTGGACCTGAAGATGGCCGTGCGGCCGCTGATCAACCTGCGGCCCGGCGAGACGCCGCAGACGGTGATGGGGTGGTACGCCACCGCCGACGAGTACTTCCGCCGCGCCGAGGCCTACTTGCGGCAGCAGGAAGCACACGCTGCCGGAGAGGGACCGGCACCGGAGCGCGACGAGCGCCTCGAGGCCTTCGCGGCGGTGATCCGGGGCGAGGTCATGGTCCACGCCCACGCGCACTACCCGAGCGAGGTGATGATGGTGCTGCGCCTCGCGCGCAAGTACGGCTTCTTCGACCGCCTGGCGCTCGCCCACGCGGAGGAGATCTTTCCGCTCACCGAGCTGCTCGCCGGAACCGAGATCGTTCCGGTCATCGGGCCGATGATGATCGTCCAGTACTGGGGCGATCCCGAGCCCCTGAACCTGCTGAAGGACCTCCTCGACGCCGGCGTGCACGCCAGCATCCAGACCGACATGTCGAACCAGCACTTCAAGGACTTCCGCGAGTACGGGGCCTTTCTGGCGCGGCACGGGCTCACCGACGACCAGGCGCTCGAGATCATGACGATCAACGGAGCGCGCGCAATGATGCTCCAGGACCGGATCGGCAGCATCGAAGTCGGGAAGGACGCCGACCTCGTGCTCCTCGACGGGCACTTCCTCGACTTGACCGCAGACCGGGTGGAACGCGTGTTCGTGGACGGGCGCCTCGAGTACGAGCGCGACCGCGTGCTCCAGCCCGACCGGCCGCGCGCAGTGGGGCCGTTCACCCCGGTGACCGGGGACATCACCTCGGAGGACGCAAGTTTCGCCATCACTGGCGCACACGTGTTCACGGTGAGTAGTGGCGAAATCCGGAACGCCACCCTCGTCGTCGAGGGCGGCCGGTTCACCCGGGTGGAGGCGGACGCCGCGCCGCCCACGGGCATGGCGGTCATGGACGTCGGGGGCAGGGTGGTCATGCCGGGAACGGTGATCGCGCGCGCCTTTCCCAACGACTGGATCGGCGACCTCAAGTGGCAGGTGCAAAACGACGAGATCACCGAACCAGTGGTGCCGGAGATGAACGCCCTCTACGCCGTGGACCCCTGGTTCCCGTCGTACCGGGTGAACACCACGATCGGGGTGACCGCGATCCACGTCACCCCCGGCACCCGCAACCTGGCCGGCGGGAACGGCGTCCTGGTGAAGACCCCCGGCATCGACTTCGAGAAGATGGTGCGCCGCGAGCCGGCGAGCATGGTGTTCGCCCTCACCCCGTCGGCGCTCCGGGAGTGGACGGACGAGACGGGAGCGCCGCTGACGCTCGAAAGCGCGTCGGCGATGATCCGGGAGGCGCTGGATGCGGCCCGGCGCTACGCGGAGGCGGAGGAGACCCGGGAGTACGACGCGCGCCTGGAGGCGCTCCTGCCGCTACTCCGGCGCGAGGTGCCGGCGATGGTCCACGCGGACCGCGTGTCCGAGATCGAAGCGGCGCTCGGGCTCGCGGAAGACTACGGCCTGCGGCTCGTGATCACCGGCGGGATCGAGGCGCACCGGCTGGCCGGCCGGCTGGCCGCGGCCGGCGCGGGAGTCATTCTGGGGAACTCCGGGAGCTACGCGTCGGACATCCGCGGGGGCGGCGAGGGCTGGAGCGTGGAGGGGCCCGCGATCCTGAACCGGGCCGGCGTCAAGGTGGCGTTCTTCGGCCCGGGCGCTTCCCGGCGCGCTTCACCCATCGGACGGCTCGGCGGCGAACCCATCCTCAACGCGGCGTGGGCCTTCCGCAACGGCGTCCCCGAGGTCGACGCGCTCAAGATGGCGACGCTCAACGCCGCCGAGCTGGCTGACCTGGGCGACCGGATCGGAAGCATCGAGCCGGGCAAGGACGCGGACTTCGTCATCCTGGAAGGGCACCCCTTCGACTACCGCGTGCTGCCGGACTGGGTGTTCGTGGACGGGCGCCTGGAGGTGGGTGGCTCCCGGTAGCTTCCCGAGCGGCGCCCGCTGGACCGGCGGCGTACGGGAGGGGCGCGGATCCGAGCGGTGGAGCGCGTCATTGACTTCCTGGCGCTGGTGGCGTCTACTCCCGCGTTCTTGCGCGCATTGGTCCGGTGCGATCTTGAAGGGTCGCTACCGCGGCTCGGCTTCCGATCCCCTGACCAGGCGCACTCTCAACCGCGCGCCGACGCTTCGTGTGGCGTGCTGAATCAACACGTTTTGTTAGAGGAACGAATCATGGCTACCGGCACCGTAAAGTGGTTCAACGCGGCAAAAGGCTTCGGGTTCATTGAGCCCGATGACCGGTCAAAGGACGTTTTCGTACACATCTCGGCGGTTCAGAAGGCCGGGCTGCAATCGCTTCGCGAGGGGCAGAAGGTCTCGTACGAACTTCAGGTTGGAAACAACGGCAGGACGTCCGCCGAGAATCTGTCCTCCGTCGAATAGGCAGTCAGGGCTCCCCGTGTTGTGACGGGCATCGCCCTGTCCGGTTCTCTCAGATTGACGGGCCATGGAGCGAACGGATCTGGCCACACGACTCTTGTGGTGGGATGGGTGTTCCTGGACGGCAGGCTGGCGGGAGGCGGCTCCCGGTAACCCGTTGACGCCGTAACGCGGGTTGCCGCACGCGGCTTGGAACGCCGGCTTCAGTCGGCACAGCCCGCGAAGGCGGGCGGCGGGAAGGACCTCATCGCCGGGATGGCGCGGCGGAAACCCTGCGGGCGCGCCATCCAGGGAGCAGCTATGCGCCCTTCCGCTGTGCTCAGCGAAGCGGGTGCCGGCTGAAGCCGGCGTTCCAGGCCGGCGACGCCGTCAGAGGGGGTCGGACTGCGCGCCTTCCTTGAAGGCCCAGAGCCGGTTGCGCGTGAGGATGTAGAGCACGCCGTCCTTGACCACCGGGGTGCAGTAGACCGAGGCGCCGAGGTTGTACTCCCCGAGAACCTCTAGCTCCTTGCCGGCGCGCAGGACCACGACGTCCCCGTCCTCGTCGCCCAGGAAGACCTTGCCGTCCACGACGAAGGGAGAGCCCCACACCGCCGCGTAGGTGTCGTGGGTCCAGAACTCCTCGCCGGTCTCCGGGTCGAGCGCGTGCAGGAAGCCTGACAGGCTGGAGATGTAGAGCACGCCGTCGGCGATGGCCGCGGTGGACATGGTGCGGTAGAAGTCCTCGCCGCCCCGATGCCACACCGCGTGCGTGTCCGTGACGTCGCCGGTGCCGGTCGCGTCGATCACCCAGAAGTGACCCGGCGCCTCGCCGTGCTCCGGGTCCTGGCCGACGCCGATGTACACCTTGTCGTTGTAGACGACCGGCGTCGAGAGGATGTTGTTGCGCGTCCCGCGGCCGCCGAGGACCCACTCCGAGTCCTTCGGGTTGCAGTCGAACTGCCAGATGAGCTCGCCCGTCGCGGCATCCAGGCTGTAGATCACCCCGTCGCCGCCGGGGAAGATGACCTGCGCCCGGCCGTTGATCACCGCGTACGCCGGGTTGGTCCAGGCGCCGTGCAGGATGTTCTCGCCGACCGGGGTGCTCTCCCACAGCAGTTCGCCGGTGTTCTTGTCCAGCGCGATGAAGTCGGGCGAGAAGGGCGATGGGACGTTGACATGCCCCTCGTCGACGCCGTTGCTCGTGACGGTATAGAGGACGTCGCCGATGATGAGTGGCGATCCGGTGGCGAGGTTGTGCGGGAAGACGTCCAGCTCGCCGATCATGTCGTAGGACCAGATGATGTCTCCGGCAATCTCACCGGTGTCTTCCTCGTCGGTGAAGGGACCGTCGTTGCCGTTGGCGAAGCCGTTCGCGTCGAGGCAGACGATGTGCGCCTCGTTGGAGACGTAGTAGATGCGGTCCCCCTCCATGTACGCGGTGGAGCAGACCCCCTGCCGCGGCCAGTCGTTGACCCGGCCGGCCGGGAGCTTCGGATGCACCATCTGCCAGAGGAACGTGCCGGTGTCCGCCGCGAACGCCATGACAACGCCGCGGTCGCCCTCGATGGACGGGTCGCGGAGCCCCTCGTTGTTGGTGCCGACGTAAACCCGGTTGTTTGCGACCACCGGGCCGCCGTAGGCCTGCGAACCGACCGGCTGGGACCAGAGGACGTTCCGGCCGGTGTCTACGTCCCAGTCGCCGACGACGCCCGTCTCGTCGGACACCATGTTCCGGGACGGCGTGTTGCCGAACATGGCGATTTCCTGGGCGGGAGCCGCCGCGGGCGCCGCCAGTGCCGCCAGGGCTCCGAGAATCAGCACCTGTGGTGTCTCCATTACCTGGGGTTCTCCATCACCTGCACGTTGTCGTAGTAGATGTCGATCGGCGAGTAGCCGATGATGCCGGGGCTTCCGCGGCGTACCGGCTCCGGGTCCTCCACGGTCACCGTCCAGTCGTCGGGCTCGGCCTCGCCGCGCCGCCAGACCTTGCCGCGGATGAGCGCGCCGTCATCGGCGATGTCCACCCGGAGCTTCAGCGTGTACCAGACATTGGGGTCCCACGCGAAGGGGAACCGTTCGGCCATCCGCAGCTCGGCGGCCCACGAGCGAACCTCGATCCGCTGGTGGTTCCCCTGCAGGTCCATCGTGTAGCCGCTGTTGATGAGCCCGATGTCGGGACGCCGCCGGCCCCGCTCGGTCGACATCACGTCGGCCTGCACGGTGTAGTCCGACAGGGTTGAGGGGCCGATGTAGATGGCGTGCCGGTGGATGCCGGTGCGCGACGCGCCTTTCCGGAAGAGCTGCTCGCCCCCCTCGTCCACCGCCGCCAGGCTTCCGCCCCCGCCGATCCAGTGCGGCGGGCGCCCGTTCTCGAAGGTCTCGGTCCAGGGCAGCGGCGCGAAGATGCGTACCCGCGCGTCGGCCGACACGTCGCCCACCGTCGCGACAACCCGTCCCGCCTGGTTGGCGGCCCCGGCACTCGCCTGGAACGCGCCGTCTTCGCCGAGCTGTGAGCCGGTGAGGCCATCGAGCGTCCAGACGGCGGTCGCTTCCCCGGCCGGTTGTCCGCCCGCGTCGAATGCCAGGAGCCGGAAGTCGATCGTCTGACCCGCGGACGCGATGACCTCCGCGGGAACCACCTGCAGGCTCGCGACCGTTCCCGTCGGCGCGCTCTCGGGTCCGAGGGCGGGGCTCGCAGCCGGGGCCGGATCGAAGGGCGCGTCCGGGTCGCCGATGCAATAGACGCCGGACTCGGCCGTGATGTAGAGCCGTCCGTACGCCGGCGCGAACGAACCGTAGATCTCCGCCTCGCGGCCGCCGGCCACCTCGACGTCCTCGCTGTCGAGCTCGGTGACCCCGTCCGCGCCCGGCTCCAGGATGTGGACGTTGCCGTTGACCTCGGTGACGTAGAGCTTGCCGTCGGCCCAGACCGGCGACGTCTTGCCGACCGTCCCAACGCTGTGCTCCCAGACGACGGCTCCGCTGGCGGCGTCGATCGCCACCAGGTTCGCGGAGTTGTCGACGACGTAGAGCCGGCCGTCCTTGATGAGCGGCGAGGAGAACCCGACCGCGAGCTCGTTGATGCGCCACTTCTCGCCGGTGGCGGTGATGTCGCCGCTCCCCGTCGCGTCGATGGCCACGACTCGTCCCATCGTCCCCGCGTCGAGGTTTTCTTCGCTGTGCGCGATATAGACGGTGTCGCCATCGATCACGGGCGAGACGTTGATGCCGCGCTTGCTGAGGTGGAACTCCCAGATCTTCTTGCCCGTGCGCGCCTGCAGCGCGTAGATGTTGCCGTCGGCGTTCCCGTCGATGAGAAGCCGCTGGCCGCCCACGACGGCCACGATCGGCACCGACTGCGTGTTCAGGTCGGCCGGCGTGCCGCCCGGCGTCGCGACCCAGCGAACGTGCCCGGTAGCCTTGTCGAACGCCACGTAGCGGTGTCGCGGCGGCCCGCCCAGGCCGCCCCAGGCCGAGCCGATGACACTGAGCACCAGCCGGTCCTCGTCGATGATCGGCGTCGAAGTCCGCCCCCCGTAACCGGACGCGCGGCCGAGATCCTCGCCGAGCCGCCAGCTCCAGACGATCTCCCCGCCGCGGTCGAACGCGTGCAGGTGGCCGTCCACGTTCATGGCGTAGAGGGTGCCGGTGTCCGGATCGCCGGTGACGCTGCCCCAGCCGACCCGGTTGAAGGGGACGGTCGTGTTGAAGACGGCGAAGGTGTGTTCCCAGAGCTTCGTGCCGTCCTCCGCGTTCCAGCAGGTGACGATCTCCTTCTTGGCCACCCCGTCCCCGGTGCGCCCGTTGGCGCAGACGCGCCCGTCGAACACGGCTGGGGTCGAGCGGCCGATGTACTCCTGGAACCAGATGAGGTTCTCGCCGTCCACCGACCAGTTCGACACCAATCCGGTCTGGTCAGAAACCCCGGTCTGCATCCGGCCCCGCCAGCTCGGCCAGTCCTGCGCCGCCGCGCTTCCGGCCGGCAGCGCGAGAAGCGAAACGAGAAGCGTCACGCGCGCGGTGGCGCCGTGAGTCGCCCTGGTCATTCGCAATCTGAGGTGGGGTTTCGGCGGTGCGCCAGCCGGGACTTTAGCAGCCTGGGACCGGCCGGTCAGCCGCTGAAGGCCCGCTGGATGGCCCACGTCACGCCAACCAGCCCGATGACCGCGGAGGCGGGCACGGCGAGCCGTCGCCGGTACCACAGCTTCGCGCGGAACCACCCGAACGATCCCGCGGCGGCGGCGATGACCGCGAGCTGTCCCAGCTCGATGCCGACGTTGAAGGTCACGAGCGCCAGGAGGCGCTCGCGCTCGGGCAGGCCCAGCTCGCCGAGGACCCCCGCGAAACCCAGTCCATGCAGCAGCCCGAAGCCGAAGACGACGGCCGGCCGCCAGCGGGTCAGGCGATCGGTCAGGACGTTCTCGATGGCGACGTACGCGATCGAGAGGGCGATGAGCGGCTCCACGAGGCGCGGGGCAAGAGAGACGACGCCCAGCGCCGCCACGGTCAGGGTGGCGGCGTGCGCCACCGTGAACGCGGTCACCTGCCACACCAGCGGCCGGAGCCGCGCGCTCAGCAGGAACAGCCCCAGCACGAACAGGATGTGATCCGTGCCCTCCGGCACGATGTGGACGAACCCGAGCCACGTATAGCGGGCCGCCACCTCGAGGCGGCCCGGCGGCACCACCGGTCCGGCCAGATCGAGCGGATCGCTCCGCGCCCCGGGTTCGAGGACGGAGCGGACCTCCACCGCGCGCGCGGCGTCGACGATGGTCAGGTGCACCTCGCCGAACGCCCGCGACGCGAAGAACCCCACCGTGGACGCGCTCTCGGGAACCGTTCCCGTGAGGCGCGCCGTCACGCCGAGCACGGTCGGAATTGCGGCGTCCGTCGCGCGCGGCGTCCCGTAGTCGGGAAACGAGACGTCGAACCGGGTCGGCTGGCCGTCGAACCGGATCCGGACGCGCCGCTCGAACAGCTCCCGCAGACTGGCGACGCGCGCCGCGAATTCGTCCGGCGGGTGGTTCGCGAGCGCCGCCGCCAGCTCCGCGTCATCCGTGTCGATGGGCACGCCGAGCGCCAGCGCGTCGAGGTCGTAGATCAGGTCCGCCTCGAAAGCGCCGTCGTCCCGCAGCGTGAGGGTCACTTCCGTGAACGCCAGCGGATGGCCGAGGGCAGGGGCGACGCCGGACGGCGCCGCTGCGGCTGCCACCAGGAAGGCGGCGACCAGCGTGGGTCGGACAGTTCGCGCTTTCGCCGGGCCGCGCCCAGCGGTGCCGGTCTGAAGACCGGCGGTGCCTCCGTTCCTCAGTTCGTGGTGGGGTGGGTGCGGTACTTCTCGAACCAGGCGATGACGTTTTCGACCTTCGAGATCAACTGGCTCGGCCGGCGCCCCATGAAGTGCGGCGCGCCCGGGAGCCGGACCACCGCCGTGTCGACACCCTGGTACTTGAGCGCGTGAAAGAGCTGGTAGGACTCGGACAGCGGCGTGCGCAGGTCCGCCGCCCCGGTGAGGACAAGCGTCGGCGTCGTCACGTTCCCGGCGAGCGACAGCGGCGAGAACTTCCAGTAGGGCTCCGGATCCTCCCAGGGAAGGCCCTCGTAGCGGCTGTGGTAGTAGCCGTACCAGTTGTCGGCGGTGAGCGTCTTGCTGATCCAGTTGACAACCGGCTTGGCCGAGACCGCGGCGCGGAACCGGTCCGTCTTCCCGACGATCCAGGCAGTCAGGATGCCGCCGGCGCTCCCGCCGGTCACGAACAGGTTGTCCTCGTCCACGTAGCCGCGGGCGATCAGCGTATCGATCCCCGACATGAGGTCGTCGTAGTCCTCGCCCGGATAGTTGTGGTAGAGCAGATCGCCGAACTCCTCGCCGTAGCTGGTGCTGCCGCGGGGATTGGCGTAGAGGACCACGTATCCGGCGGTGGCGAAGAGCTGCATCTCCGCCGAGAAGCGGTCGCCGTAGTTGGAGATCGGCCCGCCGTGGATCTCGAGGATCAGCGGATAGCGGCGGCCCGGATCGAAGTCCGGCGGCTTGACGATCCACCCCTGGACGGGGTGGCCGTCGAAGGAGGAATCCCACCAGATCTCCTCCACTTCTCCGAGGGTCTTTCCGGCGAACAGGTCCTCGTTGAGCGCGGTGATCTGCCGGACCGCGCCGCCGCGTGTACCGACGGCCACGTCGCCCGGGTTGTGCGGGCGGCTCTGGTTGAGCGCGAAGGCGCCGGTGGTGGCCACGGAGAACGAGCCGCCACCGTAGGGACGCGCGTACACCGCACCGAGATCCCCGGCCAGTTCCTCGACCTCGCCGTCGAGGGTCACGAAACCGACCTTGGAGTTGCCTTCGTCGTCGTACTGGACGTAGACGCCGCTGCCGTCCGCGGCCCAGACCGGGCTCGACACGCTGCGGTCCAGCCCCGCGCTGAGAGCGCGCAGCCCGCTTCCGTCCATGTTCATCACCCAGAGCCGGCTAAGCTGGTAGGTCCGCACCCGGTCTTCGTAGCTCACGAAGGCGATCCGCTGTCCGTCGGGGGACACCGCCGGGCTGCGGTCTGGCCCGTTCCGGTCGGTCAGCGCCCGGATCTCGCCGCCGGCGACCGGGGCGATGTAGAGCTCCGAGTTGCGGAAGTCGCGTTCCCAGTCAGCGTTCCGGTTCGAGGAGAAGACCAGGTGCTCTCCATCCGGTGTCCAGGCGGCGGCGCTCTGGTGCTGGAAGTCCCCGGTGGTCACCTGGACCGGGGTTCCGCCCTCCACGGGCAGCACGAAGATGTGATTGAAACCGAAGTCGAGATAGCCCACCCCGTCCTGCCGGTTCTTGAAGCGATCCTCCATGATCGGCGGGTCGGCCCATTCCGCACCGGGGGGTGGTTTCGGTGGAGCGACAAGCTGGGGCGCCGGATACGGCACCAGCATGTTGAAGGCGAGGTGCCGGCCGTCGGGCGACCAGCGGATTCCGCTGGGCGACTCCAGGAGCTGGGTGAGGGTGGCCGTCTCGCCGGTGTCCATCCAGCGCAGGTGGATCTGTCCGCTCCCGGTGTAGGCGAGGCGGGTGCCGTCCGGTGACCAGCGCGGGGAACCGCCGTCGCCGAGCCGGCGGTGGCCGGAACCGTCGGCGTTCACGATCCACAGCTCGGAGCGCACCCGGTCGCGCATGATGTCCATCGAGCTGCGCACGTAAACCACCTGGCTGCCGTCCGGCGAGATCTGCGGATCGGCCGCAAACTCGAGCTGGAAGACGTCCATGGACTCGAACGGTGTCTGGGCGCCGGCGGAGGCGGGAAGGACCAGCGCGGCGGCAAGGGCGAGGACTATGGTGATCTTGGACATGTGGCGACTCTCGGGTTGGGGGAAGGGAGGGTTTCGCACGGTAGCAGAGGCCCGGGGCATCAGTTTCCGGCGGAGGTCCGGTACTTCTCGAACCAGGCGATCTGGTTGGCGACCTTCGCGATCAGCTCGCTCGGCCGGCGGCTCATGTTGTGGAAGGCTCCGGGGATGCGTACCACCGCGGTGTCGATCCCACGGAACTTGAGGGCGTGGAAAAACTGGTACGACTCCGAGAGGGGCGTCCGCAGATCCAGGGATCCCGTGAGCACCATCGTCGGCGTGGTCACGTTCCCCACCAGCGAGAGCGGCGAGAACTTCCAGTAGGGCTCCGGGTCCTCCCAGGGGAGGCCCTCGTAGCGGTTCCCGAAGTAGTTGAACCAGTTGTCCGCGGTGAGCGTCTTGCTGATCCAGTTGATGACCGGCTTCTCGGAGACGGCGGCGCGGAAGCGGTCGGTCTTTCCCACGATCCAGGCGGTCATGATCCCGCCGGCGCTGCCCCCGGTGACGAACAGGTTGTCCTCGTCCACGTAGCCCCGGGCGATCACCGCATCGACCCCGGACATCAGGTCGTCGTAGTCGTTGCCCGGGTAGTTGTGGTAGAGCAGGTCTCCGAACTCCTCCCCGTAGCTGGTGCTGCCGCGGGGATTCGAGTAAAGGACGACGTAGCCGGCGGCGGCGAACATCTGCATCTCGGCCGAGAAACGGTCGCCGTAGTGGGAGATGGGTCCGCCGTGGATCTCCAGGATGAACGGATACTGCCGCCCTGGATCGAAGCCCGGCGGCTTGACAATCCAGCCCTGGACCGGGCGGCCGTCGAAGGAGGAGTCCCACCAGATCTCCTCGACCTCGCCGAGCGTCCGCTGGCCGAGCAGGTCCTCGTTGAGGGAAGTGATCCGCCGTACCGCTTCGCCCGGTGCGCCAACCGCTACTTCACCCGGCCGATCCGGCCGGCTCTGGTTGAGCGCGAACGCCCCGCTTTGAGCGACGGAAAAGGAACCGCTGCTGTAGGGAAGGCCGTACGAGGGTCCGCCGACGCTCTCCCCGAGCACTTGGATTTCCCCGTCCAGCGTCGTGAAGGCCACCTTGCGGTTGCCCTCGTCGTCGTATTGGAAGTAGATGCGGTGCCCGTCCGCGGCCCACACCGGATCGGCGACGCTCCGGTCGAGGCTGGCCGTCACGTCGCGCCGGCCGCTTCCGTCCACGTTCATGACCTGGAGCCGGCGGACCTGATAGGTGCGCAACCGGTCCTCGTTCCCGACGAACGCGATCTGGCTACCGTCAGGAGACACGGCGGGGCTGTGGTCCGGCCCCTTCCGATCGGTCAGCGCCCGGACCTCGCCGCCTGCCGCCAGCGCGATGTAGAGCTCCGAGTTCCGGTAGTCGTACTCCCAGTTCTCGTTCCGGTTCGAGGAGAAGACGAGGTGCTCGCCATCCGGCGTCCAGGCTGCCGGGCTCGAGTGCTGGAAGTCGCCTGTCGTCACCTGGAGCGGCGTGCCGCCCTCCACGGAAACCACGAAGACGTGGTTGAAGCCGAAATCGAGATAGCCGATCCCGTCCTGCTTGCTCTTGAAGCGGTCCTCCATGATCGGCGGATCGGCCCATTCCGCCCCCGGCGGGGGCTTCGGAGGGGCGACGAGCTGGGGTGGGGGATAGGGCACGAGCATGTTGAAGGCGATCCGGCCCCCGTCCGGCGACCAGCGGAGTCCGCTCGGCGATTCGAGAAGCTGGGTGAGGGTCGCGGTTTCCCCGGTGTCCATCCACCGGAGGTGAATCTGGCCGTCCTCGACGTAGGCGATACGGGTCCCGTCCGGGGACCAGCGGGGAGAGGCGCCGGCGCCCAGCCGGCGGTGGCCGGAGCCGTCGGCGTTCACGATCCACAGCTCGGTGCGCTGGCGGTCGGTCATGATGTCCATGGAGGTGCGGACGTAGACGACCCGCGCTCCGTCGGGCGAGATCTGCGGCTCCGCCGCGAACTCGAGCTGGAACACGTCCATCGGCTGGAAGGGCGTTTGCGCCACCGCGGCGGCCGGAAGGGTCAGCGCGGTGGCAAGGGCGGCAAGTGAGGTCATCCTGAGCATGGGGAGGCTCCTCGATTCGGGGACTGGAGGGCCCGCCAAGGTACCAGCCATGCCCTCCGGACGCCACACAGGCAACCGGCCACGTTTTGCCGCCACTCGGTGACGCATACGGCTTGGAACGCCGGCTTCAGCCGGCAGAGCCCGCCGCAGGCGGGCGGCAGGACCGTGCCATGCCCGCGGGGGTGTGACGGCCTGAAACACCGGCAGCCAGTTCTCCGGGTAGCGGCTCGACTGCCCACAGGCCATGCGGCAAGCGCTAGGTGCAGTTCCGCTGCGCTCCGCGCAGCGGGTGCCGGCTGCAGGCGGCGTTCCAAGCCGGCGGTGCCATCAACGTTGTCGGCCGACGCGCCGGACTTCCGCCCGGCTACACTCCGTCGCCCTGTGATCCGAGTTCCCGTCCTCCGCTGGGGAAAGCCCTACCGGAGCCTCGAAACGACCACCGTTTCGCACTTCCTGACCGGCGAGCCGATCGCCGAGGTGGACCAGGCGACCGGCGGGGTCGTCAAGCGGGACCTGCGCCGCGCGGGCCGCGCCCGGGCGGCGCTCCGCAAGATTCCGATTCGGGAACTGCTGGCGCGGATCAAGGAGGCCGCCCGGCTCTACATGGAGTCCGAACTGCCCTTCGGCGAAGGGGTCCAGACGCCCGACGACTTCGTCCATTGCCAGTCGGCGACCACCGGGCTTCCGGAGGCGATGTGCCGGGCGAACATGGAGAAGAACCGCTTCGTGCTCGAACGGATGGACCAGGTCCTGGATGCGCTCACCCGCGGCCTCGACCTCGAGGTGCTGTCGGCCGGCCACGGGATCGAGGAGCGGGGCGTACCAATCTCCTACCAGGCGCAGACCCCGGTGCTCGCCTGCGTGCTGCCGTCGAATTCGCCGGGTGTCCACACGCTCTGGCTCCCGGTGATCCCGCTGCAGATCGGCCTGGTCCTCAAGCCGGGGCCGGAGGAGCCCTGGACGCCCTACCGGATGGCGGAGGCATTCTTCGCCGCCGGAATTCCCCGGGAAGCGATCGCCGTCTATCCCGGCGGCGCCGAGGTGGGCGCGGCCGTCGTCGAAGCGGCCCCCAAGACGCTCATCTTCGGTAGCCGGGCGACCGTCGAGCGGTATCGCAGCAACCCGTCGGTCCGGGTCCACGGCCCCGGGTTCTCCAAAATCCTCCTCGGCGACGACGTCGTCGACGACTGGGAAGACCACCTGGAGATCCTCTTCGAGAGCGTCTTCCTGAACAGCGGCCGCAGCTGCATCTCCTGCTCGGGGATCTGGGCTTCCCGGCACACGGAAGAGATCGCCGCCGCCCTGGCCGAGCGCCTCGCTCCGGTGGCCCCCCGGCCCCCGGAGGATCCCGAGAGCGCGCTCGCCGCCTTCACGGTGCCGGGGATGGCCGAAGCCATCGACCGGGACATCGAGGAACGGCTCGGCGGCGGGGGCGCCGCCGATCTCACGGCGCCCCTGCGGGACGGGCCGCGCCTCGCCCAGGAGGGACGCGCCTCCTGGCTGCGGCCGACGGTCGTGCACTGCGACAGTCCCGAGGCAGCCGTGGCCAACGTGGAGTACATGTTCCCCTTCGTCTCGGTGGTGCGCTGCCCCCAGGAAGAGATGCTCAGGCACATCGGGGACACCCTGGTGGCAACCGCCATTACGGAAGACGCCGCCTTCCGGGTCGACCTGCTGGAGACGACTTCGATCGACCGCCTGAATTTCGGGCCGATTCCGACGACGCGGCTCAACTGGCTGCAGCCGCACGAGGGCAACATCCTGGATGTGCTCTATCGCGCCCGGGCGTTCCAGCACGCCTGATCAGCGGTGACCACACCCGCGGGCCTCGAAGTCACCGATCTCGTCAAGGAATACCCGGCGCCGGCCGGGTTCCTGCGCGTGCTCGACGGAGTGGACCTGCACCTCCAGCCCGGAGAAGCCGCTTCGGTGATGGGCGCCTCCGGATGCGGCAAGAGCACGCTGCTCTTCCTGCTCGGCGCGATCGAAATCCCCTCCGACGGGGTGGTCCGGCTCGACGGGGTGGATCCCCACGAACTCTCCGCCGACGAACAGGCCCGGTTCCGCCGCGACCAGATCGGCTTCGTGTTCCAGGACCACTGCCTCCTGCCGCAGTGCACGGCCCTCGAGAACGTGCTCGCGCCCACGCTTCCGGAACCGCGCGAGGATGACCGCCCGCGGGCGGCGGCGCTCCTCGACCGGGTAGGGCTGTCGGGCCGGCTCGACCACCTCCCGGGAGAACTCTCGGGCGGAGAGAAGCAGCGGGTCGCGATCGCGCGCGCCCTGATCCGGGGCCCCCGCCTCCTGCTCTGTGACGAGCCCACCGGCAACCTGGACGGCGAATCGGCAGCGGGCGTCGCAGAGCTCCTGCTCGAGGCTGGGGCGCTCGATGAGGGCCGCATCGTTGTGCTCGTGACCCACGACGCGGAACTCGGGAACCGGTTCCCGAAGCGCTACCGGGTGCAGGGAGGCCGCCTCACCGACGGCTGACGAACGATGGCCACCGCCTTTGGGGTTTTCCAGTTCGCCCGGCGCGGTCTCCGGCACTACCTCCGCGAACACCTCCTGGTCGCCGCCGCCACCGCGGTCGCGGTCGCCGTGCTGGTCGGAGCGCTGGTGGTCGGAGATTCCGTGCGGGGCAGCCTGCGGGCGGCCTTCACCGAACGCCTCGGGGCCACCGACTACGCGGTCCTCCCGCTCCACCCCTTTTCGGACGACCCGGACACCGGCCTCGCGGCGCGGCTGGGTGCGCGGGACGACTACCGGGAGAAGTTCGAACCGGCTGTGCCCCTCTACCGGCTGCCGGGCACCGTGGCGGCGCCCGACGGGGGGGCGGTCCCGGCGACCGTCTTCGGGGTGGATGAGCGCTACTTCGCATTCCACGGGCTCGACGACCGCATCGAGCCCGGCACAGCCCGCCTCAGCAGCGGTCTCCGGGCCCTTGGCTTCGTTCCCGGGGACGGTCTGCTGGTCGGGATCGGGGGTCACGAAGAGATCGCCGCGGCGTCGCTCTTCGGCGAGAAGGACGACGCCGGCATCACCGTGCGGCGCCAGGTGGCGGCCTGGCCCAACCCGGCGCCCGGGGTCGGCTCGGGTGATTTCGCGCTCTTCCCGGAGCAGGGAGCCTCCCGGGCGGTGTTCCTGCCGCTGGACGACCTGCGCCGGGTCGTCGATGCGTCGGGTGCCGGCAGAGAGCGCCGCCCCGTCCCACGGGCAAACGCACTCCTGATCCGTGGCTCGCCGGAGGGGGGCGGCGGTCCTGCGGACGAGACCGCGGTGTTGACCGCCGGCCTCGCCGAAAGCAGTTCGCTCGACGACCGCGGCCTGAGCCTGATCGGAGCGGCCGGGGGCGGCTTTGTCCTCGAGAGCCGCAGCCTGGTGCTTTCCGACGGAGTGGTCGAAGGAGCACTCGCCGCGGCCGGGCGGACGGGAGTCGGCGCCGCCCCGGTGCTGACCTACCTGGCCACCTCCATCGGGTCCGCCGATCGGGAGATCCCGTATTCGCTCGTCAGCGGAGTTCCGGCGGCCCTGCTCCCGGAGAACGGGCGGGAGACCGGCGAGAACGTGCTGTATCCCGGGCCCTGGCTGGCGGAGGATCTCGGGCTCGACCCCGGCGACCGGCTCGACCTCTCGTTTCTCGTCTGGGAGGAGCAGGGCCGCTTTCAATCCGGCACGGCAGCGTTCGTGGCCGGGCCGGCGGTTCCGGACGACGGCCTCTTCACGGATCAGACCCTGGCGCCCGAGTTCCCGGGCGTGAGCGATTCGGCCCGGATCGGTGACTGGGACCCGCCCTTCCCGGTGGACCTGAGCCGCATTCGGGAGCGCGACGAGCTCTATTGGGAGGAGTTCCGGACCCTGCCCAAGGCGTTCGTCCCGCTTCCCGTGGCGGAGCGGCTCTGGACGATGCGTCAGGGAAGCGCGACCTCGGTTCGCCTCGTTCCCGGGGAGGCGGGTCCGGGCGAAGCCGAACTCTCGGCTGCACTCCTCGCGGCCCTCCCCCCGGAGGACTTCGGCCTCGTGCCGTTGCCGGTCCGCGAGCAGGGTCTCGAGGCTTCTCGGGGGGCTACGGACTTCGGGCTCTACTTCCTCTACTTCTCGTACTTCCTGCTGGTGTCCGCGTTCGTGCTGCTGGCGCTCCTCTACCGGCTGGGGGTGGAACGCCGGCTCCGGGAGATCGGCATGCTGCTCGCGTGCGGGTGGTCTCCGCGCCGCGTTTCCCGAAGCCTGCTGTTCGAGGCCGCGGTGGTCGCGGGCGTCGGTGCGGCCGTTGGGGCGTTCGTTGGGATCGGCTACGCCACCGGGATGATCGGCCTGCTCTCCGGCGTCTGGGAGGGCGCGGTGGCCGGGACGCTCGGGGCGGATTCCGGCGGGGGAAGTGAAAGTGCCGCGCTCGGGGTGTCCGTGCGGTGGTCCTCGGTGGCCGGCGGCGCTTGGTCGGGGATCGTGATGGCAATGGGGGCCGCCTGGTGGACCCTGAGGAAGCTGGTCCGATGTTCGCCGCGGAGCCTCCTGGCCGGAAGACCGGCGGGAGAACTCGCGGGTTGGCCCGGTCTGGCACCCGCACGCTCCCCCGGCACGGGTGCCCGGCGCTGGGCCGTCGTCACCGGAGCAGCCGGGCTGGTGCTGCTCGGGCTTGGAGTCGTGGAGGCGATTCCCGAGGCCGGCGGCTTCTTCGGGGCGGGAGCGGCGTTCCTCCTGACGGCGTTCCTGGCCGCGTGGTCGCGATTGAAGGGTCTGGCCGATCCGGGGCGGCGCGCGGCTACCGGGCAGGGAAATGCGGGCCTGCGCGGGCTCGCCTTCCGGGCCACGACCTTCCGGCCGGGACGGAGTCTCGCCGCGATGATTCTCGTGGCCTTTGCCGCGTTCACCCTCGTGGCGGTGGAGGCGTTCCGGAAACGGTCCGAGCCGGGCACCCTTCCGGCCGGGACCGGGGGGTTCGTCTCCATCACGGAGACGGTTTTCGGCTCCCCCTGGGATCCGCGGGATCCCGAGGGCTCCGAGGCGCTGTACCTCCCGCCCGAAGACATCGGGCTCCGTATCCTCCCGCTCCGGCTGGCCGGCGACGAGGATGCGAGCTGTCTGAACCTGTACCGGCCTTCGCGTCCTCGCGTCATTGGAATCCCCCGCGATCTCGCCGACGAGAACCGGTTCCCGTTCGCCGCGCAGCTGGGCGAGAGCCCCGAGGAAATCGAAAATCCCTGGCGCCTGCTCTGGCAGGACCGGCAAGCGGGCGCGGCGATTCCCGTCATCGGGGACCAGAACTCCATGACCTACGTGCTCAAGTGGCCGGTGGGCGAGGAGCGCGACTTTCCCATCGGGGAGGGGGGTGCGCCGGTCCGGCTGCGGCTCGTCGCCACGCTCTGGGACAGCGTCTTCCAGGGCGAACTGCTGATGGCGGAGGAGGACCTGCTCGAGGCGCTGCCGGTCCCGGACGGCTACCGGCTCTTCCTCACCGAGTGGGAGGACACCCCCGAGGGCGAAGAAGCGCTTGCCGCCGCGGAAGCGGAGGCCGCGGACATCGTGGGCGGAGCGCTGCTCGACTACGGGCCGGTCTCGACATCCACCCGCGCCCGGCTCGCGGAGTTCCACCAGGTCGAGAACACCTACCTGTCCACTTTCCAGGCGCTCGGCGGCCTCGGACTGCTGCTCGGGACCTTCGGACTCGGGGCCGTGCTGCTGCGGAACGCGGACGAGCGGCGGCAGGAGTGGGCGCTGCTGAGCGCGGCCGGCTACCGGCGGCGGGACTTTGCGGAACTCGGCTTCTGGGAGAACGCGCTCCTGCTCAGCGCCGGGCTCGCCGCCGGCAGTGCCGCCGCCGTCATCGCCATCCTTCCGGTGCTCGGACAGCGCGAAGCCGGCGGCAGCATCACCCTCCTGATGCTGCTCCTCGCGGGAATCCTCGCGTTCGGCCTGGGAGCGGGTGCGTTCGCCGCCCGCGCGGCGGCCAACCGCCCGATCCTGGAGTCACTCCGCGCCGGCTGACGCTTCAGGCGCCCCGTCCACCCTCCTGCAGCACGAAGAGCTTCGCGGTTGACGCCGCGTGGCGGAACGTCCTCGCCTGGGCATATTCGGGATCCGCGTACCAAGCCTCGGCGGAAGCCTTGTCGGGGAACTCCAGGATCACCATCCGACCGTCGAACCCGTCGCCTTCGAGGGCGGTGACGGCGCCGCCGCGGGTCACGAAGCGGCCGCCGTGCTTCGTGACGATCGCCGGGGTCCGGTCGGTGTACTTCCGATAGGTCTCGGGATCGTGGACATGGATCATTGCGACTACATAGGTGGGCATGGACGTTCCTTTCGCTGATTCGCTGGTCCTGGTAGTGGCGGAACGACTTGGTGACTCACGCCATTTCCGGGACCCCGCCTACCGCACGAAGATGTGCTTCGGGATGTAGCCGGTGACGATCTGGGTGAGGTCCACGACCTCGCTCACGCGGAAGTCCACCGCGATGCTCGTGAGGGAGAGCGCCTTGGCGGGAGAGAGGCCCTTCTCCTTCCCCAGAAACTCCACGACCTCCCAGGTCGCCTGCCGGGCGGCGCGGTCCAGGTCGAGGTCGATCCCCATGACCATGTAGTAGTCCTCGTCTTCCGCCCAGGGTGAGGACGGAGCGCGCCCCTTGTGGACGGCGAACCGGAACACGCCGCTCAGCGACTGCTCGATCGCAGTGCCGCTGACCTCGCCGTCCCCCTGAGCCCCGTGCGGGTCGCCGGCATAGAAGAGGGCGCCGGGGTGAAATACCGGGAGATACACGGTGGTCCCCGCTTTCAGGTCCTTCACGTCGAGGTTGCCGCCGAAAGGTCCCGGAGGGCGCGAACCCTGGACCCCGGGAACGGTCACGCCGGGCTGCCCGACGACCGGGTCGGGAGCCACCGCCAGAATCCCCATGAACGGGGCCAGCGGAACCTGGATGTCCTCGGCGAGGAAGGCGACTTCGCGCCCGTCCACCCAGCCGGTCCGGATGAGGTGGCGGGTTCCGGGAGGAATGTCGAGCGCCGGGTCGTCCGGGCGGAAGCCGGGGTAACTCTCGGAGAAGACGCCGCCCCGGGGCGAGGTGTTGTTGACGCCCCACGGCATCCGGGTCTCGACGGAGAGGATCTCGATCTCCAGCATGTCCCCGGGCTCCGCGCCCTCGACGTACACCGGGCCGGTGATGACGTGGCCGCTCCGCCCCTCGCGGGGCCGTCCCTCCCGGGAGGCCCAGAAGTCAAGGACGTCCTGATGGATCTCTTCGCGCGGCACGCCGAGCGCGGCGAGCCACGTCACCGGGTCCTCATCCTGGACCGCACCACTGTGGGTGAGGGTGTCCATCCGGACAGTCTCGCCGGGATGGACCCGGAGCACCGGCGCCTTGTCGATCGGGAACCAGCCCCAGCTCACGTTCTCCGGGGACGACGGCACGAAGTGGTCCGCCTGGAGCGGCGTGGCCGGAGGCGTGCCCGTTCCGGATGGCTCCGGCTCAGCCCCCGGGGCCGCGCACCCGGCGGCAACGGCGGCCGCGAGGATCCAGCCCCGCCCCGGGCGGAGTGTCGGATCACTTCGCATCAGGGAGTCTCCTCAGCGGCCGGAGCCGGTCGCGGCGGGTAGCGCGGAACCCCGGTTCGGGCCGGTGAAATCGGGCTGCACCTCGGAAGCCGCGAGATCCCAGGCGAGCTGGTACACGAGCCGGACGACTCGCTCCAGCTTCTCGTATTCGATCTTCTCCGGCCGGTCGTAGATCGTGTGGTAGTCCGGGTGGAGCCCGGTGTGGAAGAAGAGGGCAGGGACTCCGCTCTGGAGGAAGGGCCACTGATCACTGCGCCGGAGCAGGTTGGAGGGGTTGTTGTCGTAGCGCATCTTGAGATCGAGCTCGGATTCCCGGTTCGCCACCCGCACCATCTCCGTCATCGTGCGGCTGTAGCTGTGGCCCAGGACGTTCACGGCGTTGGCGTTCGATTCGGCCGTCTGGGGTTCCAGACCACGGAAGCGGCGGCCCCCGCCGCGGCGCACCTCTTCGTTCCGCCCGATCATGTCCATGTTGAGCACCGCCACCGTCCGGTCCAGCGGGTTCAGGGGATTCAGGGTGTAGGCCCAGGCTCCCAGCAGGCCGCGCTCCTCGGAGTTCAAGCCGGCGAGCAGGATGGAGCGGCGGGGGCGCTCGCCGCGGGCGGCGGCGCGTCCCAGCGCCTCGGCGATCTCGATGAGCGCGACCGTGCCGGAGCCGTTGTCATCGGCGCCCGGCCAGACGAGGTTGCCGTCCGCACCGTCGTGGTCGTAGTGGGCGCAGAGGATGATCCACTCGTCAGGCGCCTCGCTGCCGCGCAGGAGGCCCACCACGTTCCGGTCGGGGGTCGTGGTGCGGGTTACCGAGATGGCGAGCCGAACCCGGGTATCGAGCAGCAGCGGCGCGCTCATGCCGCCGTCCGCCATGGCGCCCAGACTCGCCAGGCTGTGGCCGCTTCCCGCGAGAAGGGTTTCGGCCACCCGTGGTGAGATCACCGCCGCCGGAATCTCGACGGCTTCCACCCATTCGGCGAGCGTGACGCGCGGGACCCTCCGGGGCGGGTCCGGCCAGGCGCCGGCCGCGCTCGCGGCGAAGTCGAACGCACCGGGATGCTGGTGGACGTCACGGACGAAGAGCACCCCCGCCGCGCCGGCGCGCGCCGCGGCGATGACCTTCCGGAAGGCCCGGGAGGGTTCCGAGGACACGAGCCCGTCGAAGAGACTTGCCGGGTCCGCCTCCCGGGGTTCGCGGTCCAGGACCAGCGCGATCCGGCCGGAGAAACCGGCGCCCTCCCAGTCATCCCAGCCGTAGTCGGGCGCCTGGATACCGAATCCGGCGAATGCAACCGTCCCCTCGGCCTCCGCTGACGGGGAGAAGCGCTGGGGATAGAAGCCCTCGCCGAGCTGAACCGTCTGGACCACCGCCCGCTGGATCTCCAGCCGGTTCCCGTCGCCCAGCGCCGTGTGGGCGAGCCGGTAGCCCTGGAAATAGGAACCCCCTGGGGGCTCGAGCCCGGCCCTCGCGAAGCGGCTCGCGACGAACTCCGCGGCCAGGCGGTTCTCCGGAGTCTCGCTGAGCCGGCCCTGCATGCTGTCCGAGGCCAGGAAGAACAGGTCGGCGCGCAGGTCGGCGGCGGTGATGGATTCCATCTCCGGCGCCCGCGGGGGCTCGCTCTGGCCCGGGGCCGAAGATGCGACGAGGAGCGAAAGCGCGATCAGCGCGCTCCAGCGGGGATGGCTTCGCATCGTGATCCCTCCCGAGACGGGCGAGTCTATCCGGGGCCGTTCGGGGCGGGACGGATACGATTTCGCCCCATGAGTCGTACCGCAGTTCCCACCCTTCTCGTCATCCTCGCCGGTCTCGCGCTTCCGCCGGCAGCACGGCCGCAGTCAGCCGATCCACCGCGGGGTTTCCTGGCCGGGCAGTGGGAGGAGCAGCGGCAAATCGAAGAGCGCTTCCGAGCCATCCCCGACCCGGCGCGGATCCGCGAGTACATGGAGTACATGTCCGAGGAGCCCCACATCGGGGGGTTCGGGCACGGGAGCAAGCGCGTGGCCGACTACGCGCTCGAGAAGTTCCTCTCCTTCGGGCTCGACGCCGCGATCGAGGAAACCGAGGCGCTCATGCCACTCCCCGTGGATCGGCATGTTGAGGTCCTGGGCCCGGAGCCCTACACCATGCGGCTGGCGGAACTCGGGATTCCCGAGGACAAGGACTCTTCGGACCCGGGACAACTACCCACCTTCAACCCGTATGCGGCGGACGGAGACGTGACCGGAGAAGTCGTCTTCGTCAACTACGGCATTCCCGAGGACTACGAGAAGCTCGCGGAACTGGGGATCTCGGTGGAGGGAAAGATCGTGCTGGCCCGCTACGGACGAAGCTGGCGCGGCATCAAGGCCAAGCTGGCCCAGGAGAACGGGGCTCTCGGTGCGCTGCTCTATTCCGATCCCGAAGAGGACGGCTACTACCAGGGTCTCACCTATCCCGAGGGCCCCTACCGTCCCAAGTGGGGGGTGCAGCGCGGCTCCATCATGGACATGCCGGTCCACCCCGGCGATCCCCTGACCCCGGGTTGGGGCGCCAAGGAGGACCGGGAGAAGTTGACCCGCGAGACCGCCCGGACCCTGGTCAAGATCCCCGTCTTGCCGATCTCCTGGGGCGACGCCCTTCCCATTCTCGAGCAACTCCGTGGCACCGCGTCGCCGAACGACGACTGGAAGGGCGCGCTGCCGATCACCTACCACATCGGTCCCGGCCCGGTGACCGTCCGGATGCGGACCGCCTACGACTGGCAGGTGCGGCCCATCTACAACGTGGTCGCCCGCATCGAGGGCTCCACCTACCCCGATGAGTGGATCGTCCACGGCAACCACCACGACGCCTGGTGCAACGGCGCCACCGACCCGATCAGTGGCGCCGTCCAGCTCATGGAGACGGCCCGCGGCTTCGGCGAGTTGCTGCAGGCGGGAATCCGTCCCCGGCGCACCGTCGTGTTCGCGCTCTGGGACGCTGAGGAGTGGGGTCTCCTCGGGTCCACCGAATGGGCGGAGACCCACCGGGCGGACCTCGGTGAGAAAGGCGTGACCTACATCAACACCGACAGCACCGGGAAGGGGTGGCTCAGCATGGCGGGAAGCCACACCCTCCAGCGCTTCCTCAACGAGGTCGCCCGCGACATCGAGGATCCCGAGCGCGGGGTCAGCGTCTTCGAGGCGGCGCGGGCGCGGCGGCTCGAGACCGCGGCGAATCCGGACGCCCGCCGCGAGATCGAACAGAGCGACGACCTGCGGCTCGCGGCCCTCGGGTCGGGTTCCGACTACACGGTCTTCATCGATCACCTGACGATGGCTTCGCTGAACCTCGGCTTCGGCGGCGACAGCCCGGGCGGGGTCTACCACTCGAACTACGACTCGTTTCACTGGTACCAGAAGTTCTCCGACAGCGAGTACGTGTTCGGGCGGACGCTCTCCCGGCTGATCGGGACCGCCATCTGGCGGCTGGCGAACGCCGCGATCCTGCCGTTCGGGTTCACCGATCTGGCCGATGCGATGGCCACCTACGTGGAGGAGATCCGCGAGACCCACGCGGCGATGGAGTCGCCGGAGGAGATCGACTTCGAAGCGATCGAAGGTGCGCTCGACGCCCTCCGCGACGCTGGGCAGGGGTACGAGGAAGCGCTTTCCGGACTCACCGACGCTTCCGCCGAGGCGGTGCTCGGGAACGTCCGCGTCTCCGAACTGAACCAGCTCCTCTATACCTCGGAGCGGCGCCTGGGCTACGAGGAGGGCCTCCCCAACCGGGAGTGGTTCCGCCACCAGGTCTATGCGCCCGGCTTCTATACGGGCTACGGCGTGAAGACGATCCCCGGCGTCCGCGAGGGCATCGAAGAGGAGGAGTGGGAGGCGGCGCGTTTTTACGTGCGGGTGGTGAGCGAAGCGCTTTCGTCGCTCACGGATCAGGTCCGGGAAGCGGAGCGAATCGTCGCCTCACTCCGTTGAGAGCGTGACGGGGCCGCCCGGCCCCGTCCCCCGGCCAACCCCCGAAGGACCCCGCTGAGGACCGCCCTCGGTGCGGAAATTGCTCGCCTTCGCCGCCGTCTACCTGATCTGGGGTTCCACCTATCTGGCGATCGGCGTCGGGGTGCGGGACATCCCGCCGTTCCTGATGGCCGGTGTCCGCTTCTTCACCGCCGGCGCGATCCTCTTCCTCTTCGCCCGGCGCGGCGAGGCGCCGCTCACCCGGCGGGAGTGGGCGGAGGCTGCGCTGGCGGGCGTGCTGTTCTTCACCACAGCGCACGGCCTCGGCCACTGGGCCCAGGTCCGCATTCCGTCGGGGGCCGCGGCGGTGCTGGTGGCGACGGTGGTCTTCTGGATCGCCGGGCTCGACGCCGCGTTCGTCGCGCGGAGGCGTCCCTCGCTCGTGGCGATTCTCTGCACGGTCACCGGTTTTTCGGGAGTCGTGGTGCTGGTCGCGCCCTGGCGCTCGGAGGCGGTGCTCGACCCGGCGGGCGTCATCGCAATGTTGCTCGGGCCGATCGCCTGGGCCACGGCCAGCCTGTGGTCACGCCGACCTTCCATGCCGCGCTGCCTCCCGCTGTCCGCCGGGGCCCAGATGCTGGTGGGCGGCGCCGCGCTGCTGCTCCTGGGGACCGTCTCGGGTCAGTGGAGTCAGGTCAGCCTCGCCGACATCGGCGCGCCGGCGTTCGCGGCGCTCCTCTACCTCGTGGTCTTCGGCTCCATCGTGGCCTTCGTGGCCTATACCTGGCTCCTCGCGCATGTGGAACCGGCGCTCGCCGCCACCTACGCGTTCGTGAACCCGTTGATCGCGGTCGTGCTCGGCGGATTGATCCTGGGTGAGGACCTCTCACCGCGCATCTGGTTGGCGCTCGCCCTGATCGTGGTGCCGGTAGCGCTCCTGCAGTGGAACGAGACGCGCACCCGCCCCGCGCTCGCCGCCGGCGTGGGACGCCCGCCCGCCCCTCCGTCCCGGGGCCTGCTGCACGCCGCGGACACGGCCGGCCGCCCCCGCC
>VXNL01000100.1 GCA_009840635.1 Acidobacteriota bacterium | reverse complement strand
CGCCGGAGAGCCCACAAAAAAGACTCCCCGAACGGTATAGACCTCCGGTCGGCACCGCGGCGCTCCGCGCCGCGCCCGGCGCGAGGCTGACCCGCGGAGTGGTTCCCTTCCCGGTCATCCACCCGAACCGACTCGGCGGATACGATGGCGCCATGCGCCGTCCTCTGCCGTTCCCCACGCTCTTCCTGGCCGGGGCGCTCGCCGCCCTGGCCCTCCTGTTCGCGGCCCGCAGCGATGCCGGGCAGTCCCGTGAGATCGAGCTCACCACCGCCACGATCGCCGAGATCAACGAGGCGGTCGATGCCGGCGTCCTGACCGCCGAGCGGCTCGTCGAGCTGTGTCTGGCGCGGATCGCCGCGTACGACGACCAGGGGCCGCGGATCAACGCCGTCATCTCGGTGAATCCGAACGCCCGGCAACGGGCCCGGGAAATGGACGCCGAACGGGAGCGGTCGGGGCGGCGCTCACCGCTGCACGGGATCCCGGTCCTCCTCAAGGACAACTTCGACACGGCCGACATTCCCACCACGGCGGGGTCCTTCCTGCTGCAGGATTCGCGTCCCCCGGACGACGCCTTCGTGGTGGGGAAACTGCGGGAGGCCGGCGCGATCGTGCTGGCCAAGGTGAACCTGAGCGAGTTCGCCTCCGGGGGCGCCATGAGTTCGCTCGGCGGAATCACCCGGAATCCGCACGATCCGACCCGCACCCCCGCCGGTTCTTCGGGTGGCACCGGCGCGGCGGTCGCGGCCGGGTACGGCTTTGTCGGGTTGGGGTCGGACACCGGCGGTTCCATTCGGGGCCCCTCCACCGCGAACGGGCTGGCGGGCCTCAAACCGACGCTCGGGCTCCTGAGCCGCGACGGCATCGTGCCCCTGGCGCTCTCCTTCGACACCGGCGGACCGATGGCGCGCAGCGTGTACGACGTGGCGGTCTCGCTCGGAACCATGGTGGGGGTGGACGAAGCGGACGCGGCGACGTCGAGGAGCGCCGGGCAGTTCCACGACGACTACACGCAGTTCCTGGATGCGGAGGCGCTGTCCGGGGCGCGGCTGGGGGTGGCCCGCGATTTCATGGGCACGGACCGCGAGGTGGACTGGGCGATCGAGGCGGCGCTCGATGCGATGCGCGACGCCGGGGCCGAGGTCGTCGACGTGCGCTTCCCGGAGTGGCTGCTCGAGGTCGAGAGCGACTTCTACCTCGCGGTGCGCTGGCCGGAGTTCCGCAAGCAGATCGCGGAGTACCTGCAAGGTCTGGGTGACGGCTATCCGCAGACGCTGGACGAGCTGGTCGAGCGCTCCATGCGGCTTCCCTCCCACGGGGACGGGCTCCGTCCCAACCCGGGACGCTGGAGCCTGTTTCTCCGTGAGAACGCCAGCGGAGAGGTCACCGACCACGCCCACATCGCGGTACGGGAGCACGCGCTCCCGCTGGTCCGTGCCCTGGTGGAAGGCCTGATGGACCAGGAGGACCTCGACGCCATCGTCTATCCGACCTCTCCGACGCGGCCGGCGCTCCTCGATCGTCCTCCGGATCTCTACGGACCCTCGCCCGTGCGCCTCGCCAACATGAGCGGGTTTCCGGACCTGATCGTGCCCGCGGGGTTCACCGGGGGAGGACTCCCGGTGGGGATCTCGTTCCTGGGCCGGGCGTTCAGCGAGCCACGCCTGCTCGCCCTCGGCTATGCCTTCGAGCAGCGGGTGAGGGCCCACCGGGTCCCCGCACACACGCCGCCGCTGCCGGGCGAACGGATCACCATTCCGTGATCCGGCGGATTCCTCAATCCGGGATCCGCAGCACCCCTTCGGCGACCTCGACGGCCTGCCCGCCGACGCGGACCAGCGAGGGCTGGCCGCCCTCGCGCTCGACCTCCACGTGGATCGAACTGGGACGACCCATCTCGTAACCCTGTTCGATCACGAGGCGGACGGTCTCCCGGTCACCGTTTCTCACGAGGCCGTGCCGGACCAGCCAGGCGCCCAGCGCGCCCGCGGCGCTGCCGGTCGCCGGGTCTTCGTGGACGCCGAGTCCCGGGGCGAACATCCGGGCGTGCGCGGCGCTCTCCTCGCCGACGCACTGGGTCGAGAAGACCATCATGCAGTCGGAGCCGATCTCCTCGCGGTTGAGCAGCGCCTGCGCCGCCATCGGATCCAGTTCGAGCTTCTCGATGCTGCGCAGCGAGCGCACCGGCACCATCAACTGGGGAAGCGCCGTCGAGACGACCTGCGCCGGCCGGCCGTCGGGAAGGAGCTCGTCGGCGCCGATACCGAGGCAGCCGGCGAGGGAACTCCGATCGGTGAATTCGGCGAAGAAGCGGGGGGGCGCCTGGGTCATGACGACCTGCTCCACCTCGCCTCCGCGAACCCGGATGTCCACCGGAAGCACTCCGGCGCCGCATTCCTGGTGGATGCGGTGGACGCCGGTGCCGAGGTTGGCGAGCGCCTCGCCGAGGCCCAGTGCTCCGCGCCGGGCGAGCACGAAGAAGGTGCCCACCACGGGGTGGCCCGCGAGCGGGAGTTCCGTGTTGGGGGTGAAGATGCGAAGGCGGCAGAGCGCCTGCACTGCGGTGGGCGGCAGCACGAACGCGGTCTCCGAGAGATTCATCTCGGCGGCGATCCGCTGCATCTCTTCGCCCGACAGCCCTTCGGCGCCGGTGACGATGGCCAGCGGATTCCCGGCGAACGCGCGGTCGGTGAAAACGTCCGCCTGGAGGAACCGGTATTCGCGCACGAACGCCCCGAGTCTATCCGTTGGGGCCAAAGAGCCGGCCGCTTCGGTTGGGCGCGGGCGCCTGCCGCCCTTGCCTTACGGCCTCTTCCGAGGCGACGGTATGGGCCCTTTCGTTCCCCGGGTGACCGGCATGACCCCGGACCCACTCGAACCGCACGGCGGGCCGCCGGGCGCGCGCGGCGGCCAGACGCCGCCACAGGTCGGCGTTCTTGACGGGACGGCGGTTCGCGGTCTGCCAGCCGCGCCGGACCCAGGACGGAAGCCACTGGGTGATTCCCTTGACCACGTATTGGCTGTCGCACAACACCCTGGCCGAGGCCCCGTCCGGCACCGCTTCCACCGCCCGGATTGCGGCGGTGAGCTCCATGCGGTTGTTCGTGGTGTTCGGCTCACCGCCCGAGAGGACTCGCTCCTCTCCGGAATCGGTCACGATCACCGCCGCCCACCCTCCCGGCCCGGGGTTCCCGAGGCAGGAGCCGTCGCACGCGATCTGCAACATCCGCTCGGTATCCTACGTGGCGGGTTCCTCCCCGTTCGAATGTCCTGGATTCACATGGTCTCGCCCACCGCCCCCGAGGGGCAGGCGGGGCGGCTCGGGACGCTCTACCGGCGTCACCGGCGTCCCGACGGGCTGGTCGACAACATCCTGAGGGTCTCCAGCCTGAACCCGGAAGCGCTGGAGCACCACCTGTCGCTCTATGAACACCTGATGCGGGGCGCATCGGGCCTCACCCTCGCCGAAAGGGAACTGATCGCCGTCGCCGTCTCGGTCGTCAACGACTGCCACTATTGAATCGAGCATCACCGGAGAGGTCTTCTCCGGCTGACCCGGGATCGGCAACTGGTGGACGCCCTGTGCCGTGATCCGGAGGGCTGCCCGCTCACGCCGCGCCAGCGGGCGCTCGCCGACTACGCCATCAAGCTGGCGCGGACCCCGGGGAGCCTCGCGGAGCAGGATCTCGAGCCGCTTCGCGGCGTCGGACTGTCCGACCGCGACATCCACGACGCCTGCGCGGTGGCGTCCTACTACTGCTTCGTGAACCGCATGGCGAACGGCCTGGGGGTGGAGCTGGAGGAGGCGGAAGCCGGCCGGTAGTCCGACGCCCCCGCAGCTCTTCAGGGACTGCCGGGGTTCTCCTGAACCGCGGCGTCGAGGCGTTCGAGCTTCTCGTAGAGGGCCGGCAGCCGGCTCTTCAGGTCCTCGTAGGTGGCCGTGACCTCCCGGGATCCCTCACGGTCGCCGAAGAAACCGGGCGCCGCCATCCGCGCTTCGAGGCTCTCGACGGCGGCCTCGGTGTCCGCGATCGCCTCGAACACCTCGCGCCACTCGCGCCGCAGCTGCCGCAACCGGTTCTTCCCGGGCGGTCGGCGCGCGCCGGTCTTGCCTGCCTGCTTCGCGCCTCGCTTCGGACGCTTCGGCGCGGCCGGCGCGGTCGCCGGGGAAGCGGGCGCCTCAGGCTCCGGAGGGCGGACCCTCGCGAGGTAGTCCGAGTAGTTGCCCCAGTAGAGGGCCGCTCCGCCGCCGCCGATCGCGGCCACCCGGGTGGCGAGCGCATCCATGAAGTACCGGTCGTGGGCGACGAACACGATCGTGCCCTGGTAGTTCGAAAGGGCGTTCAGGAGCGCGCGCTTGGCGTCGAGGTCGAGATGGTTGGTCGGCTCGTCGAGGAGCAGGAGGTTCGCGGGACGCAGGAACAGACGGGCCAGCGCCAACCGGCTTCGTTCGCCGCCGGAGAGGACCGCCGTCTTCTTCTCCACGGTCTCTCCCGAGAACAGGAACGCGCCCAGGATGTTGCGGATTTCCGGGAGCATGGCGAGCGGCGCCGCGTCGGCCATGGTTTCCCGAACCGTCCGGTCGGGATCGAGATCGTGCCGGTCCGGCCCGTAGTAGGCGATCCGGACGTTGTGACCAAGCTCCCGAGTGCCGGAGTCCAGGCCTTCCTCACCGGCGATCAGCCGAATGAGGGTGGATTTCCCGGCGCCGTTCGGCCCCACGAGCGCCAGGCGCTGACCCCTTTCCACGACCAGGTCCACGTCGCGGAAGACCTCGTTCGTTCCGAAGGCCTTGGAGACCGCGGTGAGCGTCACGAGAACCCGCCCCGACCGCGGCGGGTGCGGCAGGCGCAGGGCCACCCGCCGGGGCTCGGGCGGCACGTCGATCCGCTCGATCTTCTCGAGCATGCGAACCCGGCTCTGGACCTGGCGCGCGCGGCTGGCCTGGTAACGGAACCGGTTGATGAAGCGTTCGTTCCGCTCGATCTCGGCGGCCTGCTCGGCGGCGCGCTTGCGCAGGTCGGCGATCTCGGCGGCCCGCTGGGTCTCGTAGCGGCTGTAGGTGCCCGGGTAGTTGCCGAGCCGTCCCAGCCCGATCTCCGTGATCCGGGTCACCACGGAGTCGAGGAAGTAGCGGTCGTGGGCGACCAGCACCAGGCCGCCGCGGTGACGGGCCAGGAAACCGAGCAGCCACGTCCGGGCTTCGATGTCCAGGTAGTTCGTGGGCTCGTCGAGGAGGACGAGGTCGTTCGCCTCGACCAGCAGCCGGGCGAGGGCGATGCGCATCTGCCAGCCCTGGCTGAAGGTCTCGACGGGGCGGTCCTCGTCCCCGGCCGCGAACCCCAGGCCGGAGAGGACCTCGCTGATGCGGGTGTCCATTTCGTACCCGCCGCGGCGCTGCCACTCCTCCTCCAGTTCTCCGTAGCGGGCGACGAGTTCGGGCTGGTCCGGGGTGTCCGCGAGCGCTTCCGCCACCTCCTCCTGTTCGCGCCGCATCCGGAGCAGGTCGGCGAAGGCGGTCCGCACCTCCCCGGAAACCGTGCGGCCTTCGAGGCTGAGCCCCTCCTGGGGCAGGTATCCGACGCGTTTCCGCCTGGCCAGCACGACCTTTCCGGCGTCGGGACGAACCAGTCCCGCGAGGATCTTCAGGAGGGTGGTCTTGCCGGATCCGTTGGGTCCGACCAGACCGACGCGGTCGCCGTCGCCGACCTGCCAGGACACCTCGCGGAGAAGCACCTGTTCTCCGTAGGCCTTGGTGGCCTCGACGAGCTGGATCATCAGGCGGTTGGCCGGGAACCGTATCGCGGGGGACGGCCTCCTCACGGTCGGCCGGGTTCCGCGCGGACACCGCTTCCAGCGATGGGAGTCGCCGCGTGTTGGTCATAATGGGGGTTCCATGTTCCGGAGGATCCCGCCGCGCTTCCCGTGGCTCCTGCCGCTCGCGGCGGCCGTCGTCCTGTCGTCCGTCGGCGCCCGGACGCAGCGGCAGGAGGCGGACGCCGGGATGAGCCGCGGGGTGGCGCTGCTCGAGCAGTTCCGGTTCTCGGACGCCGCCGCCGAGTTCGCGCGGGTGGTGGAACTCCGGCCCGAGTCGGCGGCCGCCCACGTGAACCTGGGCATCGCCTGGTTCAACGAGCGCGATTTCCTCGCCGCCCGCGCTTCCTTCGCGCGGGCGCTCGATCTCGATCCCGAGGGGCTCCACGCCCGCTACAACCTGGGTCTCATCGAGAAGCTCGAGGGCAACACCGAGGCGGCGCTCGCCGCCTTCCGGCAGGTCGCCGAAGCCGACCCCGACGATGCGATGACCCAGTACTACCTGGGCGCCGCCTTCGCCGCCGCCGGCCGTCTCGAGGAGGCGGAGGCCGCGCTGCGCACCGCCATCCAGCTCCAGCCGGAGCACGAGTCCGCGCACTTCAGCCTGGGGAACGTCCTCGTGCGGGCGGGCCGCCGGGAAGAGGGCCGCGCCCAGTTGATGCGGTTCCAGGAACTGAAGAACAGCTTCTCGGGGGGCGGGGTCTCCGCCGGGCTCCAGTACACCGAGCTGGGGCCGTATGCGGAAGCGGTCGAAGAGCGTCCGGTGTCGCTGCACGGCGGCCAGGGCGAACCCGCATCGACAGGTCGGATCCGTTTCTCGGAGGCCACCGGAGAATGGAATCTGGCGCTGCCGGCTGCCGGCGCGCCGCCCGATCCTCCCGCGGCGGTGAGGGCGGAGGACTACTCGGCCGATTGGGTGGCGGCGAACCTCCTGCCCCAACTTGGCTCGGGCGTCGCCATCCGCGATCTGGACGGGGACGGCAGGCCGGAGATCGTTTTCGTTCGGGACGGGAGCGTGGTCGTGTTCCGGAACACGGGAGCCGGATTCGAGGCGTGGGAGGACTCGGGGCTCGACACGGACGGGGCGGTCAGCGTGACCGTCGGCGACGTGGACCTCGACGGAGATCCGGACCTCTACGCGGCGGGAGCCGGCCCGAACGCGCTCTTCTGGAACGGGTCGGGTGAGTCCGGGACGCTCTTCGCCAGGGCGGACGTCTCGGGAGCCGAGGGAGACGACCTCTCGGTGGGCGCCACGTTCGCCGACTTCGATCACGACGGCGACCTCGACATCCAGGTTTCCAACTACGCCCCCGCTTCGCTCGCGGCGCTCAATGCCGTCCCGGAGGTCCTCCGTGTTCCGGACGATCTTCCGGGGGCCCCGAACCGTCTCTACCGGAACAACGGGGACGGCAGCTTCACGGACGTCGCCTTGGAGACCCGGACCGACGGCGGGGCGCGGCGCAGTCTCTTCGCGCTGTTCTCGGACTGGGACGACGACCGCGACGTGGACTTCCTGGTGGTGAACGACGGCAGCCCGGTGCAGGTCTTCTCGAACGATCGCGTCGGAACGTTCACCGAGAGCGCGGAGGCCTGGGGGGTCGAGACCGCGAGGCGGATGCGCGGGGCCGCAGCCGCCGACTACGACCGGGACGGCTTCTTCGACCTGTTGCTCTCGGCCGAGGGAAACGCGCTGAACATGCTGCTCCGGGGATCCGGCCCCGACGGGTTCTCTCCGGACATCGGGTCCCCCTTCCTGCTGCGCGCCGGCGTGCCCGGGGCGCGGTACGGGGTCTCGTTCCTCGATGCCGACCACGACATGGATCTGGACCTCCTCGTGGCCGCCTCCGGGGCCGAGGGACCTCTCATCCTCTATGAGAACTCCCCCGCCGGGTTCTCACGGACCGGGGCGGTCTCCGCCGGCCTCGACTCCGGCGAGGAGCCGCGGGCGCTCGCGACCGGTGATCTGGACGGTGACGGAGATCTCGACGCCGTGATCGGCACCACCCGGGGCCGCATCTTCGCCTTCCGCAACGATCAGACGGGGACCGGAAACTGGCTGGCGGTCAGCCCGCGCGGCCTCCGCAGCAATCTGGACGGGGTCGGCACCAAGATCGAGGTCCGGGTCGCCGGGGTGAGCCAGCGCCGTCAGGTGCGGACCACGTCGGGATACCTCTCGCAGAGTGATCTTCCCGTCCACTTCGGGCTGGGGGACGCGGTCGCGGCCGACTACGTCCGTTTCCTCTGGCCGGGAGGAGTGAAGCAGGTCGAGCTGGACGTGCCGGCGCTCGCGGTGGCGTCGGTCGAGGAGCTGAACCGGAAGGGCACGTCCTGTCCCGTCCTCTACGCCTGGGACGGACAGCGGATCCGCTTCGTCACCGATTTCCTGGGCGGGAGCGCGCTCGGCAACCTCCTCGCTCCCGGTACCTACAACTACCCGGACACCGCGGAAGTCGTGAAGATGGAAGCGTTTCCGCTCGTTCCCCGGGACGGGGCCTACGAGATGCGCTGGGTGAACCAGCTCGAGGAGGTCATCTTCTACGACCGGGCGGCGCTCTGGGTGGTGGACCACCCGGAAGAGGTGGACGTGTTCCCGCTCGAACGCCTGATGCCGGGTCCGCCGTACCCCGACCCGGGACTGATCGCGGTCCGGAACCGGCGGGCTCCGTCCCGGGCGTCGTCCTCGACGGCCGCGGGAGAGCGGGAGGTGACCGCGGCGCTCGCCCGGGTGGACCGCGTCTACGTGGACGATTTCGCACTCCTCCCCTTCAAGGGATACGCGGAGACGCACGACCTGACCCTCACGTTCGACGGGGTGCGCCCCGGCGTGCCCCAGGTGCTCCTCCTCTACGGCTGGGTGGACTACGCGGACTCGAGTTCCAACCTCGCCGCTTCCCACGCAGGGGTCGGAGCCCAGCCGCCGATCCTGGAGATTGCCGACGGCGACGGGTTCCGCATCGCCACCGACCGGATGGGATTCCCGGCGGGCCTCCCCAAGACAATGGTGGTGCCTCTGAATGACCTCGCGGTCGAGAGTGGGCGGCCGCTCAGGATCCGGACCAACATGCGCATCTACTGGGACCGGATCGAGCTTGCCGAGGTCGCCGACGTCCCGCTTCAGGAGTGGCGGCTCGACGCCCAGACGGCGGGGTTCGGCTTCGCGGGGTATCCCGAACCCCATCGGCCCCGCGGCATCCCGCCCACCGAGTACCGCTACGGGACGCGCGCGGCGCGGGACATCTGGGGCGCCCACGAGGGGGAGTACACCCGGCACGGGGACGTGCTGCCCCTCCTCGATGCGATCGACGACCGATACGTCATCGCCCGGCACGGAGATGAGCTCCGGCTCCGGTTCGACGCGCGGCAGGTCTCGCCGCCGGCCCCCGGGACCCGCCGTTCGTTCTTCGCGTTCGCCGACGGTTTCGGAAAGGACATGGACCTGAACTCCGCCCGGCCGCACACGATCGAGCCGCTGCCGTTCCACGGGATGCCGAGCTATCCGTATCCCCCGGACGCCTATCCGGACACCGAGGAGCTGGCGCGCTGGCGCGCCGAATACAACACTCGGCGGATCGGCCCGGAGGGGCGGCACGGGTTCCTCGAGGACGGCGGGACGCCGACCGAAACCACCGGGGAGCCGAGCGGACCCGCCGCCGGCCGGGAGCGGCCCCGCTAGCGCCAACCATGCCCAGAGACACCCTGCGCGCCGAGCTCTACCGGTTGCTCTTTGACGACCGGCAGGGGGCGGCGGCGTTTCTGGCACCGCGGATGCTGGCCGACCCGCAGTCGCTCACCCCGGAAGTGCGCTGGTGTTTGATCTACCTGCTACGCGGGATCCGTTCGGTAGCGGCGAGCAGCCGCCTGCTGGAGCCGGACTCGGTGCTTCACCTGGTGGCGCACACGGTGGAGGCCGCGCGCCGGACGACGGCTGGTATCGATGGGCACTGGTATGAGATCGCGCGAGAACTACCGGGCCACTGGTTGCGGCGCTACGAGCGCGGAGAGGTCCGGTACTCGCTGGACGAACTCCGCTACCTGAACGTGCTGCTCGCCCGGTTGTGGTTCGTGGAGCGGCAACGGATCGCCTTCATGGACCCGCCGCTGCTCCCCCGCTACCTGCGCCCCGAAGGGCGGGAGGCGATGCTGCCCGCGGGCTGACCCGGGCGAGACGCGGGTCCACCGACGGCCGTTGGTGGCGCCACCGGGAAGCGCCACCTTCCGACGTTCGCGTCACCGATAGGGAACAGCGGAACGCTTGCGTTCGCCTCCCTGCGGCCAGTCCTCCCGGTTGGGGCCGGCGATGCCGGCCGGAGGCCGGCGCTCCGAGCGAACTAGAAGCCGCCTTCGCAGACCCCGTCCTCGATGTCGAGGATCATGTCTTCGACGTCCGCGGCCCGCGAGTCGCCCCTCGCCAGGCGCATGAACGCCTGGAAGTAGCGCAACGCGGTGTTGCACTGGGCGCGATTGAAGGCAATCACGCCGAGGGAGTAGTTCGCATCCCGGGCGTTCGGGTTGTTGGGGTCCGCCTGGAGCGCCGCGCCGTAGTGGCGCATCATGCCGTTCTCGTCGGTGCTGCGTCCCGCGATGAACCCGAGCATCCAGTGGACCTCGGTGGCGTACTGCCCTTCCGGTTCCGCTTCGAGATACCTGTTCAGCCGCTCGGCAGCCGAGTCGAACTCCTGGGCGTTGTAGGCGAGTTGGCCGGCCAGGAAGAGCACCTGCGGCAACTGCGGGATGTCCGGGTTCAGGGCGATCACGGCCGCGAAGGACTCCTCGGCGGCCGCGTCGTCGTCCTCCTGGAGCAGCGCGTATCCAAGCCGGAAATGCGCCTCCGCATCGGACGGGTCGGCTTCGGCGACCTGCCGCAACAGTGGAATTGCCGCCGCCCGGTCACCCATCTCGCTGCGGGCGATCGCGACCGTGCGACGGGCCATGGCGATCTGCTCGCCGAGCTGGGCCGCCATCTCCGGATTCGCATCGGCGGCGGAGAGGAACTCCTGGAAGGAACCGATGGCCTGTTCCTGGTTCCCGGTCCCCTGATGGGCGAAGCCGAGGAAGAGGTGGGCGACGAAGAAGTCGGGAGCGACTTCAAGGATTGCCGGGCAGGCGGTGAGGGTGGTGTCCCAGGCCCCCGCCTGAGCCGACTCCATGCACTGCTGCTGGTTCTGGTAGTTGATCGTGGTGTGGGCGTAGTCCACGTTCTCCTTGTAGAACTCGTACGCAGGATCGCTCTCGTCGTGGGTGGAGAGCAGCGGCTCACAGGCCGCGATGACGTCTTCCCAGACCTGGCTCTCGATGGCCGCCTCGCAAACTTCGCCCGGATCCTCCTGCAACAGCGCCGGCGGAGCGGCGGCGGAAAGCGCGAGAGCGGGGAAGGCGAGGGTCGCAACGAGCAGAAGCGGGAGTCCGATGTTGCTCCGGAGTGACATGACAGAACCTCCTCGAGGGCGGGTAGGGCGCGACGACCGGCGACAGCCGGCCATACCCCCATAGTCCCCGTCCCCATTACGGGAACGAAGCAGCCTAGCACAGGCAACGGATGGTGGTGTAAAGGCAAACACAGCGATGGAATAGCGAACGGTTACTGCGGATTCGGAGCCCGTGAGGAACGTTTCAGGCAGTACCGCGGGGGGTCGTCAGCCTCAGCCGCCCTCGCAGCCGCCCTCCGCGATCGACGCGAGGATCTCGGTCACCTGGGCGGCGTTCGCATGGTCGGGCGCCAGTTCCATGAACGTCTGGTAGTGCGTCTCGGCGTTTCCGCAGTCGTCGCGGTTGTAGAAGATGGTGCCGAGGGCGAAGTTGGCGTCCACGATCCGCGGATCCCCCGCCGCCGACCCGGAGAGGAAGCCCTGATAGTGGGTGACGGCCCGGTCCTCGTCCGAGCCCTGAAGCGCCTGCGCGAGCATGAAGTGCGCGTCCGGGACGCCCCGGTCTCCTCCGGCATTCGCCAGGTAGGCGGTCAGCCGCGCATCGGCCTTGGCGTAGTCGCCGGCGTTGTAGTTGAGCTGTCCGGCCAGGAACAGGACGCTGGCGATCGGGTTCGGAGCGTTGTCGATCACGACCGAAAACGCTTGCTCGGCGCCCGCGCTGTCGCCCGTCGAGAGGAGGGCGACCGCCAGCCGGTAGTGAACCTCAACGTCGGTCCCGCCCGCTCGGGAAGCCGCCTGCAGCAGGGGAATGGCGTCCTGCATCGCGCCCGCCCGCGCGTAGGCGATGCCGCCGGAGCGCTGGGCGGTGGCGACCTGGTCCGAGAGCTGCGACGCCGCCTCGGAGTTTCCCCGGACCCCGTTCAGGAAGGCGGAGAAGTTGACCGCGGTGTTTGCCCAGTCCTGTTTCGTCTGGTGGGCGACGCCGAGGAAGTAGTTCATGATGAACGCCCCGGGGTTCGCCTCGACGGCCATCTGGCAGTAGGCGATCACGCTGTCCCACTGCTGGGCTTCGAAGGCCGGTTGGCACTGGAGGCTGTAGGCGTAGTTCACGGTCTGCGCCCAGTGGGCGTAGTACGGATGGTCCTCGGGAAGTACCTCGAGTACCTCGGGACAGGCCGCGAGGACCTGTTCGTAGTTGGCGCCGTCCACCGCCTGCATGCAGGCGGCGGCCTTCTGCGGATCCACATCCTGGGCCGTCGCCTCCTGGGCGCTTCCCACGAGTACGCCGAAAGCGGCAACTACGGACAGGGCGAGGAATCGGGTGGGCATGACGAATGTCTCCTTGACGGGATGACCGGACGCCCCGTGGCGCGCACTTGGGAAAAGGCGGTCGCAGCCCGTGCGAACGGGGGAAACTAGCATAGGCCTTGAGAATTCAGCGAATTCCCGGCGGGAGCCGGACAGGGCGCGAAACCCTCCTCCAGATAGCGGCGGACCTCCGATGCTCGTTCGTGGTCCGGCGCGATCCGGAGGAAGTCCTCGTAGTGCCGGCGGGCCTGGTCACACTCCTCCCGGTCGGCCGCGATGGTGCCGAGGAAGTAGTGCGCAACCGCGGCGCGGGGACTGTGGGGTTCGGCCTCCAGGAGCGCGGTGAAGTGGCGCCGCGCCTCGTCGTCGGCGCCGGCGTCCGCGGTCTCGGACTCCGAACTCCTGAGGGCGATGGACCCGGCCATCCAGTGCGCGTCGGCGGCGAAGGGGCCTGCCGGGGCCGCTTCCAGATAGCCGGTGAGGTGAGCGCCGGCCGCCTCGTAGTCCCCCGCGTCGTAGCGGAGTTGTCCGACAAAGAAGAGCGCCTGGCTGATCTGGGGGGCCTCCCGGATCACGACGGAAAAGGCCGCCTCCGCCCCTTCGCCGTCACCCCCCTGCATCAGGCCGACCCCGAGGAAGAAGTGAACTTCGGCGTCGGCCGGATCCGCTTCGGCGGTCCTCCGGAGGAGAGGGAGCGCGGTCTCGAGGTCTCCCCCGCGAAACCACGCCAGCCCGGCGCTCCGCGCCGCGATCCCGAGTTGCTCGTCCGGTCGCGGAACGTCTTCGGGCAGTTCCTCCACCGCGGTGAGGAAGGACTCGAACGCGGCGCCGGCCCTGGTCCATTCCTGCCTCGCCTGGTAGGCGAAACCAAGGAAGTAGTGGATGCCGTAGGTGTCCGGGGATTCCCGGATCGCTTCCTCGCATACCGCGACGGCGGCGTCCCAGTCGGACGCCTGCGCGGCTGCCTCGCATTCCGAAACTGCGCCCGACCCTTGCGGCGCCGGCAGCGCGACAAGGGGCCCGGCCGCGAGCAGGCAGGCGGCGCTCCACCCGGGAAGCGCCCGGAGGGTCCCGACGGGCTGGTTATCCGGCCCGAGATTCACTGGAGGACGAGGAAGTCTTGGCGCTGCTCGTCGCTGCCGGCCCCGTTCCCGAACTCTCCTTCCCCTTTGGTTTTCCGGAGTCCGATTTCTCCGGTCCGCCCTTCGTCGCGGACCCGTTCTTCCCGTTGGCAGCCTTCTCGCCGTTCTTCCTCGCGTAGTCGGTCACGTACCAGCCCGTGCCGAGGAACTGGATGGCCGGGCTCGAGACGATCCGGTGCGCAGCTCCGCCGCAGCGCCGGCAAGCGTCGAGCGGTTCGTCGCTGATGCGCTGGATGGCCTCGAACACCTGCTCGCAGTCGTCGCAGCGATATTCGTAGATGGGCATGGGTTTTCGGAGCGTCGGCGCGGGGAGTGTAGCGAAGAAAGGCCGGCGGGTCCGCCGCAGCTAGCGGGGCAGAGGCGGCGTGGTTGGCGGCGGTTCCCGGTGACCCGTGGCCTGCTCGTACGCGAACGAGATGCGGAACAGCGCGCCCTCGCCGAGGGCGTTCCCGAGAAGCTGCAGACCACCCGGAAGACCGGAGGGTGTAAAGCCCATGGGAACGGTGACCGCCGGAAACCCGGTGGGAGGAGAGAGCTGGGGCGAGTTGTTGCCGTCGGGCGTGGTCAGGTCGCCCAGGAGCCGCGGGGGGTTGCTCCAGGTGGGGAAGGCAAGCGCGTCGAGATCCTCGGCTTCGAACAGGCCCCCGACCTCGGCCCGCAGTTCTCCGGCGCGCCGGTTCGCTTCGTCGCAGACGTCGTCCGGTTCGCCCTCCACCTCGAGCGCGGTTTCGAGCCTTGGCCGGATCGACGGATGGAAGTCCCCGCCCTCCACCAGCTCCTCGAGCGTCGTCACCGGGGCGGCCGGACCGAGGCTTGCCAGATAGGCCTCGAGCTGGGCGCGGAAGGGATTGCACCACAGCGATCCCTCGGCTTCGAGCCCTTCGATCCGCACCGGGTCCACGATGGTGGCCCCCAGCGCCTGGAGGTCCGCGAGGGCCGCCGCGAAGAGCGCTCCGATGTCGGCATCCGCGGTTTCGGTGTCGCTGAGCTGGCGGACGACGCCGATCCGGAAGTCGGTGAGCGGTCCCGCGTCGAGGTACTGGAGATAGTCGTCCTCGCGCTCGAACCCTTCCGTGGCGTCGTCGGCCGGGTCCGGCCCGGCCAGAACGTCGAAGACCCGCACGCCGTCTTCGACGGTGCGCGCCATCGGGCCGCCGATGTCCCGGAAGAGGTTGAGCGGCACGATCCCGTCCCGGCTCGTCAGGCCCATCGTCGACCGGATCCCGAAGAGGGCGTTGTGGGACGAAGGCCCGCGGATGGAGTTGCCGGTGTCCGTCCCGAGGCCGACGGCCCCGAAGCTCGCGGCCACCGCGGCTCCGGTGCCCCCGGAGGATCCCGCCGGAACCCGATAGGGGTCGTAGGGGTTCCTGACGTGACCCGGAATGACCGAGCCGAGGCTCTGATAGGCGCTGAAGGCGAACTCGGCCATGTGGGACTTGGCGAGCACGATGGCGCCCGCTTCGCGGATCCGCTGCACCTGGAACGCGTCATCGGGCGGGATCGAGTCGGCGAGCGACGCCGATCCGGCGCTCGTGGGAAGGTCCGCGGTGTCGTAGTTGTCCTTCACGATCATCGGGACGCACTCGAGCGGCCGGTCCGGGCTGAGCCCGGAATCCGCGAGGCGCTCGTCGGCTTCGGCGGCCCGATCCATCGCCCGCGGATTGACCGTGACGATCGCGTGGAGGGCCGGGCCCTCCCGGTCGTAGGCCTCGATCCGGGCCAGGTAGGCCGCGACCAGCTCCGCGCAGGTGAAGTCGCCAGCCTGGAGGCCCCGGTGGATCCCGGCGATATCGAGTTCCACCACGTCGAGACCGGCTTCCGTCTCCGGCGCCGGAGCGCCGCAACCGGCCGCACCGCAGGCCGCGAGCAGCGCCAGTGCGATCCTGTTTCTCTTTCCGAGAGTGCCCGCTGTACCAACCATGATCCGATTCTATGCGTCCGCCTCCAATGGGATCCGGGAGCCAGCCTGGGCGGTGACGGATGGGGATTGCCGCGCCGGGATCGCAAGTCGTCAGGATCCCGGATGCGGTTTGCCGGATTCCTTCGTTACAATCCCGCGCCCATGACGCTCAGCGAGTCAGCCCGACCGCGCCATTCCCGGCAATGGCTGTGGCGATGGCGATTTTGCATTAGGCCGGGCTCGTCTCGCGTCCGTTCGATCCACTGATTGCGGCGGGAGGCGGCCCGACCCGGGACGCCTCCGGACGACGGCGCGAGAGGGTGCTTGAGGGCGCCCGCCAAGGCTTCGAGGTTCCCGGTTCGGGACGCGCTGACCGTCACTCAACCCATCAAGGAGCCACTCCCGTGATCGCCCCCCTCCTCGAAACCCTGCTCTCCGGCGAGGCTGCCGATTCCGGCGCGCTGGAGACCGCTCTCCACCGGATCCTGGCCGGCGAGAGCGACGTCGCCCAGACGGCGGGACTGCTCGTCGCTCTCCGGATCAACGAACCCGATGCCGCCACGCTGGCCGCGTGCGCCCGCGCGCTCCGGGGTCACCGGAAGGCCGTCATGTCGCAGGTGCGGCCGCTGGTGGACACCTGCGGGACCGGCGGCGACAAGAGCGGCACGTTCAACATCTCCACGGCCTCGGCGCTGGTCGTCGCGGCCGCCGGCGGCGCGGTGGCCAAACACGGCAACCGCAGCGTCTCGTCCATCACCGGCAGCGCGGACGTACTGGAAGCCTGCGGAGCGCCGCTCCACCTCGAGCCCGGTCAGGCGTCCCGGATCCTGGACTCCACGGGCTTCGTCTTCCTGTTCGCTCCCGCCTTCCACCCCGCCATGGCTCACGTCGGGCCGGCGCGGCGCGCGCTCGGGATCCGCACCCTGTTCAACGTCCTCGGCCCGCTCGCGAATCCGGCGCTCGCCGACCGTCAGTTGATCGGTGTCTATGACCCGGCGCTGACGGAGACGGTCGCGGGCGCGCTCGCCGAACTCGGATCGGCTTCGGCGCTCGTCGTGCACTGCGAAGGGCTGGACGAGATCGGCCTTCACGCCACGACCCGGGGCCACGCGCTCAACGACGGGAAGGTGAGTCCGGTCGAGATCCGGGCCTCCGAACTGGGACTCCGCGAAGCCTCGATCGAGGAGCTGCGCGGCGGCGCCACCTCGCAGAACGCGGAGATCCTGCGCGCGGTGCTCTCCGGAGAGGACGAGGGTCCGAAGCGGGACGTGGTCGCCGCGAACGCCGGCGCCGCGCTCACCGTCGCCGGCCTCGAGACGGACCTGCAGGCCGGCGTGAAGACCGCGCTGGAGACGCTGGCGTCGGGCCGCGCGCTGCGCACGCTGGAACGCTACGTGGAGACCAGCATGCGGATGACCGGAATGAATGTCGCGTGACGGAACGGGTACTCGAGCGGCTCGTCCGGGCCGCCGAGGCAAGAGCGGAGCGGCTGGCGGCGGAACCGGACCCCGGGCCTCCTGACGGAGAGCCTCCTTCCTTCCGGGACGCGATCGGCGGGCGGGACGCGCTGTCGGTGATCGCCGAGTTCAAGCGGAAGAGTCCGAGCGCCGGGTCGATCCGCGACGACGATCCCGGCGCCCGGGCGCTGGCGTACCGGGAGGCCGGCGCCTCGGCCGTCTCCGTGCTGACCGACCCGGACGGCTTTGGGGGGTCCCTCACGGACCTGCAGACGGCTTCGGCGGCCTCCGGCCTGCCCATCCTGATGAAGGACTTCGTCGTCGATCCGGCGCAGGTCCGGGCGGGCTGGGCGGCGGGAGCGTCCGCGGTGCTGCTGATCGTCCGCTGTCTGGACGACGCCCGGCTTCGCCGTCTCCATCGGGAGGCCCGCTCGCTGGGGCTCGACACCCTGGTCGAGGTGCACGACGCGGCGGAACTGGATCGAGCCCTGGCGCTCGAGGACGCCATCGTGGGGATCAACAACCGGGACCTGGACACGCTGGAGACGGATCGCCGCCGCGCTCGAGACCTCCTTCCCCGGCTTCCGTCCGGACGGATCGCGGTGGCGGAGAGCGGGTATCTGGAGCCGGAGCATCTGACCGAGTTGCGGGGGCGGGCGGACGCCGTGCTCATCGGGACGGCGTTGATGCGCGCCGCCGATCCTTCGGCGTTTCTTCGCGCCGCCACCGAACCGGTGCCGGCCGGCGTCTGACCGGCGCGCGTCGTGGAGATCAAGATCTGCGGCCTCCGGCGCCCGGAGGACGCCCGTCTGGCCGTGCGGCTCGGGGCGCAGTGGATCGGCGTGGTCCGGGCTCCGGACTCCCCGCGCTCGGCAACGCTCGAAGAAGCGCGGCAGGTGATCGCGGCCGCCCGGGAGGTCAATCCGGAGGTGCGCCCGGTGCTCGCGACCGGGAGGCGCACCCGTGACGAGGTCGCCTCGGACGCGTTCGCGCTGGGAGTGGAGCGGGTCCAGCCCCACGGCCTCTCTGACGCCGGGGTCCGGACGCTGACGGAAGCCGGCCTCATCGTTCACCGGGTCGTGACCGTGCCCGAATCCGCGGCCCGGCTTCCGGACTACGAACCCCCCGAGGCCGACGACGGTCCACTCGTGTTCGACGTGGGAGGGGGAGGTAGCGGCCGCGCCTTCGACTGGCGCATCCTCGGGGAGCGCGCGCCGGGACGGGCGTTCATCGCGGGAGGCCTGCGGCCGGAGAACGTCGGGCGGCTGCTCCCCTACCGGCCGTGGGGCGTGGACGTCTCGAGCGGGATCGAGTCGTCGCCCGGCGTCAAGGATCCGGAGCGGCTGCAGCGGTTTTTCGATCTGGTGCGGCCGCTGGCTGTCTCATGAAGTCCTCGCTCCGTCCCCGGCGGGGCGCGTTCGGTTCCTTCGGAGGGCGTTTCGCTCCGGAACTCCTCACCCCGGCGCTCGAGGAGCTGGAGACGGCCCGGCGGGAGATCGTCCCAACGAAGGCGTTCCGGGACGAGCTGGACCGCGAGGCCCGCGCCTGGGTGGGGCGGCCGACGCCCCTCACCAGCGCCCCCCGGTTCTCCGCGCGGGCCGGCCTCGAAACGGTCTTCAAGCGCGAGGACCTGCTCCACGGCGGAGCCCACAAGGCGAACAACGTTCTGGGACAGGCGCTCCTGGCCCGGCACATGGGCAAGTCCCGGCTGATCGCGGAGACCGGCGCCGGACAGCACGGGACCGCGACCGCGATGATCGCCGCCCGTTTCGGAATGCAGGCGGTGATCTACATGGGGGAGAAGGACATGGAGCGCCAGGCCCCCAACGTGAAGCGGATGGAGCTCTGTGGCGCCGAGGTCATCCCCGTGACCGCCGGCGCGCGCACGCTCAAGGACGCAATCAACGAAGCGCTCCGCGACTGGACAGCGAGCCTGTCCACGACCCACTACCTGCTCGGGACGGCCGCGGGACCCCATCCTTTCCCAAGGCTGGTGCGGGACTTCCAGGCGGTCATCGGCCGCGAGGCGAAGCGGCAGTGGCGGCGGGAGTTCGGCGGGCTACCCGACGTGGTGGTGGCGTGCGTCGGCGGCGGCAGCAACGCCATCGGCATCTTCCACGCCTTCGTGCCCGAGCAGTCGGTGCGGCTCGTCGGCGTCGAACCCGGCGGAGCGGGACTCGATAGCGGACGCCACGGGGCCACCCTCGTTCGCGGGACGCCCGGCCTGCTTCACGGGGCCCGGACCATGATCCTGCAGGACGACGAAGGGCAGATCCTCGAGCCGCACAGCATCTCGGCCGGACTCGACTACCCCGGCGTGGGCCCCGAGCACGCCCATCTTCAGGAGACCGGCCGGGCCAGTTACGTGGCGGCCACCGACGAGGAAGCGCTCGCGGCCTTCGAGGTGCTGTCGGCCACCGAGGGAATCGTCCCCGCCTTCGAGCCCTCGCACGCGCTCGCGTTCGTCCTTCGCGCCCGGGAGTCGGGAGAGCTTCCCGCCGGGTCGCGGGTGCTCCTCAACCTGTGTGGCCGCGGCGACAAGGATCTGGAGACCTACTTCGCGCTGGGCCGGTCCTCATGAGCCTGGCCGCGCTCCGCGCCTCGCTGCGGCGGGGACCGGCGGTTTCGCCATTCCTGATGCTCGGCGATCCAACCCCGGACCTCAGCGTGGAGTTGGCCCGGACGGCGGTCGAGGCGGGCGCCGGGATGCTCGAGATCGGGTTTCCCTACAGCGACCCGGCGGCCGACGGGCCGGCCATCCAGGCGGCCACGGGGCGGGCGCTCGCCGGGGGGACGTCCACCCAGCGTGGATTCGAGCTCCTGCGAAGGATCGCGGAGTCCTGTTCCGGGATTCCGCTCAACCTCCTCGTGTACGGGAATCTCGTCCACCGAATCGGCTACGACCGGTTCGCGGACACCGTGACCCAGGCCGGGGCGTCCACGCTGCTGGCGCCGGACATCCCGCTGGAAGAGGCGGCCCCGCTGCGCCGGGCATGCCGGCGCGCCGGGCTCGGCCACGTGGAGCTCGCCGGGCCCCTCACGCCGGGGCCGCGCCTGCAGCGTCTCGCCCGGGGCTCCTCTTTTGTCTACCTCGCAGGCTTTCAGGGCGTGACGGGAGTCCGTCACGGTGGGTTTGCCGCGGTCCTGCGGCGCGTTACCGAAGTGGCCGAATCCGCGGACGTGCCGGTTTGTCTCGGGTTCGGGATCTCCAGCCGCGACCAGATCGTCCGCGCCTTCGGCGCCGGCGCGCGGATCGCGGTTGTGGGGAGCCATCTGGCGCGGGCGGTGGGAACCCTCTACGGCGCTCCGGCGGACGCGGAGCGCCTCGTCGCCGGTTACCGTTCCGCCGTGCTCCGGCTCACTTCGAACCGGTAGGGAAGCGAAAGGGACGAACCATGCTGGTCATCATGCAGACGGCCCCCACGGAGGAGCAGTGCGCGCGCGTGGAAATCGCGATCCGTGACATGGGTTTCACCCCGCTCCGGGTGCCGGGCGCCGACCGGACCGCGATCTGCGTCACCGGGAACCGGGGGCCGGTGGATCCCTCGTTCCTGATCCGGCTCCCCGGGGTCGCCCGCTGCATTCCCGTCACCAAGCCGTTCAAGCTGGTCAGCCGCGAGGTCCACCCGGCGGACACTGTGGTGGAGATCGGCGGCGTGTCGGTGGGCGGACCCGACCCGGTGGTAATCGCCGGACCGTGCAGCGTCGAGACCGAGGCGCGGACTGTCGAGATCGCCCGCGCCCTCCGCACGGCGAACGCCGACTTGTTCCGCGCGCGACTGGGGTCGGAGAGTGTTGGGCCGTACCAGTTCGCAGGGGTCGGCGAGGAGGGCCTCCATACCCTGGAGCGGGTCCGCGAGGAGACCGGGATCCCGGTGATTACGGAGATCGCGGACCCGCGTACCGCCGAGCGCGTCGCCGAGCGCGTCGACGCCGTCGAGATCGCCGGTCGTCACATGGAGAACGAGCCGCTTCTCGAGATCGCCGCCGACCTCGCGGTGCCCGTCATTGTGGAACGAGCACCATCCGCAACCGTTGACGAGTGGCTGATGGCGGCGGAATCCCTTCTCGCCCGCGAGAAGCGGGATGTGGTCCTCTGCGAGCGCGGCATCCGGACAGGCGGCGAGCGGCGTACCCTGCTCGATCTCCACGGGGTCCCGGTGGTCCGGCGGATGTCCCATTTGCCAGTGTTGGTGGACCCTTCGCACGCGGTTGCGGAGCGAGATCGTGTGCGCCCGCTGGCTCGCGCCGCGCTCAGCGCTGGCGCCTCCGGTATCGCGATCGCGGTGCACACCCACCCCGACACCGCCTATACCGACCCGATGCAGACCGTGGACATTCCGACCTTCGAGGGCATCCAGCGCGACCTCGTCAAGATCGGCGAGTTCGAGGCGATATAACAACAGGTCAGACCCGTTCCCATGACCGAGCCGTCTCCGCCGCCGCCCGCAGCCGGCGACGTTTCGTTCGCGCGGACCCTGCTCCAGTTCTTCGTGATCCCCATGCTGGTGGTGATCCTCGGGGTGGGGATCTTCCTGGGGTTCGCGTGGCTGGTCTCCGACGACACGACCGCCGCGGAACAGCTCCAGCGGATCCGTTCCGGGGGACACCGCGAAGCGCGGCAGGCCGCGTTCGAGCTCGCGAACCGAATCCAGCACGGTGATCCCGCGGAATTCCGCACCCTCGGACCCGACCTGGTGCGAGCCTTCGAAGATGCGGCGCCGCCGGCCGATCCGTGGGTGCGCCAGTACCTTGCCCTCGCCCTCGGAACCCTTTCCGAAGCGACCGCGGTTCCGCCGCTCGCGGCGGCGCTCGCCGATCCGGACGAGACGGTGCGGGTCTACGCGGCCTGGGCGCTCGGCTCCATCGGGGGCGGCAGTGCGGTTTCCGCGCTCGGCGAAGCCAGCCGGGCCGAGGACGCCGGACTCCGCACCATGGCGGTCTACGGGCTCGGGGCCATCGGCGATCCCGCGGGCGCCGAGGCGCTCAGAAGGGCGGTCGACGATCCCGTGCTGGACGTTTCCGTGAACGCGGTGGTGGCGCTTGCCCGCATCGGCGATGCGGCGGCCGCCGAACGGCTGCTCGGCATGATGGAGCCGGACTACTGGGCGAACGTGCCGGGCATGCTGGACGGCGAGCGGACGCTCGCCCGGCTGAGCGCCGTGCAGGCGGCGGGCGTGCTCGAGGCCCCGGTGGTCCGGGCCCGGCTCGAGGAGGTCGCGGCGAACGATCCGGATCTCAAGGTCCGGGAGGCCGCGCTCTCGGCCCTCGCGGGTGGGGGGAGGACGAGGCAGCCGGCGCCTCCCTGAGGTGCCGCGAGCGGTCGAAAAACGAAGAAACTCATGGCTCGACTTCCGGGGGCTTCCGTTAGAATCCCGCGCCGATCCAGAATTAATCCAACTGCAAGCGATGCCTGACCCCCCGGCCCAACCGGCAGCTCCCAAACCGGCTCCCAGGCGGGCTGCCAGCGCCGCCAAAAAGGTCACCCGCCGGGAGTTCCCGTTCCTCGCCATCGGCTGGGGCATGTTCACGGCCGCGATGGCGGCCGGCCTGACGGCGGCGGGCCGGTTCATGTTCCCCAACGTGCTCACCGAGCCGCCTTCGACCTTCACGGCGGGATTCCCGGAGGACTTCGCCATCGGAGTCGTGGACACGCGTTTCAAAGAGCGCTACCAGGTCTGGATCGTCCGGGACGAGGAGGGGATCTACGCGCTCTCCACCATCTGCACCCACCTGGGATGCACCCCGAACTGGCTCGAGGCCGAAAGCAAGTTCAAGTGCCCGTGCCACGGCAGCGGGTTCTACGCCTCCGGGATCAACTTCGAGGGACCGGCGCCCCGGCCGCTGGAGCGCGTGGGGGTGAGTCTCGCCGAGGACGGCCAGGTCCTCATCGACAAGTCGCGCCTCTTCAAGTTCGAAGCGGGTCAGTGGAACGACCCGGCTTCCTTCCTCACCCTGACGTAATCGAAAGGCACGGGGCGTCATGTTGAACCGCATCCTGGCGCCTCTCTCCGCCGCCTGGAAGGAGGCGACGGACTCGCAGGTCTGGACCTCGATCTTCCGTCACGGCAAGCCGGTCAGCAATCGGAACCGGGCGCTCGTGATGATGAGCAACGTGTTCCTGCACCTGCATCCGGTGAAGTCCCGGAAGGCGGGAATCAAGCTCCGCTACACCTGGTGCATGGGAGGGATCACCTTCTTCCTGTTCCTGGTGCTCACCTTCACCGGGCTGCTCCTGATGTTCTACTACCGGCCCACGGTGGAGTACGCCTACGCGGACATCGTGGACCTGCAGGAGCACGTGCCGCTCGGCATCATGCGCGAACTCCACCGCTGGGGCGCGCACGCCATGGTCATCACGGTGTGGCTGCACATGCTGCGCGTCTTCATGACCGGTTCCTACAAGCCGCCGCGGGAGTTCAACTGGGGCATCGGGGTGGTCCTGCTGGTGCTCACCCTGCTCCTGTCCTTCACCGGCTATCTGCTGCCCTGGGACCAGCTGGCGATCTGGGCGATCGCGGTGGGTTCCAACATGGCGCGCGCGACGCCGCTCCTCGGAACGGAAGGGCCGTTATCGGCGTCCCTCACCCTGGGGGACATCAGCCTCATCAACGCGGGGAACGACGCGCGCTTCGCGCTGCTGGGCGCCCGCTCGGTCGGCCAGCCGACGCTCCTCCGCTTCTACGTCCTTCACTGTGTCGGGTTACCCCTGGTCGCCGCCTTCCTGATGGCGGTGCATTTCTGGCGGGTCCGCAAGGACGGGGGTATTTCGGGGCCGATGTAGGTCCGCATTCCACGCTTGAGAGAAGACGCTCCCGCCGCGACCCGTTGAGACCGTGATCGACCTCTTCAAGGATCTCGTCAACTGGGCCTCGGGGCCCACGGTCCTGTTCACGATCGCGACGCTCGGCCTGCTGGCCGCCTTCCGCTTCACCCAGGTCTGGAGCAAGACCTCGGCGAAGGTGTTCTTCGCCGTCCTCGCCGTGTTCTACACCGCGAGCATGTGGGACCCCGACTTCTTCCTGATCGTCGCGAAGCCCGACAACATCCCGATCACCGGGGTCATCTTCCTGGTCTTCTTCTTCACCTGGTTCGCGATGCACCAGGGGATCCAGAACGACCGGCGGAGCGCGGGCGAGGGAGAGGTCCTCGAGAAGCAGGAGTCCGAAAAGGTCTGGGTGTGGCCCGATCTCGTCTACACCGAGATGCTCGCGATGGTGATTCTCAGCATCGTGCTGCTGGTGTGGTCCATCCTGCTCGCGGCGCCGCTGGAGCAGCCGGCGAACCCCGCCGATTCGCCGAACCCGTCCAAGGCGCCCTGGTACTTCCTCGGGCTCCAGGAGATGCTCGTCTATTTCGACCCCTGGCTCGCCGGAGTGGTCTTCCCCACGCTGATCATCGTGGGGCTGATGGCGATTCCCTACATCGACACGAACCCGAAGGGCAACGGCTACTTCACCTTCAGGGAGCGGAAGGCCGAGATCGTCATCTTCCTGTTCGGCTTTCTGATCCTCTGGTGCCTGCTGGTGGTTTCGGGCACGTTCCTGAGGGGCCCCAACTGGAACTTCTTCGGCCCCTACGAGTACTGGGACGTCCACCGGGTGGAGCCGCTGCTCAACGTCAACGTCTCCGACTTCTTCTGGGTGAAGCTGCTCGGGCGTCCCTTGCCGACCGGCGGGTTCTTTGCCGCGCTCATGCGGGAATGGCTCGGCATCCTGATGGTGGGGGCCTACCTGTTCGTGCTTCCGGTGGTCATGTCGTGGCCGAGGGACAAGTTTCCCACCGGGCTCAAGTGGCTGAGCTGCCACCACTACTTCGAAAAGATGGGCGCCACCCGCTACTACCTCGGCGTCAGCCTCTTCCTGATGATGATGAGCCTGCCGATCAAGATGTATCTGCGGTGGGCCTTCAACCTGAAATACATCGTCGCCTTCCCCGAGATCTTCTTCAACATCTAGGCAGCCACCCGTGTCCAAAGTCGCGCCCGGTCACGCTCACAACATCTCGAAGCTGAACGTCATCTTCGCGGTCTCGAGCGTCTTCCTCCTGTTCTCGACGCTGTGGATGATCTGGTTCGACTACTCGCGCGAGTGGAAGGGGTTCCAGCGGCAGTTCGTCCAGATGGAGCGCGACCTCACCGCGCGGCAGATCCAGGAGGCGCAGCAGGGGATCAACCAGGCGGACCTGCAACGCGTTCAGGGCGAACTCCAGCAGGCCCAGACCGCCCTCGCCGCCGAGCAGGCCGCGCTCGAGGCCATCGAAGCGGAGATCGCGGACCTCGACACCCGCCGGACGCTGGCGGACATCCGCGAGCGCGAGATCAAGGCGGTCTACGACTCGGACAAGTTCTACTACGAGGAGACCCGCGAGCGCGGCACGCCGCTCGGCCGGGCGGTGAGCGACGAGGAGTTCGCGGCGCTCGAGACGAGCTTCTTCACCGCGCGCGACGTCCGGGTTGCCCTCGACTTCGAGCTGACCCAGAAGCGGGCCGAACTCCGCGAACAGCGCTCCAGCGTGACGGAACTGGCCGGAGCGATGGAAGAGCTGACCCAGGCGGTGACGCTCGCCCGCAACAAGCTCGACAGCCTGGCGCCCAGCTTCCCGAACACCTTCCGCAACCTGCCCGTCGTGGACTTCATCGATCCCTCGATCGAGGTTCGCCAGGTGCTCGTCCGGAACGTCACCGAGGAACTCAACTTCGCCCAGGTGCCGCGGATCGACCGCTGCCAGACCTGTCATCTCGCGATCGACAACCCCGACTACGCGGACGCGCCCCAGCCGTTCACCACGCACCCGAACCTGGACATTTTCGTCAGTCGCGAGTCCAGCCACCCGGTGGACGACTTCGGCTGCACCTCCTGCCACCTCGGACGGGGACGCAAGCTGAGTTTCAGCGGGGCGACCCACATGCCCGAGTCGGTCGAGGAAGAACACGCGTGGATGGAGCAGTACGGCTGGAAGGAAGACCACTACTGGGACAACCCGATGTACCAGGCGAACCTCACGGAAGCCGGGTGCATCAAGTGCCACCGCGACCAGGTCTTCATTCCGGGGGCTCAGCACCTCAACCAGAGCCGGATGACCTATGAACTCTCCGGCTGCTGGGGGTGTCACAACACGGCCGGTTACGAGGACAAGCGGAACCGGGGACCGTCGCTCAAGCGGATCGCCCACAAGACCGATCGCGACTTCGTGGCGCGCTGGGTCCGGGACCCGAAGGCGTTCCGGGAGTCCACCTGGATGCCGACCTTCTGGAACCTCGACAACAACCCGGATTCCGACCTCCAGGCTCGCAACGACACCGAGGTCGCGGCGATCGTGGAGTACGTCTTCGAGCATTCCACGGACGACGCCGACTACGCCGCGCCCCCGCGGGGGAGCGCGGAGCGCGGCGAGGCGCTGGTCAACGAGATCGGATGCCTCGGGTGCCACCTCACCGACGAGACCGGCTACGACCAGGCGAGCATCTACCGCCGGCGCGGCCCGGCGCTGGTGGGCACCGGCACCAAGCTGGACGCCGGCTTCGTCTACGAGTGGGTCCGGAACCCGCGGCACTACTGGGAAGAGACCTACATGCCGGACCTTCGGCTCACCGACCAGGAGGCTGCCGACATCACCGCCTGGCTCATGGGGCTCGAGTCGAACGGGTTCGCGTCGATGGGGGTGCCGCAGGCAGACGCCGGCGAGCTCGACGAACTGACCCGCGAGTTCCTGAGGACCAGCCTCCCGGACGCGATGGCCGCCGAACGGCTCGCCGGAATGTCGGAGCGGGACAAGCTGCTCTTTTCGGGCGAATGGTTGATTCGCCGGCACGGCTGCTTCGGCTGCCATGAGATCGGCGGATTCGAAGATGCCCAGAAGATCGGGGTGGACCTTTCCACCTGGGGCTCCAAGATGGTGACCCGCCTCGACTTCGGGTACATCGACATCCCCCACACCCGGCAAGCCTGGCTGGAGCAGAAGCTCGCCTCGCCCCGCAGCTATGACCGCGGGAAGGTGAAGGCTCCGGCCGAAAAACTCCGCATGCCGCAGTTCGGTTTCACCGACAGCGACCGGCAGCACATCGTGCGGAACGTGCTGGGCCTGGTGCGCGACGAGTTCCCCCAGGAGGGAACCAAGACGCTCTCCGCGGCCGAAGCGGTCGCCGAACAGGCCCGCCACCTCATCCACAACTACAACTGCCGCGGCTGCCATCTCATCGACGGCGTCGGGGGCGGGATCTACGAGACGATCGAGGACACGGGCATGCGGCCGCCCGACCTGCATACCCAGGGCAGGCGGACCCAGGCGGACTGGCTCTACCACTTCCTTGAGGATCCGACGGAAGTGCGGTTCTGGCTGACCGCGCGAATGCCGAGTTTCAACTTCACCAACGAGGAAGCGAACACCCTGATCTCCGGGTTCCTGGCAATGGACGGCGGCCAGCCGTTCGACGACGAACAGGCCCGGGAGTACGACCGGGCGGAGCTCCGGGTGGGGGCGCAGCTCCTCGATCAACTCCAGTGCGAACGCTGCCACATCGCCGCCGCCGCCGGCACCATGGAGGCGTCCCAGCTTGCTCCGTCCTTCCGGCTTGCCGGCGAGCGGCTGACCCACGACTGGATCGTGGACTGGATGCTCGATCCGCAGTCGATCACCCCGGGGACCCAGATGCCGCAGTTCTGGCCGACCGACCAACAGGGCAACCGGTTGACACCCCTGCCGGACATTCTGGACGGCGACCCGATGGCGCAGATGCGTGCGGTGGCGTCGTACCTGATGAACTACGACCGCTGATCGAAGCCGCCCCGGGACGCCTTGGCCGACAAGCGTTCCGTCAGTAACCCCAGGAGAAACATCAGATGGCCGATGAACCGAAGGGAAGCCGCGGAAGTCTTCAGGGGATCGCCATGGCGGTCGTCATCTGGGCAATCGTGGTGCTCTCGTCGCTCTACTACGTTCGCTACGGAGTGCCCGAGCTGGCGTCCGACCGCGGCTATCTGGACAACCTCTACTACGTGATCCTCGGGATCACCGGGGCCGCCTACATCCTGTATCAGCTCGCGCTCGGCTACGTCATCTACCGGTACCGCGGCGACCGGCCCGGCGCCGAGTCGAGCTACTGGCACGAAAGCCACAAGCTCGAACTCACCTGGACGATCGGAACCGCGGCCATCCTCATCCCGATCGTCTTCACCGGCCTGATCTACTGGGACCGGGTCCGGGGGCCGGCGCCGGACGACGCGGTGACGGTGATGGCCGTCGGGGCGCAGTTCCAGTGGGACTTCCACTACCCGGGCGCGGATGGCGAGTTCGGCCGCTTCGACCCCACGCTCTACGCCATCGACAACCAGATCGGCCTCGACGAGACGGACCCGGCCGCCGCGGACGACTGGGTGCTCACCAACCAGCTGGTGATCCCGGTGAACCGTCCGGCGCGCATCCTGATGCGGTCGAAGGACGTGCAGCACGCCATTTTCCTTCCCAACTTCCGGGTGAAGCAGGACCTGGTGCCGGGCATGACCACCGAGGTGTGGTTCACCCCGGTCAAGACCGGGAGCTACGAGGTGGCGTGCGCCGAGCTCTGTGGACTCGGTCACTACCGGATGCGCGCCTTCCTCGAGGTGATGGAAGAGTCCGACTATCAACAGTGGCTGAGCGACAACGCGCCGGCGGCGGTGGCCGATGCGGCGGACCCGGCGGCGGACCCCCCGACCGCCTCCGCGGAATAGGCGAGCAGATCAGGAATCGAACCAGGAAGCGGATCCCCCCAAGAACTACGGAGTAACGCGATGGAGCACGAAAAGCAAGGCTTCGTGAGCAGGTACATCTTCAGCTTCGATCACAAGATGATCGGCAAGCAGTACTTCACGCTCGCGATGAGCATGGGGTTCATCGGCGGGATCCTGGCGGTGCTGATCCGCCTCCAGCTCGGCTTCCCCTCGCAGCCCTGGCCCTTCCTGGAGAACCTCTTCCCCGTCGGCATGGCCAGCGGGATCATGACCCCCGAGTTCTACGTCTCGCTGTTCACCATGCACGGGACGATCATGGTGTTCTTCCTGCTCTCGCTGCTGCCGGTCAGCGGCTTCGGGAACTTCCTGATCCCCCTCCAGATCGGGGCGCGGGACATGGCGTTCCCGTTCCTGAACATGCTGTCGTTCTGGACGGTCGTTCCCGGCGCGATCATCATCATCATCTCCTTCTTCGTGGAGGGTGGGGCCGCCGCCTCGGGCTGGACGGCCTACCCGCCGCTCTCGGGCATCCGGAGCGCCATACCGGGGTCCGGCCTGGGCCAGACCCTCTGGCTGGTCGGGATGATCTTCTTCGTGGCCTCCTTCACCATGGGCGGCCTCAACTTCGTGGTGACGATCCTGAACCTCAGGACGAAGGGGCTCCGGATGATGCGGATGCCGCTCACCACCTGGGCCCAGTTCGTGGTCGGCATCCTGGGCCTGCTGTCCTTCCCCGCGCTGGCCGCGGGCGCCCTGCTGCTGACCTTCGACCGTTCCCTCGGAACCAGCTTCTTCCTCCCGGCCGGCATCTTCATCGGTGACACCCTGATGCCCCACGAGGGCGGCACGCCGCTGCTCTGGCAGCACCTCTTCTGGTTCCTCGGCCACCCCGAGGTCTACATCATCATGCTGCCGGCCATGGGGTTCACATCGGACATCCTGGCCACCTTCTGCCGCCGGCCCATCTTCGGCTACCGGTCGATGGTGTACGCGATCATGGCGATCGGCACCCTCAGCTTCCTGGTCTGGGGCCACCACATGTTCGTGAGCGGGATGAGCCCGTTCCTCGGCAGCCTCTTCGTGGTGACCACGCTCGCGATCGCCATCCCCTCGGCGGTGAAGGCGTTCAACTGGCTGTTCACGATCGCCCGAGCGAGGATCCAATTCACGAGCGCCTCCCTGTTCGGGCTGGGCGTGGTCTCGCTGTTCGTGACCGGTGGCCTCACCGGCATCTTCCTCGGGACGAACGCCGTGGACATCCAGTTGCACGACACCTACTTCGTCGTGGGGCACTTCCACTTCATCATGGCGGGCGCCGGGCTCTTCGGAGCCTTCGGGGCGGTCTACTACTGGTATCCCAAGATGTTCGGCAGGATGCTGAGCGAACGTCTCGGGAAGATCCACTTCTGGATCACGTTCGTCGCCTACTACGCGGTGTTCTTCCCCATGCACTACCTGGGCGTCTCGGGAATGATGCGCCGCATCTACGACCCGAACGTCTACGAGTTCCTGCAGCCGCTCCAGCCGGTGAACCTGTTCATCACGATCTCCGCCTTCGTGCTGTTCGCCGGGCAGCTGGTCTTCATCTACAACTACTTCGTGAGCATGCGGCGGGGCGCGCCGGCCACCGCGAACCCGTGGAACGCGGCCGGCCTCGAATGGTCCGCGCCGGCCCACCCGGGGCACGGCAACTGGGAGGGCGAGATTCCGCCGGCCCACCGCTGGCCCTACGACTACTCCGAGCCCGGCAAGAAGCGTGACTTCACGCCGCAGTGGGAGGCCTGAGTCAGCTCAGGATGCCGAAGGCAGGTTCCCCGATGAGTTCGACCACCGCCGGAGCCGCCGCGCCCATCGACGCGGCGCGGACCCCTGCCGACCGCCGTCACATCAACCGCCTCGGCCTGTTGGTGGCCCTCGGCGGGATCACGATGCTGTTCGCGGCCTTCACCTCCGCCTACATCGTGCGGAGCGGGGGCGGGGACTGGGCGGCCCTCGAGCTGCCTCCGGTCCTCTGGATGAGTACGGCGCTGATCGTGGGCAGTTCGCTCACCCTCGAGCTGGCCCGGCGGGCCTTCCAGCGCGGCAGCCTCCCGTCCTTCCGGTCGTGGAGCGCCGCGACCGCGGCGCTCGGGACCGGTTTCCTGGCGAGTCAGTACGCCGCCTGGCTGTCGCTCAACGAGGCCGGGATCTACCTCCAGAGCCACCCGAAGAGTTCCTTCTTCTTCGTGTTGACCGGGGTCCACGCCGTCCATCTGCTGGCGGGCGTCGTCGCCCTGCTGGCACTGTTCGGGCTGGCCGCCGCCGGCCGGCTCGTTCCGGGGCGCTCGGACGCGCCCACCCTGACCGCCATCTACTGGCATTTCGTAGGCGGCCTGTGGATCTATCTGCTGGCCGTACTGTCTCTTCTCGGCTGATGCCTGTTTCGCAATCGGGACGCCGACTGGGAGAGGAGGACGCATGAGCCAGACCGCGATTGCTCAGGCGGACTGGGGGGGCGGTGCGAGCCCCTTCGGTGTGACCTGGCAAAAGATGATGATGTGGTTCTTCATCGTCACCGACGCGCTGCTGTTCGCGGGCCTGCTGGTCAGCTACGGCGTGGTGCGGATTGCCACCGGAGACTGGCCGACGCAGAGCGAGGTCTTCAGCCTCACCTACATCGCGACGATGACGTTCGTGCTGATCACCTCGTCCGCCACCATGGCGTGCGGGGTGAAGGCGGCCGAGCTCGGGCGCCCGAAGACTGCCGCCAAGTTCGTCTGGCTCACCATCCTCGGAGGCTTCATCTTCCTCGGGATGCAGGCCTACGAGTGGTCCATCTTCATCGGCGATGGCGGCGGAATCACCAGCAATCCGTGGGGCTCGCCCACCTTCAGCCAGTTCTTCTTCATCATCACCGGCTTCCACGGGTTCCACGTCCTCACCGGCGTGATCGTGCTGCTGGTGGTGGCGATCCGCGCCGCCATGGGCCGCTATTCCCCCGCCGGCGTCGAGAACGCCGGCCTCTACTGGCACTTCGTGGACCTGGTCTGGGTCTTCGTCTTCGCCCTCTTCTATCTGGTCTAGGAGAAGCCAAGTGTCAACCGACGCCCATCCCTACCGCTTCTACTGGCTCCTCTGGGTGGTGCTCCTCGCCGTCACCCTCCTCATGATCGCGATCGAAGGCGCGAACCTGCCCGCCGCCCTGGCGGTCGTCGTCCTGCTCTTCGGATCGGCGATCAAGGCCACCCTGATCATCTTCTACTACATGCACCTCAAGTTCGAGCACATGGGGCTGATCATGACGGTGCTGGTCGGGCTGTTCGTGACCGCGATCCTGATGTTCGTGCTCCCGGCCTACGACGGCGGCCACATCCTCGACTCGTTCCAGAACCTGAGGGAATACTCGGGCTGACCGCGATGTCCCGTTCCGGCCTGCTCGTCCTGATCGCGGTGGCGGTGCTCCTGGCGCTGTTCCCCGCCGACGGGTCCGCCCAGTGCTCCATGTGCCGGACCGCACTCGAGCAGAACGAAGAGGTTGCGGCCAGCTTCAACAACGCGATCCTGTTCCTGCTGGCGATGCCGTACGCGGTCTTCGCGTCGGGGGCCGGCTACGTGCTGCTCTCGCGCCGGCGACGCGCGCGGCGGCCCGCCGCGGTGACCGTGCCGGGAGTCCGCGCCGAACTGCTTCCCGCCGACGAACCGGTCAGCGTCACCTCCTGACCGCGTGGAGCGCCGGCCCGGAGCGCCGGCCTCTGGCCGGCATCGCCGGCCGTAGGGAGGCGAAACGCACGTTGCCATGTTTCCGGATGGCGCACGCGCCGTTTACTCCTCGGCCGGCAAGCCGCCGGTAGGGCCGCAGAGGGCGTAGGGACGTTCGGTCGCACAGCGCGGCGGCGGAGACCCAGGCCGGCGTGCTGGCGCCGTCCATAGGGCTCGCGGCCGGCGCGCTCTGGAGGCCGGGCGCCCGTCTCGGCTATCGTGCGCTTCGACGCCGACCCGCCGCCCAGGAGGACGCCATGACCCCCCTGCTGAATTTCTCCACCCTCCTGTCGGCCGGCCTGCTGGCGGCGGGAGCGTTCGCACCCGGGCTCGCCGCGCAGGAGCTCGTCATCAGCGGGGGCACGGTGGTCACCTCGGAGGGACGATTCGACGCGGACGTGCGGGTGCGGGACGGGGCCATCGTCGAGATCGGGACCGGACTGGCCGCGGCGTCCGGCGCGCGCGCGATCGACGCTGGCGGGCTGCTGGTCCTGCCGGGCGGGGTGGATCCACACGTCCACCTGGGGGGACGGCTCCGCGACGACTACCGCACCGCGTCGCAGGCGGCGCTCGCCGGAGGCATCACCACCATCTCGAACTTCGCCTTCCCGGCCGAGGGGCGGACGCTCGCCCAGGCCATCGAGCGCGAGGCGGCGCTCATTGGTGAGCAGTCGATCGCGGACGTCATCCTGCACGCCGGCATCAACGACCCCGCCACCCAGGAAGGCCAGATGACCACCCTCGCCGCCGAGACCGGCCAGACGAGCACCAAGATCTTCATGGTGCGGAGCGGGTTCGATGCCGCAGTGCCCGGCTACCTGGCGACCATGGACGCGGCGGGGCGGGCCGGCATCCTGACCATGGTGCACTGCGAGGACGGACCCATCCTCGCCCGCGCGGTGGCCGAGCTCACCGCCGCGGGACGCACCTCGCTCGAGTACTTCCCGGAGAGCCGCCCGGTGGTCGGGGAAGTGGTGGCCACCCAGCGCGCAGTCGCCATGTCCGAGGCTACCGGAGCACCCATCTATGCGGTTCACGTCTCCTCCGAAGGCGCGCTCCGGGTGCTGCAGGATGCCCGGGACCGCGGGCTCGGCGTCTTCGTCGAGACCCGCCCCATCTATCTCCACTTCACTCGGGCGCGCTTCGAGGACCCGGACCGCGGGCTCTACGTGGGGCAGCCACCGCTGCGCGAGCAACGCGACCAGGACGCGCTCTGGGCCGGCCTCGCGAGCGGATCCGTGCACGTGCTCGGCACCGACCACGTCGCGTACCTCCGCGAAGAAAAGCTGGACCCGTCGCAGACCATCTCCCGTCATCGGGCGGGCCTGAACAACCTCCAGGTGGTGCGGCCGATGCTCTGGTCCGAGGGCGTCGTCCAGGGGCGCATCACCGAGGAGCGCTTCGTGGCCGTCACCTCGACCAACGCCGCCAAGCTCTTCGGCCTCTATCCGCGAAAGGGCACGGTTGCGGTGGGCTCCGACGCCGACATCGTCCTCTGGGATCCGGACGAGACGCGCACCATCCGCGACGAGGACATGTTCTCAGGGACCGGCTTCTCGGTCTATTCGGGCTGGGAGGTCACCGGCTGGCCCGTGATGACGCTGCGCCGGGGAGAGGTCGTCTACGAGGACGGCGAGATCCTGGCCGGGTCAGGCAGCGGCGAACTGCTGCGCCGCGGGAAGTGGCAGGCGCCCTGAGGTCGTGGTGCCCCCGACTTGGAGCGCCGGCCTCCGGCCGGCATCGCTCCCCATCGGGGAGCGAAACATGCCTGGCTGTTCAGCCCGGATGGCGCTCGCGCTGGTTCACTCCTCGCTCGGGAACGCGTAGTAGCCGTTCCGGGTGCGCGCCAGCAGGTCGCGGCGCCCCCGGACCGACACCTCGATCTCGCGCCACTCGCCGTCCCTTTCCGCCTCTCGCGGGATGTAGGCCAGCCGGTACTGGGCGTGCATGTCCGCCTCGATCCGGGCGAAGCTGCCGATGAGATCGCCGGTCCGCTCCGGAAAGAGCGCCTGACCGCCGGTCTCTTCCGTAAGCCGTCGCAGGAACCGCTTGTTGACCCGGGCGCCGTTTCCCTCGAACCCGATGGCGTAGACGACGGCGTCGGTGAGCCGGGCGGCCTCGATGGCGTCGCCGGCGCTCATCTCGCTGCCGAACCCCATGCTCCGCGAGTCGTCGCCGTCGGTGAAGATCAGGAGCGCCTTTCGGTCCCCGTCAGCGAAATGGAGCCGCTCGAGGGCCATGATCGAGGCGTCGTAGAGCGCGGTCGGCCCCAGGGGGTCGAGGGCCATGATGTTTGCCGTAAGGCGAAACCGATCGTCGGTGAACTCGCCTCCGAACCGGACCCGGTCGTTGAACTCGCCGATCATGGCGACGTCACCCTCCCACAACCGGTCCACGAAGGTGGCGGCGGCCTCCTTCACGTAGTCGAGGCTCACCCTCATGCTCAGGGAGGCGTCGAGGAGCACCAGGATCGTGAGCGGGGCCGCCTCGGCCGCGAAGAAGCTGATCTGCTGGGGAACTCCGTCCTCCCGAACCACGAAATCGTCAGCCGTCAGGCCGGAGACGAAGCGACCGCGCTCGTCCGTCACCGCCACCCCCAGGTTGACCGCCTCCACCTGCACCTGGATGCGGAACGGATCCTGCCGGGTCTGGCGGACCGCCGCGGTGGCGAGAGTCCCCAGGACGGCCGCCAGGAGAGCAGCGGCCAGGCCGGCCGGCGCGCTTCTCCGTATCCAGCGGGACATTTTCGGTGCCCCGTATTGTGTCGCGCGGAGGCGGGGAACGGGCGATGGATCCGGCGGAGCGCCTTTCGGGCCCGGTCGAAGGATCGAGACGGGCCCCGACATTCGCGGGCTGCTACAATTCTCCGCTCGAATCGGGGCGAAATCGCCCCGCCGAGTCGGTTTCCCGGCTGTCAGTTGCGGCCCGAGTCTGTCAGGCCGACCGGTTGTGGACCGCAGGTCATTCCCCCGCACTCGGAACGGAGGTTCCCCGCAAGATGCTTCACAGAGCCCCTCGCACGCTCATTCTGCTCGCGATTCCCCTTGCCGCCGCCCTGATGGTCGGCTGCGGCGGTGGCGGCGAATCGGACACCGCGATGGAGGCCGTCCCGGCCGCCTCCATGACCGCCGTGGATCCGGCGACCGCCGGGACCATCAACGGCAAGATCATGCTCGACGGCGAAGCCCCGCCGGCCGACACCATCCAGATGGCCGCGGACCCGAACTGCGCCCGAATGCACGACAGCCCGGTGATGACCGAGTTCGTGATCACCGACATGGAGGGCGGTCTGCAGAACGCCTTCGTGTACATCAAGGGCGGCCTCGAAGGCATGAGCTTCCCCGTGCCGACCGAGCCGGTCGTCCTGAACCAGGAGGGCTGCGTCTACGTGCCGCACGTGCTGGGCATCCAGGTCGGACAGGAACTCAACATCCTGAACAGCGACGCGACGCTCCACAACATCCACGCCACCCCGACGGCGAACCAGGAGTTCAACATCGGCCAGCCGGTGGCCAACATGAGCACCACCCGGACCTTCGACACCGTTGAGATCATGGTCCCGTTCAAGTGCGACGTGCACCGCTGGATGAACAGCTACGCGGGCGTCCTCGACCACCCCTACTTCGCGGTGAGCGGCATGGACGGCTCCTTCAGCATCGGGAACGTGCCTCCGGGCGACTACACGGTCGGCGTCTGGCACGAGCGCCTCGGTGAGATGGAGATGGCCGTGACGGTCGGCGAGATGGCCACCGCGGACGCCAGCTTCACCTACACCGCCGCCGAGTAAAGGCAACCCTTTCCATCCTGGCAGGCACCACCTGCCAGGATGGGGGCATCACCCCGCTTGGGGCTGCTCAGCGGGGGCGGGACTCCTCTCCCTCCGGGTGTGGCAGCGATCCCTCCGGAGCGCCTTCGGGCCAGGGCGTCTTGCGCAGATCCCTGGCCCAGCGTTCGAGCACCTTGTCCCCGCCGAGTTGCCGGACCCGGTTGTAGTCGAAGAGCGCCGGTTGGCGCTGGCCCAGGCCGTCGCGGGCATTGCCGCGACGGAAGTGCAGCATCAGCCGGACATCGGGGGGCGGCGAGGACTGGAGGCCCTGTGAGAAGGCGGCCTCCGCCTCCTCCCAGCTCTCTTCGAACAGCCAGGACTCACCCAGCCTGAGTTCCGGAATGCCGCGGGTGGTCAGATCGTAGTTCCCGAAGCCGGAGTCCCGCCGTTCGATGAACAACAGCAGCGCGTCGCGCGCCTCGGCAGTTTCTCCGTGGTACAGGCGGATCCCGATCTCTTCAAGGGCGAAGTCCGGATTCTTGGGGAACTGCTCGCGGAGCGTGCTTACCGCGGTGAGGGCGTCCTCCAGCCGGTCCTCCCGCTGCATGAAGAGTGCGAGCGCCCAGAGGGCGCCCCAGCGCGAGCGTTGTCCTTCGTGGGCGGTGCGGGCGACCCAGTCGAGGCCCCTCTCCTTCTCGCCCCGCATGCCGAAGAGGAACGCGAGCATGCGGAGGGCGCGCGGCAGGGTGGCGATCGCGTAGTCCTGGGCGCCCGGAGCGTGGTAGGCGTCGGCGAAATCGGAATCCGCTTCCAGGACCTCACGGTGGAGGCTGGCCGCGCGGCGCATCGCTCGCGCGGCGGAGAAATAGGCGCGTTGCACGGTGCCGTCCCACGCCGCCTTCATGGATTCGACGGAGCCGAGGTAGTAGAGGTTCAGCAGGTCCCCGGGATCGCGCTGCCGTACCGCTTCACAGCGTCGTCTCGCCTCTTCGAGCTGGTCCTCGAAGAACCGTGCTTCCTCGTCGGTCACCACCGCGGTCCCGCTCTGCTCCCAGAACCGGTCGCCCCGGTGCGATGACCCCCGCATCGCCCCCACGCGCTGGCCCACCTTCGTCCAGATGACGGCTGCGTGGCCGTAGGGCCCGGCAGCGAAGTCGGGGAACCGGTCATCCAGGCGCTCGAAGATCTCCTCGGCCGCCTCGAAGTCATAGTTGAACAGGTGCTGATACGCCTCCGTCTCGAGGGGAAGCGCTTCATCCCCGTACGCCTGTGACGATCCCTCGATGAGATCCTGCGGCTGTCCGTGGACGAGGCCTGCCACGAGCAGAAGCAACCCGGCCAGGAAGCCGACACGGGTGGTCGTAGTTAGCGTGTTCCTCATCATCATCCCGCGTATTCTCCACGTTGGCCCACTTACACTGGCACTCTGATGCCCGATCACTCCAGCGCCGTTTCCGCCCAACTGATCGACCGCAGCGTCCCGTTCGCCGGGCGGCTGTTGCGCGTGGAGCTCGATCGGGTGAAGGAGCCCGCGGGACCGGACGAATACGGTCCGGTGGTCCGCCGCGAGGTGGTCCGCCACCCCGGCGCGGTGGCGATCGTCGCGGTGACGCCGCAACGCAGGCTGGTCATGGTTCGCCAGTACCGCTACGCCGCCGGGCGATTCCTGCTCGAGATTCCTGCGGGAACGCTGGAACCCGGAGAGAGCCCCGAGGACACGGCGCGCCGCGAGTTGCGCGAAGAGACCGGTTATTCGGCGGACAGCCTGCGCCCGCTCGGATCGTTCTTCAGCGCTCCCGGCTTCTGTGACGAGGTGATTCACCTGTTCCGGGCGGAAGGCCTCACCCCGGGCGAGCAGGACACGGACTTCGGAGAGGACATCGACCTGGTCGAAATCCCCGTCGAAGAGGGCCGCCGCCGTCTGGCGGCGGGCGGTTTCGAGGACGCGAAGACGCTTGCCGGGCTCGGACTCTTCTTCCTGGAGGAACCCGGACGCTCGTGAGCCGGCGCTGACTCCGATGGGATTCCACGCCAACGCCGTGAAACGGCCAGCCTGGCGTGGGGTCGCGTTGTTCCTGGCGGCGGCCCTCGCCGGCGCCTGCGCCGAGAAGCCGGATCCCCCCGCGTCGGATGCTCCGGCCCCTCCCTTCGAGCTGCTGGACCTCGACGGGCGCACCCACCGGCTCTCGGACTTCGCCGGGCAGGTGGTGGTGCTCAACTTCTGGGCCACCTGGTGCCCGCCGTGCGTCGAGGAGATGCCGTCGCTGCAACGCCTCCAGGACCTTCTGGGAGACGACGGGCTCGAGGTGGTCGCGGTATCGGTGGACGAGCGGTACTCCGACATCCCGCCGTTCGTCGCCGAACACGGCCTGCGTTTCCGGGTACTACACGACCTCGGCAAACGCGTCTCCCGCCGCTACGAGGTGTTTCAGTTTCCCGAGACCTGGATCATCCGCCGCGACGGGACGCTCGCCGCCCACATCATCGGGGCTCGGGACTGGGCGGCGCCCGGATCGCTCGAGATCTTCCGGGACCTGCTCGAATAAGCGCTAGAATCCGCCGCTCGACCGGAGGGGGTGCGGTCCTCAGGAGTCTGCCGCAGGCTCCTCAGCGCGGAGGCGATCCACTTGAAGATTGAAGAATCGAGTCAATTCCTGCAGGCGAACGCCGTGGCGCAGCGGGTGCGCCAGTTGATCATGGGAGCGGCGCCCAAGGTGAAGACCTCTTCGCGCCGGCCGACCGCGATTGCGCTCGCCGAGTTGCGGGCGGGCAAGCTCGAGGTCTATGACCCGAGGGAAGCCGCCGAACTGCTCGCCGAGGACAGCGAGGATCTCAGCGAGGAGGAGCGGGCCGCCGCCGAGGCGGCACGGGCCAGCTTCGAGCAGATGTTCGCCGAGGCGGCGGGCGGCGACGTGGATCTCGGAGCCTCCCCCGAGGAATCGGCCGAGCCCGTGCCGGAACCGGAAGCCGGCCCCGCGGAGACCGCGGCGGTGGAGGCGAACGGGACCGAGGCGCCGGTCGAAGCTCCCGCTGAATAACACTGGCGCTCGCGCGCCTCTCGCGTACCCTTTGGCGCGGGAGGATTTGCATGAGTTCCCGTTTCCTTCGTGGCGCCGCGGTCGCGGTGCTCGCTCTCCTTTTCGTCCCGGCCGACGCCGACGCCAAGACCGAGGCCCGCATCCGTTGGGAGCGGATGTGTCAGATCCGCGCCGACAAGTTCGACCTCGTCCTGCCCGAAGCCATGCGCGGGAACGGGATCGACATGTGGATCACCGTGATGAAGGAGGGATTGCGCGATCCTCTCTGGCCGGACCTCGGCCACGGCTACGTGGGGAGCATCGGCTACATCATCTTCACCGACCGGGGTGGGGATCGCATCGAGCGGGTGGCCATCGGGGCCACCGGCTACAAGATCGAGCGCTGCGGGGTCTACGACCAGGTGGTGGGCAGCGCCGATCTCGCCGAGTTCGTGCGGGAGCGCGATCCCGAGCGGATCGGGGTGAACATGTCCCGCAGCATCGGGGCCGCGGACGGGCTCTCGCACACGAGCTGGCTGCACCTCCGGGAGACGCTCGGCGAGCCCTATGCGGACCGCCTGGTCTCGGCCGAGAAACTGATTTCGGACTTCCGCTCGCGGCGGGTGGCGAGCGAGATCGTCGCCTTCGGCGAGGCCGGCGAGTGGTCTCGGAAGATCGCCGAGCGCGCCTTCTCGAACGAGGTCATCACCCCGGGCATCACCGCGCTCGAGGACGTCGGGTGGTGGATCGAGCAGCAACTGCTGGAGAACGGCTTCGACAGCTCGTTCGGGATGCCGTCCATCTACATCACGGGTCCGACCGGCATCGAAGCCACCTCGAACGAGCGCATCATCCAGCGCGGCGACCTGCTCATGATCGATTGGGGGGTCGGTTACCTGAACTTCTACACCGACATGAAGCGGATCGCCTACGTGCTGAAGGAGGGCGAGGTCGCCGTGCCTCCCGGCATCCAGAACGCCTTCGACCGGGGCCGCGCGGCCCGCGACGTGATCCGCCGGACCATCAAACCGGGCCCGACGGCGGGCGCGATGCTGGAGCACCTCGCCGCCGAGCTGACCGCGGCCGGCTTCCAGATGATCGAGTTCAACCAGCCCACCGATGACGACACCACCGACGTCGTGGTCGGCTCCCACTCGGTCGGGAATCTCGGCCACGGGATCGGCCCGTCCATCGCCTGGTTCAATCCCACCCGGCTCGAGTACGAGATCGTGCCCTCGAACATGTTTGCCATCGAACTCTTCGCCTACACGAAGGCCGACGAGTTCGGCGGCGCCAAGGTCCGCATCCCGCTCGAAGACGACGCCATCGTCACCGAGCGGGGCGTGGAGTGGTTCTATCCCGCCAACGACCGGATCCTGCTGATCCGGTAAGGAGGCCGTCATGAGGCCTGTTTCGGCACTTGCGAAAGCAATTCTGTTCCTCGTTCTCCCGACGCTCGCGGGCGCGCAACTCCGCTCGCAGTCGGAACTCACCGCCGCGGACGCCGATCCGGGCTTCCGGCTGACGCTCGATCACCTCGGCGGCGGCAACCGCGTCTTCGGACTGGCTCCGCGCGACCTGCGCTGGGCGCCGGACGGTTCCGAGGTTTACTTCCGCTGGCATGAGGATCCGAAGCCCGATCAGCTTGCCGACGACGATCCGTGGTTCGCGGTGGACCGGGCGGGAGGGACCCTCCGGGAGTTGAGCGAGGACGAGGTCGCTCTCGTTCCGGGACCGAACGCGGTCCGGACCGTCTCGGGAGACACGGCGGCCTGGAGCCGGCAGGGCTCGCTCTACGTCTGGTCGGAGGACGGGGGAACGCGTCCGGTCTTCGCGGTCGCCGGCCAGATCGGACAGCTCCGGCTCCGCCCCGACGGGAGCAAAGTCCTCTTCGCGACCAAGGGTCTCTCCCAGAACGCGCCCGAGAGCGGAGATCTCTGGGAACACGACGTCGCCTCGGGCGCCACCCGTCAGATCGCGGTGGTGGTCCCGGCGAAGGAGGAGGAGACGGACCAGCAGACCTGGCTCAAGGACCAGCAGAACGAACTGGTCCAGGTCGTCCGTGAACGAAAGGAAAGGGACGAGCGCCGCGACCAGCTCCGCCGGGACCAGAACGGCCTCCTGCCGCAGGAGATTCCGGTGCCCAAGGGCGAAAGGGCCGTGGACATCCGGGTGTCACCGGACGGGAAGCACCTCGTCTTCCGGTCGCGGAAGGACCCCTCCGACCCGAAGCGCACGAGCTTCATGGAGTTCGTGAACGAGAGCGGACAGGCCACCGAGAAGGACGCCCGTCCCAAGGTGGGGGAAACGCTCCCGTCCTGGCGCCTCGGCATCGTGGCGGTGGACCGCGGCGTCCGCACCGAGGACATCGAGATTCGCTGGGTGGAGGACGGCATCGAGAAGGACACCGTGATGCACGGCCCCTGGTGGAGCCCGGACGGACAGCACGGGGTGGTGCAGGTGCTCTCCATGGACCACAAGGAGCGCTGGATCTCGCTGATCGATATGGACGCTGGAACGCTGCGCCACGTCGATCACCAGCAGGAGGAGGCCTGGATCGGCGGGCCGCTGGTGACCGGCCGCTGGTCGCCGGGGTACCTGGAGTGGCTGGCGGACAGCCAGGCGTTCGCCTTCGGGTCGGTGGCGAGCGGCTGGGCGATGCTGATGCTCGCGAACCTCGAGGGTGAGGTGACGGCGCTCACCGAGGGATCGTTCGAGGTGCGGCGCGCCGAGCTTGCGCCGGGCGGCGACTCGTTCCTCGTCACCACCAGCCGCGAGCATCCCGGGGAGGAGCACCTCTACCGGCTGCCGGCACGCGGCGGGGCCCTCGAGCAGATCACCGGGGGTGAGGGGATGCACTCCTGGGCCGTCTCGTCCGACGGCGGGCGGGTCGCGGCGATCAGCCAGTCGCTCACCGAGATGGGCGATCTCTACCTGATGGACCCCGTGGCCGCGGCCGATCCGGTGCGGATCACCAAGAGCGGCACCGACGCCTTCTACCGGACCGCCTGGGCGGACAGCGAGATCGTCGAGTACGACCTGCCGGACGGAACGACGGCGTGGGCCCGGATCTGGGATGCCCCCTCCGGGGCCACCCCCGGCGCGACGCCGGCGGTGGTCTACGCTCACGGCTGCGGCGAGTGCGCGCAGGCGGTGGTCAAGGGCTGGGCGCGCTCGGGCAGCATCGTGTATGCGAACTACCTGATCCAGCGCGGCTATGCCGCGGCGTCAACGGACTACCGGGGAAGCTCGGGATACGGCCACCGGAACCGCACCTACGCCTACCGCCAGATGGGGGTCTCGGACATCGACAGCACCCTGCCGCTGCTGGACATCCTGGTGGACCGCTACGGCGTGGCGCGGGACCGCATCGGAGTCTACGGCGGCTCCTACGGCGGCTTCTTCACCCTGATGTCCCTCTTCCGGAACCCGGGCAAGTACGCCGCGGGGGTGGCGCTCTATCCGGTCACCGACTGGGTCCACTACAACCAGGGCTACACGAGCCGGATCCTGAACGGTAGCCAGCTCGACGACGAGGAGGCCTATCGGGTCTCGAGCCCGGTCTACTACGCGGACGGGCTACAGGACGCGCTCCAGATCCAGCACGGGTTGGTGGACGGCAACGTCCAGATCCAGGACTCCTTCCGACTGGCCCAGATCCTCATCGAGAAACAGAAGGACTTCGACCTGGTCGTGTACCCGGTCGAGGACCATGGCTGGGACGAGATCCCCACCCGCCGCGACAGCTACCGCCGCATGACCGACTTCTTCGACCGGTATTTGGGCGGCGGGTCGGGAGGCATGCCCCCAACCATGGACCCGCGGTAGAGGGACCGCGCGCCTCCAGCCGGCATGGCGGCGCACCGGCTTGGACCGCCGGCTTCAGCCGGCACCGCCCGCCGAAGGCGGGCTGAACGCGTACGCCGCCGCGCGCAAAGGACGGGAATGGCTTGGAACGCCGGTCTCCAGACCGGCACCGGGGGGGGGGCCCCCCCCCCCCCC
>VXNL01000006.1 GCA_009840635.1 Acidobacteriota bacterium | reverse complement strand
CGTGAGGGAGGAATACCGGGTGTATTCCGACCGAAACGCAACGCAGAGCGCCTCGTAGAGGCGCGGTCAGCTGGGATGCATCGCCGTTCGAATGCCGCGCGAGTTTCACTACAGGCTGTTCAAGGAGGAATACCGGGTGTATTCCGACCGAAACGCAACGCAGAGCGGAGCGAAGCGGAGTGGTTCAGCCGGGATGCATCGCCGGGCGAACGCCGCGCGGGTTTTGCCACCGGCTGTTGGGGCTCGCCGAAGGGACAGAACGGCTTGGATTCTATGCCGCGCCCGGCCCGGAGGAAGCGGTCCGCGCCGGCGTTTCGCTCCGCGCCGGAAGGCGTCCGGCCTCCGGCGCGTGAATTCCGACCTACGGGTCTCCGGATCCGTGGGGTCCGTAACAGATGACCCTGGGATGGCGGCCTTCCTGCCGGCAGCGTCGGCGGGTGCGGTGCCGCGGCAACGTGCGCAGCAACCGGACATGAGGTGACCCGCGGCGCGAACTGCCAAGGTGGCAGCGCTCGGCGATCTTCGCGCTGCCGAGGCTCTGCGCGACGACCGACTGGGGAAGGCGGGTGAGCGCCGCCAGGATCGGCTCGGTCAGGACGTCCAGCCAGCAGGCATCGGCGGATTCCGGATCCGCTCGTTCCAACTTTCGTGTTTTGATTTCCATATTTCCAATATTATCGAAATATAGAGTTCCGCGCAAGGAAACCGAACCAACCAGCGCACAACGGCCCGGACTCCGGTCTCGTTCCGGGGGTGGCAACTCCCCCGCCTGGCTCCTGCTCACCGCCGGGAGCGGCCAACCCGCTCCCGGACCTTCGTTATTTGTCCACCCCAAGCAGAGCCCGTCGCAAAATGTTCAGATGGCCGCCTCCGGTTGCCGGCCGTCGGCGCCGTTCGGCCCGTGATCGCAGTCTTCCGTGCAGCAGTGTTCCGTCAGATAGTCGAGCAGATCCCGAATCGCCTGCAGGTTCACCGTGTAGATCTGGGACCGGCCATGGCGGCAGCACCTCAGGAGCCCGCCCTTCTTGAGTTCCTTCAGATGGAACGAGCAGGTCGGCGCCGGCAGCTCACAGTGCCTGGCGATGGCGCCAGCCGCTAGCCCGTCCGGCCCGCTCTGTACCAGCAGGCGGAAGATGTCGAGCCGGCTCTCCTGCGAGAGGGCGCCGAGCATCTCCAGGGCCTCGGCAGTCGATTGGGCCCCCCTCGTTTCCATATTTCCAATAGTATCGAAATCAGATCAGGAAGTCAACCCTTGTTCGCGAGCACGGTCCGTGCCGGGAGCGGCCAGCCCGCTCCCGGCCCCCGGCCTGATCCAGGTTGCCGGCTCTCCGCAGCCGACGGCCCCTCGTGGTCGCACTCCTCCTCGGAGCAGCAGTGTTCCGTCAGGTATCCGAGCAATGCCCGGATCGCGCGGAAGTTCGCGGTGTAGATCTGGGATCTGCCGTGGCGGCAGCAACTCAGCAGCCCACCCTTCGTGAGTTCCTTCAGGTGGAACGAGCAGGTCGGCGCCGGCACCTTGCAGTGCCCGGCGATGCTTCCCGCCGCAAACCCACCCCCGCCGTTCTGCACCAACACGCGGAAGATGTCGAGGCGGCTCTCCTCGGAAAGCGCGCACCGCGATTCCAGCGCGACGGCGGCGGAATCGGCTGCTTTTGTTTCCATATTTCCAATATTATCGAAATACTGCCAGTCAGTCAAGTCCGGACAACGGCTAGCCGCCGCACCGGGGCGGTATCCTCGGTTCCGATGCCGCTCCGTCCGGTCGCCGCCGGCCTCGAGGCGCGGATCCTTCGCCAGGCGGAGGCGGCCCGCGACGAGATCGCCGCCTTCTGCGGAGAGCTGATCCGCATCCCCACCGTGAATCCCCCGGGGGAGAACTACCGCGAATGCGCCGCGCTGCTCGGCAGCCGGCTCGCCGGCACCGGTTTCGAGGTGGTCTTCGACGATCCCCCGCCGGAGGCCTGCCCACCCGGATCGGCCGCCTGGCCCCGGCGAAACGTCATCGGGCGGCTGCGGAGCCCGCTCGGGGAGGGCGGCCGGCGGCTTCACCTGAACGGACACCTCGACGTGGTCCCCCCGGGCTCCGGCTGGACCACCGACCCGTTCTCGGGAGACGTTCGGGACGGGGCCGTCTGGGGCCGCGGGGCGAGCGACATGAAGGGAGGCATCGCGGCGGCATTCTTTGCGGCGGCGGTCCTCCAGCGGGCGGGCGCCCGGCTCACCGGCACCCTGGAGATCTCGGGGACGGCGGACGAGGAGACCGGGGGTCACGCGGGCGTCGCGTGGCTGGCCGAGTCGGGACAGATCGCCCGCGACACCGACGCCGTGATCATTCCCGAACCCTTCGGCTCGCGCCGGGTGTGCGTCGGGCACCGCGGGGTGTACTGGTTCCGGGTCGTCGCCGAGGGCGAGGTCGCCCACGGCAGCATGCCCTTTCTGGGCCGAAATGCCATTACCGACCTCGCCCCGCTTCTGGAGGAGATCCGGAACGAGTGGGTCCCCGAGCTGGCGGCCCGGCGCACCGCACTCCCCGTGGTTCCGAAGGGGGCGCGCGTGGCGACGGTCAACGTGAACAGCATCCGGGGCGGACAGGCAGGCGCCGGCACCGAGAGTCCCCAGGTTCCCGACCGGGCGGAACTGGTGGTGGACCGCCGGTTCCTGCCCGAGGAAGGGCTCGAAGCGGTGCGGGAAGAGGTGGCTCGCCGGGTCGCGGCGTGTGCGGACCGCGAACCAGGCCGGCGCTACCGGGTCGAAGAGCTGCTCACGGTCGAACCGGTGCGGACGCCAGCCGGGTCGCTCGCCACCGAGGCGGTGCGCTACGGGGTGCGGAGCGCACTCGGCGTCGAGGTCGAGGAGGTGGCGAGCCCCGGAACCTACGACCACAAGCACGTGACCCGGATCGCCGGGATTCCGGACTGCGTCGCCTACGGGCCGGGAATCCTGGAACTGGCCCACCGGCCGGACGAGCACTGTCCGGTCGAGGAGCTCGAGCGCTCCACCGCGGCGCTCGCGCTCGCGGCCGCCGCCGTGCTCGGGGTGGAGGGCTAGCAGCCTGTGGACGGCTCCGGCGCACTGGTGATCGTCGGGATCGCCGCCTTCCTGTTGCCGCCGGTGGCCTCCTGGCTGCGGGCGCCCGCGGTGGTCGTCGAGATTCTCTTCGGGGTCCTCGTCGGCCCGGTCTTCGGACTGGTGCAGGGCACCGAGTTGCTGGATCAGATCGGGACGCTCGGGCTCCTGATGCTGATGTTCCTCGCCGGTTTCGAGATCGACTTCCGGGCGCTGCGGCGGGGTGGCGCGGGGCCCATCGGGCAGGCGCTCGTGGTCTTCGCCGGCACGTTGGCGCTGTCCTTCCTGGCCACGGTGTGGCTGGAGCTGCCGGTCTTCTACGCCCCGCTGCTCGCGACTACCTCGGCCGCTCTCGTGCTGCCGAGCCTGAGGAGCGCCGGAATCACCACCGAGAGCCTCGGCCAGGCAATCCTGGTATCCGCGGTGATCGCCGACCTGGTGACCCTGCTGCTGGTCGCCGAGATCACCATCTGGGCGAGGGACGGCTGGGGGATCGAGCTGATCAACGGGCCGCTGCTGCTGGTCGCGGTCGTGGTCGTGCTCCGGGTGATGAAGCTGGTGCTCTGGTGGCATCCGCTGCGCGTGTCCCGGCTGTTCCGCAAGGACGACCCCGACGAGATGGGGATTCGCGGGGCGCTCGCCCTGTTGCTCATCTTCGTGGGGCTCTCGACGGTGCTCGATGTGGAGCCGATCCTGGCGGCCTTCCTGGCGGGAGGCGTCTTCGCGCTGCTCTTCCATCCGCCGGAAGGCCTCCGCCACCAGCTCTCCGGGATCTCCTGGGGCTTCCTGATCCCCATCTTCTTCATCAACGTCGGCCTTCGTTTCGAGGTGGCGGCCCTCCTGAATCCGGAAGCGCTCGCGCGCGCCGGGGTCATCATCGGCGTGGCGTTCCTCGTCAAGTTCCTGCCGTCCCTGCTCTTCGTGTTCTGGGGGTTCTCGCTGCGGGCGGCCGCCGCTACCGGATTCCTGCTCTCGGCCCGGCTGAGCCTCGTGATCGCCGTCGCCACCGTGGGCCTTGAACTCGGGCTGCTCGACGAGACGGACCGGGCGATCGCGGTGATGATCGCCGCGGTCACCTCGCTCATCTGCCCGGTTCTGTTCCGCTCGGTCATCACCCACGGCAGCGCCCGCCGGCCCGGAGATCTCGTTTCCGCCCCGCCGCCAACAACCCGGTAGACTCGCCTCCCTGGAGGCGCCCGCCATGACGAAGTTCCTCTCGAATGCCGTATCCCGGCGCGCGTTCCTGCGCACCACGGCCGCCGTTCCGGCCGCCTTCCCGGCCCTCCGGGCCGTTGCCGCCGACGACGAGGCGCTGTTCCGGATGGTGCGGTGGGAGTTCCCCTTCGAAGAGGACAAGGTGCCGATGAACGCGGCGAACCTGTGTCCCTCGCCGCGGTCGGTGGCGGACCGGGTGAGCGAGTTGACCCGCGACATCGACCACGACTGCTCGTTCCAGAACCGGGGGAAGTTCGGGGACCTGCGGGAAGGCGCCCGGGGACAGGTCGCGGCGCAACTCGGGGTCACGGCCGACGAACTGGCCCTCGTGCGCAACACCAGCGAGGCAAACAACATCGTGAACGCCGGCGTGGTGCTCGGGAAGGGTGACGAGGTCGTCCTCTGGGACCAGAACCATCCCACGAACAACGTCGCGTGGGACGTCCGCGCGGCCCGCTACGGGTTCACGGTCCGGCGGGTGTCGGTTCCGAAGGCGCCGGCGGCAGCGGACGATCTCGCCGCTCCCTTCATCGAGGCCCTGGGCGCGAACACGAAGGTGATTGCGATCACGCACGTCTCGAACGTCTCCGGCATTCACCTTCCGGTGCGCCGGATCGCGGACGCCGCGCGCGAACGCGGCATCCACGTCCACGTGGACGGAGCCCAGAGCTTCGGCGGGCTGTCGGTGGACGTTCCCGCGATCGGCGCCGACACCTTCACGAGCAGCTCGCACAAGTGGTTCTGCGGACCCAAGGAGTGCGGCGTGCTGGTGGTCCGCACCGAGACCATTCCGAAGCTCTGGCCCTCCGAGGTGGCCCCGGGCTGGGGCGGCGACGCCGACCCGGACCCGAGGGGGGCCCGGAAGTTCGAGTCCATGGGGCAGCGCGACGACGCCTGCCTCGCGGCGATGGGCACCACCGCGGAGTTCCACGCCGAGATCGGCACGGAGCGGGTCGAGAAGCGGATGTACGACCTGGCGGGCCGCCTCAAGAAGGGACTCCGCGAAGCCGGCATCCCGCTGGTGACCCCGATGGAGGACGCCCTCTCGGCGGGCGTCGTCATCGTCGAGGTGCCGGCCGAATCCCGGCGCGAGGTGTTCTCCCGGATGTACGACGAGCACGGTATCGCCGGGTCGACGTCAGGCGGGTTCCGCCTCTCGCCACACCTCTACAACACCGCGGAGCATGTCGAGCGCGCGCTGGCGGGCCTGAAGGCGCTGCGTCCGCTGATCGTCGCGTAGGAGGGGAGCACACCGGCCGGTTTTCCCGGTAGGGGGCTTCAGACCGGCGCCGCCCGCCGCAGGCGTGCGAGACCTTACGGCGGCGGCGCGTCCACCTCGCGCGCGGTGATGTAGAGGTGCAGATTCGGAATTCGGACCGGATCGGCCAGCCGGAGACGCCAGCGGACCGCGCCGCTGACGCCGCCGGGAAGGAGGACGCCGCCGCTGCCGAGCACTTCGTCGTAGCGGAAGATCGCCCCCTCGCCGCCCAGGCCGTTGTCCGCGTTGAGCACCTCCGGAGCCAGCTCGGAGAACACGTCTCCCATGCCGCTCCCGAACCTGCGGATCTCGACCTCGATCGGTCCCGCGAGGGCGGTCGCGGACACATTCCGCAGCCGGATCCAGAGGTCAGCCACCCCGGTTTCGGCGTCGTAGCTTCCGGGGTCGTGCACCAGCTCGATCCGCCCGGTGACGTCCAGGGGCTCCCCGGCCGCCGGCGGCGGCGCGGGCGGCCCGTCCTCGACCCGCACCTCCGCGGTGTACACCTGATAGGTCCCCGACCGCGCGTCGGCCCACACCGGGTGGAAGCGCCCGTCGGCCGAGGCGGTGAGGCCCATGTAGTCGCCGCCGTTCACCCAGCGCGAAGCCGCCGAGATCATGGCGAGCCGCAGCTCTCCCTCCGTTCCGCTGAAGGTGATCGGCGCGGGCACGAGGTTGCCGGACCCCAGCGGCTCGGAGAGCGCTCCCGAGACCCGGTGCGGTTCGCTGAAGGTCTCGCCGCCGTCGAAGGAGGCCGCGAAGTACTGGTGGAAGGCGAACCGCGACGGAGCCTGCCGGGTGTCGTACCAGCTCACTCCCAGCACGCCGTCCGGGTTGACGGCGATCGCGGGCTGGAACTGCTGGACTTCCCGGGATTCAGGCCCCGCCACCGGCCGGGGATCGCTCCAGGTGGAGCCCCGGTCGTCGGTCCAGGAGATCACGACGCGCGGGAGCCCTTCGGAATAGCTCGCCCAGACGGCGTAGGCGCGGTCCCGGAAGCGCTCGCTGCGGTCCACCGCGAGCATGGTCCAGGAGCCGCCCCGGAAACGCTCCGTCCCCTCCCTCGCCTGGCGCACTTCGTCTCCCGTCAGCTTCACCGGGCCGGGTTTCGGCTCGGAGAAGGTCACGCCCCCGTCGGTCGAAAAGACCGTCCAGATGCGCGATTCGGTCCAGTTCGCGGTCTGCTCGGGGTTCGAGGGGAAGTCCACGAAGGGAACCACGATGGTCCCGTCGTGGAGCACCAGCAGCGGGTCGACGTTAAGCCCCCGCTCCCCGGCGCCGTCCAGGAACTTCACCGGGCCGATCCAGCTTCTGCCGTCGTCCTCCGACCGGAAGACCCCGAGGTTGTACTCGCGGCCGTAGAGGACGCTCATGTAGAGCCGGCCGGCGAAGGGGCCCGCCGACGCGTCCGCCGCCAGCATCGGGTGGTCGTAGGAGGCGCCGAGGTCGAACGGCCCGGACCAGGTCCGTCCCCCGTCCTCGGACCGGTAGGCGTGCAGGAACGCCCGGGTGCGTCCGGTCTCGTCCACCCGCGTCGCGAGGGTGGCGAAGATCGCGGTCCCCGCCGCGGTGAAGGCGACCTGGGGATCGCCCCCGCCCGTCTCCTTCTGCTCGGCAAAGACGATGTCCTCCCACTGCACGCCACCGTCGAAGCTCACGTAGGCCTTCGTCGCGGCGCCGCCGTCGGGGCGGGTAAAGGTGATCGCGCCGGCCAGCAGATTGCGTGGATTCCGCGGGTTGGCCGCCGCCATGATCTCGACGTGGGGCCGGTCGCCGTCCCGGCTGACCAAGTAGTCGGGACCCACCACGATCCGGGGCTCCTGGCCGGCGTGGGCACCGACTGAAAGCAGGGCCGCACCGATGAGGACGGAACGGGGCATGTCCGGACTGTTACACGCCGGCAGTCCGCGCCGCCACTCCCCGCAGCATCCGCCGGAAGATCAGCCAGTGGATCGGGTAGAGCCCGTACCAGTAGGCGAGCCCGCTCAGCCCCAGCGGGTCGAAGACCGCCGTCTGGGTGATCCGGCTGCCAGCTGCGGCCGGCTCCACCTCGAACTGAAGCCACGCCCGGCCCGGCACCTTCATCTCGGCACACAGCCGGAGGAGCCGGTTCTCCTCCCACGCCTCCACCCGCCAGAAGTCGAGGGGATCCCCTGGCCGGAGGTCCACCGGATGGCGGCGGCCCCGCCGCATCCCGACGCCGCCTACGAGGAGATCGAGGAAACCCCGCAGGTACCAGAGCCACGTCGCGAAGTACCACCCCTGGCGGCCGCCGATCCGCTGGATCGGAGCGAACGCCCGCTCGGGCCCGGCCGGCACCTCGATCTGCTGCCGGTCCACCAGCCGGGAACCGAAGCGCCGGCCGCCCCAGGCGGACGTCTTGCCCCCCGAGGAGACGGCATCGCTCCAACGTGTGGCGGCCATCTCGCGGTCTTCCGCCTGAAGGGCGCGTGCGATGGCCTGCCCGACGGTCAGGGGACGCACCGAAAAGGCCCTCAGGGCCGTGCTGCCGTGGACGACGGTTTCATTGCGCAGGCTCCCGATGAGCTTCTTGCCGACCCGGGCGTAGAGCGGGGTCACGAGGCCCAGCCACAGGCTCGAGAGACGCGTCGTCAGGAACGGCACCGGAACCATGAGGCGGCGCACCCCGATCTGCCGGGCATATTCGTGCATGAGCCCGCCGTAGCTGACCCGGTCGGGACCGCCGATTTCGAAGACAGCGCTTTCCTCTCCCTCGAACTCCAGGCCGCCGACGAGATAGGCGATCACGTCGTCGATCGCGATTGGCTGGGTCGGTGTCCGCACCCAGCCCGGGGTGACCATCACCGGCAGCTTGTTCACGAGCGCCCGGATCATTTCGAACGACAGCGACCCGGAGCCGATCACGATGGAGGCCCGGAACTCCACCACCTGGGGCCCTTCGGCCGCCAGGATGCCGCCGACCTCCTGGCGGCTCCGCAGGTGCGCCGAGAGTTCGCGCCCGCCGAGGCCACCGAGATAGATGATCCGCCTGACTCCCCGCTCCCGCGCGGCGCGGGCGAAGTTCCCGGCGCCGGCCCGGTCCTGCTGCTCGAAGTCGCCGGATGCCCCCATGGAGTGCACGAGGTAGTAGGCGGTGTGGACGCCGTCCAGTGCGGACCTCAGCGAGTCCGGGTCCAGAACGTCGCCGCGGACGACCCGGGTCTGAGGAGCGAAGCGCTGCGTGAGGAACTCCGAGCGGCGGGCCAGACAGCGGACCCGGTAGCCGCGGGCCTCGAGGGCCGGCACCAGCCGGCCTCCCACGTAACCGCTTGCACCGGTAACGAGGATGAGGGGAGCTTCGGCGGGGCTCCGGGACGGGACCGCCGGAGACCCCTCGGCGCCGTCTGACCGACCGTCGAACACTTCTTTATGTCTTTGTTGCCCGAAGGTTAGACGCTCAGCAGGGCGGAGTGGCGAGAGACCGGACCATCCCGGCGAATGACGTCCGTCCCACCGCCCGCCTGCGGCGCCGCCACCGCCGGAGTTGGCCCGCTTCTGCCGGCAGGCGCGCCCGCCCGGGCGGATCTCAGTAGTCGATGCCGCGCTGGGCCTTGATCCCCTTGGTGAAGGGGTGTTTCACCTCGCGCATCTCGGTGACGAGATCGGCGTACGCGATGACTTCCGGGTGGGCGCCGCGGCCCGTCAGGATCACGCTCGTCGAGGACGCGCGTGCCTGAAGCGCTTCCAGAACCGCCCCGGTTTCCAGGTAGTCGTAGCTCATCACGACGTTGATCTCGTCGAGTACGACCAGGTCGAAGTCTCCGGACGCCAGCATCTCCCGGGCAGCGGCGAGCGCGCCGGCGGCCACTTCGACGTCCCGGGCGCGGTCCTGGGTGTCCCAGGTGAACCCTTCGCCCATGGTGCGCCAGACAACCCGGTCCGGAAAGCGCTCGAAGAACTGGCGCTCGCCGGTCTTCCAGTCTCCCTTGATGAACTGAACCACGGCGACCTTCCACCCCCAACCGAGCCCGCGCGCGATCACGCCAAAGGCGGAACTGGACTTGCCCTTCCCGTCCCCCGTGTGGACCAGCACGAGCCCGCGGCCCGGGTCACTCGCCGCCGCGCGCTTCCGCCGGACCTCGGACTGGAGCGTCCGCATCCGCTCCTGGTGGCTCGCCTGTTCGTCCACGGGTTTCGTCCGTCGCCGCGCCATGGTACGAGTTCGGGAGCGAGGGGCATCCCCTGCCGGGGATGCAACCGGACCCGGGATCCAGACCTACCCGGGGATGAGGTCCGAACCGACGAAGGCCTTCTCGATTTCTTCCCGGTCTTTCCTTTCCTGGTTCGGGGTGCCACCGAACACGGGCCAGAGCTGGTTGTACAGCGGCACCACGTACTCCGCCACGCCGTGACGCGGCTTGCGGTGCCGGACGACCAACCCGAGCAGCTTGAGCGCCAGGATGCGGGAGTTCCGATCCGCGGAGCGCAACGGGAAACTGACGATCGCCATGGCCGTCCTCTCCGCCTGGTCCACCGCGCCAAGCGAGAGCCACAGCTCTCCCCAGTCCCGAAGGGCTTCCAGGTCGAACCGGCCACCGTCGTCAAACCGGCCCAGTGCGATCCGGACCAACTCCGCCACGATCATGTCGTCAACAACGGAAGCGTCCTCGACCGGTGGCTGGCTGGAGGATCGCCGCTGTTCCAGCAACACCCGGAGGGCTCCGGGGCCCACCCCTTCGCCCCGCGCCTGGTCAAGCAACCACTGATCGTTGCCACGCCCGTACTGCATCGCGTAGCGCGCGGCCAGCTCGGCGGCGACCGACGCTTCCGGATGCGTCTGGAGATGCTGCCGGCAGAACCTGCAGTGAGCCCAGACCGCCTCGGCGAGGGCACGAACCACGGAGGGCTCGAGGGGTCGGTTGAACTCCCACCGTGGTGGAATAGCGAGCAGCGCCACCAGGAACCAGTGCTGCGCCATCTGCTCCGCCATCGCAAACCCATCGGGGTCCTCCTCGGCGTCCCAGACGCTCAGAGGCAGGTCCCGGCATTCGTCGGCAACCCAGGCTCGGAGATCCAGATCCTTCCGCGCCAGGGCGAGCGCCGTTCCCAGGCCTTCCAGCCATTCCCGGTCATTCCAGGAAGCCCAGTCGGGGGCCAGGTAGTGGCCATCCCGCTGTTCCGCCAACTGTCGCCGGTGTTCATCAAGGGTGGCCCCAGCGAGTTCTTCCGCTCGTCCTGGAGCCGATTCGCGGATTGCCCGCGCAATCGCCATCTGGTGGCGTACCCAGTGCCTTCCCCGACCGGGCAGAAGCCCCATCTGGAAATGCGCGAGCAGATGCGAGGACCCGGACTCGCAGAAGAGTCTCACCGCCAGTCTCGTGCACTCGTCCTCGATCCGGGCGAGGAGTCCGGGTTTTCGTCCTCCCCCCGACAACGACAAGGCCCGCGAAGCCTGATTCAGGAGTTCGCCGATCCACCGCAGACACTCCGTGGTCTCCAGCCCAGCCAGACGCTCCAGGAGTCGAAAAACCAGATTCCCGACGACGTCCGGGGGATCTTCCAGTGCCTCGCCGGGACCCTGCTTCCCCGCAGGAGCGCGCGAAGAGTCCGTTCGCGGCGTTCGGCTGTCGTCCAGCTTCCTCGCCGCACCAAGAACATGCACGATGGCCAGCGCAATGGCCGTGTCGGTGGCGTCCTCCGTGATCCATCCCACGATCGCGCCCGGATTGTCAGCAGGAGTCCGAGCCGCTATGCGCCGCGCCGCCCTGGCCTGCATGGTCGGCACTTCCAATCTCGAGACCAGCCCGGGAGCCTGTTCGGGGGAAAGCTCCACCGCGAGATCGATCAGATTGGCCACCGTCGGGTGAAGCCCCTGATTCACCAGCTCGAGGCTCTCTTCTTCGAGCCGCGCCAACGCGGCCACGATCCCGTCCCGGGACACGGCTTCCTGGAAGCTGCCGAACTCCTCGTTCTCCAACCCGGCCGACCGGTCGCCGTGCCGCACGCGGGCCTCGGCCTGGTTCAGGACGTTCACGGCCGCGTCCACCAGGGTCTGGACCTCTCCCGCGGCCCAACGCCGCTTGATCCGTCCCGCGGACAGATCGAGCCCGACCGACCCGATCGCCCAGACCGCATCTTCCGAGCGGCGGGGACCGACCCCTTCGATTACCAGATCGGCGACCAGCTCGGCGCGATCCGTTTTCAGCCACCTGACGTGGGTGCCTGATTCGAACCAGTCGCCGATCGTGGCGATCGCCCGGTCCTGGTCGGCTGGCGGCACATGCCTCCGGATCGTCGGTTCGATGTGGTCGAACACCGATCCCCGGGCTCCCGGCGCAGCGCCGGCGCCGAAGATCCGCCACACAGTCTCGCGGGCTTCGGGTGACAGCGAGGATTCGCCGCGCGGTTTCACCTGCATCACGAAATCTCGCGGACGAGCACGTCCGCCGCGGGCGTGTCCGGATCCAGAGCCCACAACTGCTCCGCTTCCGCACGGTAGACCCCGTAGGGAAGACTCACGAAGGTCACGCCGAAACGATTCCATCCGTTGAACGAATTCGTCATCAGGACCTCGCGTCCGGGAGTGATCAGGTATCGGTCGTGGAAGCACCCCCGCTCATCCGAGCGATTCACGAAAGTCCGCACGGTTACGTCGGCCCGGATCTTCCGCAGGTAGCGGGCCCACCAGGCCGGAGCGTCGCCCGGTTCGCGCTCCGCGCAAAGAATCCGCAGCGGCTTGCCCCGAATCGCGGCACACATGTCCACAAAGAGCTGGGCTACAGGGTCCGCCATCGTGTGACCGACGAAGCACGGATCGGCGAGATAGATCGGCCCTGGGTGGTCGGCGTCATGCGAGAACAGATCGAGGAAGTGGCGCGCCGCCTCCGCGAACCGGCCGGGGCCGAACCGCACCAGGTTGGCGTCGCGGCGGGCGCCGGCCTCCCGCTGGTGCGCCACGCGGTGGAGCCACTGCTGCCGGATACCGCGATCGAGCCCGGCAATCCGCCCAAAGCTCCCCGATCCGGCAGCGACCGGGCGAGATGGATGGACCCGCTGTGGAACGCGCGCTATGGGGTCCCGGGCCCGTCGTATTGGTTGGTCGCTCCGCTGCCCCGTGGGGACCGCCTCCATTCCGGGCAGGTTCTCCACAAAGTCCACATATTGCCCGTCGAAATCACGACAGACCGCAAAGCCGGTACGGTCCACCTCGGAGACCAGCTCGATCGTCGTCTGTCCGGGAATGACCGGCACTTCCCTTCGAAGGACTTCGTCCCCGCTGTGACTTGCCCATACGGTCGCCCGATATGTTTCGGGGAGAAGCCCCTTGGCTTCGACATGAAGCCGAAGCGTCCGGTCGTGATGCGCGCTAAGCCGGCAGGTGATCGCGTCTTCGGCGGCGGCGACCAGGAGATTGCCGACTCGCTCCGGGCATCGGTCGAGCGGAAAACCAAGACGGCGAAGCGCCACGCGCAATCGTCCGGCAAGCGGATCCGACAGCGATAGCCACTGTCCGTGGGGTTCGTCGTCGAAACTCCAGTATTCGGTAATCGCAGCACTGTGCATCGAGAACGGGCTGCGTATCGACATGTCCGATCGGCGCCGGTAGTCGCGGTAGGCCCAGTGATTCCTCGGGTTGTCTTCGAGCACGTAGTGGACTTCCTGTCCGTGTGCCTCGAGCACTCCCGATGCAAGGATGCTGTCGACCTGTTCGCGGCATTCCTCGTACGAAGCGTTGAAGGACAGCAGGCTCAGATCTTCGCCGAGTTCCTCCAGGGTCCACGTTGCATCAGGGTTGCTCGACCAGGGTCCCAGCGCCTCGCGCTTCCGATGACGCATGAGAGTGAACAGGTTCCGCACGACGCGGCCCGGTGCGTGCCAGGCAAGGACCGTGAGTCGGCCGATCCTTTCCCCCTGATCGAGGAACGTCAAACTGATCCGCTTGGGCGGCACGAACGGAAGCCCGCGAGTTCCCGCCCACTTCACCGCCTCGTCAAGAGGAACCGAAACACTGCGGCCCTGTCGTCGAACCGCGAGGTGCCGCCGGTGTATGTGTTGACGCACATAGTTTTCCTGTTTGCCTACGGCGATGGCCAACTCGGCAACTGTGAGATTCATGTTCCCTTCCTCATCTCAACGTAAACGTGTGTCAATCCCACCTGTCACAAATCGCATCGAGCAACCGCATCCCACATGCGGAGCAAAGTGATTTCTTCCCGTGTACGACGTACTCGCATTGTTTCACAGCGGGGCGCCGGTTCATACAGTCCCAAACGGCAGAATGTCTACGAAATCTGACTGTAACGACCGTAATGACCATGGGTCACGTACGATTGTCAGGAACACCGGGAACTCCACGACAACCCGGGCGATCGTTAGCTGTCGCGGTTTTGGCCAATGTTTGGCGCGAGAAGTCTGGTTGCCGTTACGTTTGTGCGTCACGGCATGTTCCAGAAAGTGTCACCACGGACTACAGCGTCCAGAGGTGACGGGCCACTGCCGCACGGTAGCGAACCCCGGAAAGGACAACGAATCCGCACGGCCGGGACATCGGCGCCGCATGACTGTCCAGGTCGCGATCGGGCGGAGCTGCGACACGGGGAAACATGCCCGCCACTCCTGTCTGACGCACGCCACCGTCGGCGAGTGGGCGGCGTAGGGGTTTCGGCCGGGTCGGCCGCCCGTGAGCCGGGAGAGGAGGTCGCGCCGGCTAAGGCCCCGACGAAGACCCGAGGTTCCAGACGATCGTGCCGACCAGACTCCTTCCCGGAGCCAGGACGGCACGGGAATCGGCGCTGATGGCGTACGCGGCGTTCAGGAGGTTGCGGCCGGAGAGGCGCAGTTCGGCGCCGCTGGTGATCGGGAAGCCAAGGGCGGCATCGAGGCGGGCGTAGGCATCCAGGACCGACTCGGTGGGACCGGGGTCCCGGTCGGCGGCGAAGGCCAGCAGCACGACCTCGGCGAAGCTCCGGGCGGGGAGGCGGCGGCGCAGTCCCGCCCGGAAGTTGGCCGGAGGCACCCCGTCGAGCGCCGCCCCGTCCTCCGTCTCTCCTCGGGTCAGACCGGCGGCGAGATCCAGCATGAAGGGGTCCCCCGAGGCCCCGACCTGGACCTCGAACTCGACGCCGGAGAGCCGGGCCTCGCCGCGATTCCGGAAGAAGTAGAGGTCCTCTCCGTTCTCGTAGCGCTCGACGAGATCCGTGATCCGGTAGCGATACGCGTAGAGACCGCCGTGAACACCGTCGCCGTCGTAACGAAGCGACAGGTCCGACTGGAGCGACCGCTCCGGAGTCAGGTCGGGATTGCCGTAGGCGAACCCGCGGCCGGTGATCCCCGCGTAGTACCGATCCGACAGCGTCGGGTCGCGGAATCCGCGCGAGAGCTGCCCGGTCAGCGCGAGCCCGGGCGTCAGGTCCGCCCGCAGTGCGACGAAACCGCTCAGGGCCCCGTGGCTGGTGGTCGTACCGGCCCGGGCATCCTCTCCCGCCTTGGTGGTGACCCCGGAAAGCCGCGCGCCGGCGCTCCCGGCGAGCCGCGCGTGGAACGGCTGTTCCGCGTGGCCGTACACGGAGGCCTCGCGGCGGAGGGCGCCGTCGAGGCCTGAAGCGAACTCCCCGCCTTCTCGATGGGCCGACGTCCTGCCGTCCATCCCCGAACCGGAATAGACGCCGAAACGGCTCAGGACCTCGGCGCCGAGTTCGAGACGGCCGTTGCCGAAGGGGCGGACGCCACGCGTGCGCAGCATGAAGTCGTGCGCCGCCACCTCGGAATCCGCCGCATTCCCGCCCTCCTCGCGCCGGGTCAGGAGACGATGCGCCCCGAGGAACCCCGTGGCGTCGAGCCGCGCGAACCCCCAGCGGGGCGCGAGCTGATAGTCGGCCACCACCCGGGCCGAATCCTCGAACGGATAGGACGTGAACGACGGCGAACGCCGCGGACGGCCCACGTCCCGCGCCGCATCGACCTGGAATCCCACCCCGAGCAGGCCGCCCGCCACCTCACGGGCGCCACGCAGCAGAAAACCGAAGTCCCGGGCGCCCGATCCCGCCACCTTGCCTTCGGGGCTCGAGTAGTCGGAAAAGGTGCGCCGCCGGACCTGGGCGAGGAGGCCGGCGCCGAGCGCGGACCCCGTGACTTCCGCCCCGACGCTCGCCTCCGGGAGCCCGGCGCCGAGCGTGGCCCGGCCGCGCGCCGCGAAGGGGCTCCCGGGGACCGGGCGCCGGGTGCGGGCGTGGATCACGCCGCCGAAGGCGTCGGAACCGTAGGCCACGGAGGACGGGCCGCGCACCACCTCGACCGTCTCGAGGAAGAAGGGATCGAGGAACGAGGCGCTCGCCCCGGCGCGACGCTCGGTCGTGATCCGCGCGCCGTCAAGGAGCAGCACCGTCCGGCCCCTCGAGAGGCCGCGGATGGAGGGGACCCCGGCGTGGAGGTCGCTGCTGCGGCCGCCACCGGGGACCGCCTCCAGCACATCGATGAGCCGGGGGGCCTGGCGGCTGCGGATCGCCTCGCCGGAGATGACCGCCGGCGCGCTTCCGGGCGTGGCCTCGGTGTGCGGCACCGCGCCGCTGGTGATCGTCACGCTCTCCGAGATCTCGAGCGTTTCGACCTGGATCTCCACCGGCGACCCGTCGAGGGACGGGACGAAGACCGGAGACGTGTAGCGATCCCCGGGAAGAACCACCAGCACGTGGAACGGTGGCGCAGGGTCCGGAAGCCACTCGAAACGGCCCTCGCGGTCGGTAACCGCCGAGCCGGGATGCCCCAGGATCTGGACGATCGCGCCGGCTGCCGGCTCGCCGCTCTCGAGGAGAACGCGGCCGGAGAAGGCCCACGACGACGCGGCCCATCCGAGGGTCGCGAAAACCGCAACCACAACGCGCACCTGAGACATCTGCCGGGAGCCTAGCCCGCGTGCCGCGGGCGGCATGGCGGCAGGGACGCTAGGTCCGTCGCCGGGCGGCCGCAAAGGCGGCGCCAAAGAGCCCCGAGATCACCCCCAGCACCAGGATTCCTCCCACCTGAACCCAGTCCGCGAAGGTCGCCGGGTTCACGATCGGCTGGAGTCCCGCCATCAGGGAGAAGCCGGCATCGGGTTCGAGCCGCATCGCTTTCAGCGCCCCGAGCATGACGGCGAAGGCGAACACCGTCCCGCCACCGAGAAGCGCGGACACGCCGAAACGGCCGGCGAGCCCCGTGGAGAGCCGGGGCGCCTCCGGCTCATCCCCCGCGCCGAAGCGAATCCTGGGATCCCGGACCCCGAGGGGCGAGAAGCGATGGAGGAGGACCAGTCCCGGAATCCCCATCGCCATCGTGGACAGGAAGAACGTCCGCCAGCCGAGGGCGTCCACCGCAAAGCCGCTGAACGGACCCGCGAGCAGACGCGGCAGGGCAAACAGTCCGGAGAAGAGCGCGTACTGGGTCGCGGAGAAGCGCTTCTCGGTGATCCGCAGCAGGAGGACCGAGAACGCTCCGGTCCCCAGTCCGCCCGTGAACAGTTCGAAGGCCGAGGCGCCGTACATCCACGCCAGGCTCCCCTCGGCGCCGGCGACGAAGAAGTAGCCGAGATTGGAGAAGATCTGGAGCACTCCGAACGCCCAGAGCGCCGGTCCGAGTCCGGCGAGGGTGGTGAAGAGCCCGCCGGCGAACGTGCCGACGATGGTCACCACCGCTCCCACGGTGGCGAGCGCGATCCCCCGGTGTCCGGCCCCGTAGCCCATGTCGATGAGGAAGGGCCGGGTGAGCGACTGGGCCAGGTTGTCCGCGAACTTGTAGAAGAACACGAAAGCGAAGATCTCGAAGGCCCGGGGGCGGGAGAGCGCCTCGAGGAAGGGTTTCCACACCGCGTCCCGCAGCGTGCGGGGCGGGTCGAAGTGCTCTTCCGGCTCCGGGGCGCGCCAGGTCACGAGCAGCATCGGGAGGAAGAGCAGCCCCAGCAGGGCGTTCACCGTACCCCAGCCGAGAAGGGCCGCCGCGCTGATCGCGCCGCCCCCGGCGACGACCATCGCCGCCCGGTAGAGCGCGACCCGGGCGCCCACCGCCACCCCGTGCTCCTCGGGACGGAGCACCTCCACCGCGTAGGCGTCCACCACGATGTCCTGCGAAGCCGACGCGATCGCGACCGCCAGCGCCAGCGCCGCCACCACCCAGATGGCGTCAGGGTGATCCCCGGCGCCCCCGAGCAGGATGCAGAGCCCAAGGAGCGCCACCTGGGTGACCGCCATCCAGCCCCGGCGCCGGCCCCAGAAACCGGGGACGTAACGGTCCATGAAGGGCGACCAGAGGATCTTGAACGCCCAGGGAATCTGGGCCAGGTTGAAGAGCCCGACGATCCGGATGTCCACCCCGATGTCCCGCATCCAGTCCGGGATGGCGAACCAGACGAGGCCGAGCGGGATCCCCGAGGAGAAGGAGAGGAGAGTGACCGAGAGCGTCCGCCAGGAGCGGAAGGCGGCGAGGATGGTCCGGAAACTGGTCATGGCCCGGGCCTGGCCCAACGGCTCAGGAGCAGACCCACCGCAAAGGTGGCGAGCGAGCCGACCATAACGTCCCAGGTCCAGGCCAGCGGGAATCCCGCCAGCCGGATCAGCGCCGGAGCGGCAAACCCGCCGCCCATCCCGATCAGCACTGCGGTCGGCTGCGCCCGCGGGAAGAAGACCGCGAGCAGGAACGCGCCCACGGTGGGGCCGGAGGCGTAAGAGAGGATCGACAGCCCGGCCTCGAGCGCCGACGGCGCCCGCTGCGCCACGAGCGCCACCGCGGTCTGCACGATGCCCCACACCACGACGAACTGCCGCCCCACCCGGACCTGACCCGACTCGTCATCCCCCGCCGTGCCGGCCGCGCTCCGGCGCCGCTTCCAGGGCAACCAGAAGTCCCGCACCGTGGTGGAGGCGAGGCTCACGAGCGATGGCGAGAGCGCGGCCGCCACCACCGCGGCGAGCGTGATCCCGGCGGCGGCGCCGGACAGGTTCTCGGCGACGAAGGTCGGGAGCACCTCGTCGGGCCGGGCGAACTCGCGGCCTCCGTAGTAGTGCCAGAGCCAGGCCCCGATGCCCAGGAAGAGCGCGAACTGGAGGAGCGCCCCCACGCCGGAGAGGACGAGTCCCGCCTGGGCATGGCGGAGCGAACGGGCGGCGAGCAGCCGCTGCGCCAGGTACTGGTCCGCCCCGTGGGTGGCGAAGGTGAGGAAGAACCCGCCGATGACGCCTGCCCAGAGGGTGTAGGGGATGGTCAGGTCGAAGGCGGGGAACGCCACGTCGAACTTTCCCGCCTCGCGGGCCGCGGGAATCCAGTCGAGCGGCTCGGCGCCGCTCCCCTGCCACAGCGCCGCCACCACGATCCCCGCCCCGACGAGATACACGCCGAGCTGGATGACGTCCGTCCAGATGGTGGCCTTGACCCCACCCTCCTCCGAAAACGCGACCATCGCGGCGGCGAGCGCCACGATGCACCACCACTCCGGGACCCCCGCCACGATCGCGACCATGAGGGCGGCCGCGTGCAGCCGGACGCCGTCGGCGAGGTTCCGGTACACGAGGAAGATGGCCGCCGCGGCGCTCCGGACCCGGGCGCCGAACCGCTTCAGCAGCAGTTCGTAGGTGGTCACGACCTCGCCGCGGAAGTAGGCGGGGAGCAGCACCAGCGCGATCCCCACGCGGCCCAGCAGGAACCCGATGGCCAACTGGAGGAAACCGAAGTTGCCCTCGTAGGCGAACCCCGGAATGGACGTGAAGGTGAGGACGCTGGTTTCGGTGGCCACGACGCAGGCGGCCACGGCCCAGAAGGGCGCCGACCGGCCGGCCAGGAAGAAGCCGGTCACCGAGCGGTCGCGCCGGCCCACCCAGATCCCGAAGGCGGTGATCCCCGCGAGATAACCGAGGACGACGAGGACGGTGGAGGCCGAGACCATCAGTCCGCGGGGCAGGCGCGCGCCGCTGACCGCACCACTACCCGGCCCGGACGATGCGGCCGCGGGAGCTGACCCGGAAGCCATCGGGAAGCACCCGCTCGACCCCGGGACGATGACCGCGGATTTCCCACTCCAGGTCCGCGAAGAGTTCGGCGATGGCGATCCGCACCCGTACGGAGTCCTCTTCGTCCGAGACGAACGCCTCGAGAAGCGCCTCCCGCGTGTCCTCGTCCCCATAGCCCCGGAGCGCGGCCACCGCAGCGATCCGCACCGTGTCGTCGCTGCTCGTGAGGCAGCGCGCAACCCCGGCGGCGATTCCCTCCGCCTCGAGACCGGCAAGGAAGTCGAGGACCTGGACCGCCTTGGACCCCCGGATCGCGACCGGATCTCCGTCCTGCAGCACTTCGAACAGGAACGCGGCCAACTCGTCCGCCGGCAACAGGTTCGACAGCGCGTCCATCGCCCAGGTGATCTCGTCGTGGCCCTTCAGGTAGCGCCGCACGGGTTCGGCGGCGCGGACCCCCTGCTCGACCAGCAGGTCGCGGACCCAGCGCTTTTCCTTGTCGTCCTGCTCCAGGTTCCCCGACGTGATGGTGAAGCGCCGGGCGAGCTGGTAGATCGCTTCGGGCGTTCCGATGCGCACCAGCCGTTCCGCGGCGTCCATACGCGGCTCGGGCTGCGCGTACCGCTCGGTGAGCGTCTTGGCGGCGCGGCGGATGCGGGCCGCCTCCCGCCCCTCCCGGGAGAGGAGTTCGAGGATCACGGCGCGGGGTCCCCTTCCCCGATCCGGTGGAGGGGCACGTTCTGGATGCCGTAGCGCTCCCACGCGCCGTAGTCGAAGTGCCACCACTCGTGCTCGTAGACGTCGAACCCCTCGCGCTCCATGACCTGCCGCACCAGTTCCCGGAGCCAGCGCTGCTCCGAGGTCCCACCGGCGTAGCGGGGGAACGCGCGTTCCGAGAACTCGTCGTAGCCGGAGACGAAGACCTGGACCTCGCCGGTCGCGAGGTCGTAGAGCCCGATGTCCACCGCCGCGCCCCGGTTGTGCCGCGATCCCGACGCGGGATCGGCGACGAAGATGCGCTGGTGCTCGGGAGTCGCGTCGAAGAACATCTTGGTGACCCGCCAGGGCCGGTAGCCGTCGTGGACGATGACTCCGTAGCCGTGGTCCTCGAGCGCCGCGTGCGCGCGGGCCAGCGCCTCGGCGGCGGGACGCTGCAGGAAGGCATCGGCAACCTGGTAGAAGGCGGTCCCCATGAAGTTGTTTTCGCCCGCGTAGCGGACGTCGAGGCGGATGGTGGGGTCGAGGTCGGTGATCCGCGCGAGATCCGAATCGAGGAAGTCCCCTTCCTCGACGGGCGGAGAGCCGGCATCGGCGAGCCGCCGGAGTTCCTCGACCGGAAGCAGCGGCTCGATGCGGAACGTCCCTTCCGCCGGCCCGGGGCGGCGCGCGAACACGATTCCCGAGAGGTCGGCGCCCGTGACGCGGCCTTCGGCGTCCCGGAGGAAACGGAGCGACTCGCCGGGATAGAGGCCCCGATCCGGGAAGTGGAAGCGGTCCGGATCCTCGGGGTCGGCGGTCAGCGGGTAGCGCTCGAGCCATTCGATCAGCACGGTGAGCGCACCGTCCCGCTCGAACACGAAGAGGATGTTGTGGTCCCAGCCGTACTCGCCGATCAGGGGCAGGAACTCCGCCGCCGGAGGGGGCGGACGGGGTTCGGGGACCCGCCGGAACTCCCGGTCGTCGAGGGCCAGGGACCGGATCTCGCCGGCGTCGTCGCCGCGCACCGCGATCTCGGGGCCGAAGGAAAGCCGCGAGTCGGCGATGAGCACTCCCGGTGCCTCCGAAGCGCGGAGTTCCAGGGTGACGCTCCCGATCTCCAGTTCGGCCCGGCCGCCGCCAGCGAGCACCCGGAGCCGGTCGCCGGATTCGGACGCGTACAGGCCGCGCAACCGGCTCGACAATCCCTCGGGCAGCGGCGAAGAACGGGGCAGCGGCACCTCGGCGTTCTCCCGGAGACCCAGTGCGGCCGCGAGCGCCAGGCGGACGATCCGGGAGACCACCGCGTTCGTGAAGTCCACGTTGCTGACCGCCACCGCGCCGAGACCCGCTTCCGGCAGGAACGCCAATTCGGTGGAGTACCCGTAGATCGCGCCTCCGTGGCCGACCACCGCGTGAGAAACCATCTCGCCGGCGGCGCCTCGGGTCTCCAGCCGGCTCCGGTTGAAGCCGAGCCCGAATCCGGTGGGGTGCGGGTCGTCGGGACGCCCCGGGAACTGGACGCGCCACATCTCGGCGAGAGCGTCCGAGTCGAGGACTCCCGGAAGTTCGCCTCCCGCCATCAGGGTGAGGAAACGGCCCAGGTCGCGGACCGAGGTCACCATCGAACCGGCGGGCGCCATTCCGAGCGGGAAGTCGGGAGCCGCGAACTCGCGGCCGTCGTAGCTCCACATGGAGGCGTGCGCGAGCCGCTCCGCCGGGGCGTTGGCCAGCGAGAAGGAGCTGGATGCCAGGCCCAGCGGCGCCAGTACCTCCTCGGTCACCGCCTGACCGAACGGCTTGCCGGCCGCGTGCTCGAGCACCCGGCCCACCACCGCGACCCCGGCGTTCGAGTACTTCTGTCGCGTTCCCGGTGGGAAGACGAGCGGAACGCCGTTCAGGCTTTCGACCGTTGCAGCGAGTGAGGGGTCGGTGTCGTCGAAGTAGTGCCCGACCGGGGGCTCGCGGACCAGCCCGGCACGGTGCGCCATGAGCCGGCGGAGCGTGACGCCGCCCTCGTCGGGGACGCCGGCCGGGGCGAATCCCGGGAGGACGTCCGAGACCTCGGCATCGAGGTCGAGCTCACCGGTCTCGTGCCGCGCCACCACGGCGATGTCGGTGAAGAGTTTCGAGACCGAACCGACCCGAAAGAGCGTGTCCGCGTCGGCCGGAACGCCGGGCCGCGCGTCGCCGAACCCCCGCGCCCAGACGACCTGGTCGCCGTCCGTGAGGGCGAGCGCGAGCGCCGGGATCCCCTTGTGCTCCATCTCCGCCTGGATGAAGTCGGCGAGCCGCGCCGCCAGTTGCTCGTATTCGGACGCCGGCCCGATCGTGGCGGGCTGCGGCGCGTCGGGCGCCGCGCAGCCGGCGAACAGCGCCAGGGCGATGGCGCCCAGGTTGCGGACTCCGCCCGTCAACGGTTTCCTCCGCGATCGTTTCCGTTCTGGCCGCCACTCGTCCACAGCGGATCGTCGAGGGTGTCGGGAGCCGGCCCTCCGAGTTCCCGCCCCGGAGGGCGGCCGCCGAGCGCGTCGTCGAAGAAGTCCGCGATCCGGTTCCAGAAGATGCCGGGGAGCGGATAGGCGTCGAAGCCGTGTTCGCCGCCCGGGAGGACCCACCGCCGGGAGGGCAACCCGGCTTCCATCCGGGCCTCGTGGAGTTCAAGGCTGTGCTCGGGGGGAACCTGCCGGTCCCGGTCGCCGTGCAGGAACAGGACGGGACCCGGAATGTCCGCGATGACCTCGATGGGCCGGACCTCACGGATGCGGAGGCCGGTCCGGGCCCGCACGAAGAGGGCGAGCGGCCCCCGGAGGGCCGGTATTCCTCCCCGCATTTCGAGCATGGAGCCGGCCGCCCGCCAGAGGTCGGCGTAGGGGGCGTCGAGCGCGAGCGCGGGAAGGTCGCCTAGGGCGGCAGCCGCGTAGATCGCGGACGCGGCGCCGTTCGAGGTTCCGAAGACGACCACCCGCGTCGCGTCGGTGTCGGGGCGCGAGCGCAGGTAGCCCACCATCGAGCGGACGTCGTGGCGCTCGTTCCAGGTGTAGGTGATGTATTCGCCGTCGCTGGAACCGCGGCCCGAGAGATCCATCGTGAGAATCCCGTAGCCCCGCGCGTGCAGGAACTCCGCGCCGTGGTCGAGCGCCTGGTATCGCGAGGAATGGGCGCCGTGCACCCAGACCACGGACCGGCCGTCGCTGTCCTCGGGGGGCGGGATCCACCACCCCCGCAGGGTGTGGCCGCTTCCCGATGCCACGGCGACCTCCTCGAACGGCAATCCGAGGTCCCCCGGATGCCGCACGTAGCGCGAGAGACGGAGCGGCAGGGTGAGTTCCTCGCCGCCGCGCATGACGGTGAGGTCCACCGTTTCGCCCGCGATCCGGGTGCTGATGAGTCCCCCCATCGCTTCCCGCGCGTCCGAGTAGCCGACCCCGTCCACCGCGGTGACCCGGTCGCCGTCCCGGAGTCCGGACTCCCGGGCCTGGGCGGTGACCCGGCGCATCACGAACCCCGCAGCGTCCTCGGCGGGCCGGGAGAACCCGAGGAACGCCACCCCGGGCGGAGGTCCGTCGGCGGGCGGCATGACCCCGCCGAATCCGGGGCTGTCCACGCTCCGGCGGAGCCCGGTGGTGTAGGCCAGCGCCATCCGGTCGAGCAGCCGGATCCCGAACGCCACCGGGACGAGCGCCAGGACCACCGCGGAGACGATCAGAAGCCTCCGGTGCAGGACTCGCATCGCCGGGATTCTAGGAGACGCCGAGCGGTCGGGAGCGCCCGTCTTCAGACTGGACGGCCCGTACGGCTTGGAACGCCGGCTTCAGCCGGCACGCGCGGCGCTCCGCACCGCTTGTATCGCAAACCCACCCAGTCTCGACAACTTCAAGCCACCGCTGAGATCGCGCCCAGCCGACCCGAAATCTCCCGCAACCGCAGCCACTGCTGGTAGTAGAGCGGCAGGACGATCACGGAGTCGGTGAACTGGAAGACGTACATCACGACGGCGAAGACCGTGCCGTACTCGACGGTCCGCTCCGCAGCCGATCCGATCGAGAAGACCAGCAGACCCATCAGGAAGAGCCACACCACCCCGAAGTTGACTGCCTCCAGGTCCGAGAGTTTGATGTTCCAGCGCATGAGCGCCCGGAGATGTCCGCCGACCCGGGCGGGGTCGCCGCTCTCGACCGCATCCACCTGCCGTTCGCGTTCGTCGTTGAATCCCTGGTTGTACCGAGTGGTCAGCTTGCCCGTCAGGGCATAGACAGCAGCGCTCACGGCGGTGACGGCGAGACAACCGAAGAAGACCGGCCGGTTCAGCGCCGACAGAATGAGAAGCGTGCCGCCGAGGCCGATGATCCCGGTGATAAGGCCGGGAACCTGGTTCTCGAAGAACTCGACGAATTCCTGGAGCATCCCGAGGCGCGCCGCCTTGGTTGAAGTGCTGCCCCCCGAATCCTGAACGACAAGTTCTTCTCCCAACCGGCGGAAGACACGCCCGTAGGCCCGGCTGTCCACGAAGCGCCGGGCGATTCCGAGGCCCATGACGCCGATGCCGAGCGCAGCGAACTCGTAGAGGCCGCGCACCGAGTCCGCCAGGACGCTGTCGATGGCGCGGCCGATGACGAGCGGAAACAGGGTCCAGCCCGCGGCTTCCAGCAGGACCAGGGACAGCGTCAGCACGAACCGGCCGGCGAAACGCCGCAACAGCTTGCGCACTCTCGGAGCCTCCTGCGAGCGCGGGAGCATCGCACAAGCGAGGAGGGGCCGCGCCCCGCGCTGTAACTTCCGTCGTGCCGGGACGTATAGGAACCGGAGGGATGCTCCACGATCAGGAAATCACGGATCTCGTCCGCACCTGCCAGGAAGCCGACAGACAGGGTGCCGACCGCGGTCAAGCCGGCAAGGCCGCCCAGGACGCCTGGGCGGCGCTCTACCGGCACTTCCATCCCCAGGTGCTCGCGTTCTGCCGCCGGACGCTCCCCGGAGACTCCGGCGAGGACCTCGCCTCGGAGATCATGATGAAAACCCGTTTCCGGCTGGATTCCTTCGACGTGTCGCGCCCCTTCGGGCCGTGGCTGTTCCGGATCGCCGCGAACCGCTGCTGGGACGAGGCGCGGAAGAACCGCCGTTCCGAGCCGCTCGACGACGAGGGCGCGGCGCAACTGCCTGCCGACTCGCCCAGCCCGCTCGAGCGACTGGTCACCGAGGAGCGGCGGGAGCGGGTCCGCGAGGCGCTCTCCGGGCTGCCGCTCCGGCAGCGCTTCGCGCTCACCCTTCGCTACGGCGCGGGGCTCAGCTACCAGGAGATCGCCGACACCCTCGGCATCACCCGCACGAACGTGGGAGTGCTGCTGCTGCGGGGTCGGCGCCGGATGCGGGACCGGCTCGCCGGCGAGGGGATCGAGTGATGGCCGACGTCCAGCACCTCCCGGAACTGAAACTCCTCGCCCTGATCGACGAGGAGCTGTCCCGGGCCGAGGCGGCGGCGGCACGGTCGCACCTGACCCGCTGCTTCTCCTGCCACCGGCTCTATGAGGGGCTTCGCCGGGAAAGCGACCTTCTGCGGGCGGCGGCGGCGCCCGAGGTGGTGCGTGAACGCGAAATGTCGCGTGAACTCGGCTGGGTGGTGGCCGCTGGACTCGTGCTCTCGCTGGGCCTCGTCGCGGTGCGGCGTTTCTTTACCGGAGTCGGCGAAGCGGCGGCGGAAACGCCCATGCCGGACGCCCTTCCCGTGCTGTCGGATCTCGGGTTCCGCCTTCTCTCCCTGCTGGACGTCCAGCAGATCGGACTACAGATTGCCTACGGAGGCATCGTCATCATGACCCTTATCGGTATCGCCCTGGCTTCCAACGCCATCCGCCGCCCGCGCGCCGGCGTCATGCCGCTGCTGCTGGCGGCGCTGATCCCCGGACTCGGCGCCGTGAGCGCGCCCGCCGAAGCGCTCGAGGTGATCGCCGGGGAGTCCGCGCGGTGCCGCATCGCGCCGGAACAGGTGGTGGACGACGACCTGCTCCTCCTCTGCGACGAAGCCGCGGTCGCCGGCACGGTGCGCGGGGATCTGTATTTCGCGGGCCGCGCCCTGATCATCAGCGGGCGCGTGGACGGTGACGTCTTCGGATTTGGAAACGAGCTGATCGTGGACGGCAGCGTTGGCCTCAGCCTTCGGGGCGCCGCTCAGACGGTCCGGATCGCGGGGGATCTCGGCCGGGGGCTTGCGGCCGCGGGAGAACGGGTCTCGATCCTTGCGGGGGCTAGCGTGGGAGGCGGCATCATGATGGCGGGCGATCGGCTGTCCGTGGCGGGGCCGGTCGGCGGCTCAGTTCTCGCCGGGGGAAGCCGGCTGGAGGTAAACGCCCCGATCGAAGGCGACCTCGAGTTCAGTGGTGAAGAACTGCATCTCGGTTCGAGCGCATCCATCGGCGGCAGCGCCAGCTATACCGGACCCTCGGAACCCGAGCGCGAGCCCGGAGCGCCTCCAGTGGAGTGGTCCGAGCCGGAGCCGGAGGAAGCCAGCGTGTGGGACGAAGTCATGAGCATTGCGACGCGCTGGGGCATGGGACTGGCTCTCGGACTCGTCCTCGTTCTCCTTGCCTCCGGGCCCCTCGGAGCCATGGCCGCCATCGGTGGCAGGCCCATCGCCCCGCTGCTGCTCGGACTGCTGCTGTTCGTGGGACTTCCCTTCGCGGCGATCCTGCTCGCGATCACCTTCATCGGCCTGCCGCTCGCGTTCGCCGTCGGCATGCTTTACGTGTTCCTCCTCTACGCCTCCCGGGTGATCGCCGCCATGGTCGTCGGCCAGGCAATCCTCGGACTCGCCTCCACAAACGTCCAGCGGCTCGGACGAATCGCGCTCGGGCTCGGGATCCTCGTGCTGGCCGTGGAAGTTCCCTACATCGGGGGAGTTGTCGGCCTCCTCGTCATGTTCTTCGGCCTGGGCGCCTTCGGGCTCTGGATATGGCGCTCGCGCCGCCCGGCGGTGGCTTCCTGACCCCGGAGAAGGCCGATCCAGCGAATCGGTAGAGTTCGCGCCACCGCCGCGGCGGTGCAGGAGGATTCCATGGGCTGGATCAGCGATCTGGTGAGTGGCGGACGGCGCCGCCCCGACAGCTCCCCTCCCCCGCCGCCCTCGCCGCGGGACGTCCAGATCGCGACCGCCGTACTCCTGCTCGAAGTATCGGCAGCGGATCACGACGTGGACGAGCGGGAGAGCCGCGAGATCGTCCGGAGCATCGAGTCGGCGTTCGCGCTGAGCGCGGACGAGACGGCTGAAATCGTCGAGATCGCCGACCAGCGGTCGTCCGAGGCGGTTTCGCTCTACGAGTTCACCCGGCTCGTGGACCGGAGCCTCTCCCGGGAACACAAGGCAACGATCATCGAACTGCTCTTCCGCGTCGCGTTCGCGGACGGCTGGCTCGCGGGCGAGGAAGAACAGGTCATCCGCAAGGTGGCGACGCTGCTGCACGTGGAGCATCCGGCGTTCATCGCGGCGAAGCTCCGGGCGAAGGGGTAGCGGCTCCGCCGCACCAACGCGGTTGCGCCATTCCGGCCGGGGTCCGTCCCGCCGCCCGCCTCCGGCGGGCTGTGCCGGCTGAAGCCGGCGTTCCAAGCCGTACGGGTCGCCTCGGACGTTGAGTTCCAGGCCGAGGCGGGAGCCACCCTTCCGCGTGGGGGTTGCGACGGGCGCGGTGCAGAGCACCGCGCGTGCCCGTCTGAAGACCGGCGGTCCCCGTCCCTAAACCTGGAACATCGTCTTGCCGCCGACGACGGTGCGGTGGATCGGGATGTGCTTGAGCTGGTCCGGGTCGTCCGCGGCGACGTCGTGGGGATCCTGCTCGAGCATCACGAAGTCGGCCAACTTGCCGATCTTGATGCTGCCCTTGATGTCCTCCTCGAAGGAGGCCCAGGCGCCGTTGATCGTCCCGATCCGGAGCGCCTGGTCCATCGTGACCATCTGGTTCCCGCCCCAAACACGGCCCTGGGTGTCCTTGCGGGTCACCATGGCCTGGAGCGCCATCATCGGCTCGTAGGGGCCCGGCACGTAGTCGGAGGCGCCGGCGACCTTGATGTCGTAGTCGAGGAAGGACTTGTGGGCGAACATCCACTTCATCTTCTCTTCGCCGTACTCCACCCACTTGTTCCCGTGGTAGTGGACATAGGTCCAGAACGGGGTGGGAATCGAACCGGAGTCGTGGATCCTCTGGAGCAGTTCGGGGTTCACCAGCGAGCAGTGCTCGATGCGGTGCCGGGCGTCCCGCGGCGCTTCGGCGAGGACTTTCTCGTAGGCGTCGAGCACGTAGCCGATGGTCAGGTCGCCGTTGGCGTGAATCCCGATATGGAAGTCGTGCGCGTGGGAGTCCTCGACGGCCTCCATGATCTGCTCGGGAGTCATGGTGAGGATCCCGTGGTCGTCGGTGCCCTCGTAGGGAGTGCTCATGTACATCGTGCGGCCCGAGGCGGAGCCGTCGGCGCCGTACTTGATCGCTCCGATCCGGAGCCACTCGTTGCCGAAGCCACGGTGGATCTTGGCGGCCTTCAGTCCGCGGTGGAGGTCGGAGTCCGCGGAAGCGAAGTAGTACATCCGGTAGCGGAGATCGCCGGCGGCATAGGCGTCCTCGAGGGCGAGGAGGCCGTCGGAGTCGCCGCCGGTCTGATGCACGCTGGTGATGCCGGCGGCGGTCATCAGCTTCGACATGTGGGCGACGCCCTGCCGGAATTCGGCGCGGCCGTAGACCCGGCGCTGTCCGACGCCGTCGAAGACCTCGTCGGCCTTCTCCTCGACGAGCCCGGTCAGCTCCCCGTCCGCGTCCTTCTCGAACCGGCCGCCCGGAGGATCGGCCACGTCCTTCGTGATGCCGGCCATCTCGAAGGCCTTCGAGTTGTACCAGTAGATGTGGCCGCCCCGGTGCGAGACGCGGACCGGAACGTCCGTCGTCGCCTCGTCGAGGTCGTGCCTGGTGATCCGGCGGTACTCCCCGTTCTCGTCGGTGACCTTGGTGTCGTCGTACTTGAACCCGTCCACCCAGTAGCCGGGCTGGGTGTCTGCGGCGGCGGCCCGGACCGCCATCTTGATGTCCTCGATGGTGCGGACGTCGAGGTTCACTTCGAAGAGGTCCCGCATCCCGCCCGGGTGGCAGTGGGCGTCGATGAACCCGGGCACCACGGTCATCCCGCCGGCATCCACGACCTCGGTCGCCGGTCCGGCCAGATTCAGCACGTCCTCGTTCGAACCCACCGCGACGAACTTGCCGTGGTTGACGGCGAGCGCCTGGGCCTGGTCCATGGTCTCGCCGCCCTCGCTGTACTCGGAGGTGTACACCCGGGCGTTGTGGACGATCATCTGCGGGGTCGCCGAACCCCCGCCCGCGCCGCAGGCGGTCGAGAGGCCGGCGGCCGCGGCGGCTCCCGAAAGCTTCAGGAATTCGGCGCGGCTCAGGTTCTTGTCAAGCAGACGGGACATCAGGCGATTTCCTCCTGAACGGGGAAGGCGAACTCGGCGGTCAATGGACTCACAATCTTATGGACGCGGCGTAAGACGCGGCGGGCCGCCGCTCTGCAGCGCTTCATTCAGCGCGTCGATCTGGCCCCGCACGCCGTCCCAGGCCGCAATCCGCGCTTCGTATTCCGCGCTCAGCGCGTCGAGCCGGGCCAGGACCTCGGCACTTGGGGCCTCGGTGTAGGCGTCGAGGTTCCGGGCCTCGGCCCCGATCCGGGCGAAGAGCGGCCGCGGCCAGGCGCGGAATCCCTGCCGCCCCTCGTTCCGCGAGAGATTCTGAGCCGCCTCCGCGGCCGCCTCCTGGAACTCCCCGACGCGGGTCTTCAGATCGCCGTCCGGTTCGGACGCGAACGCCTGGACCAGCTCCCCCGCCTCCTTGGCGGTGGCCTCCGCCGCCTCGTGGGCCTTCGTCATCCCCGCGATCATCCCGGTCAGCCGCACCAGGGCGTCGTGGTTGGCGCGCCGGTCGGCCTCGGGAATCTGGATGCGGGGGTCCTCCGACACCGCGACGGACCCCTCCGCCGAGGCGTCGCCGCTCGCCACCCGGACGGTGTAGACGCCGGCGAGCACCCGCGGACCCCGCGGCGGTCCGCCGAAACCCTGGCCGCCGTCCGGCACCGGGGAGTCGTAGCGGAGGTCCCAGTTCACGCGGTTGAGCCCGGGCTCGAGTTCGGCCTTGAGCATGCGGACCGCGTCGCCGCCCGCGGCGCTGACCGTGATCTCGGCCTCTCCGGCGGCCTTCGCGTAGACGTGAAGCAGAGCGCCCTCCGGCGGGTTCTCCGCGATGAAGAACTTGTGGCCGGTGTTCCCCTTGTGGGTGTAGATGCGCCAGGCGACAGCGTCCCGCACCGGGAAGAGGTGGAGGTCCTTCTCGAAAACGGACGCGTCGAGGGCGGTGAGCGGGGCGATGTCGTCGGCGATCCAGACGCTGCGGCCGTGGGTGCCCAGGATGAGGTCGTTCTCCCGCGGATGGATCGCCAGGTCGTCCACCGGCACGGTCGGGATCTGGCCCTGGATCCGGTGCCAGTTCGCCCCCCGGTCGAGCGTCACGTACACCCCGAACTCGCCGCCGGTCACCAGGAAGTTCTCGTTGTCGTGGTGCTCGCGGATCACGTTCAGCGCCGCCTCCGGCGGGAGCGTTCCGGCGATGGACTGGAAGCTGTCCCCGTAGTCGTCGCTCCGGAACGCGTAGGTGGAGTAGTCGTCGTTGCGGTGACCGTCGAGGGTGACGTAGACCCGGGACGCCGAATGCGTCGAGGCGATCAACCGGGTCACGTAGGTCTGGTCGGGGACTCCGGGCAGGTTCCCGGTCAGGTTGTCCCAGGTCTGGCCCCCGTCCCGGCTTCGCTGCAGGTTCCCGTCGTCGGCCCCCACGTAGATGACCCCCTCCTCCAGCGAGGAGACGGCGATGGTCACGATCTGGCCGAAACTCGAGATCCCGTCGTGGCGCGAAAGGGTGTCCTCGGTCACCGGGACGTCCATGATGGGCAGTTCGTCCCGGTCGAGGCGCTTCGTGAGGTCATCGGTGCGGGTCCACGCGTCGCCCCGGTCCTCCGAGATGAAGAGCCGGTTGCCACCGTAGTACACGGTGTCCGGATCGTGCGGCGAGATCACGATCGGGCTGTTCCAGTCGAAGCGGTAGCGTTCGCCGCCGTTCTCCGGTTGCGGACGGATCAGCTTGGTCTCGGACGTCCGGCGGTTCAGCCGGCGCAGGTTGCCGTTTTGGGACTCCACGTACACGGTGTCCGGGTCGCCGGGGATCGGCTCGGTGTAGAACCCGTCGCCGCCGCCGATCCGGAACCAGTCCTCGTTGCTGATCCCCTGCCGGAAGAAGGTGCGCGACGGCGCACCCCAGCTCCCGTTGTCCTGGAGCCCGCCATAGACCATGTAGGGCGTGCTCATGTCGTGGCCGATCTCGTAGAACTGCCCGAGGGCGATGGTGTTCACGAAGTCCCAGCTCCGGCCCCGGTCCCAGGAGATGTGGATCCCCCCGTCGTTGCCGAGCACCATGTGGTTCGAGTCGGCGGGATCGATCCAGAGGGCGTGATGGTCCACGTGGATCCGTTGCACCCAGTCGGTGGCGAAGGTCCGCCCGCCGTCCTGGGAGTAGTACATCTGGGTCCCGAGGACCCAGATGCGCTGGTCGTTGTTGGGATCGATGCGGATCTGGCTGTAGTACATGGGACGCGGGTTGGTGTCGCTCATCCGCTCCCAGGTGAGCCCCTTGTCCTCGGAACGGAACACCCCGCCTTCCCTGTTCTCCACGATGGCGTAGACGATCCGCGGGTCCCGCCGGTAGACATTGAGGCCGATCCGGCCGGTGTCTCCCTCGGGGAGGCCGCCGCCCAGCTTCGTCCAGGTGTCTCCGCCATCCGTGGTGCGGTGGATGCCGCTGCCCGGGCCACCGCCGGCGAACCCGTAGGCGCGGCGCCGGCGCTGGTAGAGCGCGGCGTAGAGGGTGTCCGGACTCTCGGGGTCCATCGCCAGCTCCACGGCCCCGGTGTTCTCGTCGCCGTGGAGCACCCGGTCCCAGGTCTCGCCGCCGTCCCGGGTCCGGTAGACGCCGCGCTCCTCGTTCGGGCCCCAGAGGTGCCCGAGCGCAGCTACGTACACCGTGCCCGGATCGGTGGGATGCACCAGCACCCGGCCGATGTGGTGGGTGTCCTCGAGCCCCTTGTGGCTCCAGGTCGTCCCCCCGTCGAGAGAAACGTAGACACCGTTGCCCCAGGAGCTGCTCTGCCGGTTCGCGGGTTCCCCGGTGCCCAGCCACACCACCGACGGATCGGAGGCCGCCACCGCGATGGAGCCGATCGAGGACACCTCCTCGTTCTGGAACTGCGGGATCCAGGTGATCCCGTGGTTCACGGTCTTCCAGACCCCCGCCGAGGCAGTGCCCACCCAGAACACCTTGGGGTCGGATTCGACGACCGCGATGTCGTCGATGCGGCCTCCCATGATGGCGGGGCCGATGTTCCGCCACTCGATCCGGTTCAGGATGGACTCGACCTGCTCGGCCGTCTGGGAAGCGGCGGGCGCGGCCGCCAGGAGCAGGACCGCGGTCAGCAGCGCGGACCGAAAACGCCGGTTCCGGAACGATGCAAGCGGAAGAAACATGGGTCTCACCTCCGTCGCCGCGCGGGTCCGTGGACCGCCGCGCGGCCGGCCGGCGAGCGTACAACAGGTCCGCTCCGATCTCCGGCTGGCGTAGAGGGCTGCTTGTGCTGGAATCGTTCTCCGACCGACAGTTAAACTAACCCGAGTGGACTAACCTCGGAGACCCGCCATGCGCACCGTGAACATGCACCAGGCCAAGACGCATCTTTCCCGTCTCGTGCGGGAAGCCGTGGACGGAGAACCGTTCGTCATCGCCCGCGCCGGCAAGCCGCTCGTGCGGGTGACGGCGCTCGACGCGAAGAGCCCAGCGAAGAAGAGTCGGCTCGGATTCCTGGACGGGCAATTCGAGGTGCCCGAGGACTTCGACACCATGCTCGCCGACGAGATCCAGGCGATGTTCGAAGGGAAGTACAAGGGCGTTCTCGAGCAGGAGTACCGGGAGCCGGAGGAGGGGTGAGACTCCTGCTCGACACCCATATCGTGCTGTGGGCGGCCGGGGTGCCGCATCGGCGGTCCTCGCTGGTCCGTGACCTGATCGACAACCCGGCAAACCAGCCGTACTTCAGTTCGGCTTCCATCTGGGAGATCGCAATCAAGAACCCGCGGGGCCGCGGAGGGACGGTTCCGGATCCCCATGCGCTGCTGCGGGGACTGACGAACCATGACTACACGGAGCTCCCGGTCACCAGCGCCCACGCCGCCGCCGTCGCGAACCTCCCGCCGATCCACCGGGATCCGTTCGACCGCATCCTCGTCGCCCAGGCCCAGGTGGAGGGCATCACCCTCCTGACCGCGGACGCGACGGTGGCGCGCTACCCCGGCCCGATTCGTCTGCTCGGCAGCCCCGGCGGCTGAGACGGCGGCGCGGCAGGCGCCGCCCGGATTCACTCGTTGAGCGCGCCGGCGTTGATCCAGTCCCGGATCGCCGCAATCTCTTCCTCGGTGAGCGGATCTCCGATGGGCGGCATGCGGTCCCGGACGATGCCCGCGCGGCCTTCCAGCTTGTGGATCAGATAGCTGTTCTCGGCGTCTCCCGGCGCCACCAGGTCCAGTGCCGTCTGGGTGCTGGGCACGTTCACCAGAGCCGCGTGCGACATCCCTTCACTGAGGTCGAGGCTGGCCTGCACGGCGTCACCCCCGTGGTGGCTGACGCATCGCGGATCGAACACCAGCGACTGGATGCTCGACAAAGTGGGCATCAACGTCTCTTCCATCGGTGGGGGTGAGGGCGGAGGCGCTGGTGCGGCGGGAGGCGGCGTCGTCGGGGCCGCGGGAGCCGGACTATCAGACGAGCCGCATCCGACGAAGACTCCGCCGGCCAGCAAGAGAGCCAGAGGGCGAACCGTGCTGAACATCGCACGGAAGTTAACAGGGATCGCACGCACCGAACACCCCATCTCACCGGCGAGGACGGCCCGCTACAGGTAGAAGTGCAACTGCGCCAGCAGTCTCTGGTGGAGCCGGTCGGAGAACACGAAGCGGTCCCGATACCAGGAGAGGTTCACATGCCAGTGGGTACGAGGGTAGAGGTCCAGGCCATAGACCATCCTGTGAATCTCGGCGCGCGAGTTGTCCGATTCCCGATATCTCTGCGGCGAGACCCGGAGCCAGATCCCGCGCCACGGCTCGACGGACGTCTGGTTGGTGAACACGATCGCGCGATCACCCCGATCCGACTCCTGGAGCCGGGCGTCCATTTGGGTCCAGGTCACAAGCCAGGAGACCGGGGAGTACCCGAAGGAGACGCCCGCCGAGGTGCTGCGGGCGGCGCGGTCCGCCGCGCTGCGATGGAGAACCGATCCGACCACCACGGTACGCGGACTGAGGTCCCGCTGCGCGCGGCCGCTCACGGTGAGGGCTGCTCTTCCGTCGTCGTCCAGAAGCGGCTCGGCCCGCCCCGGCCCCACCGCGATCTGGAGCAGCGAACGATCGGAGGACAGGCCGAGTTCCACCCCGTAGATCTGGTCGTCTTCCGCGAGTTCCAGGCGATCTCGGGAAAGTGCGGTGTGATCGGCGAAGCGCACTCCGTAGGCCGGCAGGAACCGTCCGCCGCGGACGCTCACCCCATCCGAAACCTGTCGCGCGAGCCAGTGCTCATAGGTGACCAGGCCACCCCCGGGACGGCGCCCCACGGTGCCGTAGGCGGTCCAGTCCCCGGCCCGCCAGGCCGCCTGCAGGTCCAGATTCATCAGCAAGTTCCGGTGGGAGAGGTCGCGGCCGGCGACCTCGATTCGCAACTGCGAGGGCCGGGCGTCCAACCCGAGCTGCAGTGGGCTGTCGCTGTCGACTCCGCCGAAGCCGAAGAGGAACTCCTCCTCGGCCCGGTCGCCCGCTTCCGCCGCCGCGTCCCGGCGGCCGAAAGTCGAGATCTCCTCCCTGGACAGCGAACGTCCGTAAGGCGTGAGGAGTCCTCCCCCCGAAGGGGAGTAGTGGCAGGCGGTGCACCGCGGATACTGCTTCGACAGGAACGTGGGTTCCGCGGCCGCCGGCCCGGCGCTCCAGCACGCCACCGACACGCCAGCGAGTACGAGAAAGTTGTTCCCGCGTGGCCCTCTCGCTCCGGTCACGGCGGCGCTCCCGGAGAAGGAGCGATCGCGGCATCGAAGATGACCGTGATCCAGACCTCGTCACGCACGCCCACCCCGAGGTAGCGCGGGGGTGGAATGGCGAACTGCGCAAGGCTTAGCGGGAACTCGGCCTCCACCCGCACCCGTCCATCACGCCGCCCGAGCCGCGCTTCTCCCTCGACCTGCCGCTCCGTTCCATGGAGCGACAGCAACCCTCGGAATCCGGTTTCGTGGGTCCGGAGTCCGGGAGACAACGGCTCGGCAAGTTCCACGGCCGTCAGCACGGCCTCGCGGAACGCCTCACCCCGGCCGACTTCCAGGTAGGTCTCCCGAAGATGGCGATTCCGGAGTTCGATGCCGGTGTCCAGCGAGTCAAGGCTCACCCGAACCTGTCCGGGAACCCCGGGAGCGCCGGCGTTCTCCAGCCGAAGGGCGCCGGAGATCCGCGACGTGACCGCCTCGAAGCTTCCTCCCACGGTGAGCCGGCAGCGAACCCGCACCTCGCCCGACGTGAGCGTCCAGGACTCGCCGGCCGCCGCGGCGGCCGCCAGAGCGAGCGAGGCGAGCGCGAGCGCGGCGAAGCGGCGGGCAGTGGTCATCTCGGCGCTCGCCGCGGTCAGGCGCGCCCTTCCACTTCCACCGTCACGATGTCCACGTCCGGGTACTTCTGGTGGCGCACCGAACTGGCGTAGTGCCGGAGGAGTCGCAAGGAAATCTCGCTCTCGTCGGGGACCTCCGGCCGGTCACCGAGCATCGTCATCCGGTCCTCGATGTTCACGTCGCCGGCTACCGCCACGAACTCCAGTTCGGCGGAGCGCCGTCCCGTCCTCGCGGTGAGGCGGAGCTGCCGGGCGGTGGTGTCGCCTGCCTCCCCGACCTCCAGGAGCGTCAGCAGCGCCTCCTCACCGGCCGAAACGAGGCGGGCGGTGGAACTACCATCCCAGCCGCGCCGGGAGGCCTCGGCGGTCAGGAACTCCTCGATCTTCGGTCCCGCGGCCATGTCGAGACTGGTGGCGAGCCGCTTCGGCCGAGCGCCGGTGAGGTTGAGGAACACCATCAGCAGGATGGCCATCAGTCCGCCGGCGGTCATGCCGTTGTCCAACAGGACTCCCCAGAAGCCCTCTAGCAACTCGGGGAAGATCGCGGCGCCCTGGAAGCCGCTGCCGACCCAGAAGGAGAGGCCGACGATGACGGCCTTCTGGAGATTCATCCCGTCCTTCACGACCATGTGCATTCCCAGACTGAACAGGATGCCGATGAGGCCCATCCCGAAGGCGCCGACGACCGGGCCGGGGATCGCGAGGAACAGGGCCGCGACCTTGGGCAACAACGCGAGCCCGAGGAAACTGACTCCGATCCAGGTCCCGACCCGGCGCGAGGCCACGCCGGTCAACTCCGTCATCGAGATGCTGTTCGAATAGGTCGTGTTGGGGACGGTGGCGAGGACACCGGAGAGCAGGTTGCCGACGCCGTCGGCGGCCACCGCGCCGGCCACCACCCGGTAGTCCGGCGCCCGGGGTTTCCGCCACGACACCCGCTGGATGGCGATGGAGTCCCCGATCGTCTCGATGGCCCCGATGAGGGTCACGAAGATGAAGGCGGGGAGGAGCGCCCAGAAGGAGGCTCCAAAGGAAAAGTCGAGCCCCGGCCACCCGCTGGGGATGCCGATCCAGCCCGCATTTGCGACCGGCCCGAAGTCGAAGATCCCGGTGAGGGCGCCGGCGGTGGAGCCGACGGCCACGCCGATGATCGGGGCCCAGAGCCGCAGGAATCCCCTCGCCCGGAGCGCGAGTCCGGCGAACACCGCGAGCGCGATGCCGGCGCTCAGCGGGGCCGCCAGCGGGCTGGCTCCCTCGGGTACGTCGCCAAGCAGCGGGAACAGGATGGGCATCACGGTCGCCGCGATCAGCATGATGACGATCCCCGCGACGGTCGGGGTGATCACCCGGCGCAGCCAGGTGAGCCGGAAGGCGAGACCGAACTGGAACAGGGAAGAGACGAGGACCAGGACCGCGAGCAGCGCCGGCCCCCCTTCCCGGAGGGCGGCGACCGAAATCGCGATGAAGGCGCCGGAGGTTCCCATGAGCAGGACATGCCCGGCTCCGAACCGGCCGACGCGGTTCGCCTGCAGGATGGTGGACAGACCGCAAACTGTGAGCGCGGCGAAGACCGCCCAGGAGAGGTAGGGCTCGCCGAGTCCGGCAGCGCGGATCACGATGGCCGGCGTGAGGACGATGCCCGCGACCTGCAGGATCGCCATCTGGAGTCCGAGGCCGAAGGCGAGCGCCTCCGGCGGTCTTTCGTCCGGCTGGTAGCGGATCGAGGACGCCGGGGCGCCGCCCGCCGAAGATTGTGCTGCTGTCACGTGGAACCTCCTCCTTGTGAAGACCCTTGCCCCGATTCGGGGGCCTGCTATCCGTCCTCCGGCCCTGTCGTCCCGCTGCCCGGGCCGGTCACTTCCAGTCCGGTGCGCAGATAGAGGTTCCGGATCGGGTACGGGATTTCGATCCCGGCCTCGTCGTAGCGGCGGTGGAGCCGCTTGATGAATGCGCTGGCCAGGTCGAAACGGTCGAGCGGCTTCTTCGCTTGCAGGATCGCGTCGAACGTGATCGCCGAATCTCCGAACTCCCTCCAGCGGATGTGGCCCGCGAAACCGGACACCCCCGCTTCGGTCCCGTCCTGGACTTCGCGGATCACCTCCCGCGCGATCCGGTCGGCCTCCTCCAGGTCGGTGTCGTAGTGGACACCGACACCGATGCTGAGCCGGACCCGTGGATCGGGGGTGTGCAGGTTTGTCAGCACCGAGTCCGCGAGCTGCGAGTTCGGGATGATCACGTGGTTGTCGAGCAGGGTCCGGAGAGTGGTCGTCCGCCAGCCGATGTCGGTCACGTAGCCCTCGACTCCCGCGTCGTTGACCCGCAGGAAATCGCCCACCTTGAACTGCGCGGCGGCCACGAGCTGGATTCCAGCGAAGATGTTGCCAAGGGTGGGCTGCAGCGCGAGGGCGAGGGCCAGCGCCCCGACCCCGAGGGTCGCGAGCAGCGGCGCCACCGAGATCCCGAGCTGATCCAGCACCACCAGGATGCCGACGGTCAGCGCCACCCCGACCAGGGTGTTGCGGAGGATGGAGACGCCCTGCTGGCCGAGCCGCTGCTGCCGCATGCGGAGGCTCGCGAGCCCGACGTCCACCCCGACACGGATGGCGGCGAGCACCAGCACCACCTGCAGGCCGGTGGTGACGAGCGGCGCCACCACCTCCGACGGTGGCCGGATCGCCATCAGGACCCGCGTCGCGACCACCGCCAGCAAGAGGGAGGGCACCAGGTGGAACCCCTCCGTGGCCAGCCAGTCGTCCCAATCGGTCTGGGTCTTTTCCGCCTTCTTGCGGAAGAAGGCGCGCGCGGCCCGCTCGATCACGAGTCCGGCGCCGAAGGCGACCACCAGGACCGCCGCGTAGAGGCTCAGCGCGACGAAGAGAGTGGACATCAGCTTGCGGCCGCGGCGGTCCACATGATCTCGAACAGGAGATCCTTGTGCTCACTCATCCGGTGGTCGCCGTCCTCGATTTCCGTGAGCTCCGCCGCGCGACAGAGGCCGGCGAAGTCCCGGGACAACTCCGGCGGCACCACCGCGTCTTCGGCGCCGTGGAGGAGTAACGAGGGCGTCCGGAGCGCTTCCCCCAGCCGCTCCATCCCGTAGCCGTCTTCGTCCGCGACGATGTCCCAGCCGATTTCGAGGTCCCGGTCCCCGACCGGCACCGGCACGAACCCCCGGTTGGCCCAGTCCCGGCGAGCCTCGGCGGAGAGGCTGGCCGCGAAGCGCGCGGCCATCAGGAACGCGGGAGCGATCGCGAAGACGCGGTGGACGTCGCCGGGATGAAGCGCCGCGTACCAGAGCGCCGCGATTCCCCCCATCGAGGACCCCACCAGGATCAGCGGCGCGCGCGGCGCCTCCTCGCGAAGGAAGGAAACCGCCCGGCCGATGTCCTCCAGATTCCGGGTGAGCGAAAGGCCGTGGCAATCACCCCCCGAGTCGCCGTGTCCGGTGAAGTCGAGGGAGAGGAATCCGGGCCCGCGGCCGGAGAGGTGATCGCGGAACCGGAGCGCCTTTTCTCCCTGTCGGTCCGACCCCAGCCCGTGAAGGAAGACCCACACCGGCGCTGCGGCACCCGTTCCCGGGGCCCAGCTCAGCGCGAGGCGGGCGCGTCCCGGATCGTCGGGCTCGAGGAACTGCTCCTGCGCGGTCATTCGGGATTCCGGCCGCACATTCTGACGGATGCGGCCGCGATTGAAACGGGCTGCGACAATCGGGGCGCCCGTGTCCCTCCCCTCCGACTTCCACTCGCGCGTCACCTCCTGCCGGGCCTGTCCGCGCCTCGTGGCCCATCGGGAAGCGGTCGCCCGCGAGCCGCCCCGGCGGTTTCGCGGCTGCGAGTACTGGGCGCGGCCCGTCCCGTCGCTAGGGGGCGAAGGTTTCCGCTTGCTCATCGTGGGTCTCGCCCCGGCGGCCCACGGCGCGAACCGAACGGGCCGGATGTTCACCGGGGACCGGTCGGGGGAGTGGCTCTACGAAGCGCTCCACCGGTTCGGTTTCTCGTCGGCGCCCTATTCGCCGGATCCAGGCGACGGGCTCCGGCTGCTCCGCACCAGGATCACCGCCGCGATCCACTGCGCTCCCCCCGGCAACCGCCCGACCGCCGAGGAGCTCGCCGCCTGCCAACCCTTTCTCGAGGAGGAGCTCCGCGAAGCGGCGAGGCTCCGGGTGGTTCTCGCACTCGGGTCGATTGCGTTCCGGACCTTTCTGCGCACCTGGAAGGCGCTCGGCCACGCGGTCCCGGCCCCGCTCCCCCGCTTCGGCCACGGCGCCGTGGCCCGGATCGCGCCCGAAACCCACCTGCTCGCGAGCTACCACCCAAGCCAGCAGAACACGTTCACCGGCCGGCTCACCCGGCCCATGTTCCACGAGGTCTTCGCGACGGCCCGGGAACTGTGCGGGGAGTGACGATGGAGCATCGGCCTCCGATCCGGATCGCGGTTTCGGGCTGCCTTCTCGGCGAAGAGGTGCGCTACGACGGAGGCCATCGCCGGAGCGAGACCGTCGCCGGCGCTCTCGGCGAAGCCTTTGAACTGGTGTCGGAATGCCCCGAGGTCGGGATCGGGCTCGGCGTACCGCGGCCCAAGATCCGTTTGGAACGCGAGCCGCGGGGAACCCGCCTCCTCGGATCGCGGGGCGAGGACCTGACCCCGCTGATGGACGACTACTCGCGGCAGGCCGCCGCTCGGTTCGACGAGGCCCGCGTCGGCGGGATCGTGCTCAAGTCCCGTTCACCGAGCTGCGGCATGGGCGACGTGAAGCTTCACGAGAGCGGCGCCGTGATCTCGGAGGACGGGACCGGGATCTTCGCGAGCCGCCTCGCGGCGGCCCTTCCCGAGGCGCCGCGAATCTCGGAAACGGAGCTCGACAACCCCGCGCGCCGGGACCACTGGCTGACCCGGGTGTTCGCGCTCGCGGAGATTCGGGAACTTGCCGCGGGCTCGCCCGACGCTCGAACCCTCTACGAGTTCCACGCGCGCTGGAAGATGGTGCTCATGGCGCACTCGGAAGGAACCGCCCGCCGGCTCGGCCGCTTTCTCGCCGCCGCGCGGGACGTTCGGGACGCACTGCCGCGATACCGGAACGAGTTCCTCGCCGGGCTCGCCGAACCGGCGTCCGCGGGGACCCACCACAACGTCCTCCTCCACCTGGCCGGACACCTCGGGAAGCCGCTCGATCCGGCGGCGCGGACGCGCCTCGGCGACGAGATCGCCGCCTTCCGGGCGCGGGAGACTCCCCTGGCGGTGCCGGTCCGTTCCCTCGCCGCCTGGGCGGCGAGACTGGGGGTTCGCAGCCTCGGGAACCAGGCGTACCTCGCGGAGCGCCCGAGGTCCCTCGCCTATCGCGAAGGGATCTACCGCGACTAGCAGCCGGTGGGGACGCCGGCCATCACCCGCCGGTAGAGGTCCTCGTAGCGCGGCAACACGACCTCCCGCGCGAAGTGGGTGATGGCCCGCGTCCGCCCGGCATCGCCCATCGCCCGGCGCGCCGGCTCGTCGGTCAGGAGCCGGACGGCTTCCGCGGCCATCCCCCGCACTTCGCCCACCGGGAACAGCCGCCCGGCCTCACCATCGGCGACCACTTCCGGGAGGCCGCCGATCGTGGTCGCGATCACCGGCACCCGGCTCACCATCGCCTCCAGCGCCGTCAGGCCGAAACTCTCCTGTTCGCTCGGCAGCAGCAGGAGGTCCGCGCAGGCCAGGGGTCCCCGGATGTCGTCCTGCTGGCCGAGGAAGACGACGTCCGGAGTCAGTTCGAGTTCCCGCACGAGCTGCTGCGCGAAGAGCCGCTCCGGGCCTTCTCCGACCAGGACCAGCTTTGCGGGGAGCTGCCGGCGGACCTCGGCGAAGACCCGCACCACATCGCTGATGCGTTTCACGGGCCGGAAGTTCGAGATGTGCATCAGGATCCGTTCGCCGGCCGGCGCCCAGGCCTCGCGGGCATACCGCTCCGGACCAGGGGCCGGCAACTCGGTGTCCACGAAGTTGGGGATGACCTCGACCGGAACGTGGGGAGCGAAATCGCGCTGGGTCCGGTCGGCGAGATAGTCGGAAACCGCGGTGACGGCGTCGGACCGCTCCAGCGCGAAACGGATCACCCGGTGGAACGACTTGTCCGCCCCCACCAGGGTGATGTCGGTCCCGTGGAGGGTGGTGACCACCCGGGTGCGGCCGCCGCCGATGATCTCCCGCGCGAGGAAGGCGCTCACGGCATTGGGCACCGCGTAGTGGGCGTGGATGATGTCGAAGTCGCCGTCCTCGTCGGCGACCTCGGCCAGTTTGGTCGCAAGCCCCAGCGTGTACGGGGGATAGCGGAACAGCGGGTAGGACGCGATCTCCACCTCGTGGATCCGCACGCCCGGGTGGAATCGGCGCAGGCGGAAGGGAACCGCGTAACTCACCACGTGGACTTCGTGTCCGGCGTCCGCCATCCCGATCGCCAGGTCGGAGGCAACCGCACCGCTCCCGCCGTGGGTGGGGTAGCAGACGATGGCGAGGCGCATGCGGGATGCGGTGCTATGACGGAGAGGCGAGCAATTCTGTTCCCTTTCTCAAGCGCCTTGGGGGGAAATTGCCATCACGCCCACCTTTTGCGAAACTAGCCGTTCTCAAACCACGATCAACGAAGGACAACGTCATGGATCCGCTGCTCAAGATCAGCCACCGGCCGGCGACCCGGGTTTCTCCGGAAGAGACCATCTGTGCGACGGTGAAGGCGATGGTCAGGGACCGGACGGGCGCCGCTGCGGTGATGAACTCCGACGGGACCCTCGCGGGCATCTTCACCGAACGGGATCTCATGACCCGGGTGGTCGCACAGCACCGCGATCCGGAAACCACCGCCGTGGGAGACGCCATGACCGTCGAACCAGTGACCATCAGCCCCGAGACGACGATGGAACAGGCTCTCGAAATCATGGTCACCAACCATTTTCGGCATCTCCCCATCATCGACGGCACGGAGGTCCTGGGGATGGCGACCGTTCGGCGAGTGCTGAAGTACAAACTGGACGAGGAAAAGGAAGAACTCGAGTCGGTGGTCAGCTTCTTCACGGCCGACGGTATCGGCGGGTAGGGAGCGCCGGCTCGGAGCGCCGGCCTCCGGCCGGCATCGCCGACCGAAGGCAGGCGAAACTCGCATTGCCCTACCCCGTGTGGACGACCCGAGCCGATGGGACGGCTCGCGGAACGTGTCAGCCAGCCCCGGCCGGGATCAGCGCGCTGCCGGCGGCCGCTTCTTCGAGAGCAGCCAACCGAGAACGAACAGCGCCGCTCCCGTTGCCGTAAAGACGAGCATGCGTCGCTCGGCGTCGGCGCCGAAGAAGAGCGCCGCGGCGCCGGTCACCACCAGCATCCCCACCATCATGAGCGTGCGGCCGGCGAAGTAACGCAGCCAGGCGAGCGTTACCGCCGTGGGAAGCGGCTTCCTGCTCCGCGACGCCATCTGCTCAGCTCCGTCCGAAACGCCGCTCGATGAACGGCAGGTCGAGGCGCAGCACCGTGGGGCGGCCGTGCGGGCAGGTCGAGGGATGCGCCGTTCCCCAGAGCGAGGCGAGCACTTCGTCCATTCGCTCGGTGGTAAGGGTGACCCCGGCGGTCACCGCGGCATGGCAGGCGACCCGCGCCATGATCCTGGCGCGGGCGTCGTGGGTGGCGGCGGCCGCGCACTCGATCTCCTCGGAAGCGAGCGAGCGCATGAGGACGTCGAGGCCCCGGCCCACTCCCAGCGCTTCCGGCACTCCCCGGAGGATCCAGGCATCACCGCCGAAGGGTTCGATGTCGAAGCCGGCGGCGGCCAGCCGCTCGTGCTCGTCCGCGAGCGCCGCCCGCTCCACCGGCGAGAGTTCGAGCGGCACCGGCTGAAGAAGTTCCTGTGTCCGGACCCCGCTCGACGCGTCCATCAACCGGTTGAAGATGACCCGTTCATCCGCGGCGTGCTGGTCGATGAGGAGCAGTTCCGAACGCTCCTCGGCGAGGATGTAGGTGCGCCGGAACTGGCCGAGCACCTTCGGCGGCGTCGCCCCGAACTCCAGATAGTTGGCCCGCACCGGCTCCTCCACCCGGTCCGCGCCGTAGAGCAGCTCGCCGACCCTGCCCCCGTCCCACCCCGCGGGCTGCCGCACCCGGTTTCCGGAGGGGGCGGCCCCCCTCTCGACACCCCCGACGCCCCCCGGGGGG
>VXNL01000036.1 GCA_009840635.1 Acidobacteriota bacterium | reverse complement strand
GTCGAACGTGCCGAACCGGAGATCGAGGGTCGTGCCCGCGGCGTCGCGCGGCGCCTTCGTGATCATGTTGATCACGCCGGTCATGGCGTTCGCCCCCCAGACAACCGACGCGGGACCGTTCACGACCTCGATCCGCTCCAGGCTGTCGAGGTCCCCCGACAGCATGCTCCAGGCAACGCCACCGTACTCCTGGTGCACCGGCCTCCCGTCCACCATGACGAGCTGGTGGCGGGCTCCCGTAATGGAGGACGAGCGGCTGGTCACCGTGTACGAGGAGTTGGTCATCCGGGTCACGTTCACCCCCGGCGCCTGACGGAGCGCCTCCGCGTAGTCCGATCCGGACCGGGCCTCCAGCTGTTCGCTGCCGATCACCGTCACCGCGGCGGGCGCGTTCACGATCTCCTGCTCGACGCGCGACGCCGAGACCACCACCTGGTCGGTGAAGCGCGCCGCGACCGGCTGATCCTCGGCGTCTTCCGCTTCCCCTTCGCCGGTCTGCTGCTGCTGCTCCTGCGGATCGTCATCGCCGGGCCGGACTACGCCGTGCGCCGGGATCGCCGAACCGATGACCAGAAAGGGGAGGGCGGCTGTGAGCGCCCACCGGGCTCCCACCGAGCTGCGTTGGTGTTCCATGAGGTCCTCCTTGAGACGTTGTGGAGATCGAGTGGTGATCACTTCGGGATTGCCTGGTCCCCTCCGGCGCCCGGGTGCGCGGCCGCCGGGGACCCTGGATGCCGGCCGTTCCCGCCGTCAGGCGATAGATCGCGGGCACCAGCAGCAGGGTGACAAGCGTCGCGAACGCTACCCCGAACGAGAGCGAGACCGCCATCGGGATCAGCGCCTGCGCCTGCACGCTCCGTTCGATCATCAGGGGCGCGAGTCCCCCGCAGGTGGTCACCGAAGTGAGGATGACGGGCCGGAAACGGAGCGGTCCGGCCGCGAGCGCCGCTTCCCGGACCGAGGCTCCGCCGGCGCGGCTCCGGTTGATGAAGTCGAGGAGCACCAGGGCGTCGTTCACGACGATTCCGGTGAGCGGCACCATCCCGATGAAGCTGGTCAGGGACAGCGGCAGGCCCACGGCCTGGTGACCGAAGACGGCCCCGGCGAGCCCGAAGGGCACCGCCGCCATGATCACGAAGGGCTGGACCCAGGACGACAGCGGGAGGGCGAGCAGCACATAGACGAGGATCAGGGCCAGGACCAGGTGCCCGCGGAGCGCCGTCACGGTCTCCTGCTGATCGCCGGCGCTTCCGACGACTTCGAACCCGAGTTCCGGAAAGCGGTCGCGGACGGCGGGGATCATCCGGGCCTCGGCTTCGGCGATCAGCGCGCCGGGCGAGGCCCGTTCCGGATCCACGCTCGCGCTGACCGTGACGGTGCGCTGGTCGTCGAGCCAGCGGATGACCGACGGGCCCCGCTCCTGCGAGATCTCGGCTACCTGACCGATCTCGACCGGCTCCCCGTCGCCCCGGCGTACCCGCATTCCGGTCGCGGCGTCGAGGCTTCGCCGGCTCGACTCCGGGTAGCGCAGGAGCACCCGGATCTCATCGCGCCCCCGCTGGATCCGCTGGATCTCCTCGCCGTGGAACGCCTGCCGCAACTGCCGGCCGAAGTCCACGGCGCCGATCCCCGTCGCGGGGCCCCCGGAACGGACCCGGGCGACGAGTTCGGGAGCCTCGCCCTCGAGGTCGTCCGAAATCGAGATGACCCCCGGGAACTCCCGAATCAAGGCCGAGAGCGCCGCCGATCCCGCCCGGAGATCCTCGAGCGCGTCCCCGCGGATCCGGATCGACAGGTCGCTCCCCTGTCCGATGACGGAGGTGAATACGGCGGCCTGGCCCCCGTGCGGGAGGGAGCCGGCGAGCGCGCGGAGCCGGTCGGCGATCCGGCGGGGCGGCACCTCGGCCCGCTCTTCCGCGGGCGCCAGCTCCCAGATGAGCTGGCCGGTCCTGGCGTCCGCGCCGGCCTCGGCTGCGCCGAGCTGGCTGCCGGCCCCGAGCGGAAACCGCTGTCCCACCATCACGGCGAGGTTCCGGTGCGGATCGAGGCCGTGTTCGGCCTCGAAGTCCTGCCGCACGCGCTGGATCGCGGCCTCCAGTTCTCCCACCACCTCCGCCGTCGCCGCTGCGGTCGAGCCCGGCGGCAGCGAAACCTGCACCCGGACCGCATCGGAGTCGAAAGGAGGCGCCGGCTCCACCGGGATCCAGCGGCCCCGGACGAGGCCGAGCGCCAGCGCGAGCGCCACCACGCCGAGGGCCACGGTGGCGCCCGGGTTGTCGATGGACCAGCGGAGCGCGGGCCGGTACAGGGACTCCACCGTCCAGTCGAGCGCCGCCTGGATCCCGCCCCGGATGCGCGCGAGCCGCCGGCTCGGGCGAACGGGGAGCCCGCCGTGCGCCAGGTGATGGGGCAGGATCCAGGCGGCGTCCAGCATCGAGAAGGCGAGCACCGGGATCACGATGCGGGGCAGCGTCCCCATGAGTTCGCCCCAGACGCCCGGGAGTCCGAGCAGCGGCGAGAACGCCGCCATGGTGGTCAATACCCCGAACGACGCCGGAAAGAGAACCTGCCGGACCCCGCGGACCGCCGCTTCCGCGGTCCCGGTCCGCCTGGTCGCGATGTGCCGGTGCACGTTCTCGCCGACCACGATGGCGTCGTCCACCACGATGCCGAGGGTGACGATGAAGCCGAACATGCTCACCATGTTCAAGGTCACGCCGAGTCCCGGCATGAGCAGGAAGGCGCCGAAGAAAGCCACCGGCAGTCCCGCCGCGGTCCAGACCGCGACCCGGGTGGAAAGGGTGAAGAAGAGGACGAGGAAGATGAGCGCCAGCCCCTGCAGGCCGTTCCGGACGAGGACGTCCATGCGGCTGTCGAAGAGCCGCCAGGCGTCGGCCCAGGGAGTCACGGTGAGGCCGGCCGGCAGCAGCGTGGAGGTTGCCCGCACCTGCGCCTGGACCGCCGTCACCGTCTCGAGCAGCCCGGCGTCCGGCGCCAGCATCACCTCGAGGAACACCGCCGGCTCGCCGTTCATCCGCGCCGCCCGCTGGACATCGGCGAAGCCGTCGGTCACCGTGGCGATGTCGCCGAGAGCGACGGCTCCGCCGTCCGGGGCGCTGATGAGCGGAATCCGGGCGAACGCGGCCGCGCTCCCGGCTTCCGCCTCGGTCCTCAGGCGCACTTCGCTGACGCCGGTCCGGATCGAGCCCGCCGGGACGTCCGTCGAAGCGCGGCGGATCGCCGCCGCGACCTCATCGAAGGTGAGTCCGAAGCGGGACAGGACGTCCTCCGACACTTCGATGGAGATCTCGTAGTCCCGGCCGCTCGCCGTCTCCACCGCCGCGACGCCCGGAACGCGGGAGAGGTCCTCCCGGACCCGGTGCGCCGCCTCGGTGAGCGCCCGCTCGTCGGCCCGCCCGTGCACCGCGACCCGCAGCAACAGGCGCCGCGTCGAACTCTCGGTGATGACCGGGTCCTCGGCGTCGTCGGGCAGGCTGGTGATCGACTCGACGCGTTCCCGGACCTCGTCGCTGACGCCCTGGAAGTCGGCCCAGTACTCCAGCTCGACAGTGAGCGTGCCGACCCCGTCGCGCGCCGTTCCGGAGATCTCCCGGATCCCCTCGATGTCCCGCAGCGCTTCCTCCATGGGCGTCAGGACGCTTGCCTCGATGATCGAGGCGCCGGATCCCGGCCACGCCGTACTGACGCTCAGGGTCGAAGGGCTGGTCTCCGGGAGCAACTCCTGCGGGACGCCGCGGATCGTCAGCAGCCCGGCCAGCGAGATCGCGAACAGGAGGAGGTTCGCCGCGACCCGGTTCCTGACGAACCAGGCGATCACCCCCCGCGAGGGCGAACCGCCGGTGGGAGGGGTGGGGACGGCGTCCTCCGGCACCCGGCGCTACCGGAGCGGGGGGCGGCCGGCCGGGACGCGAATCACGCGCCGCCGGGATCGAGCCTGCGCATCTCGGCGACGATGAGCACCGCCGGAATGAAGAACAGCAGTCCGATGCTTGCGAACGCGAGTCCCGCGGTCAGGCTGATCACCATCGGCACGGTGAACTGGACGCTCTCGCTCTTGTCGTAGAGAAGCGGCAGGAGACCGACGATGGTGGTGGCGCTCGTGATCACGATCGGACGCGCGCGGTCCCGGGCGGCCGCCGAGATCGCGGCGATGACCGGGAAGTCCGGGTCCTTCCGCCGCATTCCGTTGTACCGGTCCATCAGGATCAGGGTGTCGTTCACGACGACCCCGGAGACGGCCACCAGGCCGAAGAGGGAGACGTAGTTCAGCTCGTAGCCGAGCACGAAATGCCCCAGCACGGCGCCCACCCCGGCCATCGGCAGGCCGGCGAGCGCCAGGAACGGCTGCGCGAGGCTCCGCATCTGGGAGGCCAGCAGTCCGAAGACCGCGAGCATGGCGAGCGGGAACGTCCAGGCGAGCGTCGCGGCGGTACGCGCGCTCTGGCGGGTCGATCCGGCTGCCACGATCTCGAGCCCCGGGTGGCGCTCGGCGAGCGCCGGGAGGATCTCCCGGCTCACGGCCCGCCGCACCCGGAGGCCGCTCTCGATCTCCGGGTCGTAGTAGGCGGTCACGGTGGCGGCGCGG
>VXNL01000046.1 GCA_009840635.1 Acidobacteriota bacterium | reverse complement strand
GTCCTTCCAGCCGGCGGAGTGGACCGCGATGACCTTCTCCACGGCTTCGGCGAAGCTGGGGACCGTCCGCCGCTGGCCGGTCACCAGCTCACCGCGCCGCCGCGCGGCGAGGTTCAGGGCGCACTTCTCGCGCGCCTCGGCGAGACTGACGTGGGGCCAGGAGCCGAGCCCGAGGTTCCGGGGCCGACCGTCCACCGTGATGCGCTGGCCCCACGACTTGGCGAGGTGTCCGCGCCTGGTGAGCTTCACCCGGAGGGAGAGACCGCCGGAGCCGCGGCCGTCGCCGTACCATCCGGGTTCCCGGATGGTCTCTACGAATCTCACGGAGAGGCGGTAGGGGCGTTCGGTCATGGAAGTGGGCTCGTGGAGCGGCGGCTGGGCGGCACAAATCGGTCGGGAATGGGCGAGTTTGCGCCGTTCTGCGGGGGAACAGTATAGCACTGTAAGCCGTTGAAGAATGGACCAGTTAGGGGAACATCAGGGCACTCGCTGGAACCCCTTGGAACCGGGAAAGTGCGGAGCGGAGCGCCGCGCGTGCCGGTCGGAGACCGGCGGTCCAGGCCGGCGCGCCATCTCGGGGGATGCGGTCCTTCCCGCCGCCCGCCTCCGGCGGGCTGTGCCGGCTGAAGCCGGCGTTCCAAGCCGGGTGCGCCGTTACGGGCCGGCGGGGTGGAGGGCGCCGCGCTCTGCCGGTTGCAAACTGCGGCGGCGCTTGGCGCGGTAGTTCGCGATGGCCTCGGAGAGGCTGTCGAGACTGTCGTAGGTGATCGGGACGATCACGAGGGTGAGGACCGTCGCGACGGTGAGTCCGAAGATCACCGCGACGCCCATCGAGGCCCAGAACTGCGAACTCTCGCCGCCCGTGGAGACGGAGAGGTTGAAGAAGTCGATGTTGAGCCCGAGCGTCAGGGGCACGAGCCCCAAAACGGTGGTCACTGCGGTGAGCAGCACTGGGCGCAGCCGGATGGATCCGGCCTCCACCACGGCATCGTGCCGGCTCAGGCCCCGCTCGCGGAGCTGCCGGACGAAGTCGCAGAGCACGATCGCGTTGTTGACGACGATCCCGGCCAGGGAGATCACCCCGATGCCGGTCATGATGATCCCGAACGCCGTCCCGGTGATCATGAGCCCCCAGAGCACGCCGATCACCGACAGCGCCACCGAGGTGATGATGGTGAGCGGGAGGATCAGCGAGTCGAACTGGGTGACGAGCACCATCAGGATGAGCAGCAGCGCGATGACGAAGGCCCGCGAGAGGAATTCGGTCGCCTGCAGTTCCTCTTCGTTCGCTCCCGAGAACTCCCACCGGTAGCCCGCCGGCCACGCCATCGCGTCGAGTTCGGCGGCGACCTCCTCGCGGACGCTCGCCTCGGTGCGCCCGGAGTCGCGCACGACGTCGCCCTCGATCGTCGCCACGCGGTTCAGATCCACGCGCCGGACCGCGGCGGGACCCACGCCGTGCTTCAGCTCCGCGACGGTTCGGATCGGAACCGGAATGCCGTCCTCGTCCGGCACCGTGAGCTCGCCGATGTCGTCGAGCGAACGCCGCGCCTCGGGAGTGAGCCGCACCCGGATGTCGTGCTCGTCCTCGCCGACCCGGTACTTGGAGGCCTCCGCCCCCAGGATGCCGGTCTGCACGGTGGCGGCGATGATCTGGGTGTTCACGCCCGAGCGCATCGCCTCCTCCCGGTCCACCTCGACGCGGAGCTCCGGCTTGCCGCCCTCGAGGTCGTCATCGAGGTTGACGAGTCCGTCGATGCCCCGGACCCGCGCCTTCACCTCTTCCGCGAGCCGCTCGATCTCGTCGAGTTCCTCGCCGAGGATCCGCACCGACACCGCAGCCCCGGTCGGCGGGCCGTCCTGGGGTGCGTCCACCTTGACGTTGGCCCCGACGATGTCGGCAAGCCCCGCGCGCACCACCTCCATGGTCTCGAAGGTGTTGCGGACCTCCCGGTCGGACCGCTCCTCCAGGTAGAGCGACACCTGGCTCCGGTTGGGGCTGCCGCCGCTGCCGCCCGGACCCATGCTGACCCCGGTGGAGCCGACGTTCGCCACCTGGTGCTTCATGTCCACCGTTCCGGTGGTCAGCGCTTCGATCTGCCGGACGACCGCGTCCGAAGCGTCCAGGCTGGAGCCGCCCGCGGTCTCGACGTCGATGGTGATCTGACGCGGCTCGACCTCCGGGAAGAGCTCGACCCCCTTGCCGATCACCCCGTAGATCCCGACCGTTCCGACCAGGACCGCGCACATCATCCAGATCCAGCCCGAACGGTGATCGGTGAGGTAGGGGGTCCAGCCGAACGGGCGCCGGATCAGGCTCCAGACGAACCAGAAGACCCCCTGTAGCACGAAGGCCAGCACCCCGATGCCGGCGAACCCGGCCACCGCGGGCAGGAGCGCGTTCGTCTGGAAGAACATGCCGCCGAGCGCGAGCGACGCGCCGAGGCCCAGGAAGATCACGAACGCCGCCGGAAGCGCCCAGTTGCGAAGGAACCAGGAGCGCGTCCCGGCGTCCGGGCCCGGCCGGAGGGACCACTCGAGGAGCCGCCGGTAGCCGCGCCGGAACGGATGTTCCTCGGTATCGGCCTTCTTGACGCCGCGCCGCGGCGGCTTCATCAGGTGGGCGCAGAGCGTCGGATTGATGATGAGCGCCACCACCAGCGACGCCGAGAGCCCGATGATGAGGGTCACCGGCAGGTAGGACATGAAGTCCCCGATGATCCCGGGCCAGATCAGCAACGGCGAGAACGCGCAGAGCGTGGTGATCGTCGAGGCGATGACCGGGCGGGCGACTTCGGTGGTGGCCTCGAAGGCAGCGTCCGGACCCGCGTCGCCGTGCTCGCGGTGGCGGTAGATGTTCTCGACGATCACCACCGCGTTGTCCACCAGCATCCCCAGCATGAGGATGAGGCTGAACAGCACCATCATGTTCAGCGTGTAGCCGATCCAGCCGAGTACCAGGAACGAGGCCAACATCGAGAGCGGGATGGCCACCCCCACGAAGAAGGAGTTCCGGAGGCCTACGAACGCCATCAGGCATCCGACCACCAGCAGCAACCCCGAAATGACGTTGTTCTCGAGCTCGTTCACCATCCGCCGGATCTCGACGGAGATGTCGCCGACCACCGCGGTGTTGATGCCCTCGGGCAGCATCTCGTCCCAGCGGTCGAGTTCGGCGTTCACGAGGTCGGCAACCCCTACCAGGTTGGCGCCGGTGCGTTTTTCGATGCTCAGGGTCACCGACGGTTCCTGGTCCACCCGCGAGCGGCTGGTCTGGTCCTCGAACCCGAAGACCACGTCGGCCACGTCGCGCACAAAGACCGGCTCGCCGTCACGGACCTTGATCACGAAGTCCTCGATCTCCGACGGCTGCCGCACTTCGGCGGGCAGCCGGACCAGGTACTCGAGTCCGCCGACCGCGATCTCGCCGCCCGGGACGTTGCGGTTTTCGCGCGCGACCGCCACCACGACGTCGGAGAGGCTGAGCTCGAAGAAGGCCAGGCGCTTCGGGTCCACCTGCACGTGGACCTCGCGCTCCCGGCCGCCGATCACGTTCGCCCGGTTGACCCCGGGGATCGTCTCCAGGTCCTCCTTGATCTCCTCGGCCACCTCGGTGAGGCGCTGGCTTCCCACCGGCCCCGACAGGGTGACCACCATGATGGGGACCTGCGAGAAATCCATATCCTGGACCCGGGGGTCTTCGGCCTCCGGGGGCAGGTCGGATTTCGCGAGGTCCACCTTTTCGCGGATGCTCGCCAGCGCGGTTTCGAGATCGGTTTCGGGGTTGAACTCGACCGCGATGCTGGAGAAGCCCTCGCTCGTGGTGGAGCTGATCTCCTTGATCCCGGACACCGCCTGGATCTCCGTTTCGATGGGCCGGGTGACCAGCGTCTCCATGTCCGTCGGGCTGACGCCGGGATAGATCGTGTAGACGAGGATGAAGGGGACCTTCACCTCGGGGAACGACTCCCGGGGCATGGAGACGTAGACGCCGATCCCACCCAGGCAGAGGATGAGGATCAGGAAATAGACCGACAGTTGATGCCGGATGGCGTACTTGGTGATGTTCACGGCGCGCTCAGTCCCTCTGGGAAACCACCCGCACCGGCTGCCCGTCGAGCAGGTTCCGGTGTCCCTCGGTGATGAGCGTCTCGCCGACCTCGAGGCCGGAGGTAATCACCACCCGGTCTCCCTCGTCGGGGCCGAGCGTGATCGACCGGAGGCCGGCGGTCCCGTTCTCCAGAACGAAGGCGTGCAGGATCCCGTCGCGCTCCACGAGCACGTCGCGGGGGACCACCACGGCGTCCTCGAACATCCGGCGCTGCAGCCGGGTCCGCACGATCAGTCCGGAGCGCAGCGTGCCGTCGGCGTTCGCGACCTCCACTTCCGCCTGGAAGTTCCGGCCGGGCCGGGTGGCGCTGGGTGCGATGTAGGCGATGCGGCCTTCGAACGACCGGTCCGGATAGGCGTCCACGCTGACTTCCGCCGGGCTTCCGACCGCGAAGAAGGCGATGTCCGTCTCGGGGATGCCGATGGTGGCGCGGAGCACCGAGGTGTCGTGCAGCACGGCGACCGGGCTCCCGGGTCCGAGCACTTCGCCCGGCTCGATGTCCCGCTGGACGATCACGCCGGACGCCGGCGCGAGGATCTCCGAACGGGAGAGCCGAAGCCGCGCCGATTCGACCCGGGCCACGAACCGCTTCCGGTTCACTTCCGCCCCCAGGAAGTCCTGCTTCGGACTCGCTTCGCGCTCGACCAGGAGCTTCGCCTGCGTGTAGTCCAGCTCCGCCCCCTCGAGTTCCGCCTCGGCCTCGGCCAGCGCCGCGCGCAGCAGGTCCGAACCGACGCGCGCCAGCAGCGCCCCCTTCTGGATACGGTCTCCCTTGTCGAAGCGGACCTCTTCGACCGCGCCCCCCAGTTCGGAGGAGATCATCACCTCGGCCCGGGGTTCGAGACGGCCCGAGATCTCCAGGACGTCGGTGAGGAGTCCGGGAAGGATGGACGAGGTTTCCACCGCGGGCCGCAGATCGACGGCGTCCGGAGTCTCCGCTCCCGGCTCGGCGGCGAAGCCGTCCTCCTGGCCGCACCCCGTTCCGATCAGGAGCAGGGGAGCGACCGCAAACGCCAGGAGCGCCTGGCGCGGGATCTTCTGGTTGGCGGCGGGTGTCACCGTTCTTCCTCCAGTTCGGGCGCCGGGTGCCCGGCGTCCGCAGCATCCGCGGCGCGGACGGGGGCCGTGTCGGCGATTACAGAGTGCGGGGCGTTCGCGGGGTAGCCGACGAGGTACTTCAATTCCGCCAGCGCATTCAGCGCGTCATGGGTGTGACGGGCCTTTTCGAGCTCGACGTCCCGGCGGGCCTGCACGGTCTCCATGACCAGGTAGGCTGTCGCGGCGCCGGCAGTGAGTTCTTCACCCGCTACCCGTTCCGCTTCCATGGCCTCTTCGAGGGCGAGCGTGGCCTCCTCGATCGCGGTCAGCGCCGCCTGCCAGTTGGCGGTGGCGTTCCGGAGCGTCACCTCGAGGGTGGACTCGTACTCGTTCTGCTCCCAGTCGTTCTGGGTCACCTGCGACCGCAGGCTGGCGACCCGCGAGCCGCTGCCGAACCCGTCGAAGAGGTTCCAGGTCAGCGACACGCCGGCGTTCCAGTTGTGCAGTTGCAGGTCGTAGGTGTTCTCGAGCGTGAAGGTGTTGATCCCGTAGGAAGCGGTCGCGCGGACCTCGGGGCGAGCGTCGGCCAGCGCCAGGCTGGTCTGGGCCTCGAGCAGTTCACGGTCGAGGCCGAACTGACGGACCGTCGGCCGCTGCTGACCGGCGAGTTCCATCAGCGCCTCGGCCGGCAGGATGCGAGGCAGGGGATCGGGCAGTTCCAGATCGTCGAGGACCTCGATGGCCTTCGACTGCTCCCGGCCGACGAGCGCGTTGATTCCGGCCCGCTCCACCGTAAGGGCATCCTCGGCGTCCGCCAACTGGCGGCGGAGCCGGGAAAGCTGCACCCGGGCTCGCAGGACGTCGAGGCGCGCCCCCGCTCCGAGTTCGAGCCGGTCGCGCGCGAGGTCCAGTCCGCGCTCGCTGGTCTCCACGGCCTGCTGGAGCACGTCGCGGGTGCGCAGCCCGAGCAGATAGGAGTAGAGGCGGGTGACGGTGTCGCGCGCGATGCGGTTCTGCACTTCCTGGAGTTCGGACTCGACGCGCGCCCGGCCGACCTCCACTCCGCGAAGCGCCGGGCGCAGGCCGAAACTCCAGAGGACCTGCGAGGCCTGGAAGTTCCACAGGTAGGTGCCGAAGGTGAACGCGCCGCCGAAATCCCCCGCGCCGCCCCCTCCGAAGGGGAAGCCATCGGAGCTGTCGCCACCGTCGGGACTGTCGATCAGCCGCGAGAAGAAGGGGCTGTTGCGGAAGCCCGGGTCGCGGGTCTGGGCGAACTGGAGATTCAGGTCGAGTTGCGGCAGGTAGGGAGAGCGCGCCTCCCGCACCAGGCTCGGGAACTCGGCGAGGCGCTCGCGGGTGAGGCGCACCTCGGGGTGCAGCTCCGAAGCGACGTCCACCGCCTGCGAGATCGTGAACGCGAGCGTTTCCTGCTCGAGGAGGTCGCGATACTGGTTCAGGACCCGGTCGGTGATGGCGCTTTCCCGCTGCTCTCCCGCACTCTGCTGGGCGGCCGCCACGGGCGCGAGGGCCAGCAGCAACGTCGTGGCGCCCAACGCTTTCCACCGGCGGCTGCCGCGCGCATCGAGAGATTTCATCGGTTCTCCTTTCGGCGGTTTCCATCCTGCCGCCGGGCCGGATCGGGCACGCTCCGCGAGCGGCGAGACCTCCTCCCTGTCCGGTCGCGGGCGGTTTCCCCGGCCCGGACCCCACCAGCCATCAGAGCCACGCACGATCAGGTACTCGGCATCAACGATCCGGACCGTCCGTGTGTTCCGCCGAAACTCTAGCCCGGCGCCCGCTCGGAGCGCCGGCCTCCGGCCGGCATCGCGGCCGCAGGCCGCGAAACCGCACCACGATCGGAGTCCCTGCTCGGCAATCCCGCTACCAGCCGCTGTTCCTCCGGAACTGCCAAATTCGGTAGGGCATCAGGTGGCAATCTCCGTCATGTTCGTGCCGTCGCCAACAGCCTGGCGGAAACAAGGCCGCACGGCCCACTGCGCGTTGCCGAACAGGATCCGAACGCTCGCCCTCTGCTTGCCGCTGGGCTTCCTTGCGGGCTGCGGCGAGGGTACGGACGGCACGCCTGTGGCGCCCACGCCCGCACCGGCACCCTCCCCAGCCCCGCCGCCCGCGCCGGAACCGCCGTCCGGGCGACCGATCCTGCGGGCGCAGGCCTGGATCGATTCGGCGCCCCGGGCCTCGGCCGGCTACGCCGCCGGCGACCGGATCGTCGTGGGTATCAGATTCCAAGAGACCACCACTGTAAGGGGCAATCCGCGGCTCGGCATCCAGATCGGGGAGCACGTTCGCCTGGCCGACTTCTCGCCCTGGATCGAGCACGACTTCCCACCCGAACGGCCGTCCTTCAATCAGCGGTTCGCCTACGAGGTCACGCGCGACGACCTGGACGCGGACGGCATCAGCGTCGCGGCCGACGCCCTGGACTTCGCCGAGGGCGCGCTTCTGAACGACGCGGGCGCGGAGATCGGGGTCGAAATCCACGCTGTCGCGCCAGAACTGAACGCGCCCGATCCCGTCGGCCCCGGGGAGGCGCTGGCCACCCATCGCGTGAACGGAACGGCACCGCCACCGCGAACGCCGTCACCACACGCTCATGGGGCGTGGGCGACCGTGTTGTGGGGACCCGCGATCCCGCCCGCCTACACGGTGGGCGAGACAATCCAGGTGAGCGTCTCGGTCGACGGCCTTCTCACCACCGTAGAGGGCAATCCGCGGCTCGCCATCGAAATCGGCGGGCACGTTCGCCTGGCCGACTTCATGCCCTGGGTCAAGCGCGGCATTCTCCCGAACGAGCCCGTTCGGCCATCAACAGTTCTGGTACGAGGTCACGCTCGACGACGAGGACGCGGACGGCATCGCCATTCACGCCGACGCCCTGGACTTCTCCGAGGGCTCGATGTTCACCGAGGCGGGGGTGGAGATCGCCGCGGCCGAAATCCGCGGCGTCACGCCGGACGCATTCAACCGCGACGTTTCCGTCGATCCCGGGGAGCCCATGGACCTCCATCGGGTGATGGGGACGCCGGCCCCGCGGGCCTGCGCCAACGAGCGCCGGTACGCGGCGAACTTCTCGAGCTTCGTCCGGGAATGGGACGGCACGCCCTTCCGCGTGGACATGATCGACAACTTCCCCGACCATGTGACCGAGGCTGACCTGCTCGACCTGCTCGATGCCGTCGGACTCCTGGCCGACAAAATCGAGGATCAGCTTGGATACCGGATTCTCGAAATGGGTGACGTCGTCCCGGTTCCCAACGGGATGCGGGCGGGTTGGAACGAAGGGCCGAACCTCTCCCTCTGCGAGCTCCCGCGGGAACCAGGACAGATCCACGCCTTCTACACGGACCACACGCTCCGCTCGTCCCCCGAGACAGACGCATGGGCGCACTGTTCCTCCTCGATCAGCTACCTCCAGCCCTTTCTGACGTATTGGCCGTGCCGAGGGTGCGAGGACGAACGGACGCCCCCGCCGTACGGCCATTTCACCGACGGTGTGACCCTCCACGAGATCTTCCACGTGCTCGGCTACATCCATACCGAGGACTACGAACACAACCGGACCACCCGGGGTGTCCCGATGTCCTGGGCGCTGCGGGGCGCGCTGGCGCCGGAAGCCGATGCGGTGCTCTATTCCGACGTCGACCTGTTGCGCTGCATCTTCCCGGAGGGCGGATGAACCGGTAGGGCTACTCGGTCGCATAGCACCGCCGGCTTGGAACGCCGGCTTCAGCCGGCACGCGGCCCACAGGGCCGCGATGCGCGTACGGCTGCCGGCAAAGAGGGCGCCCGCCGCCGTTATCGTCCAAACCCCATGGCCACGCCGCACGACCGCGTCCGCATCTTCGAAGGCGACATCACCACGCTCGCAGTGGACGCCATCGTCAACGCCGCCAACGAGACTCTGCTCGGCGGGGGCGGCGTGGACGGTGCCATCCACCGCGCCGCCGGACCCCGGCTCCTCGAGGAATGCCGCACCCTCGGCGGCTGCGCCACCGGCGACGCCAAGCTGACCCGAGGCTACGAGCTTCCCGCCCGCTTCGTGATCCACACCGTCGGCCCGATCTGGCGCGGCGGCAACGGGGGAGAGGCCGCGCTACTGGCGAGTTGCTATCGCCGCTGCTTCGGCATCGCCGCGGATCAGGGATTCCAGTCCATCGCGTTCCCGGCAATCAGCACCGGCGTCTACGGCTATCCACTCGAACCGGCGACCCGCATCGCGCTGACCGAGACCCGAGACCACCTCAGCGCAGGCAGCGCCGTCGAAGAGGTCGTGTTCGCCTGCTTCGGCGCCGACGCCAGTCGGACTTACCGGGAGGTTCTCGGCGAAGTCTTCGGCTGCTCTTCCTGATGGCGTCACAAACAAGCCGCGCCTCCGTACGTAGTCCAGGCCGACTCCGCGCGCCCGCGCGATGCCAACCCCCCACGGGCAGGACTGGTGGGAGGGCGGCGCTCGGAGCGTGCGCCGTTTGGCGTTTCGCCGGGACCGCATTTCACGGCAAGCGGCCGACGCCCGGCGAGGGACGGTGGCGGTGCTAGGATGCGAATTCGTCCCCGCTCGGGGCGCGGAAACCGTCATGGCTGTCACGCTGGAACTGCCGGAAGATCTTGAGAGGGAGATTGAGAAGGCTGGCCTTCTCGCTCCGGACGCGGTGGAGGCCATCTTTCGGGAGCAGCTCCGCCGGTTTCACCTCCGGGAACTGCTGAAGGACACCCGGGAAATGGCAGCGGACAACATCCCACCCATGACGATGGAGGAGATCCAGACAGAAGTGGACGCCGTCCGCGCCGAAAGACAGCGGCGTGCGGCTGGTTCTTGACACGACCACCTTCGTCTCGGGCTTGCTCTGGGGAGGGAACCCGCGGCGGATACTGGATCTCGCGGACGACTCAAGGGTCCGGTTGTTCACGAGTCGCCCCCTGATAGCCGAGCAGAACACACGAGGCCGGAGAAGGCCGAAACGAAGGAGCGCGGTGCGCCGCCCCAGCTCAGGCCCCCCGAAACGCGGCCTCGATCCCGGCGACGTTGACCTTGTTCATGGTCAGCATCGCCTGGAACGCCCGCTCCGCCCCCGCGCGGTCGTCGGACATGAAACTCTCGATGAGGACGCGCGGCACGATCTGCCACGACACCCCCCACCGATCGGTGAGCCAAGCGCACCGGCCCTCTTTCCCGCCGTCCGCGGTGAGCGCGTCCCACAGCCGGTCCGTCTCCGCCTGATCCTCGGTCACCACAGAGATGGAGACCGCCGCCGACTGGGTGACCTCCGGGCCACCGTTCAGGATCTGGTACGGCGCACCGCCGAGGGTGAAGTCCACGACCATGGCGGGCTGATCGGGTTCCCTTCGGTAGGTGGACTCGATCCGGCTGTCCGGTAGCAGCGTCACGTAGAAGCGGGCGGCCTCTTCGCCCTGGCTTTCGAACCAGAGGCAGGTGCGGGTCTTTCTGTCGGTGTTCATGGGGGGGGAATTGTGCTGGCGTCCGGATGGCGAGACCAAGGATGCGGCTCCAAGGACCGCCCGTACGCGTCGTCGGGATGGATCGGGGTTGCGATGTGCGCGGCGCGAAGCGCCGCGCGTGCCGGTCGGAGACCGGCGTTCCAAGCCGGTCCGCCATCCGGACATGCAGCTCTACGCGCGTTGCGGGCCTGCGGCCCGCTTGCCGGCTGAAGCCGGCGTTCCAAGCCGTACAGGCCGTTTTCCTCTGCTAGAGTCGCGCGCCGAAGGCTCGGACCTCTGGCGCAGCGCGTAGCCGGCCCCGTGCCGGCGTTCCTGCTTGATTCTCCTCGCCTGCGTCTTCGCGCTCTTCGGGTTTGCCGGACTCGCCTACGGGGCGGACTGGTTCGTGGACGGAGCCTCGGGCCTCGCGCGCCGGTTCCACATCAGCCCGCTGGTCATCGGCCTGACGGTGGTCGCCTACGGCACTTCCGCGCCCGAGATCGGCACGTGCCTGGTGGCGGTGCTCGGCGAGAGTCCGGGACTCGCGGTGGGGAACGTCATCGGCAGCAACGCCGCCAACCTGGGACTGATCCTGGGGATCACCGCGGTGATGACCCCGTTCGCGGTGCCGCGTGGCCTGCTGCGGCGCGAGTTCTGGTTCATGCTCGGCGCCACCGTCCTCCTCTGGCCGCTGGCCGCCGCGGGCGTGGTTTCGAGGCCGGTCGGGCTCGTGCTCGCCGCGTTCCTCATTCTGTTCAACGTCCTTTCCGTACGGTGGGGCCGCAGCGCGGAAGCGGGGCCGTCCGGCGGCCCGGACGATGGGGGAAGCGAGCCCTCCCTGGGGCGGAACCTGACGACTACCGGCGTCGGCCTCGTGGCGCTGCTCATCGGCGCCGAACTCCTCGTCAGGGGAGCGGGCGACATCGCCCGGACGCTCGGCGCCTCCGAAACGGTCATCGGTCTCACGCTGGTGGCGATTGGAACCTCGCTCCCCGAACTCGCGACCTCGGTGGCCGCCGGGAGGCGTGGGCAGATCCAGATCGTCGCGGGCAACGTGATCGGGAGCAACCTGTTCAATGTGCTCGGGGCGCTCGGAATCTCGGCTGCCGTGGTGCCGGTCGCGATGGAACCGAGCCTGGCGACCGCCGAGGTTCCCGGCGTGGTCCTGCTCACCCTGCTCGCCGGGGTGTTCATGCTCACCGGCCGCCGGGTGGCCCGGGTGGAGGGCATCGTGCTGCTCGCGGGTTACGCGGCCTATCTGATCTTTGTGGTGCTCTAACGGAATGTCGACCGGACCAACCTCCCCGCCCAGCCTCGCGGTGGCCTTTGCCGAAAGGCCGCCCGACTTCGTCCACCAGATGGCGACCCAGGCGCTCTCCGGGTTCGACCTCCGGATCCCCGACAGCAACGCACCGCCGGCCGTCGAGTCCGCGATCCGGGACACCGACGTCCTGATCGCCCGGAAACGGCCGGTCAGAGGCCGGGAGCTGGACGCCGCCAAGCCGTCGCTCGTGATCTCGCTCGGCCGGAATCCGATCCCGGTGAGCCTGCGGGCGGCCCGCAGCCGCGGGGTGCCGGTGAACGCCATCCCCCACCCTGGCGCCATCGCGGTCGCCGACCACACGCTCGGACTGCTCCTCGCGGTGGCGCGCCGCATCGTGGAAGGCCACGAGGGAGTGCGCGCCGGGGCTTACCGGGAACGCGGTCTCGAACCGGCCGTCACCACCGAGCGCCTCTTCGCCTTCAACTGGCTGGGGCGGAAGGACGCCTTCATCCTCGACGGCCTTCAACTCGGGCTCATCGGGTTCGGCGCCATCGGCCAGGAAGTCGCCCGCCGCGCCGCCGGCTTCGGGATGCGCATCCGCTACTACCAGCGGCGGCCGCTTCCCCCGGCCTGGAACCGCCGTCTCGGGGTGGAATCCGTCGGCTCGGTCGACGAGTTGCTGGCGGACGCCGACGTCCTCAGCCTCCATCTTCCCCACACCCCCGAGACCGAGAACATGCTGGACGGCCCGGCGCTCGACCGGATGAAGCCGGGCGCGATCCTCGTGAACACCGCGCGCGGGGGCCACGTGGACGAGGCAGCGCTCGCGGAGCGGCTTCGTAACGGGCGGCTCGGCGGCGCCGGGCTCGACGTGTTCCGGGAAGAACCCCTTCCCGTGGGCCATCCCTTCGTGAACACTCCCCGGCTGGTGCTCGCCCCGCATACCGGCGGGGCCGGCGCGGGCGGCCAACGCGAACTCTTCGTCCGCGTCGCCGCCGCCGTCAGAAACCACGCCGCGCAGGCGGCCTCGCCACAGTGAGCGACCCAACATGACGCGACAGGAACTCTCCGTCGGCCCCGTGAGCTGCGCTCCGGGCAGCCGCGCTTCCGGCTTCGTACCGGCCGTCGAACGCGTGGACGGGACGTCCCTCGGGTTCCCCGTGCTCATCGCGAACGGCGCCCGGCCGGGCCCGGTGCTGCTGATCGACGGCGGCATCCACGGCGACGAGCAGGAGGGGACGCTTGCGGTCGCCGAGTTCGTCAACGAACTCGACCCCGGCACTCTCACCGGCGCGGTCGTCGCGGTGCCGCTGATGAACGTCGGCGCCTTCGAGGCCATGGCCCGCGGCAATCCCCGGGACACCCACAGCCACGACATGAACCGGATCTATCCGGGGAATCCGTCGGGCTACCTGACGGACCGGATCGCCGCCACCCACGCCGAGACGGCGGCTGCCGTCGCCGACATCGAGATCACCTTCCACTCCGGCGGGAACATCTGCTACCTCGCCGAGACGATCTTCACCACCTCGAACGACCCGCTCGGGCTCGAACTCGCCCAGGCGATGGGGCCGGACTGGGCGATCGTGCTCGACACCCCGCATCCGGCCGGCTCCCCGATGGCCGCCATGACTCCCCAGGGAAAACCCGCGATCACGGTGGAACTCGGGGGCAGCGCCGGAACGATGCCGGGGACGTTCCGCGAGAACGTGGACATCCTGAAGCGCGCCATCGGGAACGTCTGCCGGCACTACGGCCTGCTGGAAGGCGCGGCCGCCTACGCACCGAAACTCTGGCGCGGCCGGCAGAACGTGGTGCGCGCGAGCGGCAGCGGCATCCTGAGCCCCGCGGCCGGCGAGGCGGGAGACCACCTGAAAAGGCCCATCCGCAAGGGGCAGACTCTCCTCCGCATCCTCGACCTGCTCGGCAACCCGGTCGAGGAGTTGAACGCGCCCTGCGACGGGGTGCTCTTCGGGTTCCGGACCCATCCCTCCACCACGGCCGGAGACTGGACGCTCTTCTGCGGGGAGGCCGAATTCGTGGCGGTCGAACCGCCGAAGCCGCGTGAGGCGGGGAGCGTGCCGTGATCGCCCAGCCGCTGCTGCTCCTCGCCTTCCTGCTGCTGATCATCGCGGCGGCGCGGCAGGCGGAGGAGCGCTTCCCTGTCATCCAGAAGATCAGCTCCGCGGTCGTCTGCACCCTGCTCGGCATCCTGCTCGCCAACATCGGGCTCATCCCGCGCGGCGGCGAGTTCATGGGCTCGCTCTCGCGCTACGCGATCCCCTACGCGATCGTGCTGTTCGTCCTTTCCACCCGGCTGGCGGACCTGAAGACCGCCGGGCCCCGCATGGTGGTGGGGTTCGGGATCGCGGGGTTCGGCACGTTCGTCGGAGCGTTCACCGCGAGCCTGCTCTTCGCAGGACTCCTCGGACCCGAGACCTGGAAGCTCGGCGGCACCTTCGCGGGAGCGTTCTGGGGCGGCGGCCTCAACTTCGCGGCGGTCGGCCAGGGGCTCGAGATGACCCCCAGCCTCTTCGCGGGCGCGTTCGTGGTGGACAACCTGTCCACGGTCCCCTGGATGCTCGGGCAGGTCGCGCTCGCCTCGGCGCTTGCCGGGGTCTTCCTCCGGCGGGCGAAACCCGACGCGCTGGATGCCGCCGCCGACGACTCCGAGGTGGACACCGACGCGCTGCGCCGCACCTGGACCGAGGGCTCGATCTCGATCACCCATCTCGCGATCCTGGCGGCCATTCCGCTGCTCGCGCTGGTCGCCGCCGGGCAGTTCGCCCGGGTGCTTCCCGGCGTGCCGGAAGTCCTGTGGCTGACGACCCTCGCGCTGATCCTGGGGCAGATCCCGGCGATCCAGCGGTTGAAGGGGTCGGCGATGTTGTCCTACTTCGCCCTCCACCTCTTCTTCATCGTGATCGGCGCCGGCTCCGACGTGCGGGAAGTGGTGGCGGCGGGCCCGTGGCTCTTCTTCTACATGATCCTGATCATCCTGATCCACGCCGCCGTGCTCTACGGGATCGGCTGGCTCCTGCGGTTCGACCTTGCGACCATCACCTTGTCGAGCCAGGCCGCGGTGGGCGGGCCGGGATCGGCGCTCGCGCTCGGGATGGCGCTCAAGTGGAAACACCGCATCGCGCCAGCGGTGATCATGGGGATCTTCGGCTACGGCTTCGGCAACTACCTCGGGTTTGGGGTGGCCTACCTGCTGCGGGGGGTGCTCCCGGCCTGATGGGCGAAAGACTCCGGGGGCGCCGCGTCCTGGTCACCGGGGCGGCGCGCGGACTCGGCGCCTCGGCCGCCTGGGGCCTCGCCGAGGAAGGCGCCGAGTGCATCCTGCTCGACCGGTCCCGCGACGAACTCGAAACCACCGTCGAGGTCGCCGCCGACCGCGGTCCCGGGCCGTTCCATCCGCTGGTGTGCGACCTGTCGCGCCGGGAAAGCACGCTGGAGGCGGCCGCCCGCGCCAGGGAAATCGCCCGGGGCGACCTGGGCGCGCTGGTGCACTGCGCCGCGATCATGCACCTGACCGCCGTCGAGGAGACGACCGGGGCGCAGCTGGACGAAATGCTGGAGGTGAACCTGACGGCGGCGTTTCTCCTGGTGCGCGACCTGATGCCCGAGCTCCGCGCCGGGAGCGGCGGATCGGTCCTGCTGACCAGTTCGCGGGCAGGGATTTCCGGATTCGCCAACGAGGCGGTGTACTGCGCGACCAAGTTCGGGACCGAGGGGCTCGCGAAGGCGCTTGCCGAAGAGTGCGGCGGCGCCGGGATCCTTGCCAACACGATCACGCCGGGCGCGGGGCGCATCAAGCCGACCGGGCTTTCGCGGGCGGACGAAGCGGCGATCCCGGCGGAGAAGCGCGCCTGGGGGTCCTCGGAGGCGCTCGGTCCCGCGTTCGCAGCGTTCGCGCTGCTACCTGGCTTCGAGGGCGCTCCCAACGGGCACCGCTTCGAAGCGGACCGGGTGGCCGACGCGGTGCGAGTCCGGGGGCTGCCGCTGCCGGCGGACGCGTGGGCGGAACTGAGCAGCCTGTGAACCACTTCTGCCCGATTCCGGTCTCCGACCGGTCGCACGCGCTCGGAGCGGGCCGGACCCTTCCCGACCCCGGAGTCGCGCTCGCTCCCGAGCTCGCGGCCGCACTCCGGTCCGCCCTGCTGGGCGGCGAGACGCACTACACGCCGCGCCCGGGTCTTCCGGAGCTCCAGGAGGAGATCGGGCGGCGGCTGGAGGCAGCGGGAGCACCGCCCGGCGGGACGGTGGTCATCACCGGGGGACGCCAGGAAGCGCTCTTCGTCGCGCTCGCCGGGGCGCGCGCGGAAGCCGGGGACGCGCCCGGCAGCGTGGCCCTGTCTCCGGCGGTCGAAGGCGACCCGGGCGTGCTCGCCGCCTGCGCCCTCCTGGACCTGTTTCCGGTCGGTGAGTCTGCCGAAAACGGAGCGATCGCGCGGATCGTCACCCCGGAGGAAGCCGGCGGCGCACCTCGGGTGGAGATTGTCGATTGCGGGGACCGGCTCCTCCCCGCCGACACGGACGGCGCCTTTCTCGCCGAGGTGGGAGAACAGGCGGTGCTCGTCGGCTCGCTCGACGGCCTCCCCGAACTCGCCCTGTTCCGGGTCGGCTTCTTCCGGGTACCGCCCCGGCTGCTGGGCCGCCTCCGGGGCCTGAAGCAGGCGGTCTCGATCTGCACCGCGGCCCCCTCGCAGCGGACCGCCGCGCTCCTGCTGGGGGCCGGGCCCGCGCAACCGCTGCCGCGGCCCACGCTGGCCAAACCGGGCAAGGACGACTCCCGCTACTCGCTGATGGAGCTTGCCGCGCGTCTCGAGGGCGTGGTCAGCCTCGGCCGCGGCGATCCCGACGCCGACGCCCCGAAGCCGGTTCTCGAAGCCGCCTGCGCCCGGATCGGCGAGACGGAACCGCTCGATCCCCTCGGCCAACGCTGGCTCCGCGAACGGATCGTCGAACGCGAGGAGGCCCGCACCGGCATCCGCTGGGACCCGGACACCGAGACGCTCGTCACTGGCGGCGCCCAGGAGGGCATCACCCTCGCGATGCTGGCACTCGTGGGCGAGCGGGAGGAGGTGCTGCTCGCCGACCCGCGCTACACCTCGTACGTGCAGGCCATCGCGCTCGCCCGCGGCCGGATGGCGCCGGTGCCATGCGGAGGCGTCAACGGCGACGGCGGCGAGGACTTCGGGATGCGCGCCGCGGCCACCGAGGAAGTGCTCCGGCGGGCCGAGCGACCGCGGCTCCTCACGATCGTGAACTTCTCCAACCCGACCGGTGCCCGGACGCGCGACGAGGAGGTGGAGAAACTCTGCCAACTCGCGGACCGCCACCACCTCTGGGTCCTGTCCGACGAGGTCTACGCCGACATGACGCTCGACGGCGAGGGGCCGATCCTCTCCCCGTCCACCCTCCCGGGGATGCGGAACCGGACGCTGACGATGGGAAGCGTCTCCAAGAGCTACGCGATGACCGGCTTCCGCGTCGGTTACCTGACCGGCCCCGCGGACGCCATCGCCGCCTGCGCCCGCGCCAAGGCGGCGCTCTCCGGCCCGGGACCGCTCTTCTCCCAGCGCGCCGCGGCCGCCGCGCTCGCCGGCGGCGACGCCTTCCCGGCCCGGCTCCGGGAGATCTACGCCCCCCGAAGGCAACTGCTGCTCGACGGGTTCGCCCGGATCGGCATCCCCACCGCCGCGCAGGGGGGCGGATTCTTCGTCTGGGCGGACATATCCCGGTTCGGCCTTTCGGCGGAGGCGTTCTGCCGGCGCCTGCTCACCGAGGCGCGGGTGCTGATCTTCCCCGGGACCGCCTTCGGGGAGCGCTGGGACCGCTACGCCCGGGTCTCCATGCTCCAGTCGGAGGAGCTGATCCGCGAGGCGTTTGGCCGGATGGACGCCTTCTCGGGCTGAGCGGCATCATGCCGAGTGGTGGCCGCGCCATCCTGAGCGCCGCAATCCTGGCCGCGCCCGGTTGGCCGGGAGCGCTCTCGGCCCAGACCGGGCCGGAGGGCGGCCCGAACGGACCGGCCCGGATCATCTTCGAGGGCGCGACCGTGATTGACGGGACCGGCGCCGGGCCGCGGGCGGGCCTCGCCATCGTCGTCGAGGGCGAAGAGATCTCCGCCATCGCGCCCGCCGGAGAACTCGGTCCGGAAGCGCGCGAGGGGGCGGAGATCGTGGATGCAAGCGGTTTGTTCGCGATTCCCGGCCTCGTCGAAGCGCACACCCACGTGGCGACCTCGGCCAACCGCGCCAGAGCCGAGTTCCTGCTCAACCGGCAGCTCTACGGCGGCGTCACCACGGCGCGCGACATGGCAGGGGACGTGCGCTCCCTCATGGACCTGCAGCGCGCCTCGCTGGTCAAGGAGATTCCGGCTCCCGACCTCCACTTCTCGGCGCTGATGGCGGGGCCCGAGTTCTTCACCGATCCGCGAACGGTTTCCTCGGCGGCCGGCGAAACGCCGGGAGAGGTGTCCTGGATGCAGGCCGTCACCGGAGAGACCGACGTGGCGGAAGCGGTGACCCTGGCGAGGGGGACCTGGGCGACCGGCATCAAGACCTACGCGGCCATCGACGGCGAACTGCTGGCGGCGATCGCAGCCGAAGCCGGGAGGCAGGGAGTCCCGGTGTGGTCGCATACCCACGTCGGGCCGGCGCGCGCCCTCGAGGTGGCCGGGGCTGGCGTGCGCTCGATGTCCCACGTCTGCAGCATCGGCAGCGCGGCGATCCCGGACGACGTCTTCCGCGAGGGACAGGAGGGCAAACGCACCGGGTTCGTCGACGTGGACCTGAACGATCCGGCGGTGGATGCGGTGTTCGCGCTGATGAAGCGAAACGGCACGGTCCTCGACGCCACCATCCGCGTGGTCGTCGAGGTCGGACTGCGGCGCATGGCGGAGATCGACAGCGTCGACCTCCCCCGGCGTCCGCGGCGCGGTCCGCCGATCGACCGCCGCCGGCGCGGGGTGCGCCCCCGGTGCGAGACCGCGGACGCGGTCGCGCTCACCCGCCGCGCCTGGGAGGCCGGCGTCATGGTCGCGACCGGCACCGACGGGATGACGCCGCCCGACAACGCCTTCCCGGCGCTCCACGAGGAGATCCGCCTGTTCCACGACGACGTCGGCATGCCGATGCTGGACGCGCTCAGGGCCGCGAGCTTCCACGGCGCCGTCGCGCTCGGGATGGAGGACGCGATCGGGACCCTCGAGACCGGGAAGCACGCCAACATCGTCTTCCTGCGTGAGGATCCGCTCACCGGTCCGGACAGCCTGCAGTCGGTGGAACTCACGATGAAGCGCGGCACGCTCTACTACCGGCGCGACTTCGAATTGGGCGAGCCGCCACCGGGGACGGAGCCACCCGGCGACTGACAGCCGAGGGGCCACGCAGCTCCTGGCGCCGGGCAGCACGGACCGGGCGGCCGGCTCCCGGCAGTGGACCGCGGCGACCCCGGAGGCCGCGTCAGCTCGCCAACTCTTCCTGGACGATCGACGGCCGCCTGGCGATCAGCGCGAGCAACACACGCGCCGGTCCGTCGGGACGCCGGCGACCCTGCTCCCAGTTTTTGAGGGTCCCGAGCGGAATACCGATGCTCCGCGCGAATGCCGGCTGCGACAGCCCTGTACTGGCGCGAATCGCCACGACATCGGGATCATCAACCTCGATTTCGTGCACGATGAACCCGCTACGGTCCCCCTTCCGGTAGGCGCGCGCATCGTCGAGTCCGGCCATGATCTTGTCGAACGCCTTGGTCATCGGTCTCTCCTGTAGTCTGCTGCCAGTTCCTTCGCAGCGCGGATCAACGCATCCCTTTCCGCGACGCTGAGATTGGCCTTCTCGTTCTTGGCGAAGACGGTGAGCAGGAATACCGGGATGTCCTCGCCAGCGAACAGGAACACAACCCGCGCGCCGCCACAAGGTAGGCAGGTGTTTCCACGACGGTTTGCAGCGCCACCTCACCAGCAGAATAGGCGCCATTGGCGCCGAAGTCAATGACGCCCTCCCGTAGCCTGTGGTCCAACTGTGGGGACGGCGGCTCAAGACCCGTAGAATCGCCGCCAGAGACGGAGGATCCTCCGATGGTGAACGCACGCGCTCTTTGGCGACTCGCAGGTTTCGGCTTGGCGGTCGCACTCCTGCCGGGATGCATGGGCGGGCCGCCGGCCGCCGAGGAGGCGGACGACGACCGCTTCCGGAAGTACGCCGCCGGGATCAATGCCCACCACCTCTGCTCCGGCACCTTCGTGGTGGGGCGGGTCACCGAGCGCTCGCCGGAGACGGTGCTGGCCGAGGACATCGAGCCCTTCGTCGGCTTCGCCTGGCAGGACGACTTCGAGTGGGAGGTAGACATGGAGGCGAAGAGCGCCACCGTGTGGGCCGCCGACGTGGCGCCACGCACCGCGAAGTACCACGGGGATCAGGGATGCACCCTGCTGGAGGACGGCGCCGACTCGGTGCGGTTCACCCCGGTGCCCGTTCCGCGGGACCAGCCGCCGGCGGATGAGCAGGACTGGCCGCTCGGGGACGTGGGCGCGGAGGAACCCGGTCAGGCCGGCGTGGACCGGGCGGCGCTCGACGCCGCGCTCGACGCCGCGATGGGAACCGAGCAGAACACCCGCGCCCTCGCGGTGGTCCGGGGCGGGAAGATCGTGGGCGAACGCTACGCCCCCGGGTTCACGCGGAACACGCCGCAGATCAGTTGGTCAGAGGGGAAGAGCGTCACCGCGACGCTGATCGGCGTGCTCATGCAGAAGGGTCACTTCGAACTCGACGACCCGGCCCCGGTCGCCGAGTGGCGCGAGGAGGGCGACCCCCGCGGCGTCATCACGATGCGGCACCTGCTCACCATGAGCAGCGGGCTCGACATGACGAACCTGGGGCTCAACGGCCCCGAATCGCTCGTTCCCGAGAACGAGCACATGCGCGTCTACTTCGACGCGCTGAACGTCTTCGAACACGCCTCCGGACAGCCCTACGGCATCCCGCCGGGCACCGAGTACCGCTACCGGAACTCCGATCCCCTGACCCTCGGGCGGATCGTCCGCGAGACAGTGGAGAACAACGGCAAGGAGTACCTGACCCACCCGCAGCGGATGCTTTTCGACCGGATCGGCTCCCGCGACTTCGTGCTGGAACCCGATCCCTGGGGCAACTTCATCCTGAGCGGCTACGAATACGGCAGCGCCGCCGACTGGATGCGCTTCGGACTCCTCCACCTGTGGGACGGCGTCTTCGAGGGCGACCGCATCCTTCCGGAGGGCTGGTCCGAGTTCGTCAGCAGCTTGTCGCCGGGCGCGAAGGAGGACGAATACGGCGGCCTTTGGTGGCTGAACCTCGGCGGGCGCTACGCGGACATCCCGCGCGACGCCTACTGGGCCTCGGGATTCATGGGGCAGACCACGATGGTGATTCCGTCCCGGGACGTGGTGATCGTCCGTCTCGGCCCCAGCCCGGGCGAATTCGGCCCCTACCTGAACGCCACCGTCTCCGCGATCCTGGCCGCCTTCGACGACAGCGCGGAATGACCTGTGAATGCGGCCGACCGACTCCTCAGCTCGCTGGGGCTCCGTATTTCAGCGCCCGCATAAGGGCAGAAACTACCCGCTAGAATCCGCCGCACGTTTACCCGCAGTCGTCACATGCCCTTTAGGCCCATCCACGAGTCACACGCCATCAGCGAGGTCATTTTCGGACTTGTCCTCGCCCGACCTCTCGAATGGGGGGAGCGCAAACGCCTGCACGGTGCGCATTCAAAGTGGTCAGCATTCCTTCCCAAAATCCGCGATGAGCCGGGTCTAGCAATAGCAGTACTACCGCCCGATCCGAGCGAAGCGCCACCGCCCCCATCTCCGCCACCCTTGGCGTTCGAACGCTATAACCCGTCAGGAATGCTTGATTGGCGGCTCCGAACGGACGGTGCCAACATAACCGTAAACTGCCTTGCATACTCGTTATGGGACAACGTGTGGCCATCCACCCAACGTCTTTTTGCCGACATCGCTGATGTTCTTCAGGATTCTTCCATAGCTATTCGATCGCTAGTCCTCCAGTACGTCGATGTCTTTGAACAAACCGACGATTCAACCACCTATGACATTGAATCGTTGATCAACAAGAATTGTCCGCACCTTCCCAAGACGGCGTTGCAGCACGGACCTCTATGGCACGCTCATCATGGGTGGTTCACTCACGATGATTCGCCCGACGGAACTCGCCTCCTCCAGCGCATGCACGTCAATGGGCTTAACGCGCCTGAGGACAAGGACAAATACATCATCAGAATGGAAATGTTGGCCCGGTTGGATTTTCTCAATGAGGACGATCGACTGAATCTAACGCCTCAGTCTTTCGATGACCAACTCGATAGGGACTTTGCTTTGCTCCACGAACAGAGTAAGAAACTTCTTTCCGTGTACTTGACAGACGCAGCGTGCCAAGAGATTTCTCTCAATGCCTCCTGAGTCCATTCACGCATTCACGGGGACTGGCGACTGGCCCAGTCTCGCGGCGCACCGTGCATCCAGGAGATCCGGGCACAACACACTGCGCACGGATGGAGTCTTCCTTACTCTGGCCCACCCGGCTGGGGGAGACACTTGGAATGCGTCAGGCGTTACTCATGCCACAGAGATGATGACCCCTCTGCAGGTTCGGGCCAGGAACCAACGACAGACGATTCAGGAGACAATTCTCTCTTTCCTGTCGCTCAAGCCCGGCTGGGGCGAACCACACTATGTGCCGCCAAGACGAACTGCCATCGACGATGCGTTGCGCTTCTTGGACCGCATCCCAGCAGACTGCATGTTACCGCATGCCTCTCCAGCGGGAGACGGCGAAGTCAACCTATGCTGGAGGCGAGGCGGCCTATTCATTGACGTAGGATTCTATGGAGACGGCAAGGTTTGCTACTACGCTCGGGTGGATTCCAAAGGCTTGGATACCCATGATGAGAAGGACTTCTCTCGCCAAGAGATTCCAAGAACACTCTTAGCCGCGATACCGACGTCGTGAGCACTGGGCAATGCGATCCCATCGATGAACCCGCCGAGTGTGCCGGCGAAACTGAACAACAATCCCCGTTCTCGCCGGGGGTTGTCGCAGATTGCGAGCCGATCGCTCGTGTCGTCTATTTGCCGCAACACCGAGGTCCTGACGGACTTCCCGCACCAGGGCTGTTACCAAGCCAGGACCTCTTGGATGCGAAGAGGCGCGGATTGTCGACCATCCGAGTAAGTGGTATGACGGGTGCAGAATGCGACCGGATTGTCCGGGAGAGAGTCCTCAGGTCCAACTCCAAGAGCCATGACGGTTTGGCCGTTGTGAGCTGTCGCGCAGTGCGGGACCAGCAGGACTGCCAATGTGAGCGATTGTGGTGCGTCATTGACGCTGGTGAGGATGGCTTCGAGTCTCACGCATTGATCCAGCTCGCGGCACGACACGAATTCACTCGGTCGTCAGTAAAGAAAGTGCGAGGGGAACTCTTGAGCCTTTTCAAGTATTGGCCGGACTTGGAGTACTTCCGCGGAGAGTCCTCCACCTCTGGGGCTGGTCGGAGTTCGTGAGTAGCCCCTCGCCGGGCGCGAAGGAAGGGGAGGACGGCGGGCTATGGTGGCTGAACCTCGGCGGACGCTACGCGGACAACCCGCGCGACGCTTACTGCGTCCTCGGGATTCATTGGGCAGACCACGATGGTGATCCCGTCGCCCGACGTGGTGATCGGCCGCGTGGGCCCCAGCCCGGGCGAATTCGGCCCCTACCTGAACGCCACCGTCTCCGCGATCCTGGCCGCCTTCGACGACAGCGCGGGCTCGCCGTCGCCGTCCCGTAGAATCGAAACCCACGGGAGGGACGCCCGATGACGGAACCACGGAACTGGTGTGTTTTTCTGGTGCTTGCGGGCGTAGTCGCCGTCCTTGGCGCCTGCGGCGGTGGGGGCGAACCCCTGGAGGAGGCGGACGACGGACGCTTCCGGAAGTACGCCGCCGGGATCGGAGCGCATCACCTCTGCTCCGGCGTGTTCGTCGTCGGCAGGGTCACCGAGCGCTCGCCGGTGACGGTGCTGGCCGACGACATCGTCCCGTTCGACGACTGGGCGTGGCAGGACGACTTCGAGTGGGAAGTGGACATGGAGGCGAAGAGCGCCACGGTGTGGGCGGCCGACGTGGCGCCACGGACTGCCAAGTACCACGGAGATCAGGGATGCACCATCCTGGAAGACGGGGCAGACTCGGTCCGCTTCACCCCGGTGCCGGTGCCCCGGAACCTCCCGCCATCGGACGAGCAGGACTGGCCGCTCGGCGACGTCGGGGCGGAGGAACCCGACCAAGCCGGCGTGGACCGGGCGGCGCTCGACGCCGCCCTCGCCGCCGCGATGGGCACCGAACAGAACACCCGGGCGCTCGCCGGGGTGCGGCGCGGAAAGATCGTGGGCGAACGCTACGCGCCGGGTTTCACCCGGAACACCCCGCAGATCAGTTGGTCCGAGGGCAAGAGCGTCACCGCCACCCTGATCGGGGTGCTCATGCAGGAGGGGCACTTCGGCCTCGACGACCCCGCGCCGGTGGCCGAGTGGCGCGAGGAGGGCGACCCCCGCGGCGTCATCCTGATGCGGCACCTGCTCACCATGACCAGCGGACTCGACATGACGAATACCGGATTCGACGGTCCAGTATCCCTCGTTCCGGAGAACGAGCACATGCGGGTCTATTTCGATGCGCTCAACGTCTTCGAGCACGCGTCGAGCCAGCCCTACGGCATCCCGCCGGGCACCGAGTTCCGCTACCGGAACTCCGATCCGCTGACCCTCGGTCGCATTGTGCGGGAGACCGTGGAAGGCGCCGGCGGGGACTACCTGACGTTTCCGCAGCGGATGCTCTTCGACCGCATCGGTTCCCGCGACTTCGTGCTGGAGCCCGATCCCTGGGGCAACTTCATCCTGAGCGGCTACGAGTACGGCAGCGCCGCCGACTGGATGCGCTTCGGGCTCCTCCACCTCTGGAACGGCGTGTTCGAGGACGACCGCATCCTCCCCGAGTACTGGTCGGAGTTCGTGAGCAGTCTCTCGCCGGGGGCGAAGGAAGGGGAGTACGGCGGCCTCTGGTGGCTGAACCTCGGCGGGCGCTACGCCGACATCCCGAGCGACGCCTACTGGGCGCTCGGGCACATGGGCCAGGTCACCATGGTCATCCCGTCGCGGGACGTGGTCGTTGTCCGCCTGGGTCCGAGCCCCGGAGGCCACGACGCCTACCTGAACGCCACGGTGGGGGCGATCCTGGCGGCCTTCGACGACAGCGCGAGCTAGCCCCCGGCTCACTCACGATCCCAGTACATCTGTCTGGTAGTGATTTGGACGGTCCAGATAGAAAGTACGGTGCGTGTTTGGTCGTCCCCTTCAGTACAGAGGTCCCCACCGGGAACACCCCCCGTGATCGGAACGAGCTGAGCGTCGCCCCCTCGTTAGCGGGGCGCAGCGCCACCAACGCGGGTTTCGCGCTCCCGCGCGATGCCGACCCGAGGTCGGCGTTCCAAGCCGTGTGTGTCGCGTCGGCGGTTAGCGCTGGGACGTGAGCAGCGCGGAGCGCCGCGCGTGCCGGCTGAAGCCGGCGGTCCAAGCCGTACCGTGATCTTCGGCGGCGTGCCGCGGGAACGGAGCTAGAAGATCACCCGCAGCCCGAGCTGGGCCTGACGCTGGGCGCCGACCCGGGCGGCCCCGAGCCCGAACTCGGGATTCGGCCCGCCGTCGCCGAGGACCGGTTCCTGCTGGTCCGAGCCGGACACCCGGAAGGTGGCCGCGTTCATGACGTTGAATACCTCGAAGAGCGCCTCGAGCTGCGCGCCGCCCACCTCGAACCGCTTGGTGATCCGGAGGTCCAGGTTTGTCCAGGCTTCGTTCCGCTCGCCGTTCACGGGGACGAGTTCTCCGCCGACCACCGCCCGGGTCTGGGGCCCGTAGGGGCCGACGTAGAAGTCGGGGTGGTTGTGGAAGCCGACCCGCGGGTCCAGCGCGGTGAACGGCGATCCGGACTGGGCGGTCAGGATCCCGCTCGCCAGGATGTCGAAGGGGAGCGTGAAGACGCCGCTCGCCACGAAGCGGTGCGGGATGTCTCGGCTGGAGAGACCCCAGTCGTAGTCGGGATCTGACGGATCGGTCAGCGTCAGGCTGCCCGAGGACCGCTCGTTGTCGTCGTTCGAACGGTCGCGCGACCAGGTGTAGTGGGCCTGGAACTGGATGCCGTCCCGGAACCGGCGCCGGAGCGCGGCGGTGAGGGCCACGTAGTCGGAACGCGCGAGGGAATCGCGCACCAGGATCGTCCCGAAGTTCGGGTTGACCCGGTCACCGCTGTAGACCGGGCGCCCGAAGGCGTCGCGGCCGGGGGCCGGCGTGTTCGCGTCCACGTTGGAGGCGAGCAGATCGCCCCGGGCGTACACGAAATCGAGCGAAGCGGCGAGGTCCTCCGCGACCTCCCGCTCGTATCCGAGGTTGAACCGGGTGGTGCGGGGATCCTCGAAGTCCGGGTGGACGTAGCTCAGCGACGGGGTCAGGCCGGCCGGCGGGTTCGCGTTGTCGATCGCGCGGCCCATCGGAACGAAACCCGTCTCTCCCGGCGCCACGACGGCGTTCCCGTAGCGCGGAAAGACGCCGGTGTCGCTGTAGGCGGAGAAGAACAGCAGGGTCGGGGTGCGCCCGTAGAAGATCCCCGCGCCGCCGCGGAGGATCGTGTCGGCGTCGAGCGAATAGACGAACCCGGCGCGCGGCGAGACGTTGTCCAGATCGTTCGGGATCGAGGTCCCTTCGGGGAGGACGTGCTCGATCCCGCTCGGGTTGAAGGTGCCGTCCCAGCGGGCGCCGGCATTCAGCGTGAGCCGGGCGCTCGGGCTCCAGGTGTCCTGGAGGTAGAAGCCGAGGGTCTGCTGGGTGATGTCGAAGTTCGGGTTGCTCACGTCCCCGAAGAAGATGCGCGCCCGCGCCGCGGCGCCGTTCACGAAGTCGTCGACGTCGTTGAAGTCGTAGCGGCCGTCGGCGTTCCCGGCGAAGTACTCGCTGAGGTGGTCCTGGCTGAAGTCGAATCCGAGGCGGATCTCGTGGTTCCCGGAGAGGAAGGAGAAGCGCTCCTGGATTTCGAACTTCCGCTCGTCCACGTAGATGGGAAGCCACCACGGCTTGCCGAACGATCCGAAGGACGGCTCGAAGATCCGGAAGTTCGCCTGGAGCGCGCTGCCGGGCAGGTTCGCCAGCCGGTCGAGGTCGTCGTAGGCGTACTGGACCCGGAACTCGTTGACGCCCGTCTCGCCGAGCAGCGAGACCACCGAGCCGACGAGGGCGTGGGTGCTTTCGAGCTTCCGCGACTCCTCGGCCACGTAGTCCGAGGTTCGGGCGTAGTCGGTGAAGTTGTAGCGGAGGGTGAGCGAGTGTTGGTCGTTCAGGCGGTGGTTCAGCTTGCCGAAGAGGATCAGGTTGTCGGTCTCGCGAACGAACTGCCCGCTGGCGGTGCCGTCGCCGTTCGGGCTGAATCCGGCCAGCACTTCGGGATAGACCGACTGAATCGCGTCGTACTGGCCCGCGCCCCGGATATCCCGGATGAACGGCTGGCTGCGCGCCGTCTGGTCGTAGGACAGGAAGAAATGGGTGCGGTCCCGGACGATGGGACCGCCGAACGAGGCGCCCCAGTTGTAGCGCTCGAACTCGTCCACTTCGTAGCGGTCGTCGGCGGCGTCGATCCCCCGGTGGGCATCCAGCGGCGACTGGGAGAGCCGGGCGACCATCCGCTGGTCGCGGAAGAAGAGGAAGCCGGACCCGGCGAAGTCGTTGGTGCCGGCCTTCGTCACCACGTTGATGTAGCCACCCCCGGAACGCCCGGCCTCGGCGGAGTAGCCGCTGGTGACCACCTGGAACTCCTTGACGGACTCCTGCGCCACCACGAGGCCGCCGTTCTCGGTGGCCTCGCCGCCGCGGCCGTAACCGAAAAAGGCGCTCTTCGCGTCGGCGCCGTCGATCGTGAGCCCGGAGTTGATCCCGCGCTGCCCGCTCAGGGAGATGCCGCCGCGCTGCGGCTCCACCTTCACGGTCGGCTTCAGCAGCGCGAACTGCACGTAGTCGCGGCCCGAGATCGGCAGCGACGAGATCTCCTGCTCGTCCACGTAGCCGGCGGCGCCGCCGCGGCCCACCTCGAGCAGCGGCGCCTCGGCGGTCACCACCACGGTCTCCTGGACTCCGGACAGCGCGAGCTGGAGGTCGGTCTCGAGGATCTGGCCCACGAGGAGTCCGATTCCCTCGTGGCGCGCCGTCTGAAATCCGGCAAGCGAGGCGGTCAGGTCGTACTGCCCGCTCGGCACCGACCGGACCGCGAAGAACCCCTGTCCGTTCGTCACGGCGTTCCGGAGCTGGCCGCGCTCGATGTCCCGCAGCTCGACGGTCACCCCGGGCAGCGCCGCGCCGCTCTCGTCGGTGATGAAGCCCTGCACGGTCCCGAGGGACTGCAGGGCCGCGCCCGGAATGGCGAAGAAAAGGACCAGCAGGACACTGGCCGACAGTGACTTGACGATGGACACGTCCGTTCTCCAGGGAATCCAGGAATGAAGAAACCGGAGGCTGAACCCCCGGGACGCCGGAATCCTTGACGCGGAAGCGTTTCTTTTCAAGAACGCGCGGGAGAGATCTGCGAGACGAACCGGCGACCGTTCAGAAAACGATGCGCAGGGCGAGCTGCGCCTGACGCTGGGCGCCGACAAGCGCGCCGGCGAGACCGAACTCCGGGTTCGGAGTGACGCCGTCGTCGAGAAAGACCTCCTGCTGGTCGACGTCCCCCACCCGGAAGGCGGCGTGGTTCAGGACGTTGAAGACCTCGAAGAGCGCCTCGGCCTGCACCGGGCCGAGTCCGAAGCGTTTCGTGATCCGCAGGTCGAGGTTCGTCCAGGGGTCGTTCCGCTCGCCGTTCAGCGGGACGAGCGCGCCCGCGACCACCGCCCGCGCGTGAGCGCCGTGCGGGCCGACCGCGAAGCCGGGATGGTGATGGAAGCCCGCCGCGGGATCGAGGGCCGTGTAGGGCGAGCCGGACTGGGCAGTGAAGATGCCGCTCGCCTGTAGCCCGGCCGGCAGGCCGAAGACCCCGCTCGCCACCAGCCGGTGGGGAGTGTCCCGGTTCGAGAGCCCCCAGTCGTAGTCGGGGTCTGCGGGATCGGTGAGCGTCAGCCGTCCCGACCGCTCGCTGTCGTCGTTCGAGCGGTCGCGGGACCAGGTGTAGTGGGCCTGGAACTGGATGCCGTCCCGGTAACGGCGCCGCAGCGCGGCGGTGACCGCCACGTAGTCGGAACGCCCGAGCGCGGCCCGCACCAGGACGGGTCCGTAGGCCGGGTCGATCCGCTCGCCCGAGTAGACCGGGCGGCCGAAGGCGTCCCGGGACGGCGCCGGGACGTTGGCATCCCGGTTCGACTGGAGGAAACGGCTCCGCGCCGCCAGCAGATCGACCGAGACGGCGAGTCCACGCCCGATCTCGCGCTCGTAGCCGAGATTGACGCGCTCCGTCCGGGGATCCTCGAAGGCGGGGTCGAAGTAGCTGAGCGCCGGGATCATCCCGGCGGGCGGGTTCTCGTTGTCGATCGGGTCGCCGAGCGGGACGAAACCGGTGTCCCCGGGGGCGAGGATCGCGTTGCCGAAGCGGGGAAAGACGCCGGTGTCGCTGTGCGCGGTCGAGAACAGCAGGGTGGGCGTCCGGGCGTGGAAGATCCCGCCCCCGGCGCGCACGACGCTCCGCGAGTCGAGGGACCAGACGAATCCGCCCCTCGGCGAGACGTTGTCGAGGTCGCCGGGGATGCGCCGGCCCTCCGGCAGCACGTGTTCGATGCCGCCGGGGTTGAACGTCCCGTCCCAGCGCACGCCCGCGTTCAGGGTGAGGCGCGGATTCGGGCTCCACGAATCCTGGAGGTAGACGCCGAGGATCTGCTGGGCCACCCGGAAGTTCGGCTTCGCCTTGCTCCCGAACCAGATGACGGCGCGGGCGGCGTCCCCGGCGACGAAGTCCTCGAGCGTGTCGAAGTCGTAACCGCCGTCCGCGTTGCCCACGAAGTACTCGTTCAGGGTGTCGTGGCTAAGGGTGAAGCCGGCACGGACTTCGTGGTTCCCCAGCAGGAGGGAGAACCGTTCGCGCACCTCGAACTTGCGCTCGTGGTTGAAGACCGGAAGCCACCAGGGCTTGCCGAACGAGCCGACGGCGGGCGAAAAGATGCGGAAGTGCGCCTGGAGGGCGCTTTCCGGCAGGTGCGAACTCCGGTCGAAGTGGTCGTAGGCGTACTGGAACCGGAACTCGTTGACCCCGGCATTCCCCACGAGCGAAACGAGCGATCCCACCAGCGAGTGGCTCTCGACGAAGCGCCGGGACTCCTCCCCGACGTAGTCGGAGACCCGGTCGTAGTCCGTGAAGTTGTAGCGGAGGGTGAGCGAGTGCCGGTCGTTCACCCGGTGGTTCAGCTTGCCGAAGAGGATGAGGTTGCCGGTCTCGCGCAGGAACTGGCCGCTGGCAGTGCGGCCCCGCTCCGGGTCGGGGGCGGCGATCCCGTCGTCGTTCGGGCGGTAGCCGGCGACGAGTTCGGGGAAGGCGGCGAGCACCGCGTCGTAGTGACCGCGGCCCCGGATGTTCCGCAGGAACGGCTGGTTCTGGGAGGTCTGGTCGTAGGACAGGAAGAAGTGGGTGCGGTCGCGGCGGATCGGGCCGCCCAGCGAGGCGCCCCAGTTGGCGCGCCGGAAGGCGTCCGCCTGGTAGCGGTCGTCGTCCGGTGAAACGCCGCGGAACGCGTCGAGCGGCGACTGCGGGAGCCGGGCGACCATCCGGTCGTTCCGTAGGAACCAGAACGCCGAACCCGCGAACTCGTTGCCGCCGGACTTGGTCACGACGTTCATGGCGCCGCCGCCGGAGCGGCCCGCCTCCGCCGCATACCCGCTGGTGACCACCTGGAACTCCTTGACGGACTCCTGCGCCACCAGCACGCCCCCGCCTTCCCGCGCGAGTCCGCCGCGGCCGAACCCGAAGAAGGCGCTCTTTGCGTTCGCGCCGTCGATCGTGAGGCCGGAGTTCACGGCCCGCTGCCCGCTGAGCGAAAGCGTCCCCCGGTTCGGGTCGACCTGGACCAGGGGCTGCAGCAGCGCGAACCGGACGAAGTCCCGGCCCGCAATCGGGAGCGCCGCGATCTCTTCCTCGTCCACGTAGCCGGCGGCGCCGGACCTGCCGACCTCCAGCACGGGCGCTTCGGCGTTCACCGTCACCGTTTCCTCGACCGAAGCGAGGCCCAGCCGCAGATCGAGCTCGACGCTCTGGCCGACGTGGAGATGGAGGTCTTCCCGCCGCACGGTCCGGAACCCCGGCAGCGAGGCGATGAGGTCGTATTCGCCGCTCAGGACGGCCCGCAGCGCGAAGAAGCCCCGGTCGTTCGAAACCACCGTCCGGCGGTGGCCGCGGTCGCGGTCCACGAGTTCGACCGTCACCCCGGCGAGCGCGGCGCCGTTGTCGTCGCTCACGAAACCGTGCACCGACGAGAGCGACTGGGCGGCCGCGGCCGCACCGGCGAGCGTCAGGGCAAGCGCCGCGTGTACGGCCAGCCGACGAGAAAGAACCATCCCGGCGGGCATTTTCGCTCATAGAATCGGCCGGATGGGGCGGTCCTGCCGACGAGCAAGCCGGTTTTGCACATGACCCGGCTGGCGGAGCGGGTGGCGGTGGTCACCGGGGCCGCGGCCGGGATCGGCCGGGCGACGGCGGAGCTCTTCGCTGAGGAAGGGGCCCGGGTGGTGCTGGCGGACGTCGCCGCGGACGCGGTGAAGGAGGTCGCGGCCGGAATCCGGGATGCCGGCGGCTCCGCGGCGGCCGTGGTCGCGGACGTTTCGTCGGAAGCCGGCGTCGAAGCCGTGATCGGGGCCGCCGAGCGCGAGTTCGGCCCCGTGGACGTCCTGGTGAACAACGCCGGCGTCGAGCTCAAGAAGCTGGTCGAGGACACGAGCCTCGCCGAGTGGGAACGGATACTCCGGACGAATCTGACGTCGGCCTTCCTGATGTGCCGCCGGGTCGTCCCCGGGATGAAGGAACGCCGCCGCGGGGTCATCGTGATGAATTCGTCGGTGGGGAACTTCATCGCCGCGACGAAGAGTTCCGCCTACGGAGCATCGAAGGCCGGCATGATGGCGCTCGCCCGGAGCCTGGCGCTCGAGGGGGCGCCCTACGGCATCCGGGTGAACGCGGTGTGTCCCGGGGTTATCGATACCCCGATGAACGAGCGCAACCTCGCCCGGAGCGAGGACCCGGAGGCCATGCGCCGTTCCTGGTACGAGATCACCCCGCTCGGCCGGCTCGGAACTCCGCGCGACGTGGCGCAGGCGATGCTGTTCCTGGCGTGCGACGAGTCCGGTTTCGTGACCGGACTGCCGCTCGTCATCGATGGTGGCAGACTGATTCAGTAACGTATTCGTTACCATTGTGCCGTGATTCGGCGCACCTTCCGGAAATCGGTCCGCGCCCGTGCGGTCCGGGACCCCCTGTTCCGGGTTTCGCTCCTCGAAGCGGGTCTGGACGCGCTCCTCGCCGGCGACCTACCGGGATTCCGGGAGGGGATCCGCAGCTACGTGAACGCGACGCTCGGGTTCGCCCGGCTCGCGGACCGCACCGGCATCCCGGAAAAGAGCCTGATGCGCATGCTCGGCCCGGCGGGCAACCCCCGCGCGGCGCACCTGGCGACGATCATCGGCGCCATCTCCGAACACGAGGCCGTCGAAATCACCGCCCGGATCACCGACCCGGAGTAGACGCGCCGGCCTGGAACGCCGGTCCCCAGACCGGCACGCGCGGCGCTCCGCGCCGCGCACGTCGCAACCTCACCGGGCCGCACCGCGCAAACGGCTTGGAGCGCCGGCTTCAGCCGGCATCGACCGCCGAGAGGCGGTCGAACACACTTGACACGAAGTTCGTGTTCTCCTAGTCTCGTGGAATGAAGAACATCACAATCGCGCTACGGGAAGACACGGCCCGCTGGGTGCGGGTCCGGGCCGCGACGGAGGATCGGAGCGTGTCCCGCTGGCTCGCCGAGCTGATTGAGGGAATGCGGCGCCGCGACGACGAGTATGACGTCGCGATGAAGAGTTTCCTGTCGCGGAAACCCAGGAAGCTGCACTGGATTGAGGGACGTAGGCCTACCCGGGACGAGATCTACGACCGACCCGTACTTCGGTGGGACCGAGAGCCCGCCGACGACAGCGCTTCGGCAAGTGAGGCGCGCCAGCCAGACCCGACGGATGACGAAAAGCGTGGCGAGTCCGGTATTCGTTGACACGAACGTCTTCGTGTACCGAGAGGACGGCACCGACCCGGCCAAGCAGGCCCGCGCGGACGCCTGGCTCTCATTTCTATTCGAGCGTCGCCAGGGACGGGTCAGTTTCCAGGTCATGCACGAGCTCTACTCGGTGCTCACCGGGAAGCTGAAGCATTTCGAAATCGCCGATGCGCGGCAAATCGTGCGTGAGCTCGCGGCGTGGCGCCCGGTGACTCCGGACGTTCGGCTGCTGGAGCGCTCGTGGCTCCTGCAGGAGCGTTTCTCCTTTTCATGGTGGGACGCCCTCATCGTGGCTGCGGCGCAGGCTTCCGATTGCCGGTTCTTGCTCACCGAAGACCTCCAGCACGACCAGTCGTTCGACGGTGTCCGCGTGATCAATCCCTTTCGGTCACCGGATCGCACCCCCTCCGAAGTGCTGGAGGAGCTGCCGTGAGCCGTCTGGATCCGCAAGCTCTGCTCGTCCTGCCGGTTCTGGCAGCCATCACCGGGTGGTCATGCGCCCCTGACATCGAGCATGCCGATCTCGTCGTGGTCGGCGGCACCGTCCTGACCGTGGACGCCGACTTCAGCGTCGCCGAGGCGATGGCGGTCCGGGACGGTCGGATCCAGGCCGTCGGATCCGACGCGGACATTCGGGCCCTCATCGGCCCGGACACGCAAGTCATTGAAATCTCGGGCGAAACCGTCGTCCCCGGGCTCGCCGACAACCACCTGCACCGGGTCGGCGGGGGCGAGGGGGTGGACCTTTCCCGCGTCCGCACGATGGACGAACTGCTCGGCGCCATCACGGAACGCGCCCGGGCGGAGGGCCCCGGCGAGCTGGTGACGACCAACTCCGACTGGCACGAGGGACAGCTCCGGGAGCAGCGGCTCCCCCTGCGGCGGGACCTCGACCAAGCCGCGCCCGGAAACCCCGTCGTCGTGGTGCGCGGCGGACACGAGTACATCCTGAACTCGCAGGCGCTCGAGAAGTGGGAGATCACCACCGAAACGCCGGTCCCGGAGGGAGGCCGGATCACCCGCTATCCCGACGGCGAACTGAACGGAGAGCTGGTGGATACCGCCAAGCGGCTGGTCACCCTGCCCGAGCGGCCTCCCAGGGACTTCGAGGAACGCATCCAGGATCAGGTCGAGGAATACCGGACGCTCCACGCCGTCGGCCTGACCAGCATCCGCCACCCCGGCAGCAGCCTCGAGCACTTCCGCCTGCTGGAGGAGATGAAGCGGCGGGGGCTGCTCACGATGCGGGTGACCTTCCTGATGCGGATGCGCGCCCGCAGCGCGGCGGACGTGGACGCGGCCATCGACGGGTGGGGCCTCGAGCCGCAGGCCGGTGACGAGTGGCTACGGCTCGGCGGGGTGAAGCTGGGGGTGGACGGCGGTTTCGAGGGCGGCCTGCTGCGCGAGCCGTACGAAGAGCCATGGGGTCAGGGGGGCACCTACCACGGCCTGCGCACGATGCCGCAGGACGTCTTCAACGAAGTCGCGACCCAGCTCGGCCGCCGCGGCTGGCGGGTGGCCACCCACGCGGTGGGAGACCTCGCCATCGATCAGGTCCTCGAAGGTTACGAGGCCGCGAACGAGGTGACGCCGCTTGCCGGCAAGCGCTGGGCGATCGAACACGGCTTCATCCCCCGTGAGGACCAGTTCCCCACGATGAACCGCCTGGGGCTCCTGGTGGCCGGCCAGCATCACCTCTACGTCGCCGGCCCCAGCCTCGAGAAGTACTGGGGCCGGGAACGGGCGGAGTGGGTGACCCCGATGCGCGCCTATCTCGACGCCGGGGTGATGGTCTCCGGGGGCACCGATTCGTCGGTCATCCCCTACCCGCCCCTCTGGGTGCTCCACCACTTCGTCACCCGCGAGACGATCAGCGGCGGCGTCTTCGGCGAGGACCAGCGGGTGAGCGTGGAAGAGGGCCTCCGGCTGATCACCCACGCCGTGGCGTTTCTGAACTTCGAGGAGGACCTCAAGGGCACTCTCGAACCCGGCAAGCTCGCCGACTTCGTGGTGCTGTCCGACGATCCGCGCGAGGTGCCGGCGGACGAGATTCAGGTCGAGATGACGGTGGTCGGCGGGGAGACGGTGTTCGAGCGCTGAGGCATCGAACGGCAATCGCAACACAGCCGACGAGCGCTGACCGGCCGGGCCCCCTCAAGGGCTCACCAGTTTGGCGCGAGTTCCGGAATTCGCAGCTTTTTCGGGAGTTCATTCCGGAATTCGCAGGTTTTTTCGGAACGCCTTCCGAGTTGGTTGGCCGGTTCCGGGAAACCCCACCCGGGGGCCCATGGCGCGGCGCGATGCCGGCTGAAGCCGGCGCTCCAAGCCAGCGGCGCGATCGGGGCCGTTGGCCGACTCGCTGGTCCTCCCGGCGCTAGCATCGCGGCCATGCTGAACCTGATGCCCTCCCCGCGTTGGACCCGGTTCGCCCGGGGCGTCTTCGCCGTAGGGATGCTTGCCCTTCTCCCCACGGCGTGCGACGACGAGGCGAGTCCCACGACGCCGATGCCGGCTCCCGCTCCGGTCCCTGCGCCCTCGCCGATGCCGGAACTCGCCCCGGATCCGATCGGGGCGAACGAGGTCGTGGACCGCGAGACCCTGAAGCTCTTCGTCGAGGCGGCGGCGGAGGTGGCCGCGGCGGGCATCGCTTCGGAGGCGGACACCTACGCGTTCCTCGACGCCACCTTCCGGCCGGAGGGCACGTGGCATCACGGGGAGGTCTACGTGTTCGTCCACCACCGCGACGGCACCGGTTTCTTCCACCCGGTGACCCCGGAACTGGAGGGGCAGAACCTCCTGGGTCTCGAAGACGTGAACGGCGTGAAGATCTCCGAGGAATTCCTCGCCGCGGTGGCGGCGGGCGGGGGATATGTCGAGTACCGGTGGCCCAACCCGGAGGTCGAGGGAGATGAGGAGACCGGCTCGCCAAAGGTGGGTTACGCCCTACCACTCGACATCGGAGACCTTGAGCTGCTGATCGGCGCGGGTTTCTATCCCCCGGTCACCGCGGCGGACGTCCTGAACCGCGGGAACCTGCAGCAGTTTGTCGAGCGGGCGGCGGAGGCGCTCTCGGAGCACACGGCCGACCGGGAGACGGCCCACGCCTTTCTCGACGCCAACTTCCGCGACGAGGGGGAGTGGCGGCACGAAGACATCTACGTGTTCGTCCTCACCATGGAAGGGATCAACTTCTTCCAGGCGCCCGACCCCGACTGGGAGGGGACGGACGTTTCCGAGCAAGAGGACCTGAACGGGGTGAGGCTCGGCCAGGGACTCCTCGAGGCGGCCCGCGCGGGCGGCGGGTTCGTGGAGTACAACTGGGATAACCCCGCGATCGAGGGGGACGAGGAGGACGGGTCCCCCAAACTGGCCTACGCGGTCCCGATCACCGTCGGTGAAGAGCCGATGCTCCTCGGGTCAGGGATCTACGTGGACACGTCGGAGCAGTAGGCCGGACGTAGCCCGGACTCCCGGGGTCGCCGCTTTCCGTGTGGCGGCCGGTTCAGACTTCGATCGGTGGCTGCGGTTCCGGCTGCTGCGCCCGGGGACAGCCGTCGCAGGCGTCGCCCACCGGCCCTTCCACACCGCAGCGCCGGAGGACGCAGCGGCCCTTCAGGATCGAGCCGAGTCCGAGGAGGAAGATGGACAGCGCGACCACCGCGAGGGAGAGGAGGACGATCCCGAGTGCCTGCCACATTTCGCGGTTCATCCTACCGCCGGTTGGCGGCGGACCCTCCTGGAGCGTCCGGCGGCTGAAGCGAGCTATGTGACTTGATAGGTCATAGCTTCAAGACCATAATGGTCTCATGCAGACCGCATCCATTTCCGAACTGAAGGCCAACCTCTCCCGATACGTGCGCGAGGTGCAACGTGGCGGCGAGGTTCAGGTGCTCCACCGGGGGACACCCGTGGCGCGGCTCGTGCCGCCCGCGCCGGGTCAGGACGACGTCCGCCAGCGACTCATTGCGGCCGGGGTCATACGGCCAGGCAAGGGGAATCTCAAGGAGTTTCTCAAGAAGCCTCCTCTGAAGATTCCCGGAGCCCGGCTCTCGGAGGCGGTCATCGAGGACCGAGAGGATCGGTTTTGACCTACTGGGACTCGTCGGCCCTGGTCCCACTGGTGGTGGATGAATCCTCCACCGCCCGGATGCGAGAGGTGCTCTCCGCGGATCCCGGCGTCACGACCTGGATATGGACGCGTACGGAAGTCATCAGCGCCATCGAGCGCCGAGTGCGGCAGGGGCTGATCCTCGCGCCGGAGCGACGTCCGGTGCTCGGCCGGCTCGACGATCTTGCCGCCGGCTGGGACGAGGTCACCGAAATCCTCGCCGTGCGGGCCCGGGCGAACGCGCTCCTCGCCCGTCACCCGCTGCGCGCCGCCGACGCCGGGCAGCTCGGAGCCGCCCTGCAGGTCCGGGAGCAGACCGGCGCCGGGCTCCCGTTCGTCACACGGGACCGAAGGTTGGCCCTCGCGGCGGAACGGGAAGGGTTCGAGGTGCTCGACGTCGGAGACTGACGCGGAATTCGCCGCTTTGCGGCCTCAGTCGTTCCGGGAGCGGGCTACGGCGCTGAAGGCGGCGCTCGCGGCTTCCTCGATCGCGCCTTCCGGGGCCGCGGTCAGGAAGAGGGCCGCGATGCCCTGCCGCTCAGCGAGTTCGAGGCCCTCCTCGGGCCCGAGCACGAAGAGGGCGGTGGCCCAGGCGTCCGCGTCCAGGCAGGACTCCGCGAGCACCGTCACCGAGCCGGCGCGCCGCTCGACCGGACGGCCGATGCGGGGATCCAGGATGTGGGTCCAGATGCGTCCCTCCTCCTCGCCGGCGGCCTCCCTGAAATCCCGGTAACCGCCGGAAGTCGCCATCCCGAGGTCGCGTACCGGAAACGACCGGTGGACCGCGGTGGCCAGGCCGCCGGTGGGATCCTGAATGCCGACCGTCCATGCGCCGCGGGCCTGGATCTCGCCGCCCACCTCGACGAGGTGCTCGGCGACGCCGAGGCCGGTGAGGATGGCCGAAACCCGGTCCACCGCGTAGCCCTTGGCGATCCCGGAGAGATCCAGCTCGACGCCGGAGACCTGGCGATGGAGAGTCGCACCGCCGTTCGATCGCTCCAGGGAAAGCAGATGGCTACCGGTCCGGGCGCGGACAGCATCGACGTCCGCGGGATCGGGCGCCGCAGCCCCGGGATCACCGCCCGGACCGAAGCCGTACAGGCGGAGGAGCGGACCGACGGTGACGTCGAACGCCCCGCCGGATTCCTCATGGACCCGGAGCGCGGCCTCGACGACCAGCGCCAGCGGTTCCGAAACCGGGAGCGGATCGGTAGCTTCGGACGCGTTCAGGCGGGAGAGTTCGGAGTCATCGCGCCAGTTGGACATGCTGCGGTCCACGGCGTCGAGTTCGGCCTCGATAGCCGCCCGGACGGACTCGGCGTCGGTTTCCGGACCCCGGATGCGGACGGTCCAGCGGGTCCCGAAGGCTTCGCCGTCGAGGGTCCAGGTGGGGTTGGGCGGTGGGGCGCAGGTGGCGGTGAACGCCGTGAGCGCGAACAGCAACGCGCGTTTCGCTCGCCTGCGGCGAGCGGTGCCGGCTAAAGCCGGCGTTCCAAGCCTTCGCGCCATCTCGGGGGATGCGGTCCTTCCCGCCGCCCGCCTCCGGCGGGCTGTGCCGGCTGAAGCCGGCGCTCCAAGCTAGGCGCCCGGGAGGCGGTACTGGACGGACTTGGACTTCGCTACGGCCGCGTCGATGTCCTCCGCGCTGAGCAGGACGGTCGTCTGGACCGTGAGCGCGCCCGCCGCGGCGATGTTCAGCGCCAGAGCTGTCGCTGCCGCCTCGTCGGGAACCTCGGCGATCAGGTAGAGGTCGTAGTCGCCCAAGGCGTAGTAGAAGCCTTCCAGGTTGCCCCCGACGCTCTCGACGGTCGCGCGCAGGGCCGCTTCCCGGCCGCTGCCGCCCTCGGCGAGCAGCCCGTTCAGGCCGGACTGCGTGTAGTTGGTGCGGAACATGTACTTGGCCATGCGGTTCCCCTTGCCCTCGGTGGCTTGGTGTCGCGTTGATGCTACCCGAAGTCGTCGAAGGCGATATTTTCGGGCTCGACGCCGAGGCTGTCGAGCATCTGGAGGCAGGCCTTGAGCATCATCGGCGGACCGCAGAGGTAGTACTCGGCGTCCTCCGGGTTCGGGTGGTCCTTCAGGTAGTTGTCGTAGAGGACCTGGTGGATGAAGCCGGTGTAGCCGGTCCAGTTGTCCTCGGGCAGCGGCTCGGAGAGCGCGAGCTTCCAGTCGAAGTTGGGGTTCTCCGCCGCGATCGCGTCGAAGTCATCCTGGTAGAAGGCCTCCCGGAGGCTGCGCGCGCCGTACCAGAACGAGACCTTGCGCTCGGTGTTCAGCCGGCGGAACTGGTCGAAGATGTGGGAGCGCATCGGGGCCATCCCCGCCCCGCCGCCCACGAAGACCATCTCGTTGTCCGTCTCCTTCGCGAAGAACTCGCCGAAGGGACCCGAGATCGTCACCTCGTCCCCGGGTTTCAGGGCGAAGAGCCACGAGGTCATCTTGCCCGGCGGGACGTCCGGCATCCGGGGCGGCGGCGAGGCGATCCGCACGTTCAGCAGGATGACCCCGCGCTCCTCCGGATAGTTCGCCATGGAGTAGGCCCGCACCACCTCCTCGTCCTCGGCGACGGTGGCCTTGTACTGCCACATGTTGAAGCGGTCCCAGTCGTCCCGGTACTCCTCCTCGATGTCGAAGTCCTCGTAGCTCAGCGCGTAGGGCGGGCAGTCGATCTGGATGTAGCCGCCCGCCCGGAAGGGGACCTCCTCGCCGGCGGGAAGCTCGAGCACCAGCTCCTTGATGAAGGTCGCGACGTTGTGGTTCGACCGGACCCGGCACTTCCACTGGCGCACGCTGAACAGTTCCGGCGCCACTTCGATCGAGACGTCCTGCTTCACCTTGACCTGGCACGAGAGCCGGACCCCCTCGCGTTCCTCCCCCCGGGTGAGGTGGCTGCGCTCCGTGGGGAGCACGGCCCCCCCACCGTCGAGCACCTTGAGCGTGCAGACCCCGCAGCTCCCCTTGCCGCCGCACGCGGAAGGAATGAAGAGGCCGTTCGCGGCCAGCGTCCCGAGCAGCGTGCCTCCGGCCGGTGTGCAGATGTCGTGCTCCGGGTCGTCGTTGATGCGGATCGTCACCTCCCCGGTGGCGACCAGGCGTTTCCGCGCGTAGAGCAGCACCACCACCAGCGCCAGGATGACCACCGTGAAGCCGGCGACGCCGAGGAGAACGGTGCTCACAACTGGATGCCCCCGAAGGCCAGGAAGCCGATGGCCATCAGCCCGGTGAGCAGGAAGGTGATGCCGAGCCCGCGCAGGCCGGCCGGGATGTGGTGGTAGCGCAGCCGTTCGCGGATGCCGGCGAGGGCGGCGATGGCGAGCAGCCAGCCCACCCCGGACCCGAAGCCGAACACCGCCGCCTCGGGCAGGGTGAGTCCGCGCTCGACCATCAGGAGCGACGCCCCCAGGATCGCGCAGTTCACCGCGATGAGCGGCAGGAACACCCCGAGCGCCGCGTGGAGCGTCGGGAAGAAGCGGTCGAGTGCCATCTCGACGATCTGCACCGTGGCCGCGATCGTTCCGATGAAGGTCAGGAAGCGCAGGAAGGAGAGGTCCTGGCCGGAGAGCGCGGCGTGCGCCCAGCCGAGGGCGCCGGGGCGGAGCAGGTAGTCGTTGATGGCGTGGTTCAGCGGGACCGTCACGGTGAGGACGAAGACCACCGCCAGCCCGAGGCCGATCGCCGTGCTGACCCGCTTCGAGACCGCGAGGAACGAGCACATCCCGAGGAAGAAGGTCAGGGCCATGTTCTCGACGAAGATCGCCTTGACCGCGATGTTCAGGTAGTCCTGGAGCATCACTCGGCCTCGTTCTGCTCGGGCCGGAAGGTCCGGAGGATCCAGATCAGGAACCCGATCACGAAGAACGCCCCCGGCGACAGGCTCATCAGCCCGTTCGGCGTGAACCAGCCGCCCTCGGAAGCGAGCGGCAGCACCGGGATGCCCCAGAACGTCCCGGCGCCGAACACCTCGCGCGCCGCCCCGACCACCAGCAGGATGGCCGCGTAGCCCATCCCGTTCCCGATCCCGTCGATCAGGCTCTTCAGCGGCGGGTTCTGCATCGCGAACGCCTCCGCGCGCCCCATGATGATGCAGTTGGTGATGATGAGGCCCACGAAGACGCTGAGCTGCTTCGAGATCTCGTAGACGTACGCCTTCAGGATCTGGTCGGTGACGATGACCAGCGAGGCGATGATGGTGAGCTGGACGATGATCCGGATGTTGGTCGGGATCATGTTCCGGAGCAGGCTGACCGACAGGTTGGAGAGCGCGATCACCGCGACCACCGCGGCGCTCATCACCACCGAGGTCTGCATCCCGGTGGTGACCGCGAGGGCCGAGCAGATGCCGAGGACCTGGAGAGCGATCGGGTTGTTGTGGATGAGCGGATCCATCAGGACCCGCCGCGTTTCGCTGGCCATCGGTTAGCCGGCCGCCTCCGACCGCAGCCGCTCGAGGAACGGGCCGAAGCCGTTCTCGGCGAGCCAGAACCGCAGCAGGTTGGTGACCCCGCGGCTGGTCATGGTGGCGCCGGCGAGCCCGTCCACCCGGTGCGGGTCCTCGGCAACCGGACCGGCGGCGGCCCGCGCCACCTCGATGATCGGCTCCCCGGCGGTGCCGAACACCCGCCGGCCCGGCCAGAGGGCCTTCCAGTTCGGGTTGTCCACCTCGCCGCCGAGGCCGGGGGTCTCCTTGTGCTCGTAGAACGTGAGCCCGCGCACCGTGTCGAGGTCCGCGTCGAGGGCCAGGTAGCCGTAGAGGACCGACCAGAGCCCCTGCCCCCGGACCGGCAGCACCACGGCGTCCAGCCGGCCCCCCGCCTCGACGAGGTAGACGACGGAACGCCTTTCCACCCGCCGGATCCGGGCGAAGTTCTCGGGCACGGCGCGTGAGGAGTCGGTGATGCCCGCTTCCACCAGCGGGTCCACGCTCGCGGGATCCACATCCGGAAGTTCCTCTCCGGTTGCCAGGTCCACCACCACCGCCCGGACCGCGGCGAAGCGCTCGGCCATGTCCGCTTCGGACAGTTCCTCGCCCGGATCGGCGAGCCCGGCGGCGAAGAGCACGTTCCGCTGGCGCTCCCGCTCGGCGTTCGCCGCCTGGAGGTCGCGGAGGGCCACCGCGGAGCCGGAGACCATCACGGCGCAGACCAGGCACACGGCGCCCGCGAACGCCAGGATGTAGCGAGCGGTGGTCACAGCGCGACGGTCAATGGAATTTAGCCGCGCCCCTCGACAGCAAGCGCGGACGCCGCTGCCCGGCGGCGGACGTTGCTCTGGAGCGCGAAATGGTCGATGAGCGGCGCGAACACGTTCATCAGCAGGATGGACAGCATCATGCCTTCCGGATAGGCGGGGTTCACGACCCGGATCAGGACCACGAGCACCCCGATGAGGAAGCCGTAGACCACGCGGCCGCCGTCGGTGGAGGGCGCGGTGACCGGCTCGGTGGCCATGAAGACGGTGCCGAAGGCCCAGCCGCCCATCAGGTAGTGCCACCAGAAGGGGACCGCAAAGAAGGGGTTGGTGTCCGAGCCGATGAGGTTCAGGGCGCCGCCCATCAGCAGGGTTCCGGCGGCCACCGCGAGCATGATGCGGAGCGACCCGATCCCGGTCGCGGCGAGGATCACGGCCCCGAAGAGGCAGGCGAGCACCGAGGTCTCGCCCATCGAGCCGGGGAGGAACCCGATGAACGCGTCCCAGGCGGTGATCCCGGCTCCGCCCGCGGGGTGGAAGGTCTCCGCGAACGCCTCGTTGCCGGTGAGGCTGAACCGGGCGAGCCAGGTGGCGCCGCTGACGGCGTCCGGGGCGGTGTCGGCGGCGATCCAGATGCGGTCGCCGGTCAGGTCGCTCGGATACGCGAAGAAGAGGAACGCCCGCGCGGTGAGCGCCGGGTTCAGGATGTTGAAGCCGCTGCCGCCGAAGATCTCCTTGCCGACCACGACCCCGAAGCTGATGCCGAGCGCCACCTGCCAGAGCGGCACGGTGGGAGGCAGGATGAGCGGAAAGAGCATCCCGGTGACCAGGAAGCCCTCGCTCACCTCGTGGCGCCGGATGATCGCGAAGAGCATCTCCCAGGCGCCGCCGACCGCGAAGGTCACGATCAGGACCGGGAGGTACCAGAGCCCGCCGTGGATGACGGCCGCCAGCACGCTGTCCGGGGAGAACCCGATGCCCAGGGCTGCGATGACCGCGGTGCGCCAGCCGGGCAGCGGCGTGGCGCCGTGGGAGATCGCGAGGTTCGCCTGGAGGCCGGTGTTGTAGAACGCCATCGCCACCGTCCCCGCCAGCGCGATGACCACGGTGAACATCAGGCGCTTCATGTCCAGGCGGTCGCGGCCGTGGGACGGCCCGGCGGTGGTCTTGCCCGGGGTGTAGAGGAAGGTGTCCTGGGCGTCCCAGAGGGGCCAGAGCCGGTGGAGCGGCCCGCCCTTCTCGAACGGCGCGCCGAGACGGTCGAGGAGGCCGCGGAGCATCGGGGTCAGCCTTCTTTCTCGAGCGTGTCGAGCACGCGCCGGAGCGCCGGGCCGTAGTCGTTCTTGGCGGGACAGGCGAACGTCAGGAGGCCCACGTCCTCTTCGATGAGCTCGAGCGCGCCGAGCTCCTCGGCCCGCTCGATGTCCTCCATGAGCAGGGCGCGGCACAGCATCGCCGCCGGGATGTCGAAGGCCATCACCCGGTCGTAGGTCCCGATGGGAACGATCGCGCGGCGGGAGCCGTTCGTCCCGGTGGTGATGGTGCGGGGCCTCGCGGGCAGCAGGCTCGAAAGATAGGCGCGGCTCACCGAGACCGCTCCCGCGCCGGGCGCGAGCCAACCCAGGAGCCGCCGGCGGCGGTCCTCCTCGAGCACCGTCACCTGCCGGTGGTAGCGGCCGAGGTAACCCGTCGCGTCGTCCGCGGCGGTCCGTCCCGCGAGGAGGGACCCGGAGATCACCCGGCGTTCCCCCGCGTCGCGCCCGGGGCCGGGTTCCGGCGCGCCGAACTCCGTGAGCAGCGCGCCGATGGGCACGCGTAGCAGGCCGGGGCTCCGTACCGGCGGCCCTCCGAGCGCCACCACCCGGAGCGCATCGCCGGCGCCGGTGCGGAACAGGCCGCCGATGGAAGCGAGGTCCTGGGCGTCCAGATGCCAGGCCTCCTGGCCGCGGCGGACCGGGGCCAGCCGGTGGATGTGGAGCCCTGCGGTCCCGGCGGGGTGCGGCCCCCGGAACTCCTCGTGGCGGATCCGGTCGGTTTCGTCGACCGGCAGGCGCCGGCCGGCCCGGGAACAGACGAAGACCGGTCCGTCGGTGAGTTGCGCCAGCGCCGCGAGGCCCCACTCGAGATCGGTCTCCCGGCCGGCGACCGCGGTCACCGGATCGGGGGCGAGTGGAGCGGAGTCCGTCGCCGTCACGAAGATCGCCCGGGGCTTGGTCTCCGGGCCGGCCACCCGGCCGAAGGGGCGGGTCCGGATCGCGGTCCACTCCCCGGACTCGAGCAGAAGGTCCCGGATGTCATCTCCGCCAAGCGCGTCCGGGTGCCGTCCGGACCAGGCCCCCGCCACGTGTCCCGAGCGGGCGCTGCCCGAGCGCTCGTCCGGATTCACGTCGATCACGAGCGAGAGGAAGGCGCGCCGCTCGCCCCGGTGCACCGCGGCGACCCGCCCGCCGAGCGGGGCGGTGAAACGGACGCCGGGCGTCTTCTTGTCCTCGAAGAGCGCGTCGCCCCGGGAGACCGCGTCGCCCTCCCGGACCCTCATCGTGGGCCGCATCCCCGGGTAGTCGGCCCCGAGCAGCGCAATCCGGGACGGCACCCGGAGTTCCGGGGCCCGCCCGTCCGCCGCGGGGGCCCCCAGCACGCGTACGTCGAACCCGCGGCGTACGGTGTGAAGACTCATCGGAGGATGTTCAAAGGGGGCACGGACCGGGACCCCGCCGGGCGAACTGGAGGGGCGGGATCCGAGGGAGGCCGGAGCCGCTTCTCATCCGTTTCTGGGCAACCGGGAATTCTGGCACAAGGGCAAGGCCCCGGGACCCCCGGCTTGGAGCGCCCGCCTGTCCGGTGGCGCAACGGCTTGGAACGCCGGTCTCCAGACCGGCACGGGGGGGGGGGGGGGGGC
>VXNL01000027.1 GCA_009840635.1 Acidobacteriota bacterium | reverse complement strand
GTGGCCGAGGTCTTCTGGCGCTACGTCCTGAACGATTCCCTGCTCTGGATCGAGGACGTTTCCACGATGTCGCTCGCGGTGGTGGTGGCCGCGGCGATCGCCCACGGGGCGCGTGAGGGTTCTCATGTGTGCGTCAACCTCATCGGGCGTTTCACGGGCCGGCGCCTCACCCGGATCACGGACGCCGTCGCCCGGCTGCTCGGCGTGGCAGTCACCGCGATGGCGGCCTATGCCCTGTTCGTTCACGGCAGTTGCGGCCTTCCCTGCGGCGCGGTGACCGGCAGCGTGTCGATACCGCACACGCCGTTCTACTACGCGCTGGGCGCGTCGGTGGCCATCTACGGGCTGCTGCTCGCGTCCCAACTGCTGCTGGGGCTCGCCGTCTGGAACGCGGAAGACCCGAACGAACCGGACGAATGATGGGCGGAACCGAAATCGCCCTGTTGGGCTTCGCCGCGCTGCTCGTCCTGCTTCTGATCCGCGTCCCCGTGGGGCTCGCGATGCTGTTGGTGGGCCTGGCCGGAATCGCCGGGATCCGCCCGGGCGCCGTCGTGCCGGTGGTGGCGGGAGAGATGTTCGCGGTGTCTTCCCGGTATCCGCTCACCATCCTGCCGCTGTTCATGTTGATGGGCAATCTGGCTGTGGTCTCCGGGATGAGTCACGACCTGTACCGGGCCGCGCATGGCTGGCTCAGCCGCGTCCGGGGCAGCCTCGCGTCCGCGTCGATCATCGCGTGCGCCGGATTCTCGGCGCTGTCGGGCTCGTCGCTGGCCGCCGCCCTGACCATGGGCCGCGTGTCGCTTCCCGAGATGCGGCGGTTCCGATACGACGACTCGCTGGCGACGGGGGCCATCGCAGCCGGCGGAACGCTCGGAATCCTGATCCCGCCCTCGGCGGGACTCGTCATCTACGGGATCATCACCGAGGAGAGCATCGGACGCCTGTTCATGGCGGGGGTGCTGCCCGGGATTCTGCTCACCCTCCTGTTCGTTCTCGCTGTCTGGATCGTCGTCAGGCGCGACCCGGACAAGGCTCCGTACTCCCGGGCGCCCGTTTCGTGGCGGGACCGTCTCCGGGCCACCGGGAGGGCGCTGTGGATCCTGGGGATCGTCATCGTGACCATCGGGGGCATCTACGCCGGCATCTTCTCCGCCATCGAGGCGGCGGGCGTGGGGGCGATGCTGACGCTGATTGCGGCCGCCGTGCGGCGCGCGCTGAACCGGAAGACCGTGGTCGAGGTGGTTGGCGCCACCCTGAAGGCGAGTGGCACCGCTTTTCTGGTGCTGGCCGGCGCGTTCGTGTTCAAGGTATTCCTCGGACTCAGCGGAATCGCGTTCGTCGCATCGGAATGGGTCGGCCAGCAGGGGTTTTCGGGCGCTCAGGTCGTCGCGCTGGTGCTGGTCATGTTCATCGTGCTCGGCACCTTCCTCGACGGCTTCGCGATGCTCGTGCTGACCGTGCCCCTGGTGCAGCCGATCCTCGAGTCGCTGGGGGTCAACATGATCTGGTTCGGGGTGATGATCGTCATCACCCTCGAGATGGGCCTGATCTCTCCACCCGTCGGGCTGAACATCTTCGTCGTCAAGGGCGTCGCCCCCGACGTGCCGGTCCGGACGATGTTTCGCGGCATCGCGCCGTTCTGGCTCGCGCTGCTAGCGGCGCTCATTCTGATCGCACTCCTGCCCGGACTGGCCACCGACCTGCCGAACGCGATGTACGGGTGAGGGGCGACTCCCCTCGGGATGCGGTGCTCCATAATGGGGAGTCCCGAGAGCAGGCCGTCCCATCCGATGGGAACGGCGTCCGGACGGGGGGTGAGGATGGGCGCACGTGAGTCCGGTTCTCGCACGGAACGGGCCGGGATGGGGGTAGCGGAGTGACGGCAGGCCGCGGCGAAGACCTCCGCTACGAGGTCCACGACCGGCCTCCCCGGCCGATCTCGCTGGCGCTCGGTCTGCAGTCCGCGGCCCTTTGCGTGAACGGGACCGTGCTCCTGCCGACGATCGCGTTCCGCGCCGGCGGCGCCGAGGCGCTCGTGTCCTGGGCGGTCTGCGTTTCGGTATTGGTGTGCGGCGTTTCCGCGATCGTGCAGGCCCTGCGCGTGGGCCGGATCGGGGCGGGTTACGCGCTGACGCACGTCAGCTCGGCGATTTTCGTCGCCGTCTGCGCGGAGGCCCTCATCCGGGGAGGGCCGGGACTGCTGGCCACGCTGGTCGTCGTTTGCGCGGTTGTCCAGGCGGTGGTCTCCGCGCGGCTCTCGCTGCTCCACCGTCTCTTCACCCCCGTCGTCACGGGCACGGTCCTCATGCTCCTCCCCGTGACCGTCATGCCGATTCTCTTCGGCATGCTGAACGAGTTGCCCGCCGGTGCTCCCCCGCTGGCCGCGCCGCTGAGCGCCGGCGTGACGATCTGCGCCACCGTGGGGCTCTCGCTCCGGGGGAGAGGAGCGCTGCGCCTCTGGGCCCCGGCGACCGGCATCGTCGCCGGTTCGCTCGTCGGCGCATTCTTCGGCATCTACGACACGGGACGGGTCGCGGATGCCGCCTGGATCGGCCTTCCGGCCGGCCGGTTGCCCGGCCTGGACCTCGAGTTCGGGCCCGCGTTCTGGGGACTGCTGCCGGCGTTCCTGTTCGTGACGCTGGTCGGCTCGACCAAGTCGGTCGCGGTCGCGGTCGCCGCCCAGCGGGTGGCGCGGCGCCGGTCCCGCGCGGTCGACTACCGGGCGGTGCAGCGCGCCCTGACCGCGGAAAGCGCCGGCAGCCTCCTGGCGGGCGTGGCGGGAACGATGCCCGCCACGTTGTTTCCGGGAGCGGTGGCCGCCGTCGAGGTCACGGGCGCCGCAGCGCGCAGCATCGGCGTGGTGGCCGGATCGGCTTTCGTTGTCCTGGCCTTCCTGCCGAAGGCGCTCGCTCTCGTTCTCGCGATCCCCGGCGCCGTCGTGGCCGCTGCCATCGCCGTGGTCATGGCGACGCTGTTCACGGTCGGGATGCGGGAAGTCGTGACGAGTATGGGGACGAACACGCGCAACGGCCTGATCGCGGGCCTCTCGTTCTGGACGGGCGTCGCTTTCGAGTTCGACATGATCTTTCCCGAGACCTTCGCGGTGTTCGCGGGCGGTCTCTTGAGCAACGGATTGATCACCGGCGGCCTGGTCGCGTTCGGGCTCACGGTGCTGACGGTGCGCCGGAAGAGCCGGCTCAGGGGCCGGCTCGACGGTTCCGAGTTGCCCCGGATCACGGAGTTCGTTCAGGGGTTCGCCGCCTCGAACGGCCTGGAGGCAGCGCTGGGACGGCTGGAAGCCGCCACCGAGGAGGCGCTGCTCACGCTCCTGCAGGCCCGCCGGGAAGCGGAGGAGGCGGAGGAATCAGCGGACGGCGGGAGACGCGAGCTGCTGGTGACCGCCTGCCGGGAGGACGACGAAGCCGTTCTGGAGTTCAGGGTCGGGGCGGGAAGCGGCGACGAGTTCAATCTCCAGGACCGCCTCGCCTGGCTGGGCACGCCGACCAGGGCGGAACGTCTGGATCAGGAGATATCCCTTCGGCTGCTCCGGCACTTCGCGTCCTCCGTGCGACACCGGCAGTTTCACAACACGGACATCCTCACTCTCCGTGTTTCGGCCACCTCGCCGCGTGCGTCCTGAAGCGGCGCCGCCGAGGCGGATTCTCGTTCTTGCGGCCGGATTGTTCGCCGCCTCCGGATGCGGAGGAGCGCCGGATACCAGGGAACTGTCGCTGGCGCATTTCCTGCCGGCGGATCATCCCCTGAACGAGGCCGTGTTCACGCCCTTGGCCCAGGAACTCGCCGAGTTGTCGGACGGCACGCTGACGGTAAGGCAGTTCCCCGCGGGCGCCCTGAACTCGTCGCCCGCGGCGCAGTACTCGATTCTGGTCAGCGGGGTGGCCGACATCGCACTCGCGGTGCCTTCCTACACCGCCGACCTCTTTCCGAAGACCGACCTGATCGGCACCCCGGGCATCTGCAAGACCGCCAGGGATTGCACCGAAGCTCTCCGCCGCGCCCTGCCGGTCCTGGAGCGGGAGTACGACGCGAAGGTCCTGGGGATCTGGTCCAATGCCGCCCCGGTGCTGCTCACCCGCGACACACCCGTCCGGACCCTCGAAGACATGGGCGGGCTCAAGATTCGGGTCTCCTCGCGGAGCCTCATCCCGTTCATCGAGGCGCTCGGCGCCAGCGCCGTGATGCAGCCGGGAACGGTGGTCCACCAGAGTCTCACCACCGGGGTCATCGACGGCGTCGCCATCTCTCCTTCGGGGATCTCGACCTTCCAGTTGCACGAACCCGCCAACTACCTGACCGATTGGCTTCCCGCGTCAGGGCTGCCGTTCGTCCTGTTGATGAATCGAGACGTGTACGCATCCCTGACTCCCGAGGAGCGAGGCTGGATCGACGAGGCCACGGATGCCTCGCTGTCCGCAGCCGGGGCCGAAGCGTGGCGCAGCGCCGGCGCCGAGGCCCTGCGGATGGCGCGGGCTGCCGGTGTCGAGTTCATCCGTCTCGCCGAGGGCGAGAGACGCCGCTTCGACCGGGCGGTTGTCCCGGTCCGTACGGCCGGGCTTGAGCGTCAGGTGGGCGACATGACCGCTGGCGAGGTCCTCCGCCTGTTCGGCGCGAAACCCTGAACGGGCCGCGCCCGGTCGCTGCTGGGCGGGGTTGCGGCCTATGTCGTCGGGGTCTTGTGATCCATGGCCCAACCCGGATCCGGATCGCCGGCCATGACCTTCCGGATTTCGGCGCTGGCGGGTCCGGCCGTACCCCAGCGGTCCACAGTCTCGGGCGTCCGCTCCCACACCGTGGGTTCGTGGACGGCTTCGTCGGCGATGTGCTCCATGTCGCTCGTGTACTCGCACACGTAGCCGGCCGGGTCCCTGAAGTAGGCGAAGATGTTGTTGCCCGGTCCGTGGCGCCCGGGTCCCCAGCCGGCCTCCTGCCCGCGGGCGCGAAGGTTGGCGAGACCGGTCATCACGCCGTCCACGTTCGTCATCACGTACGCGACGTGGTTGACGGATGCGTGATCCGCGCGGCTGAACGAGAGAACATGGTGCTTCCGGCTGCAGCGCAGGAACGCCATCCGGTTCTCGATCCAGTCCGACACCCGGAACCCCAGCACGTCGGTATAGAACTCGACGACCTGCTCGAACCGCGCGGTGTTCAGGACCACGTGACAGAGCCGGCGGGGCTCGACCCGGCTGGCGGACCAGCCGTTCGCGTGACCGGCCACCCCGGCCGAAAGCTCGATGCAGCGGTTCTCCGGATCCAGCAGGCGCAACCCGTAGCCGCCGCCGGGTTTCTCCAACTCGTGAGGCGGCGCCACGATGCGGACGCCGTGGCGCTCGAGTTCGGTGGCCGCCGCGTCGACTGCCTCACGGCCATCAACGCGGAGGGCCAGGTGGTGCAGTCCGCGCCGGTCGGCCGCATGCAGGCTGAGGATGTGATGCTCCGGCGACGACCCGCGGAAGTACAGCGCGTGACGGTCCTTGCCGGCCGACTGCAGTCCCCAGGTCTCGAGGTAGAACGCGGCCTGCGCCTCGATCGCGGGCGACAGCAGCCCCACGTGGCGGAGGTCCCGGACCTTCATCGGAAGCGAACCCTCTCGGGTTTGGCACCCTGCATCAGGCATCTCTCCGGCGGGTCAGTTCCATCCTCAGGTCCCGCCGGATGTAGACCTCGAAGAACTCACGGAGCCACGCCTCCCCGGCAGTTGTGAAGCGGTCGATCAGTTCCTGCTTCGGTCTCTCGGTGAGATAGACGATACGCCACCGGTTGAGCGGTCGGGATTCCTCCCCCCCGGCCGAATGCTCGACGTGAAACAGGGGCTGTCCCCTGCCGGCTCGAAGCAGGTTGCCGTCCTCGTCGAGGAGCTCCGCCGCGCCGATGAAGGTGGCGCTCTGGCGCGCGGGGTTGAGGAAGACCCGTTCCAGGACCAACCCGCGCCTCGCCGGGTCCAGCCGGAGGCGCTGCTCGGAACATCGCACGAAGGCCTCGGCGCCCCCGGCGGCCGCCCGCCGGTCCCACGTGCGGGCGCTGCCCTCGGTCACGACGGACGGAATATAGAGGTCGGGCCGGAACGCCTTCTTCACCTCCATGTCCCACAACATGGTCCGGGTGAACGTGAGCGGTTCGCCTGTCCGGTAGTGCCCGCCGAGTACCCGGTTGACATCAACCGGAGGCAACTCGATGCGCGTGTTGCCGCGATCGGTCCAGGCCCGCTCGAACTCTTCTTCGTGATTCAGGCCGTCGCCTGCCGTCATCGCCATCCCCACTCCGTTCGTCACCCCGCGGCAAACGCCTGAAGCGCCGGCACGAAGCGCTCTCCCTCTGCCGCTACCTCTTCCTGCTGCCCAGGATCGCCGCGCGGCGCGCCTTCGATTCCTCCGAAAACCAGGTGTCCAGGAACCCCTCGCGCTTCTCGGCGGCCAGGCTCAGGGCCCGCTCGGCAAACCCGGCGCGGAGTTCCTGCTTGGTGTGGGCGTAGGCCTCGCGAGGGAGGGCGCCCAGCTCTTCGGCCCGCTCCGCCGCCCGCGCCGGCAGTGCCTCCGGCTCCGCCAGTTCGTGGAGGAAGCCGTTCGCGAGGGCTTCCTCGGGTCCCGTGAGCCGGCCGCGCAGGAGAACCTCCGCGGTCCGCTCCGGCGGAACGGCCGCCCGCAGGACCTCGAAAGCCGCCGCCGGGAAGATGACCCCGAGCTGGACCTCGGAGACGCCGATCCGGTAGGCGCCGGTGGCTCCGATGCGGACGTCGCAGGCGGTCGCCAGGATCGCGCCGCCCGCCACCGCGTGGCCGTTCACCGCGGCGACGGTGGGGCAGGGGAAGAGGAAGAGCCGGCGGACGAATTCGTCGAAGGCGTCAACGAACTCACCCATTTCGTCCCGGTCCTCCGGCAGTCCGGCGAGGTCGAGGCCGGCCGAAAAGAAACGGCCGTTCCCGGTCAGGACCAGCGGCCGGCCGCTTTGTTCCGCTTCATCGAGGCTCGCCCGCAGCTCTCGGACCAGCACGGGGTCGAGGGCGTTCGCCGGCCCGTGGCGCATGGCGACCACGAGGGCCGGCGGCGCGGGCGACACGGGCCGGGGAGCCGGACTGGCCTGGCGGGCCGTTACTCGAGCCCGGCCAGGACTTCCATCAGCGGTTCGTAGTCCTCACGGATCTGGTAGTCGTAGTTGACGTACTGAAGGATGCCCTCACGGTCGATCACGAAGGTCGCGCGCGACGCGTAGGTCGCCCCGTTGATCTCGAGCGGCGTGACGCCATAGGCGCCCACCACTTCCGCCTGGCGGTCCGACAGCAGAACCAGTCCAGGCAACTCACCCTCGGCGGCCGGCGCCACCATCATTCCGGATTCCTCGCCCATGTTCTGGAGCCAGTTCCACTGGGAGAAGGGGGTGTCCACGCTGATGCCGAAGACCTGGGTGTCCGCATCCAGAAACTTCTGGATGTCGTCCTTGTAGGACGAAAACTGGAGCGTTCAACCACCCGTCCAGTCGGCCACGTAGAAGGCCAGCACGATGTTCTTCTTTCCCAGGGCGGCGCTCAGATCGAGCTTCGTCGCGCCCGGCGACTCGCCCGCGCTGGATGGCAGCGGATTGGGGAACATCGGCGCCTTGTCTCCCACCCTGAGCGAGACGTCCTGCGCCACGGCGTCAGGAGTTCCCGCGACCGCGGCCAGCCCGGCGGCGAGCCCGAGCGCCAGGACGCCGGACAACCGGCGGCTCTTGATGTGTTGCATGGAGAACCTCCCTCGGTTGCACCATCTGGTTCGGAGTGCGGATCATGCCCGCTGGCCGTGCCCGCCGCAAGAGCGGCGGTTTCCCCGGCGCGGCGCCGGGCCGTCCCGGCCGCGCGAACGAGGCGCCGGCGGTGCTATTCTGATTTTGATCGGTTCTCGTTCCAGAAAGGCTCTCGGCTACTCGTGACACTGTCCTTCCGCGCCCGCCTCGAGGCGGAAGTGCGCGAACTCGAGGAAGAGCTGCACCTGCGGCTTCCCAAACAGATCAAGGAGGCCCGCGAGCACGGCGATCTGTCCGAAAACGCGGAGTACGAAGCCGCGAAGGAGCGGCAGAACTACGTCGCCGTCCGGCTCGCGCAACTCAAGGGCCGGCTCGCGGACCTGTCCATGGTGAGCATGGACAACATTCCGGCGGACCGGGTATCGCTCGGCAGCCAGGTCGCGGTCATGGACCTGGACACCGACGAGGAGTTCCGGTACGAGCTGGTGGTCAGCGAGGACGTGGACGCCGCGGCGGGGAAGGTGTCCACCGGCTCCCCGATCGGGAGGGCGCTCATGGGAGCCCGGGTGGGAGATGAGGTGAGCGTGCACACGCCGCTCGGCGAGCGGGAGTTCGAGATCCGCGAACTCCGCACCATTCACGACCGGGATTCCTCTTGAGAACGTCAGACGGGCGCCGCCGGGCCATCACCGCCGTCGGGTTCTGCCTTGCCGTCGCGGGACCGCCATCCGTCGCGGCGGCCGCCCCGGACGTCCATCAGGTAGACGTGGTGGACATCATTCACTCGGTGTCCGCCCGCCGGGTGCTGACGACGATCTCGGCGGCGGAGGAGGCGGGCGCGGGGTTGGTCCTGATCCGCCTCGACACTCCGGGAGGCCTCGACACCGCGATGCGGGAAATCATCGAGGCGATCCTGAACAGCGCGGTGCCGGTCGCCGTCTTCGTGGGTCCCTCCGGCTCCCGGGCCGCCTCAGCCGGGTACCTGATCACCCTGGCGGCCGACGTTTCGGGGATGGCCCCGGGGACCAATATGGGCGCGGCGACTCCCATCGCCGGAACGGGCGGCGAGATGCCCGAGACCCTGAGCCGGAAGGTCGAATCCGACGCCGCGGCCTACCTGAGGTCCATCGCCGAGCGCCGGGGGCGCGACGTCGCCCTCGCCGAGCAGGGCGTCACGGAGGCGCGGAGCTGGACGGCCTCGGAAGCGCTCGAGGCCGGTCTCATCGACCTCGTAGCCGACAACACCGAGGCGTTCCTGGCGGCCGTCCACGGCCGGACGGTGACCCGGATCGACGGCACCGAGGTCACGCTCGATACCGCGGACGCGCTCGTCGTGGAGACCGAGATGAGCTTCCGGGACCGGGCTCTTTCGGTGATCGCCAACCCGAATCTGGCGGTGCTGCTCGGGATGATCGGCCTGCTCGGGCTCTACCTCGAGTTCTCGAACCCCGGCCTGCTCATCCCGGGCATTCTCGGAGGCATCGCGCTCCTGCTGGCCGCCTTCGGCCTCAACTTCCTGCCGGTCAGTCTTCTCGGAGTGCTGCTCCTGCTCGCTGGAATCGGTCTCCTGACCGCGGAGGCCCTCACGCCGTCGTTCGGCATAATGGGGCTGTCGGGAGCGGTGGCGCTGGTGATCGGTCTTCTTTTCTTCTTCGAGGAGCAATCCCTGCCCACGCCCGCACTGACGTTGACCTGGGGACTCGTCGTTCCGTCCGTCCTGGTATTCGTGGTCCTGGTGTTCTTCCTCGGTCAACTGGTGGTCCGCGCCCAGCGGCGTCCCGCGGTCACCGGGCGGGAAGGGATGATCGGTCTGGTGGCCACCGTGCGCAGCGATATTCCGCCGGGTGGCGAGGGCAAGGTGTTCGTCCACGGCGAGTTCTGGGACGCTGTCGCGGCAGCACCGGTGAACGCTGGCGAGCGCGTCAAGGTGCTTGCGGTGGACGGGTTGGTGCTCCGCGTCGGCCCGGCCTCCGATGACTCTGTCAAGCAAGGAGCTGATACATGACTTTCGGACTTCCCCTGGGAGCCCTGGTGGCGATCGCCTTCGCGGTCATCTTCATCCTCAACTGGATCAAGATCCTGAACGAGTACGAGCGCGGCGTGATCTTCCGCTTCGGCAAGCTGTTGCCCCGGCCCCGGGGCCCGGGCCTGGTGCTGGTCTTCGCGCCCATCGATCGGATGGTGCGGATCAGCCTGCGACTCATCGCTTTCGACGTGCCGCCCCAGGACATCATCACCCGCGACAACGTGTCCGTGAAGGTGAACGCGGTGGTGTTCTTCCGGGTGGTGGACCCGACGAAGGCGGTCATCGAGGTCGAGGACTTCCTGTACGCGACCTCGCAGCTCGCGCAGACCACGCTCCGCAGCGTCCTCGGTCAGGTGGACCTCGACGACCTGCTCTCGCAGCGCGACCAGTTGAACGTCCAGTTGCAGGGCATCCTCGACAAGAGCACCGATCCCTGGGGGATCAAGGTGGCCTCCGTCGAGGTCAAGCACGTGGACCTGCCGGGCGAAATGACCCGGGCGCTCGCGCGCCAGGCCGAGGCGGAACGCGAGAAGCGCGCCAAGGTCATCCACGCCGAGGGCGAGTTCCAGGCCTCCGCGCAGCTCGCCGAAGCGGCCGAGATCGTGGGCCAGCACCCACTTGGCGCCCAGCTCCGTTACCTGCAGACGCTGACCGAGATCGCCACCGAGAAGAACTCGACCATCATCTTCCCCCTCCCGCTCGACCTGGTGAAACCCTTCCTCGAGCTGCATTCGGGCAAGGATTCCTCGAAGGACTGACCGCCGCGGCCGACCGCGCGGGTGCCCGCCAGACCAAGTACCTTCAAGTAACGCTTTAGAAATTCTCCGTAACTTCTGTTAGTGTCATAACAAAGGTGCGGGGAAACGCTGCGCACGGAGCGTCCCGACGCGCCATTCCCGGGAGGTTTCCATGCACGGCCACCACGACAGCGACCACTACGACGTCCAGTTCACGACGCGGCAACTCGTCATGTTGTTCGGGCTGCTCATCGTGATCGTGGTGGGCGTCTTCGTCGGGGGGATCGTCATCGGACGCGGTATGGCTCCCGATGCGGCGGAGGCGATGATGGCCCGCCGCACTAGCCCGGTCCCGGCTCCCCCAGCGGCGAAAGCGGCCCCCGCCTCCGTCGCCGAGGCGCCCGAGGAAGACACCCTCCGCCTCCCGATCCGCTCCGAGCCGACACCCGCCGGGAGGACGGCGGCGCGCGCTCCGGCTCGGGAGACGACTGCCCGGGATCAGCCGGCCCGGGCGGCCCGGCCCGCGACTTCGGCCCCGGCCCGAGCGACGCCGGCGGCGCGGCCTCCGGCCCGCACGGCCTCCACGAGCCCCGAGCAGCTCGCGAACCGGACCCAGGCGGCCCCCGAACCGCGCGCCGCGAACCCGGCGCCGTCCCGGGCGGCCGACCGACCGCAGCCGGCCGCCTCCGGGAAGTTCACCATCCAGGTCGCCGCCTTCCGCGACCGGGCGGCCGCCGAGCGGATGTTGGAGCAGCTCGCCGCGCGGGGAATCGAGGGCTACCTGGAGGGCACGCCGGCCGGGATCTTCCGGGTGCGCGTCGGCCAGTTCGAGAGCCGTGAGGCGGCCCGGGATCTGGCGGCGCGGCTCGAAAGCGAGCAGTTCGCGACCCTGGTCACGAGCCGTTAGAAGTCTGCGCCGCAGAATGCGGCGCAGACTTCTCGGCAACGCCGGGCAGTTCTCCCGGTGGGGCCCTCCAGACCGGCACGCGCGGTGCTCCGCACCGCGCACGTCGCAATCCCACTCGGAAACTGCGGCTCCGATCTCGGCGCGGACTTCTCCCGTCCCTCGTAGCTCGCCAATGGCATGCGTTTCCGGGACACCGCACTAGAATTCGAGCCTTCCGCCGGCGGAGAACCACTCATGAGTCAGGAACTGCTCGACCGCTACCAGGACCTGGGCGGTCGCGCCGTCGTCGCCCGGGGGTTTCTTTGACCGGGATCGCCTGAGCGAGGAGATCGCCCAGCTCGACGAGCGCCTGAGCGATCCGGCGGTGTGGTCGGCTTCGGGGGACGGCGAGTCGCTGTCCCGGCGCCGGGCGAGCGTGCTTGCCGAGTTGGAGCGGAGCAACGCCTTCGAGCGGTCGATGGACGCGGTCGAGACGCTGGCGGAGTGGATCCGGGAAGGTGAAGATGTCGCCGAGGACTTCCGTGAGCACCTCGACCGACTCGAGAACCAGCTCGACGAATTCGAACTTGGGCGGCTGTTCGCCGGCGAGCACGATGCCGAGGACGCGATCGTCACCATCAACCCCGGCGCGGGCGGGACCGACGCCCAGGACTGGGCGGAGATGCTCCTCGGCATGTACATCCGGTGGGCCAAGGGCCGGGGGTTCGAGATCGAGCTTCTCGACCGCCAACCCGCGGAGGAAGCGGGCATCAAGGGCGCCACCTTCGAAGTCAAGGGCGATCACGCCTACGGCCGCCTGCGCGTCGAGTCAGGAGTCCACCGCCTCGTCCGGATGTCCCCGTTCGATACCCAGCACCGCCGCCACACGTCGTTCGCCTCGGTGGCTGCCTTTCCGGACCTCGACGACCGGATCGAGATCGAAGTGGACGAAAACGACCTCCGCATTGACACCTTCCGGGCAAGCGGGAAGGGCGGCCAGCACGTGAACGTCACCGATTCCGCCGTCCGCATCACCCACCTGCCGACGGGGATCGTGGTCTCCTGCCAGAACGAGCGTTCTCAGCACCGCAACCGGGACAGCGCCATGAAGGTTCTGCGGGCGCGTCTCTACGACCGGGCGGTGCGCGAACGGAAGGCCCGGGAGGAAGCGGAGAAGGAGAGCCTCGGGGACAACACCTGGGGGAATCAGATCCGTTCCTACGTGTTCCAGCCCTACCGCATGGTGAAGGACCACCGCACGAACCACCAGGTGGGGGACGTGGACCGGGTGATGAACGGCGACCTCGACGGCTTCATCAAGGCCGGCCTGACGCTCGCGGCCTCATCGACGTCGAGCGGTTCGGGAGCGGGGGCGGGCGACGGTCCGGGTTCCCGTCGTCCAGGCTCGTAGCGCCGGTCCCCCGCTCCCGAACCGCCCGGCGCTTCGCGCCGCAGCGCCGCAAGTGCGGCGCGAGCCGCACGCAGGCCCCGCCGCCCCCGCTAAACGGTCGCATCCTCCGCGACGAGCCACGCCCGCGCGCGTGTCTTTGCGTGGCAGCGAAAGAGCGTCTACGATGGATCGTAGCCTCAGCCCCCAACACAAGGACCTCTTGGGATTGCGATCGGTTATGAGACTCACGCTCGCCGCCATCGGACTGTCCGCTGGGATTTCGCTTCTCGGCTCCGAGCTTCACGCGCAGTGGGGTGACCACAGCCTGTACCAGTATCACTTCGGAGAGATCTCCATCCCGCCGGCGTCGGCGGATGAACCGATGGCGGAGAATCTGTCCATCGAGCGCGCGATCACCTACCTGGAGGATGGAGCCAAGGCCTGGGCGAACAACCGCGGCTGCGTCTCGTGTCACACCACGGGCTGGTACGGGATCGTTCGTCCGCAGCTCGCCGAGAGTCTCGGTCAGCCCGATGAAAGCTGGCGGGCCTTCCTCGAAGCGCGCCTTCAGGACAGGCTCGCCGCGGACCCCGGAGAGCTCCAGCAGGATGTGAACCCCGCGGAAGTCGTGCATCTGGCCGCGTCTCTGGCATCCTGGGATGCGTACGTGGACCGGCGGCTGTCCCCCGAAACCGAGCAGGCCTTTCAGCTCATGTTCAGCCTTCAGCGGGACGACGGGGCGTGGCACTCGCCGGACACATGGCCGCCGTTCGAGTCCGACGCGTATCAGGTCGCGACCGTCGCGGCCATGAGTCTGGGTCTGGCTCCGGGATGGCTCGAGCAGGCCACCTCCCCCGAGTTGCAGAGGCAGATAGCCGGTCTGCGAGAGTACCTGCGGGAGGTCCCTCCTCCCCATGACTACGCTCGCGTGGCGTTGCTCTGGGCGGACCGGTATCTCCCGGGCGTGGTCAGCGCCGACCAGAAGCAGGACATCGTCAGGGTGATCCTGGACCGTCAGCGCCCGGACGGGGGCTGGTCGATTCGCTCGTTCGCTCGGCCCGAGGAGTGGGGCCGGGGCAACCGCGCGGAACGCCTGCGAGCCGAGGCGGACTTCGGCGATCCCGCGAGCGATGGCCACCAGACCGGTCTGGCGGTCGTAGTGCTGTCGTCCGCGGGCGTGCCGCCAACGCACCCCGCCGTGCAGCGAGGCGTGGAGTGGCTCAGGCGGAACCAGAGAGAGTCGGGCCGCTGGTGGACGAAGTCACTCAATACCGAGACATGGCACTTCATCACGTATACCGGGACGCTCTACCCGGTGATGGCCCTCGCGGTCACGAGTTCCCTGACTGGTACTTCGTCCGAGGAGCGTTAGCGGGATCGCTAGCCGCACGAACCCCGCACAAAGCAAATCCACCTCAGCCACCATCCGGCGCCTCAGAACTGGATCAGCACGGCCGGATACCGCGAGGGCATCCTCTTCGCCCGCTGGCTCCTCGCCGAGACCCTGCCGGAGACGCCGAGGGCGGAACTCGGTCGCTGGTGAGATCGCACCGTCGGCGCCCAGATCCAGTCGGTCGCCGCCACCCTTGACCGGGTCGCGGCGGATCTCGCGACCGTGAAGACGGATCTCGTAACCGTCAAGACGGACGTCGCGGTGCTCAAGAAAGAGGTTCGCTTCATCTGGGGCGCACTCTCCCTGCTGGTCGTGACCCTGGCGGCCATCTTCATGCGTCTCTTCACCGCCTGAGCGACGGGCGGGCCTACACGCGCGATCTTGCGTGCGGGCTGAAGACCTCCCACGCCGCTGCCGACAGCTTCCTTGGCTCGTTCGCGGTGCGCAGCAGTCGGATTTGCCCTGGGTTCGCTCCGCGAACTTACAATCTCTCCATGCGTACTTACCTCGGTTCCGGTTTCCTGCTCGCCATCCTGTTGCTCGCCGGAACCGCCTGTACGAGCGGCCCCGCGCCGTTGGACGAAGCGGCGTGGCGTGAGGGGGAGGAGGCCTACCGCCAGCGGGTCGAGGACGAACTGACAGCGGACCGGAGTTGGTTGACGGTGGCCGATCTGCACTTCCTCACCGTCCGCGATCACGTCGTCGGCAGCGGTGAGGATGCCGACCTGCGTCTGCCCGACCGGTTTCCCGAGGTGGCGGTGACGGTTTCGTGGACGGCGGAGGGGAAGGCGTTCGCCCGCGTGGCCGAGGGAGTGACCGCGACCGTGGGAGGCGAGCCGTTCACCGAAGGCGAACTCGTGCTGGGCGAGGACGGCGCGCTCCACCTCGATGACCGCCTCTGGTTCTGGCTTCACTACAGCGGTGAGCGCCGGGCCCTCCGGCTGCGCGACCTCGACAACCCGCTGCGCACGAACTTCACCGGACGGAAGTGGTTCCCGCTCGATCCGCGGTTCCGCGTGGCCGGCGCCTTCGAGCGTTTCCCCGAGCGGCTCCACGTGGAGGCGATCAACATCCGCGGAGACATCGAGGAGTACGTCTCCGACGGGGAGTTCGTCTTCGACTGGGAGGGGCAGGAAGTCCGGATGATGGCCTTCACCCGTGCGAACGGCAACCTGTTCTTCGTCATGTCGGACGGCACGAGCGGAGCGGAGACCTATCGCTCGGCGCGTTTCCTGACCGCGCCGCCGCCCGAGGACGGACGCGCCGTGGTGGACTTCAACCGTGCCGTGAACCCGCCCTGCGGCTTCAACGCCTTCACCACCTGTCCCACGCCCCCGGCGCAGAACCGGCTGCCCATGCGCGTCGAAGCCGGGGAGATGGCGTACCACCCCGCTTTCGCGAACACCGACTGACACCCGTTGGGCGTAGGCATCTCGGTGGCCCTCGACCGTGAGGTCGCCGGGGTCACTCCCGAGGGGTTCGAGGGGTACGCCCTCAATCAGGCGCGCTGGGAACTCTCGGAGGCCGCCGAGGAGGCCGGCCTGCGGCCGCTCGACGAATTCGTCAGCCTGAGTCCGGAGGAGTCCGAGATCCTCGCGTCGGATCTGAATTTCGATTCGGACGTGGACGCCGTGACCCCGGCGGGATGGTTTGACGCCCACGATGGACTGCGCCTGGTCCAGACGCTGCTTGCGACGGTCTCCGCGGATCCGGACGCCTTTCCCGGTGAGGACACGCTGCTCACCGAACTCACCGAGCTGGAGGCCGTCCTCTCGGCGGCCGCCCGGGCGGGCGCGCGCTTCCGGCTGTCGGTCGCTTACTGAGGCTGCTGCCTGTCAGCCGCCGTTTTCGCGCGCGAGCGCCTGCTCGATGTGCGCGAGATGGTGCCGTCCGTGCCAGGCGTAGACCCCGACCATGCGGGCGAGTGAACCTTCGCCCGACTCCGGGTTCACGAACGTCCGCTGGAGCTGGTCCCAAGTGAGGCTTTGGATCAGATCCACCCAGCGTGCGTGCAGGGTGTCGAGCAGGTCGAGCGAATGCCCGACCGGCGCCGACCGGTAGTCCGGGAGTTCCGCCACCGCCGCTTCGTCGTAGGGCTTGATGACCGGACGGTCCTCGGTCAGGGCCCAGCGGAAGCGCAGGAAGCAGTTCAGGTGGCTGTCGGGGAGGTGATGGACCACCTGGCGCACTGTCCACCCTCCGGGACGGTAGGGCGTGTCCAGTTGCGCGTCGTCGAGCGGGGTCACGGTCCTGCGCAGGTCCCCCGGCAGGGCGGCGAGGTCCTTGAGCCAGGTGCCCAAGTGATCCTCGGTGATCACGCCGGGGTCGGCGAAGTCGCCGATCGGGAAGCGGAGGTCCGCGCTGTCTGAGGCCAAAGGGTCAGGCGCTCCGGGCGCTGAACTTCGCGGTCAGCCAGGTAATGAGGCCGCCGAGCAGGGTCGTCCAGAACACGAGCCAGAAGAGGACCTGCGGGACGAACCCACCCCAGAACCACTGGCCCATGAGGCCCATCGTCGCCTCCATGTCCGGCGGGTAGGCGTCGTAGTGGGTACCCCAGTCTCCGAGGGTGGCGAACAGCATGATCAGGATGACCGGGATCCGGGCACCGAGCCCGTAGACGAAGTTCGTCCGCAGCGCGCTGACGAAGCCGGTTTCCCCGGCGCTCGCGTGCCGCCTCCCGAACCAGACCGCGAAGATGGGCGACAGCCACACGATCCCGATGATGGCGCCGGCGCCGCCGGCCTCGCGGTTCACGAGGAAATCCGGCAAGCCGCCGAGGGCCCCGAGCAGGCGGACCGCGGTGACCGCGAGGGTGATCAGGACCGGGGTGCGGACGAGCGCCCAGGCGGAGGAGAAGGAAGTCGGCATCGAAGGGGCTCCTGTTCCGGAGCAACCTCCGGTCGGTCGGGAATCCGCGCCGACGGCGCGGAACGTCAACAAAGACGGGATTCTGGCAGACTTTGTTCCCTCCCAAGGAGGAGTTCGATGCTTCGCCCCCTGACCCCGGCGGCTTCCGTGGTCGCCCTGATCGCAGCCCTGCCATTCGCCGGCTGTGGCGGCGCGCGTTTCGACGAGGACCGTCTCCTCGCGCACATCTCCACGCTGTCCTCGGACGAGTTCGGCGGGCGGGCGCCCGCGTCCCCCGGAGAAGAGAAGACCGTCGCCTACCTGACCGCCGGCTTCGAGGAACTCGGACTCGAACCCGGGAATCCCGACGGAACCTGGGTGCAGGCCGTGCCCCTCGTGGGTTCGACCGCGATCACGATGCGGGCCTCGTCAGACCCCGGGGGCGACTGGGAGCCCGCGGTGGACTTCGTGGCCTGGACGCAGCGGGTGGTACCCGAGGTCAATGCGTCCGGACAACTGCTCTTCGTCGGCTACGGCGTCCAGGCGCCGGAGTACCGGTGGGACGACTTCGGGGACACGGACGTCGCCGGCAAGATCCTGGTGGTGCTGGTGAACGATCCTCCCGGAGAGCACCACTTCGGCGGTGATGCGATGACCTACTACGGCCGCTGGACCTACAAGTTCGAAAAGGCCGCCGCGATGGGGGCGCTCGGTGCGCTGATCATCCACGAGACCGGTCCGGCGGGATATCCCTGGGAGGTGGTGAGCGGGTCCTGGACGGGCGAGCAGTTCGCCCTGAGGACCCCCGGCGGCAACCTGGACCGGCTGGAGGTCGAGGGGTGGATCTCCCGGGAGCAGGCGGTCTCGCTCTTCAGTGCCGCCGGGCTGGATTTCGAGGTGGCGCGCCGGGCGGCCACCTACCCGGACTTCACTCCGATCCCGCTTGGGGTCACCGCGAGCTTCACGCTCGAGACGTCGCACCGCGAGATCGACTCCAACAACGTGGTAGCCCGCATTCCCGGATCGGAAGCGCCGAGCGAGACGGTCATCTACACCGCGCACTGGGACCACCTCGGCACGGTGCTCGGGATGGAGGGCGACAACATCTACAACGGCGCCTTCGACAACGCCACCGGCACCACCGGCCTGCTGGCGCTGGCGCGGGCTTTCGTCGCCGAGGGCGCGCCGCGCCGCAGCATCCTGTTCCTCGCGGTGACGGCGGAGGAGACCGGGCTGCTCGGGTCGCGTCACTATGCCCAGAACCCGCTCTATCCGTCGGCGGAGACGGTCGCGGCGATCAATATGGACGGGATGAACGTCTGGGGACGAACCAACGACATCACCGTGGTCGGCCTCGGGCAGTCGGAACTGGATGACATCGCCGCCGCGGTCGCCGCCGAGAGCGAACGCTTTCTGACCCCCGACCCCGAACCGGAGAAGGGCTTCTACTACCGCTCGGACCACTTCGAGTTCGCGAAGGTCGGGATTCCCGCCTTCTACCCCGACGGTGGGGTGGACTTCATCGGCAAGCCCCCCGGTTTCGGGATGGAGGCCCGCGCCACCTACGTGGCCGAGGCGTACCACAAGCCGGGCGACGAGGTGCAGGACTGGTACGACCTCTCGGGCATGGTGGACGACCTCGAGTTCCTCTACCAGATGGGCCGGCGTCTCGCCGACGCGGACATCTGGCCCGAGTGGAGCGAGACCAGCGAGTTCCGCGCGGCGCGGGAGGCCGATCGGCCTTAGGGCGCGCTACCGGCCTGGAACGCCGGCTTCAGCCGGCACCGCGGCGCGCGGGGCCGCGAAGCGCGTATCGCTCAAGCGTCCGGGACGCGCATCACTTCTCTTCCGCCGCGCCTGCCCGTCTCGGCCACCAGTCGCTGAGGAGGAACGGCGACAGCACCACGAAGAACATGGTGAGGCCGACCGCCGCCAGGATCGGCAGATACCACGGCCACGGCGCCGCGAAGAAGGGTGACACCGTGCCGGGCGGCGGCCCCGAGAGCCACATGAAGTTCGAGCCGAGCGCCAGGTTGGCCACGGCTACGAACGCGGCGAAGGCCGCCAGATAGCCGAACGCCCGGAACATCCCGCGCAGCGTCGGCCGCATCCCGAGGCCCCAGGTCGCAAAGAGCACCCCGGTCACGATGCCCGAGTGGGCGACGAAATACTGGAAGAAGCGGTACTGAGGGAAGTCCACCGCCAGCCCGCCGGGCGTGAGGACCGCGTTGGCGGCGCCGACCAGGCCCCAGAAATAGACGATCTCGTAGGTTTTCTCGTTGCGGAACAGGAGCGTCAGGGCGGTCAACCACACCGCGACGCCGCACAGGTGGAGGGGCATGTGGTTCCGGATCCAGCCGTCCAGCCCGATCTGGCTGATCCGCACGGTCCAGTAGGTGAGCTCGTTTGCGAGCAGCATCCCGGCGAGGAGCCACGCGATGGCCTTCGGCGCTGCCCCGCCGAGCCGGCGGGCGACCACCGCGAGCAGCGCCGGTAGCGCCAGCGTCAGCGACATCGCCACCAGGTGTGGCGTTCCGAACGTCTCGAAGCCGCTGGCTTCCATCACTCGGAGGCAGGCGAGCGGATGCGACGACAGCGCATTTCCTTCGGATCGCCGACCCAGCCCGATCCACGAAGACGCCGGGCTTCACCAAGGGGCAGGGGTTCGGCAGCGAGCAGGCGGAGCGCCACGTTGACGGCTTCCCGTTTCGAAGTCAGCCCGTAGCGGCGCATGACGGCGGCGCAGGCCTTGTCATCGATGTCTACGGTGGTGCGTGACACACACCTACCTTACGCCACGGCGGGCGTGCGCCAGCGACAGCGTGCAAACCGTCGCTGCCAGCGGCTATGCCGCCGGGGACGACCGTCTCTCAGGGACGGTCGCGCGACATCAGATACGCGTGGACCTGCCAGATCTCGTCGGCCGTGAGCAGTTCCCCGAAGGCCGGCATGTTGTTCTCTTCGACCCCGTCCGCGACGACCTCGTAAAACCGGCGGTGGGTCAGCCGGCTCCGGAAGACGTTCTCTCCCGCTCCGGCGCCCGCCAGATGGCATCCGACGCACGCGGAGCGATAGATCCGTTCACCGGCGGCGATCGCCGCTTCGTCGTCCAGGAGCGGGTTGGCTTCCTCGCCGGCCGGTGTTGCCGGCGGAGCGGCCGGGGGCGGGGTCCGGACCGGTTCCTGGCCTTCCGTCGGCGGGAAGCCATACCCCGGGAGCACCCGTCCGCCCAGGGTGGCGCCCGGCTCGCCCACCCGGGGCAGTCCGCCGGGCAGGGTGACCAGATTCGTCCCCGCCTGTTCGCGCACCGGACGGGCGCCGTCCAGCGCTAACACCCACAGGTTCCCGGCCTTCGGCTCGGTGTAGTAGAAGGTCATGTCGCCGCCGATCCCTCCGGAAGGGACCGCGACGTACTGGACGCCGTCGAGCTCGTAGGTGATGGGGCTTCCGATGATCCCCGAGCCGGTTTGGAACTGCCAGAGCACCTCGCCGCTCGCGCCGTCGATCGCCATGAAGTAGCCGCGCATGTCGCCGGTGAAGACCAGCCCCGTGGAGGTGGCGACCGCGCCCGCCCAGAAGGGCGCCGGGCTTACCACCCGCCACAGCACCTCGCGGTTCACCACGTCGAAGCCGACGAAGTTCCCCGGGTTCTCGCTCGTCAGGTACTGCTGGTAGTCCGCGCCCAGGTACCACTGCCCGAGCGTCGGCGGCTCGAACTCGTCCTCCGCCCAGAACCGGTAGCCCATCGCCCACTGGTTGGACATGAAATAGAGCGCCTGGCGCTCCGGGTTGTAGGCCAGCGGCTGCCAGTCGATCGCGCCCTCGAGGCTCGGAATGATGGGACCGACTTCCGGGCCGCCTGACTGGGCCACCATGTCCGGGTTCACGTCCGGACGACCGGTCTCGGGGTCGAGTCCGAAGGCCCAGTTGATGCCCGGGACGATGGGGTCGCCGTAGAGGAAGCGCCCGTTCGTGCGGTCCAGCGCGTAGAAGAAGCCGTTCTTGTCGTGGTGGAAGAGCGCCTTCACCGGCCCGTGGCCGGGCAGGGTGACATCGGCGAGCACGGGCGTGCTGACCGCGTCGTAGTCCCAGCAGTCCCATGGGGTGTACTGGAAGCCCCAGTGGATGCTCCCGTCATCGGCGTCGATCGCGATGGTGGCCGCGGTCCACTGGTTGTCGCCCTTCCGCACCTGGCAGTTCCAGGGGGCCGCGTTTCCGGTGTTCCAGTAGACGAGGTTCAGCTCGGGATCGAAGACGCCGGTGGTCCAGGTGGGGCCGCCGCCGTTCCTCCAGGTGTCGCCCGGCCAGGTCTCGTTGCCCGGCTCGCCGGGCCCGGGGATGGTGTAGGTGGTCCAACGGTGCTCTCCGGTGGCGGCGTCGTACGCCTTCACGAAGCCGCGCACCCCGTACTCGCCGCCGGCCATGCCGGTCAGGACCATTCCGTTCACCACGAGCGGCGCGCCGGTGATGCTGTAGCCATGCTCCCAGTCGGCGACCTCGACCTCCCAGACCACCTCGCCGGTGTCCTTGTCGAGCGCCACCAGCCGGGCGTCCATGGTGCCGACGTAGACGAGATCGCCGAAGAGGGCCACCCCGCGGTTGATGGAGCCGCAGCAGAACACGCGCTCCACTTCGACGCCGATCTCGGGGTCGTAGCCCCAGAGCTTCCCGCCGGTGCGGGCGTCGACTGCGAAGACGCGGGACTCATCGGCCGACAGGTAGATCACGCCCTCGTGAAGGAGCGGCGTGGCCTCGAGACCCCGGTTCGCGCCGCCGGTGGCGAACACCCAGACCGGATCGAGGTTCCCCACGTTGTCCGGGGTGATCTGGTCCAGCTCCACGTAGCGGTGGGCGTGGTAGTCCCGGCCGTACATGAGCCACTCGGAGGTGTTCCCGGCCGCGGTCTCGAGATCGGAGGTGGTGACGCCCTGCGCCCATCCGGGCGCCGGAGACCAGAGCCCGGCCGTGAGAAGCGTGAGCAGGAGCGCCATACACATCGCGCCGTCTCTGGCCATACGGATTGCCTCTGGCGATTGTCGCAGCACGCGGCGCCGAGGGCGGACTGGATGATCCACGAGAGGCCTCAGAAGAGCAGGAACCGAATCACGGGGAGCAGGTGGAAACCGAGCCATCCCGCGAACACGACCGCGAAGCACATCCAACGCGCGATGTCCAGGGCGATGGCGAAGCCAAGCCCCATCAAGAGCAGCCGGCCGATTTCCAGCGGGTCGAGCATGAAGCCCAGTTCGCGGGCCAGGGCCGCATCGACCCCGAACGAGGAGATCAGCCTCTCGCGGACCCCAAACGAGTTCCCGTCCACGACGAGTTGCCCCGCCAGTCCCAACACCAGATCGACCACGAGGACGAACCACATGGCGTGGAGCGCCACCGAGAGGATCACCCGGTAGCGGGCTTCGGCGCCGAAGAGGTCGAAAACGAACAGGTACAAACCGGACACGACGAAGGGCCAGCCGATCGCCACCAGCGCCGGGACGAGGAAGGCTGCCGTTACCCCGCTGCCGCCGGCCGGGTTCCCGCCGGAGGCAGAGGCGACAGCGAGGAGCAGGAGCAGCACTGCCGCCACGACCGCGACGCCTGGCGTTTCGCCGATCTCGGCGAAGGTGCGTTTCGGGCTGTGGAAGATCGCGATGAGCCACCGGAGGTCCCTGAGGTAGGGCGACGTCACCGATTCCCCGCGGTCCGCATCATGTAGGGCTCGATCCGGTCCGGCGCCGGAGGATCGGTGCGGAGCGACACGAGCACCATGACCAGGACGTTCGCCACCGCTCCGTAGATGCCCGGATGGACTCCGAGGAGGGCGAACTCGGGCCAGATGTTCAGGGCGAGAGTCACCGCGCAGCCGGCGAGGAGTCCGTAGACGGCGCCCTCGCGGCTGGCCCGCCGCCAGAACATGGCGGCGATCATCAGCGGGAAGAACTGGGCGATCGCGCCGTAGGACATGAGCAGAAGACTGACCAGCGACGCCTCCGAGCCCACCGCGAGGTAGTAGGCGAGCGAGCCCATCCCGAGCGCCATCCAGCGGATGAGCCGGGTCTCGGCGGCGGGCGTCCGGCGGACCCCGCGGAGCGGCACTTCGAGGTCCTTGACCAGTACCGACGCCCCGGCGTGCAGGATCGCGTCTCCCGAACTCATGGAGGCGGCGAGCGCCCCGGCGCAGAAGAGCCCGACGGTGATGGCCGAGAGATCGAGGTCCATCAGGATCGTCGGCAGGATGGTGTCGGCCTGCTCCACTCCCGGATAGGTCATGACGCCGGCGAACCCGATGAACAGGACCGGGATCAGGAAGATCTGGAAGGTGGGGTAGAAGACGACCATCCGCTTCAGCGTCCGGACGCTCCGGGCCGCGTAGATCTTCATGAAGTAGTGCGGCCACACCGAGAAGCCCAGAACGGAGATGAGCACCGCGCTCGAGTAGGCCCCGAACCCCCAGGGGGACCCCGCGGCGTCGAGCCCCGGCGCGACCAGCAGCTCGGGCGCGCTCGCGGCCAGTTCCTCGAACATCGGTCCGATCCCGCCGTGGAGCTTCCAGGGGAGGTAGAGCCCGAGGCCCCACGCGAGGCTGAGCATCAGGATGCCCTGGAAGGTGTTCGTCCAGCCCACGCCCATGACGCCGCTGCGGGCGACGTAGATGAGCACCACACCGTAGGCGAGCGCGGCGCCCGCCCATTCCGGCATCCGTCCCTCGGTGACCACCGAGAAGACGTAGCCCGCTCCCTTCATCTGGATCACGAGATACGGGATGAGCGCCGCCGCGCTCATCACCGCCATGATCGCGGGGATCGCCTTCGGACTCTCGAACCGGTGGGCGAAGAACTCGGCCTGGGTCACGAACCCGAACCGGCGGCCGAGCATCGCGATCCGCGGCCCGAGGAAGTACCAGGGCAGGAGGCCCACCGTCCCGTAGGAGACGATGTAGAACGCCGCCGCCCCGCGGGAATACGCCCAGCCCGGCGCCCCGAGGAACGCGAAGGCGCTGTAGATGGACGCCCCCATGATGAAGTAGAGGACGAGGAAGCCGAGGCTGCGGTCGCCCGCGACGTAGCCCTCGGGCGTGTTCGAGACGTTCCGCCCCGAGACCACCCCGATCGCCAGCGTGACGAGCAGGTAGGCGATGGTCGTCAGGAAGACGATGACCCAGGCGTCCATGGCTGGGGCCTACTCCTGGTACTCCCGGTCGAGGGCTTCGTCGTCCTCGCGGTCCTTCGTGAAGATCGTGAGGAAGGTGAAGAACACGGTGGCGATCATCAGCACCAGCCAGAACATGGAGAACGGCATTCCGAGAACGAGCGGCCGGATACCCGCGATCCAGGGATAGAGCGGCCAGATGCTCAGCAGGAGGACAGCGAAGCCGACCCAGAAGCCGATCCGGTGGCGCTTCCGAAGGCCCATCCCGGCGCTCACGGCTCGACCAACTCGATCTCGAAGAGCGTCGGCCACTTCTTCCCGGTCACGAAGATCCGGCCGTTCTCCGGGTCCCAGGCGATGCCGTTCAGGACGTCCAACTCCGGATACTGCCGCCGGAGCGCGCCCGGCAGGATGCCGGTCAGATCGACGAAAGCCGTGACTTCTCCGGTATCTGGCCGGATCCGGGCGATGCGATCCTGGGTCCAGATGTTCGCCCAGATCTCCCCCTCGATCCACTCCAGCTCGTTCAACTGCGGGAGCGCCTCCCCGTCGGCGGTCACCCGGAGCGTCCGGACCTGGCGCAGCGTGTCCGGATCCAGAAAGCGCAGCTCGTCGGTGCCGTTGCTCATCACCAGGTGCTCCCCGTCGAAAGTGAGCCCCCACCCCTCGCCGGAGTAGCGGAACTCGCGCACTAGGCGGAACGGCTCCCGGGTGTAGACGAAACCGATTTCGGCTTCCCAGGTCAGTTGGTAGATGTAGTCCCCCGCGAGGGCTGCCCCCTCGCCGAAGAACTGCGGCAGCAGTGCGCGCTGCTCCAGGACCTCGCCGGTCTCGAGCTCGACCCGCCGGAGGGTGGATTCACCCCGGAGTCCCGTGCTCTCGTAGAGGAAGCCGTCGTGAAAGAAGAGCCCCTGGGTGAACGCCCGCGGGTCGTGCGGGAACTCCCGGACCACCCGGTAACCGAAGACTTCGGGCGGGTCGGACTCCGGCGGGGGAGGGGGTTCCGGGGGTGGCGCAGGGGCCGGCGCGGGCTCCGCTGGGGATGCCGCCGAGGCCGGACTGCCCTGGGAGTCGCCGCACGCGGCCAGCACCAGCAGGAGCGGCCAGACCAGGAGCCCGGTTGCGCTCCTGCGATCGGCCATGGCGCGAATCATGGCATGACCCACGCGCGGTGGCGGCGTATCCTCCGCGCACCATGACCGACGATCTCACCAGCCTGTTTCGCGAACATCTCGAAATCCGCCTCGAGGGAATCGCCGAGGATCTCCGGAAGACCGGCTACGCGGCGCTGGTCCTGGCCTCGGGTCCGCAGTACTTCTATTTCCGGGACGACCAGCCGGCTCCCTACCGTGCGAACGCCCACTTCCTCCATTTCTGTCCCTGGGAGGGACCCGATCACCTTCTCCTGATCCGTCCGGGGAAGAAGCCGTTTCTGGCGACCCTTTCCCCCGACGACTTCTGGTACGAGCCACAGCGGATCGGGGACGCCTTCTGGACCGAAGGGTTCAGGATCGCCGAGTGCGGCACCCGCAAGCGGCAGATCTCCGAAATCACGAAGCGACTCCCGAAGGGACGGTCTGCCGGAATCGCGGAGAGCGGGGGCGTCTCGGAAACCCTCGGGCTCGCGCACAACCCGCCGGCGCTCCTGACCCGGCTCGACTGGCGCCGCGCGATCAAGACGGGCTATGAGGTGGAGTGCCTCAGCGAGGCGAACCGCGTGGGGGCCGAGGGACACATCGCCGCGGAGGCCGCTTTCCAGGACGGGGGCAGCGAGCTGGAGGTGCACCGCGCCTTCCTCGCCGCGGTCGGCGGACTGGAAGCGGATCTGCCCTATCCGACGATCGTCGGGCTCAACGAGAAGGGCGCCGTTCTCCACTACGAGGGCAAGCGGCCGGACGTGCGGAACGGACGGAGTCTCCTGATCGACGCCGGGGCGCGCGTTCGCGGCTACGCCTCCGACATCACCAGGACCTTTGCCGCCTCCTCGGCGGAAGACCGCTTCCGCTCCCTGATCGCGGCGATGGAAGGCGCCCAGCAGGCGCTCTGCGAGGACGTGCGGGCCGGGCGTCCCTGGGCGGAGCTCCACCACGAGGCGCACCTCGCGCTATCGGGCGTCCTCAAGGACGAGAACGTCATCAACGTGTCCGCCGAGGAAGCCGTCGCGAGCGGTCTTAGCCGGGTCTTCTTCCCGCACGGGCTCGGCCACTTTCTGGGCATCCAGGTGCACGACGTGGGAGGCCACCTGGCCGATCCCGATGGCCGCCGCGCCCCGCCGCCGAAGGCGCATCCGATGCTCCGCAGCACCCGCACCCTCGAGCCGGGCCACGTCCTGACGGTGGAACCAGGCGTCTATTTCATCGACATGCTGCTCGACGGCTGGCGGAACGGGAAGAACCGGGACGCGATCAACTGGGAGGCCGTCGATGCCCTCACGCCCTACGGCGGCGTCCGCATCGAGGACAACGTCCTGGTCACCGAGACCGGCCCCCGCAACCTCACCCGCGAACACTTGCCCTAGGGCGGGGAACGGCTCGGAGCGCCGGCCTCCGGCCGGCATCGACCGCCAAAGGCGGTCGAGACCACGTTTTCGCTGATCCGCGCAGAGCGCACGGAGGCCCGGGACCGGCATCCCCCGGTCCACGGTTCGCAGCGCCGCGTTACGGCAGCGAAAGGACGAACAGCCCGTTGCGCATGTCGCTGACGATCACCGTTCCCGACGGCAGGTAGGGATACACGCTCCAGGCGCCCCAGAGGTCGACATCGTCGTTTTGCGGGAACGTGTCGAAGAAGGCGACCTCCTCGAGCTCCCGGTTCGCCAGATCGCCGATCTCCAGGACCCTGAGGCCGGAGCTGTAGTTCGCCGCGAAGACGAGGTTGCCTCGCACGTACAGATTGTGGTCCGTCGCCTGGGTTTCCAACTCGTGCGGGAAGAGGTACTCCGGAGCGTCGAGGTCTGAAACGTCGAACACGTGCATGCGCGTGGGCACGCCGAAATCGGTCTCGTCCCCCTCATCTCCCAGCAGGAAGAACCGGTGGTCCGCCGTCAACCATCCCTGATGGACGAAGCTGAATTCCGGGTAGATGATGGAGGACAGGGTCCGGAGCGCGGACTTGTCGGTGACGTCCACCACCGCGACGTGGCCTTCGGCGGAACTGACACAGATCTCCCGATCGACATGCTCGACGTCGGGCCCGCGGTAGACGACACACTGGACATCGTGTACCGGGGCCTCTGCGTGGCAGGCCCGAAACTGCGGATTGGTCGGCACGCGGAGGTCCATGATGTGCAGACCACCTTCGCAGGTGTCCGTTGATACCGCGTAGGCGAAGCCTGTCTCCTCGTTGATCGCCAGGTTGTGGGCAGGCCCGAACTCGCGGTACACGAAATCGGCCTCGAATGTTCGGGACGCCGTCAACCCCCTGAGCCGCGCCAGATCGAACACCTGCATGCCGTGGGCGCCGGCGTTGTCCGCGACGATGAATGCGTGGTCCCGATAGACCTTGATGTCCCGCCAGAACGAAGCCTCGGTCGCGCTGGGAAGCCGCCCGAGAAAGACCGGGTCTTCCGGGTTGGAGACGTCCACGAAGGCCGTGCCGGTGTTCAGACCCATCAGGGCGTATTCCGGGCCTGCCTCCCCATCGGACCAACCCCAGATGTCGTTGCCGCTGGTGCCGCCCATCACGGTGAGAGTCGTCCGGCTGCGCAGTGAGATGCCGTCGCAGGGGAAGTCGCCCGCGCGGCCATTGACGCACGGCTCGGGGCCGGTGCCGAGTGGCGGGGGCGGCGGCGGCAAGTCGCTCGCAACACGCGGAGCGGTTGGTGGCTGGTCGGACCCGCAGCCGCCGAGGATCGCGACGCACACGGCCGCGCTGGTCAGCCAGCGGTACCGATGCGGCTCACGGAACCTTGACAGTAGCCTGCGCAAAGGGCGCGGAGTGTAGCAATCCGCCCGTTTGCCGCGGCGGGCGTCATCCTGGCGGAACGCCGGACGCGGCAGCCCGATCAACTCGATCGCGCCACGCGTCTCCGCCGCCTTCTGATCAAGCCGTGGCGAGAGCGTCAGCGCCGGCCCCCCGGCTTCAGTCCTGCAGGATGAATCCGGCGAGAGAATCCGAGTTCGACTCGACCGCCAAAGGCGGTCGAAACCACGTTTTCGCCGATCCGCGCAGAGCGCGCGGAGGCCCGGGACCGGCGGCCGGTCCTCGCGGTGGCGGCCTCCAGACCGGCACGCGCGGCGCGCCCGCACAGCGATGAATGACACGCCCCGCCAGGGCGGAGCACGGCCCGAAACCAGGAATCCCGGGAACTGCCGCAGCTTCCGCGTGCTGTTGATAACGCACCTATTGTCTTGGCCTTATGTTTTCGTTCGCAGGGAAACTATGGAACGATACCCCGCGTGGGTCACCGTGAGTCCGTCGTCCGCCCAGAGTGGGTTTCCGACGACCTGTTCCCCTTCGAGAGCAGGTTCTTTGCGACCCCCTCGGGCCAGCAGATGCATTTCGTGGACGAGGGTTCCGGTGACCCCATCGTCTTCGTCCACGGGAACCCGAGCTGGTCCTTCGAGTTCCGCCACCTGGTCAAGGCGCTTCGTTCGCACGCTCGGTGCATCGCGCCCGACCACATCGGTTTCGGCCTCTCGTCGCGGAGCAGCTCGTCGGAAGACCATCATCCGCAAACGCACGCACGGAACCTCGCGGCGCTCCTCGACCACCTCGAGCTCCGGGATATCACGTTGTACATGTCGGATTGGGGAGGGCCCATCGGTCTGGATTGCACCCGAAAACAACCGGGGCGGGTCCGTCGCATCGTCATCTCGAACACCTGGTGCTGGCCGGTCGGAGGCGACCTCCACTTCCGGTCCTTCTCCTTCTTCATGTCGAGCCCGCTCGGGCAGTACCTCGTCAGGCGCCGCAACTTCTTCGTGAACCGGCTCATGCCGATGGCGGTCGGCGACCGGAGCGTGCTCACGCCCGAAGTCATGGAGCACTACCGGAACGCGCAGGCGGACCCGGAGAAGCGCTGCGCGAGCGCCGCGCTGCCCGGACACATCGTGGGAGCGCGCGACTGGCTGGACTCGATCTGGAAGGAACACGCCCGCTTTGCGGACAAGCCGGTACTCATCCTGTGGGGGTGCAGGGACAGGGCCTTTCGCCGAAAGGAACTCGATCGATGGAGGTCCGCCATGTGGGACTACGAGTGCCGCGAGTTCAAACGGTGCGGGCACTTCCTGGCGGAAGAGGCGCCCGACGAGGTCGCCTCGGTGCTTCGCGCGTTCCTGCGGCGAAACCAGTTCCCACGGCGCTACCTGGACGCCGCAGCCCGATCAGCTCGATCGCGCGGCGCGCCTCCGCCGCCTTCTGATTAAACCGCGGCGATCGCGCCAGCGGCGCCCCCCCGGCTTCAAGGGTTGCCCCGACGGCAGGGGCCGGATCCGCTCTTCGACCTCGGCCTCGGTGCGGCCCGCGACCCGAACCAGTTTCTTGGGATGGGCCGTTCCGGCGACGATCTGGACCGCACTACGCGGAACCCCGAGCCGATCGGCGAGGAGCGTGATCAGCCGGACATTCGCCTTGCCGCGCTCGGGGGGAGGGGAGACGTAGGCCTTGATCCTCCCGTCCTTCAGTCGCGTGAGCCGCTCCTGAGAGGACCGTGGAGTGACCCAGACCTGCAGAATGACCCCGGTGAGGGAACGCGATTCCGGCACGCCGAAATTCTAGAGGGGAGGGTGTTGCGAGCCCCTGTCTGTGATCCGGCTCGTTCGACGGCACGCCGTCGCGGGCCGGAGGCCCGCTGTGCCGGCTGAAGCCGGCGTTCCAAGCCGTACCCGCCGCTCCGGGTTCCTACTCCTCCTCTTCCTCCTCGCTCTCTTCAGGCGGCCTTGGCCGATCCAGCCGGATCGAAACCCCGCCGAAGAACTCGCTCGTGTTCCGGTTGACCTGGTGGTCGCCGTCCAGCAGGTACTGCAGAACCGCGGTATCCCAGGCGAGGCCGGCTGATGCCACGACCACCATCCAGTCGCCGTAGGCCGGCTCGTCCGGAGCCTCGGTGCCCCCCGCCCAGATGGTGATCTTCGGGTCGTAGCCGCGGCCTCCACGCCCGGGGGAGCTCGCACGCCGGCCCTTGATGGGCATCTGGATGTTCACCCCGTTGTGCAGATCCATATGGAACACCTCGGGCTCGAACTGCATCCCGTAGCGGCGGTAGCGGTCGTAGGTCCGCTCGTTCATCGTCCTCACCAGGCTCGTGTCCTGGATGGCGTTCGTGATGTAGCCGCGGATCTTGATCGCCGCGTCCTTGTGGCGCGGCAGCTCGGGGTCGTCCACCACGTCGAAGCCGGGCATGAACCAGCCCTTGTTGAACCCCCAGTTCCGCTCGGTGCGTCGGCCGGCCCGGACCAGTCCGCTGAACTCGCTGAAGAGCTGGACGAGCTGGTGCGCCGGGTAGCCGTGCGGGTTCAGGAAGATGTCCGGAAGCCACATCCGCCAGAGACGCGGGCGGACCTCAGCCTCCGGATAGATCGGCATCGGCTCGTCGCTGTCCGTCGTGGAGTCGATTCCGAGCGACGCCCAGTAGCCGGCGTGCAGGATGTGGTCCCGGTTGTACTGGTGCATGTCCCAGGCGAGTTGGGCGCCGTCGGGGTTCTGGACGGGGTGGAAGACGATGTTGACCTTGTCGAGGTTCTTCGTGCGCTCGGGATCGGTGAGCAGCATCTCGGCGAGCCGCAGGACGTGCGACGTGGAGGAGACCTCGTTCGCGTGCTGCCGGGCGCTGTAGACGATGGTCGGCTTCAGCAGGCTCGCCTTCCGCTGCGACCAGTGCGTCGCGTCCATGGGCGGCATCAGGTCCATCGCCCAGGTGGACTGGCCCAGGTAGCTCTCGCCGATCTGGTAAACGGTGGCTTCGGGGAACTCGGACATCCGCGCCAGGATCCCGTAGGCCTCGGGAGGCGAGATCGGGGAGTCCCACTGCACGAGCTCGTCGTCGTTCCCGGTCGCGTCCCGGAAGTTCATGATGTCCGGGAAGGGCGGCGGCTCCCCATTCGCCGCCAGGGTCCCCACGCGCTGCGTGTCCGGCCCGTATCCCCAGTCCCAGGCGGCGGCGATCTCCAGTTCGCCGAGCCCCGCGAACGCCAGCTCGTCCGCATAGTGGCCGGCTCCGCGCAGTTCCCCGAACAGCTCCATGACCCTCGTGACCTGCGCGGCGGACATGATCCGCTCGTCGGCGTCGTCCTCGCCGTGGCGTGCCACGTAGTAGTCCCGCTCGTCTGCGTCCGTATCGACCTTTACCCAGAGCCGGAGGCTGTCCAGCCCGTCGTTCCCGGCGCTCACCCGCGCGGTCATCGCCTTCGGGCGGCCCACCTCTACCTTTGGGATGTTCCGCCGCACGGTGCCGGTCCGTCCGTCGGCGGTCGTGTAGTCCACCACGATCGCCGGCCGGCTGGTCTTGAAGCCCGTGAACAGGATGTGCGCGGTCCCGGGCGTGCCGTCGGTCTTCCCCCGCATCTCCGGGATCACCCGACCGCCGTAGGTCAGCTCGGTGCCCAGCGAGTTCCGCCCGATGTGGCGCAGGAAGGAGTGGGTCACGAAGTAGATGTCCTCGTGCATCGCGTCGTGGGTGGACTCGACCTCCTGTTCCACCCCCAGCAGACGCTCCGGTTCCGAGAGTGAGAGCACTACCTTCAACTGGCCGAAGTACGGCGCATCCGCGGGCCCCCGCGGTTTCCCGTCGTGAAGCTCCATGATGTAGTCGTAGACGCGGGCCAGGGTGTCCGACTGGTAGTGGTCCCAGAACGCCTCGGCGTCCATGCGGATCCGCTCGTCCACCACGGTCTCCCCATCCACTTCGGCGGTGATCCCCCCGGTGGTGACCTGGATCAGCTCGTAGTCCGGATACCGGTCGAAGAACGGGCGGGAGACGAGCCGGGGCTCGAACGTCTCGTTCAGCAGGACCTCGCCGTTCGCGTCCTCGGCAACCACCCGGTAGGCGGGGGCGTCCGCTTCCGTGCGCAACTCGAACCCCACATCCCCCAGATCGAGCGCCAGCGCCTCGGCCATGATCTCGTCGGCGGGGAACATGGCGTGCTGCCAGCGCAGCGGGGTGTGCATCGCCTGCTGCGGCCATTCCGGCGGCGGCCGGTGCTCGCGGAAAAGCAGCCGGACGCGCGCCGTCGGCGTCCCGTCCTCCCGAAGGGCCAGCAGCCGGGGCAGGACCACTTCCTCGATCCAGCTGTAGCCCTGACGGTAGGCCGAGAGGACCACGACGTCGCCGTCCGAGACGGAAGCGCCCCGGCCGCGTAGCTCGGCCACCAGCTCGTCACGGAGCGAGTGGCGTACGGCGGCCGGCTCGCTCAGGAAGACCGTGACGCGGACCCGGTCGCCCCGGCCGACGGCCGGGAGCAGCCGCTCCTGCACGATGCCCCGGAACTCCTCGACCTCGGAGGGGACCGCGAACTCCTCCTCGTGGAGGACGGCCGCGTTGTCCACGTTCCGGTCATCGAGTTCGACGGTCGCGTCACCGAGTCCCAGCCGCTCCGCCGCCGCGGCGACGAAGTCGTCGAGCCCCGGTGCCGGGTCCTTGATCGAAACCAGGATCTTCGAACTCTCGATCCCGAGATGGGAAACCTCCGCCGCGATCCGTTCCAGCTTGTAGAGCGCCGCCGCCGCCTGCCCGCCGGGGCTTCGCTGCGTGAGGAACTTCCAGGTGTTGAACTCGACGGCGTCGACCGTGGGGTGGTCCTTCTTGCGGTTCGCGGCGTCCAGGTGGGGCAGGCCCACGGCCGTCTGGTAGAGAGCGCGGGACAGCCCGGCCTGGTCGCCGCCGGTGATCGCGAGGGCTGGCTTCTTGCCGAACGCCTCCGGGATCACCCCGACGAAGCCCTCGCCGGCTCCGAGATCGGGAACCGCGAGATCCGCGAGCAGCGGGTTCTCGCCGGCGGTCCCGATGACCACCAGGGTCGGCGCGGCGCCCGGCTCGTCGATCTCGCCCGCGGCGGCCGCCACCGGGAAGTCCATTCCCGACGACTCGAGGCCCAGCCGGGCGGCGAGCGCGACCGTGCCCCCCGGGTCTTCGGCGGTCACCGCCAATCGCGAGTCCAGCCGATCGGGGATGCGGTCGCCGTTCGAATCGCCCAGCAGTCCCGCGGGCTCGTAGAGGACGCCGAGGGCGAGGTCGTCCTTGGCGCCGGAACCGGGGCGGCCCGCAATGGGTCCGGGTTCCTCCGCGGGCGGGTCGTGGCTCACCGACGCCTCCGACTCCCCGCCGTCATGCGCGGCGACCACCCGGAGGGTGGCGAGGCTGTCGAAGCGCAGGTCGTCGGCGGACTCGATGGCGGAGGTGACGGCGTTCGCGGCGGCGGCATCGGCCGTGGCGACGCGCACATCCGCGGAGGCCAGCGAGTTCGCGCCGGCTTCGACTTCCACCCGCACCGTGTGAGCGGCCGTGGCGGAGTCCCCGGCGGCGCTCATGACCGCCGCCTCAACGTCCCCGAGGGACTCGCCGTCCGTCCGGAAGACGTGGGGCGCCCGGGAGGCGAGCCACGCCGCGGCGGCCGCGAGGCCGGCGTCGTCCCCGCCGCGGACCGCGACGATCACGGAATCCCCCGCGGTGTGCAGTTCGACGGCGCCCCGTCCGGCGGCCAGATCGCCCATCCCGGACACGCCCAGCCGGGACAGCGCCTCGTCGCCCACGGCGATCTCCATCTCCGCGTCGGTGGGAAACGGGAGGTCGAGCGCCAGGGTCTCGAATCCGAGCCGGGCGGCGAGGTCCGCGGCGATCGCGACCTCGGCCGCCGAGGGGGAGCCGGGCAGCACGACCCGGGCGTTCAACCGGTCGGCGACCCCGTCCCCGTTCGTGTCGGAAACGGCCCCGCCCAACGCGTAGAGCGCGGCGAGCGACTCCGGCTGCGCGGCCGCCGGGGCGGCGGCCAGCACAGCGGCAAGACTCAGAACAACGGCGGAAGTACGCATCGCAGTGCCTCCTTCCCGGGCGGCCAGCAGGGAACCGCCCATTGTAGGGGGTGGGTTCGCGCGGGAGGAACGCGTCCCGGTAGCGGATTCCGGGAGGAACTCCATGCACATTGCGGGTCGGCTGGCGCGAACTCCATGCACTTGGCGGGTCGGTTGGTGGGAACTCCATGCACTTGGCGGTTCGGCGGGCAGGAACTCCATGCACTCGGGGAGTCGGACGGCGCGAACTCCATGCACTTGAGGGGTCGGATAGCGGTGAACTCCATGCACTTGAGGGGTCGGATAGCGGTGAACTCCATGCACTTGGGGGTTCGGATGGTGGGAACTCCATGCACTTGGCGGGGAACTCCATGCACTTGGCGGGTCGGATGGCGGCAAGGTCCAGCGTGTGTGTCCTGAGGATGGGGGGTTGCGGCGTGCGCGGCGCGCCAGTTCTCCCGGTGGGGGGGCGCCGCGCGTGCCGGCTGGAAGCCGGCGTTCCAAGCCGGCGCGCGACGTTCCCTTATTCTCGGGCGGATGGGGCGCAGCGGGACCTGGATGGCGGCCGGGCTGGCCCTGGCCGTTGCCGCCGGTTCGTGCCGGGCGTCGATCTGGCCCGGGCCCGAAGCGACGCGGGAGGCGCTGATTGCACTCCACCAGGACGTGCGGGGCAGGGTGCTCGCCGGTGACCTGGCGCGGGCCGACGGCTTCGCCTACGCGGTGGACGTGGGTGAGCTCCTGCGGGTGGCGTCGCGGCTCGGCGACCGCGAGATGTACGCGGCGCTTCGCAGTTTCGCCGTTCGCCGGCTGATCGTGGACGAGCCCGACGATCCGTACACCCGCGGCTTCGTGCTCTGGCGGCGCACGCCGGTCCCCACCGATGAGGAAGACGCGCCCGACGCTTCCGGGACGACCGAAGCGCTGCGGGTCTCCGAGGGGCTCTGGGAGGGCGCGCTCGCCTTCGGTGCGAACGAGGACCGGGACCTGGCGCTCACGATCCTGGACGGCTACGCGCGGCACGCGAGCGATGCCGCCGGCCTGCTCCTTATCCGCAACTACTTCAACTTCGGCAGCCGGGACTTCGCCACGAACTCCTTCCTGGTGGACTACGCCCCCGACTACGTCGCGCGGGTGGCCCGGCACACCGGCCGGCAGGATTTCGCGAAGCTGGCGGCGCGAAGCTACGAGGTCGTCCGCGCCGCGCGCTCGCCGGCGGGACTGATCTACGACGTGTTCCAGCCGGAGATGGCCACACTGTTCGACGACCGCCGGACGCTGCTGTATTCGCCGAACGACATCGTCCAGACCTCGAACGCCGCCGCGATCGCGGCGACCGTGCTCGAAGGCGCGCCGGAGGTGGCCTCGCGCGTGCTCGCCTTCTGCCGCGACCGGATGCCGGGTCTCAAGCTCGCCTACTACGGGCGCACGGCGGAGGAGGCGCGGCAGAAACGTCCCGGAATCGAGATCTGGGGCACGCTGACCGAGATGGGCGTCCGCCGCCGGGACGAAACCGCGATCCGGGCCTTCGCGCCGTTCCTGGTCTCGAATGCCGTGGCCGACCGCATCCCGGGCGACGCCTTTCTCTACGTCGGCGCCCACCTGCTGCTCGGCCTCGAGGCCCTCGACCGGCACTTCGGACTGGAGCGCCCCCTCCCGCCGTTCCGGTGACGGGCGAGGCCCCCCATTCCGAACGAGGCTCCTGGCTGCGCGCCGCCCTGGTGCTCGTCGGCCTGAACCTGTTCCTGACGATCTCGTTCTCCTCGGCTGCCCCGTGGGTACGCCCGACGGCCGCAGTCTCCCCGGACCTGCTCGTGCTGGTGGGCGCCGGAGCCCTGCTCGGCGGCCGGTGGTCTCCCCGCTGGCTTCGGGTTCTCCTCGCCCTGACCCTGCTGGTGGCGGCCTCCGCGCGGATCGCGGGCCTCATCGCCCTCGAACTGCTCGGGCGCCCGCTCGACCCGGCTGGCGACCTGCCGCACCTCGGGAACGTGGCGGAAATGCTGGCAACCGTGAGTCCGGTACTGACCCCGGCGGTTCTGGTTCCGCTTGGCGGCCTCCTCCTGGGCGGCCTGCTTCTGCTCATCGTCCGCGCGCTGGGCATCCTCGCGGAAGCGGCAGCCCGCCTCGGCCGGCGGCGCCGCGCCGGATTCGCGGCCGCCGCTTTCGTCCTGCTCGCCCTCCCGTGGCTCTCCCCGCCCGGAGGTTCTGCCCTGCTGGCCGCCCGGGACCTTGCGGCCGCCCCGGCCGCCGAGCCGCCCGCCTCCATCACCGATCCACCGCTCCCCGGCGCTCCCGACCTGGCGGGCGCCGACTTCTACGTGATCTTCCTCGAGTCCTATGGGGTGGCGGCGTTCCAGGATCCGGGGCGGCGCGCCGCGCTCGAGGCCGCGGCCGCGCGCTGGGCCGAAGACGCGCAGGCCGGCGGCTTCGACTACCGCTCGGCGCAGGTCCAGAGCCCCACCTTCGGAGGGGGGTCCTGGCGCGCCCACGCCTCGCTGCTCTCGGGCGTCTGGGTGGAGCGCGAAGCGCTCTACCGGGCGTTGATCGGGTCCGGGCGGGCCAGCCTCGTCCGTCTGCTCGGAGAGGCGGGATACCGGACCGTCGCCTTCGAACCGGGAATCCAGGGCGAGTGGCCGGAGGGCGCCTGGTACGGCTTCGACCGCATCTACGACCGGGAGGGAATCGGCTACCGGGGGCCGGCGATGGGGTGGTGGGAGGTTCCGGACCAGTACACCCTCTACGCGCTCCACCAGCGGGAAATCCGCACCGCGGACCGCCCGCTGTTCGCCAAGGTCTCCCTCATCATGAGCCACATCCCCTACTGGCCGGTGCCGCCGTACGTCACCCCCTGGAGCCGCTTCGACGCGGGGACCGCCTACGAGGGACCCCTCCGCTCGATCGCCCACGACGACTACCGGGACCTGGCCGAACTGTCCGAGCGCTACGTGACGAGCCTGGAGTACCAGTTCCGCGTGGTGGGCGGGTTCCTGCGCGAGTTCGCGCCCCGCCCGGCGCTGGTCGCGGTTATCGGCGATCACCAGCCGCCGAAGCTCTCGCTCCACGACTCCGACACGTGGGCGACGCCCATGCACCTCTTTGCCCGGGATCCGCAACTCCTGGAACCATGGGAACAACGCGGCTTCACCCGCACGCTCATTCCCGAGACCGGCACCTCGTGGCGGATGAGCGATTTCCCCCACGATCTCACGGAGTTTTTCCCGGACCGGAGCGCCGCAGGCGCCGTGCCCTGATAATTTTCCACCTCGACCCGCGGCGATATCTGGAATGAAGGGAATCTGGAGCAAGACGATTCCGCCCGCGCTCGCCGTTGCCGCGGCGATGCTGGCCGCGCCGGGCAGCGCCTGGCCGCAGACGACCCCGTTCGAGCGGCTGTCGGCCGAGCAGTTCGACGCCACCCCGCCCTCGGCGCTCGTGCACGGGGCTCCGGGGCGCATGAGCGTCCGCTCGACCGCCTGCCGGGACCTGCCGGCCGGGGAGACCCGGCGGCGCATCGTGGATATCGCGGCCCAGGAGTGGGCCTTCTTCGGGTTCTACGTGATCGATCAGACCGGACCCTCGACGCGCACCCGGAGCTCGCGGGGCTCGAGGCGATGGTGGTGGAGGCCCGCCAACGCGGCGGAGGGCGTGCGCATCGCGCCGACCATCGCCGGGTACTGGGCGGCGACCCCGCGCGGGCCGTGGATGATCGACCGCCAGAACGGGCGGTGGAACGGGCCGGGCGGCCTGACCTCCCGCTGGCGCGATCCCTGGTCCGCCGCCTTCATCTCCTGGGTGATGTGCGAGGGCGGACTCGGCAGCACGGACCGGTTCCAGCGCGCCATCGCGCACCACTTCTACGTGGATCAGGCGATCCGGGCCCGCGACGCGTCCTCCGCGTCGTCCGACGCAGAATCCCTGCCGGCCGCGTTCGTCGCCTACGACATCGGGGAGGCCGCCGTCGAGCCGGGCGACCTGCTCTGCAGCAGCCGGCGGAGCAGCTACACCTCGATCGCCCAGCGCCGCCGGAACCTCGGCGTCGGCGCCCGGATGCACTGCGACGTCGTCGTCGGGCTGGAGCCGGACCGGGAGCGCATCCTCACCATCGGCGGCAATGTGCGGGGGACGGTCGGCCTCAAGCTGATGCCCGCCGCTCTCAGGAACGGACGCCTCGCTCCCACCCGCCGGCTCTTCGCCCACCTGAAACTCCGGGCCGACCCCATCGGGAACGATGCCTTGAGCGCCAGCCCTACCCTGCAGGCGCTCGAAGCCGCGCCGGGGGTCCGGCTTCCGGCCGCAGTGGCGGACCTGATCCCGTCCCCGGCCCGCGCCGCCGGCCCGGGGAGCTAGCCAGCATTACCCCGCCCGGGGCGGGGCGATGGCCGTCAGCTCCCGAAGCGCCAGTTCAGCGACGCCTTGATGCGGCGCCCCTTGGGGTCGTGGGTGAAGCCGTCGTAGGCCTGCTCGATGTTGACCCACGGGGGGATCCGCCCGGTCAGGTTCAGGCCGTAGACCGTGAGGTTCACTCCGCCGGGAGCGCGCCACAGGAAGCTCATGTCCCAGGTGAGGAACGGATCGATCACGGGCACGATCTCGTCGTCCCCCTGGTCCTCGTAGGACGAGACGTAGTTCACGTAGCTCGCCAGCCGGTAGTCGCTCCAGTTGTAGGCGGCCTGCCAGCGGCTCTTCCAGCGGGGCAGCGGCACCGCGATCGGGTGCGCGAAGTTCAGGAAGCCGGCGGCCTCCTCTTCCTCTCGCAGGACCAGGTCGGTGCCCTCGAGCAACAACTCCTTGGTGTCGTAGCGGAGCGTGTAGGTGGAGTCCCAGGCGAGCGAGAGTTGCCCCGGGCCGGCGTCGGTGCGGGCCGCCAGGTGGGTGTCGATCCCCGAGGTGGTGAGTCCCGGCCAGTTCACCAGGTCGATCTGGATGCGCTGGAGGTTCTGCGCTTCGCACCGGTCCGCGACCGCCAGCTCGGAGGCCCGGCCGCCGGGACAGATGATGAACGGCGCGACCGCGTTCCGGCTGGCCGCATCGCCGCTGGCGTAGATGCTCGAGATGGAGTCGTAGGGCATGGACCCGATCACGTCTTCGAAGTCGTAGCGCCAGTAGTCCACCGTCGCCTCCACGCCCCCCTGCAGGAAGAGCACCACCCCCGTGTTGAAGGTGAACGCCCGCTCGGGCACGAGGTCGGTGCGCCCGAACCGGTCTACCGCCTGGTAGGCGCCGGTCTCCGAGATCCACTCCAGGGTGGTCAGCGGGCTGGTGTTGAGGTCGTCCAGTGAGGGCGTCCGGAAGGTCGTCTGCACCGAGCCCCGGAAGGACAGCGAGTAGTCCAGGTTCTCGGCCGCCTGGAGGCGCCAACCGAACTTCGGATCGAAGCTGTTCACCCGGCTGCCGGCCACGTTGTAGAACTCGTAGTTGGCGGCCATCTGGGTGTCTATGCGAGGTCCGAGCTTCAGGGCCAGCTCGCCGAACAGCCGCTGCACCTGCTGGCTCGCGTCGTAGGGGCGGTGGACGTTCGTGAAGAGATAGGGCCCGAACCGCTTCCCCACGGCGCAACTCATGTCGCCCGCGACCGGGCAGGGGTTGACCGTCACGTCGCCCGGGTCGTTCGGGTTGCCGTCGGCCTGCGTTCGCCGGTACTGGTACCCGACGGCGAAGTCGGCCACGTTCTCGACCAGGTTGCCGTTCACGGTGAAGTCGGCCACGAACATGTCCGTGGTGCTGAAGAGGTCCACTTCCTCGTTGAGCCACAGCCGCAGCTCCTCGGAGTTCGCCAGACTGGCGATGTAGTCCGGGTTGGCGGTGTTCTCGAGCGCCGACCCCGGCTGCTCGGAGAACTGGATCGCGTTGCTGAACGGGTTGAAGTACATGCAGGGCCCCTGGCCCGCGACCGCGCCGCCGAGCGGCCCGAGCGCCATGCCGGCGGGGGAGGCCGGATCCGCGGTCACTCCGACGCCGCAGCCCGGACCGCCGAAGCCGCGGAAGGCGCGGAAGATCCGGTCCGTATAGACCGCCGGCAGGTTCAGGTTCCCCTCGGCCCGCGAGTAGCTGAGGCCGAAGTCCCAGTGGGCGTCCCGCCCGCCCACCGTGAACTCCCCGTGGAGGTCGCCGGCGATCCGCTGGGTGCGCGACTCGCGGCGCAGCCGGCGCCCCGGACCGGAGTTCCCGTAGGGGCGGCCGTTGAGGTACCAGGGGGCGTCCTCCAGGCAGGCCCCGTTCGGGTCGGCCTTCGGGTCGCCCGCATAGGCGGCGCAGAACGCCTGGCGGCCCGGATGGTCGGCCGCCACCTCCATGATCGTGGTGCTGGTGAGGGGAAACGGCGGGTAGGACGGCGTGGTGTACCAGTTCGGGATCACGGCGTCGGACCAGAGTCCCTCGAGGTGGTACTCGATCCCCTCGCTCAGCGGGCCGTTGATCTCGAGGAAGGCGCGCGTCTGCTGCTGCTCGTCGATCAGGTTGTCAAAAGGGGCGTAACGGAACCGGCACGTCCAGCCTTCGTCGATCCCGCCGAATTCGGTGCAGCGGGGATCGAAGACGTCCGCGGTCCACGGCGCCGGCGCGCCCACCGCGAAGGTTCCCGGGTTGCCGAGGCTCGACCAGCCCCCGCGGGTCCCCGGCGGGTACTCGCTGAGGCGGTCGAGCGTCCAGGGGCGCTCCACCATCTGCAGCTCCTGGCGGCCCACCCGCTCCATGGCGAAGACCGCGCTGGAGGAACCGATGTCGAGGCCCCAGATGCCGGCGACGGTGGTGTCGCCCCCGCCGTCGAAGTAGTCGTGCGCGACGTTGATCTCGAAGCCCCGGAAGTCGCTGCGGGTCACGAAGTTGGCGACGCCGCCGACCGCGTCCGAGCCGTAGGTGGCCGACGCCCCTTCCTTCAGCACCTCCAGCCGGCCGACGGCGATCGAGGGGATCGTGTTCACGTCCACGAACCGCCCGCCGATCAGCCGCGCCGGGACCGGCACGTGGCGCCGGCCGTTGAAGAGCACCAGCGTCCGGGAGGCGCCCAGCCCGCGCAGGTTGACGTTGGCCACGTTCTCGGTGAGGGTCGCCGGCTGGTTCGAGTTGTACCAACTGTTCCGTTCACCGACCACGCCGTGGCTGACCGTCAGGTTCCGGAAGAGATCGACGAGCTGGGTGCTTCCCTGCTGTTCCAGCGTCTCGCGGCTGACCACGGTCACCGCGTGGGGCATGTTGATGGCGGGCGCCTCGATGGCGGTGCCGGTCACGGACACCGTGACCTCCTCGAAGAGCCCCCCGAGCTGCAACTCCGCGTCCACCGTGAGGGTGTCTCCCGCGGCCACTGCCACCTCCCGCTCGAGCTGCTCGAACCCGGCCAGGCTGAAGGTGACGAGGTAGTCGCCGGGGGGCAGCTCCGCGGCCGCGAACTCCCCGCGGCGGTCGGTGACGACCACCCGCGGACCGGGCAGCGCCGGGCCCGACACCTCGACGGTCACCCCGGGGAGCGCCCCGCCGCCGAAGTCGGTCACCGTGCCCGAAATGCCGCCGTCCTGCGCGGCGGCGAGCCCCGGCGCCAACAGGAACCCCACTGTCAAGAATGTCGCTGCTATCACGCTGTCACCTCCCCTTGTAACGGCGCGTCCATGCGAAGTATGACCGAAGGGGAAGTCGCCCGCGGCCCGTCGTGCCGGATCCGACACGGCACCCCGGCCCCTCTGCTGTGAGTTAGGCTCGGCTGCGCCACGGTGAGGGACAGCGGGGACGGGAACGAACTCTGGCGGTTCGCCACCGCCGCCGGAGGTGCGGTGTGCGCCGCCGGGATTCTCCTGGCCGGGCTTCCGCTCGGCGGGGGCCTGCTCGGTTTCGCGATCTTCAGCGGGGTGGTGGCGTTCGCCGCCCGGGAGCCGGCGCCCCGGCCGCTCGGCCTCGCGAACCGGCTGACCCTCGTCCGGCTGGGGGCCCTCGCGGTGCTCGCCGGGGGCGGGCTCGCCGCGACGCTGACGTCCGACGCCGGGCTGGCGCTCGCCGGCTGGATGCCCTGCCTGGTCTATGCCGCGGCCGCGCTGGGCGACTACGCCGACGGCGCCATCGCCCGGCGAACCCGCACGACGAGCGCGTTCGGCGCCCGGCTCGACGCCGAGGCCGATGCGCTGGGTCTGGCCGCCGCCAGCGGAATCGCGGTCTTCGCGAGCGGGACGCTGCCCGCGTGGTACCTGCTCGCCGGTTTCGGGCGCTACCTCTTCGGCGCCGCCCTGTTCGCCGAGAAGCGCTGGGGCCGCCGTCTGGTCGAACTGCCATCCAGCCCCTTCCGGCGCCGTCTCGCCGGCTTCCAGATGGGTCTCGTCGCCGTGTGCCTCGCGCCTTTCATCGAACCGGAGTGGGCGCCGCCCTCGACGCTCGCGCTGGGCCTTCCGTTCCTGATCGGCTTCGCTCGCGACTATCTGATCAGGACCGGCCGTCTCGATCCGGAAAGCGCCGGGTCGCGCCGCCTGACGGGGCTCTTCGGGCGCCTGCGCCGGCCGATGAGCCGCATCGCCGCCGCGGCCGCCGTCGCTCTCGGCATCCTCAGGCTGGCCGGGCTGCCCGTCGGGTCGTGGGGGCTTGCGGCGTTCTTCTTCGGCTGGCTGGTTCGCCCGGGGCGGCGCCCGGTGGGGCGGGGTCGGCCGGTGGTAGCATCGTCGGAATCCCAGTCAGGATGACGAAGGCTCTGTTACGGAGGTGACGATGGAGTCCGGAGGCTCGACCGGCGCGGCGGCGTCCCGGGCGGTTCTCGTGGAGCCGTCGCTCGGGAACGCGCTCCCCTACTTCGCTCCGCTGCTGATCTTCCCACTGGTGGTGCTGGCGGCGCTGAACGGCGGGTGGTGGTTCGCGGGCCCCTTCGTCTTTCTCGCGGTCGCCGACAAGTTCGACCAGATGTTCGGCATGCAGGAGCGGAACATGGATCCGGACAAGACGCCGGAGAGCCGCCTGTTCGTCTACAAGCTGTCCGCCTGGTCGTGGGCCGTGCTGTGGCCGGCGGTCTTCGCGTTCGGGCTCTGGCAGATGCTGGCGGCGGGACACCTCGCCGCCTGGGAAACCGCAGTGATGGCCGTCGTCCTGGTCCTGGTCGGGCAGACGGTCTTCGTGGTCGGCCACGAATTGGTCCACCGCCGCTCCTCCTGGGAGCGCCACCTCGGCGAGTTCGTCCTGGCGTCCGCGTCCTACCCGCACTACGCGACGGAGCACGTCTACATCCACCACCCCATGGTCTGCACCCCGGCGGATCCCGGATCGGCGCCCCGGGGGATGAGCTTCTGGCGGTATCTGCCCCGGGAGATCGCGAGCAACCTGACCGGGGCGTGGAAGTTCGAGAAGAAGCGCCTGGCGCGCAGCCGGTTGCCGGTCTGGCACTACTCCAATCCCTTCTGGCGCTACGTGCTGTTCGCCGGCGCCTGGTACGCGCTGGTCTACGCGCTGGGGGGCGTCTGGGCGGTCCTCATCTACGCGGTCGCGTGCTCCAGCGTGGTCTTCTCCATGAAGGTCAGCAACTACGTCCAGCACTACGGGCTCCGGCGGGTCCGTATGCCCAGCGGCCGCTTCGAGCGCGTCCTGCCCCGCCACGCCTGGAGCGCGGACTACAAGTTCACCAACTGGCTCTACTACAACATGCAGCGGCACGCCGACCACCACGCGGCCTCCAACCGGCGCTATCCGCTGCTGCAGCACTACGGCAAGGAGGAGTCGCCGCAGCTCCCGGACCGGTACTCCCAGATGAACAGTCTGGCCCTCTTTCCGAGCCGCTGGTTCAAGCTCATGGACCCCCTGCTCGACCGGCAGCGCGCCTACTTCTATCCCGACATCGAGGACTGGCGCGCCTACGACAGCCCCGCGTTCGCGGCCCGCCCGGAGGCGTTCGACGCCATCGCCGAGATCATCGCCGGCGCCCCCCGGCTGGCCGGCTGGATGAACCGGACGCCGGAACTGCTCGACAGTCTCCGGACCAGGGAGTTCACCGACCTGGACCTGCCCGACGGCTTCGGCGTGGACGCCGAGTTCGAGAGGATCGCGCGCCGCGGGCTGGTCCGGCTCTACTGGACGCACGAACTCGGTACGGACGAGATGAAGGAGCAGCTCGCGGCCACCCACACCCAAAACGCCGGCGAGGCGGTCGGGGTCGCCCGGGAGTGGTCCAACGGGAAGCTCTTCCAGCTCGGCGTCCACCTCATGCGCGGCAACCTGACGCCCGCGGAGGCGGGCACGGTGGCGTCCCGGGTGGCCGAAGCCTCGATCTCGGCCGTGCTGTCGGCGGTCCGCGAGGACTTCGCCGAACGGAGTTCCCCGGACCCCGCGAGCTCGGTCTGCGCGGTCGTCTTCGGCGACCTGGCCAGCGGCGACCGGTTCCTGGGAGCGGAGCTCGACATCCTGTTCCTGTACGAGGGCGGCCCGCCGGAGTACTTCGACGCGCTTTACCATCGGGCCCGGAACGCGCTGCGGATGCTTTCCCGCGACAACCTGTTGTTGGCGCCGCTCCCCCGCGTGGCTCCGCTGCACCGCGTCCGCGCGTTCTCGGGTTTTCGGGACTACCACCGCGAGGTGGGGCCTGGGGAGGAACTCCTCCAGTTGACTCGCGCGCGGTGTGTCTTTGCGGCGGGCCGTTCCGACCTCGCGGCGCGGTTCGAAGCGTTGCGGCGCGAGATCCTGGCCGGGAGCCCCGCGCGCCGGACGATGATGTCCCACCTGGCCGGTGGGGCCTTCGGCGCGGCGGAGCCCGGGCTCATGTCCCTCGACGACATGCAGGGCGGTTTCCGCGACGTCGAACGCGCAGCCCGCTACCTCCAACTGAAGCACGCCGGGCCGGAGACGGATCTGTTCGCTCTCGACGCGGGCTCGGTGCTGGAGGCCGCCGCCGATCACGGGTTCGTTCCGGGCGCCTCCGGCGGACGGCTTGCGGCTGCCGCGAAGCAGTGGCGGAACCTCCGCGGGATCCTGCAACTGGTGGTGGAGGAAGGCTCCACGGCCGAGGAGGCGCCGGACGAGGTCAAGGCGGCCATTGCGGCCGCCGGGAAGGCGGACGACTTCGACGTGTTGACCGCTCGGATTCCCGAGATCGCGGCGTGCGCCGCGGCCGACATCGGAGCGATCGAGGGGATGACGCCGCCGCTGCCGCTCGCCGCCGGTGTGGACGCTGAAGCGGCCTCGTCAGAGACTCATCACTGATCCCCGCCTCTCCGTCCGCTCGCTTCCGGGAGCGTGAAGAGGTCCTCGACCGCGGCGGCGCTCGCGGCCCAGGTGGGATGGCTGCGGTGACGTTCGGCGGCGCGCAGCCCCATCGCCGCCAGCCGGCCGCGATCTGCGGCGAGAGTGTCCAGGCGGTCGGCGATCCGCCGCGAAGCGCTCCCTGACGCGGCCTCGCGGATCGACCAGCCGGTCTCGCCGTCGCTCACCACTTCCTCCGCGCCTCCTGACGCGGCGGCGAGTGCGGGCAGCCCGAAGGCGAACCCTTCCAGATAGACGATCCCGAACCCTTCGTGCGTGGAGGGAACGGCGAGCAGGACACTGTCTCGGAGCAATCCGGCGAGCGCCGCCGGTCCCAGCGGTCCCCGGAAGCGGACCCGGTTCGCCAGGTCCGGAGCGGCGGGGGGGGGGGGGGGGGGGGGGGGGGGGGCGCGGGGGGGGGGGGGGGGGGGG
>VXNL01000093.1 GCA_009840635.1 Acidobacteriota bacterium | reverse complement strand
GAACTGGCGCGCGAACTCGCGCCGCGCAACCCCCAGTCCCCCTCACCGCGCGTACGGCTTGGAACGCCGGCTTCAGCCGGCACAGCCCGCCGAAGGCGGGCGGGCGGTTCAACCCTCCGCGCCCCGGCGGCGCCGGATACCGCTAGTCCGCCAGCGCCTCCAGCGTCATGCTCGCGATCGCCAGGTCCTGAACGCCCATCCCGGTCAGATCCACGACCGAGATTCCGTCCCGCGCCATCCGCGGGTCCGGCTCCGCGAGCGCCAGCATTTCGCCGAACGAAACGTCGCAATCCTCGGCGATCTCCCCGGCGCGCACCGCGGCGCCAAAGTCGCTGTTGCTGAGGCACTCCTCATGGGCGTCGGTAACGATGGTGTGGGCCCTGCCCAGGATGCGGGGGTCCAGCTCCGTCTTCCCCGGGGTATCGGCTCCGACGGCGACGATGTGGAGCGTCCCGGGAACGTCCTCGAGTTGGACGACGGGGCTCGTGGCGGGGGTGGTGGTGACCAGGATGGCGCTCGCGTGGCACACCTTACGGACGGTGTCCATCGGGGTCGCCGTGAGGCCGCGGGTTCGCAGCCGGTCGCAGAGAGCGGCCGCCTTCTCCGCCGAACGGCCCCAGACAGCCACCGACGAGAGCCCCAGGTGGGCGCAGATCATCTCGGCCTGCATCTCCGCCTGGGTCCCGGTGCCGATCACGCCGAGCGTCGCGTCCCTCGCGACCGGTTTCAGGCCGGCCGCGAGCGCCCCGGCGGCGGCGGTGCGGACGTTCGTGAGCCAGCACTCGTCGTGGAGCAGGGCCTCCGGCAGGCCGGTGTCCGCGGAGATCAGCAGGACCATGCCCCCGGCGCCCGGCAGGCCGCGGGCGGCGTTCCGGTAGGACCCCGAGGCGACCTTGACCGCCACGTACGGGTTGCCACTCCAGGTTGCGGACTTGACGTGGCACTCGCCGTGCTGTTCCTGCCCTTCGTCGCGGAAGACGATCTGCGTCGGCTCGGGGCAGTGCACCAGCCCCCTCGCGTGGGCGATGAATCCCGCCTTCACCGCCTCGACGGCGGCCTCCGGGGCGATGGCGGCCTGAATCTCGGTCAGGGAAACGATGCGCACTGCAGTCAGGCCTGGCGCTTCGCCATCACCCCGAGCGACGCGGCGATCAGGATCAGCCCCAGCGGGACGAAGGCGGTGACGAGCCCGAGTCCGACGCCCAGGATCGGCGCGCGGAGCAGGATCACCACGGCGTTCACCAGGCTGGCGATGAGCAGCCACTTGAAGAGCCGGCCGCGCCGCCGGTACGGGCCCCAGGCGATCCCGAACAGCAGGATCCCGTAGGAGAGCCCGAACGCGGCCGCGGTGCCGCGCCGGGCGGAGAGCGCGGCGGCAAGTTCCGCGTCTCCGTTCGCGACCTCGGCGGGGGTGAACCGGCCGCCGATCAGGTCGGCGTCCGGGTTCAGGTAGGCGGCGCTGAGCGATGTCAGCGAGATCACGACGGTGATGGCTCCCAGCAGGGCGAAGATCACCCAACTGATGGTGTGCGCGTGCTTCATCGCGTAAACCGCCTACTGGCCGCCGAGCCAGCCCGCGCTGAGTCCGGCACGGTCCACTTCCTCGCCCCGGAGGTACACCGATTCGATCATCCGGGTGCTCATGATGTCGTCGAGCGGGTTCGCCTCGAGCACCACAAAGTCGGCGCTCTTGCCGGCCGCGACGGTGCCGGTGTCGTGCAGCATGAGGAATTCCGCCGCGTCCCCGGTGGAAGCGACGATCACGTCGTGCGGGCTCATCCCGGACTCCACCATGTCCCGCATCTCGATGTGGGGACGCCAGCCCGCGTTGCCGTCGGTGCCCATGACGATCTTCATCCCGGCCTCGTGCAACCGGACCAGGTTGCGCGCCTGGATGCCGAACGACTCGTGCGCCTCGGGCCGCTCCTCGTGGGCCGCCTGGGCCGCCTCGAGCGCTTCGCCGGACAGCGTTCCCGACAGCCAGCTCATGTCCTCGTAACCGCCGCGGCCGCCCAGGTTCGCCATCAGGACCACGTTGGGCCGCTCCTGGACCATCGCCACGAACTCGTCGTCCACGTCCATGTCGCGGACACTGTGGGCGAACGAGTCCACCCCGGCCTCCAGGAGTCCCTTGGCGTCCTCCAGCGTGAAGATGTGGGCGGTCACCCGGAGCCCGTGCTCGTGGGCCTCCTCGATGATCGGGCCGTAGAGGTCCGCGGTCAGTTTGTCGTACTGGCCGCCGCGGTCGTCCACCCAGATCTTCACGATGTCCACGTTCGCCGCGGCGATCTCCTGGACCGCGGCCCGTCCCTCCTCTGCGGTGTTGATCCAGTACGGCGCCTCGGACCGCCCCGGCTCGTGCCGGGTGATCCCGCGGCCGGCGGTGAGCGCGAGCGCGGCCCCGGGGACCGGAGCCTCCCGCACCGCGGCCCCCGCGTCGCCGTCGTCGTGGCCCAGGCTCATCGCGGCCCCCACGCCGTAGTAGGCGCGCCGCTTCAGGTCGTCGATCAGGCCCTCGCGATCCACCCGCAGGTGCACATGGGTGTCGATGAGCGCCGGGATGACGAACCGGCCCGAGAGATCCACCCGCGCGGCCCCCTCCGGCGCCATCACGTCGCCGGCGGCGCCAACGGCGACGAAGCTGTCGTCCTCGATCACGAAGATGGCGTTCTCGATCGGGTCGCTGCCGTCGCCGACGATGACGGTCGCACCCTCGAACACGGTGGCGTTCGACTGCGGCGCCTGCTCGGTCGGAGCGCAGGCCCCGAACAGCAGCAAAGCGGTGAAGAAAGTGGCGCAGACCGCGCCGGCCCGGTTTCGGAACATGCTGTCTCCTCCTGAACTTGCGGCGGGTCTTCGGACCCCTCCGCGGGAGCTTCGATGGGAAAGTAGAGCCTACCGGCTCCGAGGCCGTCCCCGCATCAGCGACAAAGGTCCGCATCCAGTAGTCTCCGTACCGTGATCCAGCCGCCGGGGACCGCGGCCGGACCGAGGAGGGGTCATGAGACTGCACCGTTTTCTTGTCGTCGCGGCCGGATTGGCGTTCGCCGGGACGCTCGCGTGTTCGCTGGAGGAAGGCGGTTTGCCGCCCGCTTCCGCCGACGAGGTCGGCGGTCCGATCGGCGCCGCCGAACTGGTGGATCTGAGGGCCGCGGTCGGTGGCGCCCGTTCGCCGCAGTGGGCTCCGCACGGGTCCCTGATCACCTTCGTGTCGGCCGGCGGCGACCTCGGCGGCGTGGACCCCGAGACGGGGTCGTTCCGGATTCTCACCGAGGACCTGACGCTCAGCGGGGTGGGATCGCTCGGGGCCCCGCAGCCGGTCTGGTCGCCCGACGGGCGCTTCGTCGCCTACACCACCGACCGCGACGGGGCGCCGGACATCTACCTGTGGTCGGCCGAGGAGGGTACGGACCGGCGGCTTACCCGGCTTTCGGCGCGGGCGAACGGGCTCGCCTGGTCGCCGGACGGGCAATGGATCGCGTTCGCCGGCGACCGCTTCGGCAACATGGACATCTGGAAGGTGTCGGTCCCCGGGGGAGAGGTGCACCGCCTGACGAGCGACCCGCTCTACGAGGGGTATCCGAGCTGGGCCCCGGACTCCGGGGCGCTCTTCTACGTGCGCATGGACGACCGCTGGGTGGACCACGACGTGATCGAGGTCACCCCCGACGGCGGGAGTCCACGCACGGTCATCGAAGACCGCGGCTTCTTCGACTACCGCGCGGGCCGGGGTTTCGGCGCTGCCCAGCCGTCGCCCGACGGCGAGCACCTGCTCTTCCGCTCGCAGCGCAGCGGCTGGCTGAACTTCTGGATCGCGCCGCGCGCAGGGGGTGAACCCCGGCCGCTGGCGGCTTCCGACCACGACCAGAGCGACGCCCGCTGGTCACCCGACGGCGCCTGGGTCAGCTACTCCGAGAACCGGGGCGGCGTCCATTCGCTGCGGCTGGCGGCGGCGGACGGGTCCGGGGGCCGGACGCTCGTCGAGCGGGAGAACGGAGCGGCGCTCCGTCCCGAGTGGTCGCCCGAGGGGGACCGGATCAGCTACACCTTCGAGACGCCGGCGCGTCCCGCGGAGCTGTTCGTGCTCGACGTCGCTTCGGGAGAGAGCGCGCTGGCGCACAGCGAGATCGGCGCGGACACCGAGCCCCGGGTCCAGCTCCCCGAGAAGATCAGCTACCCGAGCACCGACGGTCTCACCATCGAGGCCTACCTGCACCGGCCCCCGGACGCCGCTCCCGGCGAACGCTTCCCCGGCGTGGTCTGGATCCACGGCGGACCCACGTCCCAGTTCGACGAGCAGTTCCGGCGGCACCAGCAGGTCCACTTCTTCGCCCAGCGCGGCTACGTGGTGCTCATGCCGAACATCCGCGGCAGCTCCGGCTACGGCCTCGCCTTCGAGGACCTCAACAACGGGTGCTGGGGACACTGCGATCTCGAGGACGTCCTCGCGGGGGTGGACTACCTGAAGGGCCGTTCCGACGTGGATCCCGACCGGATCGGGGTCACCGGGACCAGCTACGGCGGGATCATGACCATGGCGGCGGTCGCCTTCGCCCCGGATGTCTTCCAGGCGGCGATCTCACTGTCGGGCTACGGCGACATGACCGAGTTCCACGCCACGGTCCACGAACTCCAGCACATCAAGCTGGTCGAGTACGAACTCGGGCCGTACCCGGAGAACCGCGAGACGTACCTGAACAGCTCCTCCATCCTGAAGGCGCACCAGGTCACGACGCCGACCTTCGTGATCCAGGGCGAAGGGGTGGCGGCCGGCTGGCGGATGCGTGAGGACCAGCCGCAGGCCGCGCTGAACTTCGCGCGCAAGCTCGACCAGCATTACAAGATCGTCCGCTACAAGGCGTATCCCGGTGAGGGGTACTACGTGTACGGGAGGGACAACACGATCGACAAGCTCCACGACATGCTCGACTTCTTCGAGGAGTTCCTGGTCACCGACATCCGCTACCCCACCACGGACTGACCTCACCCAAGGCTTGGAACGCCCGCTTCAGCCGGCACGCGCGGTGTTCTGCACCGCGCTGGTCGTAACCCCCACCCCCCCTCACGACGCGTACGGCTTGGAACGCCGGTCTCCAGACCGGCACAGCCCGCCGCAGGCGGGCGGAGC
>VXNL01000031.1 GCA_009840635.1 Acidobacteriota bacterium | reverse complement strand
AGCACCGCGCGTGCCGGTCTGGAGGCCGCTACCGCGAGAACCGGCCGGCGTTCCAGGCCGTTACGCGGCCAGTTTCTGGGCGGCGTCGAGGACCGTCGCCATCTTCGCGGCGCCGCGCTGCATCTCGTCCATCGTGCCGATGGAGATGCGGCACCGGGTCCACAGCGGCGGGAATGGCCGCCCGACGCGGACGCCTTCCGCGGCGCAGGCCGCCTGGAACTGCTCGATCGGCATTCCCACGTCCACAAAGATGAAGTTCGTCTGGGCGTCGGTGGCGCTCAGCCCGCGGTCGGCGAAGAACTTGATGATGAAGTCCCGCGCCTCGGCGTTCCGCTTCTTCTCGTTGGGCAGGTAGTCGGGATCCGCCTTGTCGCGCTCGAGCGCGGCATTCGCGGCGACCAGCGCCGGGGTGCTGACCGAGTTGCCCAGGTGGAACTCGTCGAGTTCCGCGATGGTGTCCTCGTGGGCGATCGCGTAGCCGACCCGGAGCCCGGCCATGCCGTAGGCCTTCGAGAAGGTGCGCGCCACGATGAGCCGCGGGTTCTGGATGGCCGTCGGGATCATGGTCTCGTGACCCGGGGTGGTCACGTAGTCGATGTAGGCCTCGTCGACCAGGATGCGGAGGTTCTTCTCCACGTCGAGCGCCCGCATCAGGAAATCCTTGCTCTGAGACGGGTCCACGAGCGTCGCCACCGGGTTGTTCGGGTTGCAGTAGAAGAGCATCCCGCTTCCCTTGCAGGCGTGGAGCGTCTGGTCGAGGTCCATCTTGAAGTCGGCGGTCAGCGGCACCGCCTTGGTCCGGTAGCCCATGAGCGCCGCGTAGCCGAAGCACTCCTCGTAGGTCGGGAGGGACCCGACGAGCGCCTTCTCCCGGCTCGCATACTGGTGCGTGCAGTCCACCAGGATCTGCGTGGAACCCGCCCCGACGAGCACGTTCTGCGGCTTGACGCCCCACTTCTCGGCGATCGCCTCCCGCACCGGGCCGCTGAAGCGGAACGGATACCGGCCGGCGATCACCCCCTCGGGGCCGACGACCGCGTCGAGAGCGTCCATGACGAACTCGCCGGGGCCGAGCGAGTTCTCGTTGTTGGCGAGGTTGATCGCCTCTTCGGGGGCGATCCCCATCTCGGCGGCGAAGGCGAACTGCTCGCGCAGACGCGAGCGGACCAGGGTCGCAGCGTAGAGGCCGGCGGCGCCGGCGGAGGCGTGACTCAGGAAACTGCGGCGGGAGAGCATGGGGTGGCTACCTCCTCGTAGCGGGGGTCCTTCTGGCGAGATTGAAGCTTCGATCCTTGGGGATTACTGCTGCTGGTTGTCGGCGGTGGCGAGGCCGAGCACTTCCGCGAAGACCGCGGTGGCGCGCTGCATTTCCTCGAGGGTGCCGATCGAGATGCGGGCGTGGGTCTTTTCGTAGGGAGGGAAGTCCCGCCCCACCATGATGCCCCGCTCGGCGCAGGCCTCGCGGAACTCCTTGGCCGACCGGCCGATGTTCACGAAGATGAAGTTCGTGTTGCTGGGGACGGGATCGAGGCCGTGGCCCGAGAAGAAGTCGTGGGTGAGCTTGCGGGCCGCTTCGTTCCGCTTGATCTCTTTCTTGATGTAGTCGGGATCCTCGAGCGACCCCATCGCCGCGGCAATGGACAGCACGGAGGTTCCGAAGGTGAGCTGGAGCGGCGCGAGCTTCGCGATGGTGTCCGCCTGTCCGAAGCCGTAGCCGATCCGGAGTCCGGCCATTCCGAAGGCCTTCGAGAACGTCCGCGCCACGAACACGTCGCGGTGTTCCATCGCGAGTCCGGCCCCGGTGTCGAAGCCCGGATGCGAGGCGTAGTCGTAGTAGGCCTCGTCGAGCAGGATCGCCGTGTAAGGCGATTCCTTCTTGACGAAGTTCACGAAGTCCGTCACGTCGGCGAGCGAATGGACCGTTCCGGTCGGATTGTTCGGGTTGCAGAGGAAGACGAGCCCGGCGCCGATCGCCGCTCCCGCCATCTTGTCGAGGTCGAGTCCCAGACCGCCGGTCAGGGGGAGGGCCTTGACCTCGGCGCCGAAATAGCGGGCGGCCCGTACCGGGCTCTCGTAGGAGCATTCCGCGGTGACCAGCGGCCGGTCCGGGCCGGTGTAGGTGCGGACGGCGGTCCGCAGGATCTCCCCGGACCCGGCCGAGAGCACCACGTTCCCGGCTTTGCCCCCGTACATCCCCCCGATCTTGCTGCGGAGGTCGGTGCCACTGACCTGCGCGTTCATCGGATAGCGCATGATCGAGGTGTAGGCGTCCCGCAGCGCCGCCACCGCGGACGGCCCCGGTCCGAGCGGGTTCTCGTTGCTGCTGATCCTGATCTCGTCGTCCTCGGGGGGAGGGACGAAAACGGGCCCGCCCCGGAAACCGTTCTCGGCCTCCCAGGCCTCCCGGCCCCGGGCGCTGATCGCGTGGAGGGATGCGGCGCTGCCGGCTCCGGCGGGCGCCAGACTGAGGAAACTGCGACGCGTGGTCTTCATCGGGGTTCTCCCTGGTCTTGTGGGTGCTCGACCTTCGCGAGCGTCTGCGGAATGACGGCCGGCGCGTTCGCCAGTACCTTGCCTTTCATCGATTTGCTCATGGGGAGCGTATCCGGTGGGTGAGATACGCCGCAACCCCTCACGGAGTTCCGGACTAGTGGATCATCAGGTCGGTGACGAGCGCGGTGCTCCCCCACTGCATCTTGAGAGTGCCGTTCATCCCGTCCGCCATGAGGCTGATCGTGAACATCTCCGCGGAGTCGTCCGTCATCTCGACCTTCAGCGGCGCGCTGAAGAGGTCCTTTTCCGGATCGTGCGCGAGGCCGGACTGTCCGGTCTCGCTGTTGACCAGCAGGTCCCAGCCGCCGTCGGTCTTCTTCGCGAACAGGCTGTAGGCGCCGGCCGCCGCCATGTTGGAGCCGATCATCAGGTCGCCTTCGGTGGTGATCGTGGTGGCGTTCTCCGAACCGAGCCGCCACACCATGCCGGGCGCGGCCTGCGCGAGCATGTCCCGGCCGTTCAGGCTCGGCCGGCCGTACTCCACGGTCACGGCCTTGCCGTTGAAGCTGGCCTCGACCTTGCCGCGCGGGTTGTGCGCGAGTGCGATCGCGGCGACCGCCAGAGCGGTGGCGAGCACGGGAACGAGTCGGTGCCTGGGGATGTAGGTCATGGGATGCGCCCTCCGGCGGCGATTCTAGTGTGGCGGACGGCGGGGTTGGGCGGCGGTTCCGTTGCGGCGTCCGCGGACGGCGCGGTAGGCTCACTCATGAGGGGCGCCGATCCATTGCCCGCGCACAATCCTCAACCCCCCCGCCGCCCATGAAATCCCGCTGTCGCCGTTTTCCGTTCACTTTGTCCGCCGCCGGACTCGCGTTGCTCGCCGGCTCCGTGGCCGGCGCTGACGAGCGGGTGGATCGCCTGCCCGAAGAGCACCGCGTGTGGCTCGAGGAAGAGGTGGTGTACATCATCACCGAGGCCGAGCGGGAGGTGTTCCTCGGGGTGGAGGGATTCGAGGAGCGCGAACATTTCATCGAGGCGTTCTGGCTGCGGCGGGACCCCGTGCCGGCAACGAAGGAGAACGAGTTCAGGACCGAGCACTACGAGCGGCTCGACTACGCCAACCGGTTCCTGGGGCGGGATGCCCCCCGGCCCGGTTGGCAGACGGACCGGGGCCGCTTCTGGATCATCCTCGGCGAACCCCGCACCCGGGAACAGTTCGACGGGCGGAACGAGGTCGTGAGCGCCGATCTCTGGATCTACCAGGGGGACACCTCGCTCGGATTGCCTCCGCGTTTCAATCTCCTGTTCTTCAAGCGGGAGGACATCGGCGAGTACGAGCTCTATCACCCCTGGTCCGACGGACCCGACGCGCTGGTCCGCCGGGGAGAGCTGCTCCGGAACCGCCAGCACGCCGCCGTGGACCTCATCGAAATTGTCTCCATGGACCTGGCCCGCGCCACCCTGGTGGTGGACCTCACGGACCCGCACGCCGACTTCCTCTCGGCCACCAACACGATCGCTCCCCGGCTCGACACCGTGCGGCCGTCGATGAGCGTGGACAAGAATCTCATCGACATCACCGAGTCTCCACACAAGATTGTGGATCTCGAGGAGATCGAGGGCTATCTCCGCTACGGCGACCGGGTCACCGCCGAGTACTCGTTCCGGTACGTGAAGAGCGAGGCGGACTTCCGGGTGCTGCTGGGGCCCCGGAACACCCCGTTCATCCACTACAGCGTCAAGCTCGCGCCCGACGATTTCACGCTGGAGTTCGATGAGCGCGAGAACGTGTACCAGACGACCCTGGACGTGGACCTGGAACTGCGGACGATGGACGGCCAGCTCGTGGCCCTGCACCGAAACCAACCCGAGATCCGCCTGAGCGAAAGCCAGCAGCGGAGCGCCGGCGGCAGTCCCTTTGCCTACCGGGACAACCTGCCAGTGATTCCCGGGGAATACGAGGTGAGCGTCATCGTCCGGAACCGGGCCACCCAGCAGTACACGGTGGCCGTTTCCGAGGTGCGGGCTCCGGCGACCGGGGCCGGCTCGGTGGGTCTGGCCGATCTCGTCCTCGCGTACCGGACGGAGCGGGAGCCCGAGTTGTCGGGCCTGCGCTTCGGGACCTTTCAGTTCGGCTCGACCGTGATGGAGCCGTCCGTCGGGGGGACCTTCGCCTCCCGCGACCTGTTGAGCGTCGCCGCCCAGCCGGTGAATGCGGGTGGCGAGCATCGGACACGGTTTCGCATCTTTCCGGATGCCGGCCTCGTCGAAGAGGAGCTCGCTTCGGCCACTCCGCTCGTGGAGCGGACCGTGGCGGCGGGGAGCGCGAATGCGCCCGCCATCGAGGAATTCGCGCTGGCGGACCTTGGCGCCGGAAGGTACCGGGTGACGGCGGACCTGCTGGACGGCGCCGGCGAGGTGATCGCATCCCGCGAGGCTCCGCTCCTCGTTTCGCCGCGGGCGGCGGTGGATCGGCCCGGATTCATCGTCCGCCGTTCCTTCGCGACCCATTTCCCCGGGTTGCTCGCGCTGGCGCTCGGCGACCAGTTCATGGCCCACGGACGGATTCCGGAAGCCACCGTTGCCTTCCGGGAGGCGACCGCGAATCCGGACCTGCCGATGGCGCGCTGGAAGCTGGCGAGCGCCCTGCTCTTCACCGGGGAAGCGAACGAGGCGCTCGATCTGTTGCTTCCGATCGAGGCGGACTACCCGAACGAGATCGAGGTGGTCGAGGGAGTGGGGTTCGCCTACTACATCCGGGGGGAGTGCGACGAGACGCTGCCGCGCCTCGAGCATGCCCTCACCCTGCGGCCGGCGGACCCGTCGCTCCTGAACGCGCTCGGCGACTGCCACGAGCAGGTTGGCGATGGCGAACGGGCGCGGGAGATGTTCGAACGCTCGCTGGAACTGAACCCTGGCCAGCAGGGGGTTCGGGACCGCCTGGCGGGGCTCGGCGATCCCCGCTGATCCCACCACCACCGTCCCGCCGGGCGCCGATCGCGCGATGGGCTCGGAACCTGGCCCGCTGCCCAACGGGAAGCGCTTTCGGTCGAACGTTCCCCTCGCTCCGCTGACGACGCTCGGGCTCGGCGGAACGGCCGACTGGTTCATCGAGGCCAGGGGCGAAGGGGAACTCCTCGGGGCACTCGCCGCAGCGCGGAAAAGGGGGCTGCCCGTCACCGTGCTCGGAGGCGGGTCCAACGTGCTGGTGTCCGATGCAGGGGTGCGCGGCCTGGTGGTCCGGGTGAAGGGGGGCGGCGCCCGGCGGGTTGACAGCCGAACGGTTCGGGCTTTCGCGGGAATGACCATGAATGGGCTGGTTCGCTGGTCCATCCAGCGAGGGCTTGCCGGTCTCGAGGCCTGGGCGGGCACTCCGGGGACCGTGGGGGGCGCGATCCACGGGAACGCTCACTTCGGCGGCCGCGAGGTGGGCGAGCTGGTGACAGGCCTGCGCGTCGCCGATGACGCGGGCAGGGTTGAGACGGTCTGCGCCGAAGACGTGGGGTTCGGGCCCGGGGGCGACGCCCTTGCGGGGCGGGGGTCCGTGCTGCTTTCGGCCGACTTTGGGGTGCGACCCGCGGATCCAGCCGTCCTGCGCCGGAGGGCGCGGGCGTCCCTCGCGTTCCGAAAACAGACGCAACCGCTCGCGGTACCGAGCGCCGGCTGCGCATTCCGAAACCCGGACCCGGAAGCCATATCCCTGCCGCCGGGCGTCCCCTGCGCCGCCGGGGCCCTGCTCGACCGGGCCGGAATGAAGGGCGCCCGAATCGGCGGCGCCCGGGTGTCCGAGGTCCACGCGAACTTCCTGACCGCCGGACCGGGCGCCACGGCGGCCGACGTGCACCGGCTGCTGGGAATCTGTCAGGCGGCGGTGCAGGCGGCCTTTGGAGTGAATCTCATACCCGAACTGGTTCTGCTCGGAGACTTCCCGTCATGATCCGGCAGGGACCTCCGCCAACCACCCTGATCGTCGAGGGAGGCGTCCGTCTCGAGGGCCGGGTGCAGGTGGAGGGGAACAAGAACGCGGCGCTGCCGCTCCTCGCCGCCTGCCTCCTCACCGACGAGTGGTGCGAGCTTCGAAACATGCCCGACATTCGGGACGTGGCCACCATGGCCGGGGTGCTCGAAGGCCTGGGAGCCGAAGTTGAAGGAGTCGGGAGCGACCGGGTGCGGGTTCGCGCGTTGGACGTCCGGAGCGAGGAACCGGACCCCGCGGGAGTGGGGCGGCTCCGTGGCTCGGTGCTGCTCGCGGCGCCCATCCTGGCGCGGCGGGGCCGGGTGCAGATGGGGGAGCCGGGGGGAGACTTCGCGGGACGCCGGGGCTTTGACGTACACCTGGCCGCGCTTCGCGCCCTTGGGGTGCGGGAGGTGGAGGGACCGGGTCGCCAGCTCGAGGCCCCGGAGGGCCTGCGCGGCGCCTCGTTCTATCTCGAGGAGGCGTCCGTCACGGGAACGGAAACCGCCCTCCTGGCCGCGGCCGGTGCGGAGGGCGTCTCCGAGATTCGCCACGCGGCCTGCGAGCCCCACGTCGTCGAGCTCTGCGGTTTCCTGCGGAGGATGGGGGTCGAGGTCGAAGGGGCGGGCACGCCGACTCTGCGGGTGGCCGGGAGCCGCCGGCGGGAAGGCGCCGCCTGGACGCTCTCGGGAGACTTCGTGGAAGCCGGAAGCTGGGCGGCGGTGGCGGCCATGACCGGGGGAACGGTCGAGATCCAGGGCGCCCGGGACGTGGACCTGGAGCCGATCACCGCGGTCCTGCGGCGCCTCGGCGTGGCCCTCCGGCAGGGCGGGGACCGCCTGCTCGTCGAGCCCTCGCGGCTGCACGCGGCGCGGCGCATCACCACCGCCCCGTGGCCGGGCTTCCCGAGCGACATGGTGAGCCTCACGACGGTGCTGGCGACGGCCGCGGAAGGCGCGACGCTGGTTCATGACTGGATGTACGAGCTCCGACTTTTTTCCCTCGAACAGTTGATCGGGATGGGAGCGGACATGTTCCTCTGCGATCCGCACCGCGTCATCGTCACCGGCCCCGGACGGCTTCGGGGCAGGGACCTCGATGCCCGCGACATCCGCTCGGGAATGGCGCTCATCGCGGCGGCGCTCTCCGCCAGCGGCGAGAGCCGGATCACGCCGCTCGAGACGGTGCAGCGGGGCTACTCGGACCTGCCGGCCAAACTGCGCTCGCTGGGCGCGATGGTGGATGTCCGAACCGCGTCAGCCTGATCCCGGGAGATAGCGTTCCTGAAACCGCTGGATCGCCGGGAGGAGCGGCTGGCGATCGTGCAGGGTGCCGGCGAACAGGTCCCCGAGCCGGTCGAGCCGCTCGGGCAGGCTGGCGATCGTGAAACGCTCGGGACGAAGGTCGGCGTCGAGTTCATCCCAGTCCAGCGGGGTTGAGACGGACGCCGCGGGCACCGGACGGGCAGCGTACGGAGGAACCACGGTCTGTCCCCGCCGGTTCTGCAGGAAGTCAAGGTAGACCCGACCCCGGCGCCGCGCGGTGGTCCGTTCGACGGTTGCGATGTCCCGGTGTTCGCCGGCGACATGCGTGGAGACGGCCTCGGCGAACTGCCGGACCACGTCGTAGGGATACACCGGTTCCAGGGGAACGTAGATGTGGAGTCCGGTGGCGCCGGAGGTCTTCAGGTAGGGACGGAGGCCGATCCCGCGGAGCACCTTGCCGAATGCCCGGGCGAGGCGCACCACGTCGCCGAACGGCCCGCCGCCGGGATCGAGGTCGAAGACCGCCCAGTCGGGTGTTTCCCGGCGAGTCCGGCGCGAAAGCCAGGGATGGATGTCGATGCTTCCCAGGTTGGCGGCGTAGAGGAGCGCCGCCGCGTCGTTGACGATGAGGTATCGGATCGTCTCGCCCCGGTGTCCCGAAGGGATGTCCTCGCTGACGATCCAGTCCGGCGTGTGGTCCGGCAGGTCCTTCTGGTAGAAGGCCTTGCCCCCCACGCCGTCGGGGTAGCGGAGCAGGTGCGACGGGCGCTCGTGGAGGTACGGGAGCAGATGTTCGGCGACCCGGTCGTAGTAACGGATCAGGTCTCCCTTGGTGTATCCGTGGTCGGGCCAGAACACCTTGTCGAGGTTCGTGAAGTGGAGCGGCTGCGCGGATTCCCGCACCGCGCGCTGGCGGGAGAGGCCCGCGAGCAGATGTTCGGAGGGGTCCGGGGCCCCGGTGTCGCGTGACGGGATGCGCAGGCAGCCGGGCCCGTCGGCCGACTCGGGGCGGGAGCCCTCCGCGGCCGGATACGCGGCGCCGCCGCGCCGGGCGATCGTTCCCGGCAGCCCGGCCGCCTCGCAGGCCGCGTGGAACTCCTCTCCCCGGACCGCGACGTGGTCTCCGAAGAGGAGCGCCGTGCCGGGCGGCAACAGGGTGGAGAGCAGCTCTTTCCGTTCGAGCAGGGGAACGTTGCGGACGTCCCATTCCTCGTAGCGGAGCAGGTCGTTCAGATAGAGCGAGACCGGAATCGACGGGTCCCCGTCGAGACGCGCCGCGAGGCGCTCCGGTGAGGGCCTTTCGGCCGCGTCGGTGCTCACGAGCGTTCCACCCGCGAGGAACTGCTCCGCGCGAACCGCTTCGGCCTCGGCCACCACTTCCGGCAGGTCGAGCGGGGTTCCGTCATCCGCCCGTATCAGCCGAAGCTCCGCCCCCGCGCGCTCGAGGAAGACGGGGATGCCCGGGAGTTGCGGCTCGAAGATCCAGTCGTGGTCCGTGAAGGGCTCCCGCTCGCCCTCCGGGACAACCGGAGCCGGACCCGGCTCGCCGGTCCAGGGCGTGGCGCCCTTCAGGTCGAAGAAGGGTTGCCGCTCCACGTCGGCGCGCACGTAGCGGTCGCGTCCCTTGAACAGCAGCCATTCGTCCGGGCCCCGCTTCGTTTTCACCATGTGCCAGGCCCCGCGGAGCTTGCGCCCCGACAACCGGAGCACGAGCTTCCCGGCTTCCACGCCGGCGGCGCCCTGGTCCTCACCCCCTTCCGTGATCTGGTAGGTGCCCCGGTCCCAGATGCCCATGGTGCCGCCGCCGTACTCGCCCTCGGGAATCACTCCTTCGAAGTGCGTGTAGGCCAACGGGTGGTCCTCGGTCCGGACCGCGAGTTTCTTCACTTCGGGGTCGTAGGAAAAGCCCCGCGGGACTGCCCAGGAACGGAGGACTCCGTGCATCTCCAGCCGCAGGTCGTAGTGGAGGCGGCGGGCCTCATGGCGGTGGACGACGAAGCGCCGGCCCCCGGACGGCCCGGCGTCCGCGGCGCCTCCCGCGGGGGGTTCGGGTGTCCGTCCGAAATCCCGTTTCTCCTCGTAAGCGGTGATCGTCTTGGATCGCTTGGCAGGCATCGGTGACGGGTCGGGATCGCGTCCCGGCGCCTCTATTTTCGCGTCTCGAGGACCAAATGCGGAGACTGGGCGCCGGCTCGGATTTCGCCGCCGAATCAACTCTTGACAGCCGAACGGGGCGCGCTAATCTGCCGGTGCCCTGCCGGTTTCCCGCAATCGGCGTTTCGGGTGCGCTCGTCCCGTGCGCGGCTCCAGGGTCCGGGTTTCCGGGCCCACCTCCATCCGTCTCCTTCCTTCCTCACGGAGCCAGAACGGGACACCTTTCACGCTCGTCCCCGGAGCCGCGTCGGAGGGCCGACTGTAAAGGAACGCCGACCCAGGGCCCCCACCGGGAGAACCGGCCGCCGGCCTCCGGCCGGCATTGCCGGCCCCCACCGGGAGGATTGGCCGGAGGGAGGCGAAACGCACCAGGCAGACACCTGCGCCGCCCACACCGGCATGCCGCCGGGTACCATCCGGGACGCACCCCGCGATTGATGCGGGTGAGGCGACAGGCGAGGCGCGCGCGATGAAACGAAATCAGGAAGCGGCCGGGCTGGCATTCCCGGTTCGAGGACCGTCGATGGCCCTGCTCTTCGCGGCCACCATCCTGCTCGCGGGATGCGAAGAGGCCGAGGAGGAACCGCGGATGACCCTGGAGGACGTCCTGGACATCCGGCATCCGACGGCGCCGGTGTGGAGTCCCGACGGTGACGAGGTGTTCTTCGTCTGGGATCTGAACCAGCAGATGGACCTCTACGCGGTGACGCCGGGCTCCGGCGAGCCCCCGCGCCAGTTGACGCGCTGGGGGAATTCCTACGAAGTGATCGGCGGGCTCTTCTGGGGCGGGGACGGCAACCTGCTCCATTTCACGCGCAACGGACGGCTCTACCAGATGGACCCGGATCTCGCGGGGACGCTGCGCGCCGTCTTCCACGACGAGCCCGGCGGTGAGTCCGGCTTCCGGCCTTCTCCCGACGGCCGCCGCATCGCGTTCCTGCGAGGTGGGGACCTGTTCGTCCGCGACCTTGCCGACGGCGCCGAGATGCAGTTGACCCGCACCGACGACCGCTCGGAGGGTGAGCCCGCCTGGTCCCCCGACGGCCGCTTCATCGCCTACACGGTCTCGAACCGGGAAACGGTGGACGAGACCCACGAGGTCTCCGGGGACACGCTGCTCTATCGCCGGTTCAGCGGCACCGCGCCCGATCTCTGGGTGGCGCCAGTGGTCCGGAACGGCGTATCGCGGCGCATCGCGGCGGGATCCGGCGTCATATCGAGTCCGCGCTGGGTGGATACGGCGCGGCTGATCTTCCAGGAAGTCGCACCCGACGTCCGGACGCGTTCGGTGGTCCTCGCCGACCTTCGGGACGGTTCGCTCCGGCCCCTGCACGTCACGGAAGACGAGAAGTGGTGGAGTCTCAACTACTTGGGGGGCGAACCGCGTCCCTCTCCCGGCGGGGCGTGGGTGGCGTTCGTGGACGACTCCTCCGGCTGGGACCAACTGGTGGTGGTCTCGTTGGCCGACGGTTCCGCGCACGCCCTGACCGGGTCGGAGGAAGAGGCGCGGCGCTTCGCCTGGTCGCCCGACGGCGGAAAGCTCGGCTGGGACGCGAATCCCGACCATCCCGGACAGCGCCAACTCTTCGTGGTGGACACCGCGGAGCTGCCGGACGCCGTGCCGACGCGGATCACCTCAGCGCGGGGCACGAATACCCAGCCGTCCGTCGCCACCGGATTCCGCCTGAGTTCGGAACACGGCGGGTTCTCTCCCGACGGTTCGCGCATCGTGTTCCAGCACACCGGCCCGCGCGCCGTTCCCGACCTCTTCGTGGCGGAGACCGGTGGATCGGGAGAGCCGGAACGGCTCACGAATTCGCTGCCCGAGTCCCTCGACCCGGCGTTTTTGACCGAAGGGGAGTTCCTCCGCTATCCGGCGCGTGACGGGGGCGAGGTACCCGGCTACCTGTTCGTCGCGGAGGACCTCGACCGTTCCCTGAAGCATCCCGCGATCGTTTGGGTGCACGGGGACGGGATCGCCCAGAACTACGACGGGTGGCACGTCCGCCGCGACTACGGGGTGTACCACTCCTTCCACCAGCTCCTCGCCTCGGAGGGCTACGTGGTGCTCATGCCCGACTATCGCGGGAGCATCGGGTACGGCCGGAACTTCCGGCAGGAGTCCTACCGCGACGTCGGGGGAGGGGACTACCAGGATGTCGCCGCGGCCGCGGAGTACCTGCAGACGCTCGAATTCGTGAATCCGGACCGCATCGGGGTCTGGGGGCTCAGCTACGGAGGTTTCATGACGATGCAGGCGCTCACCCTGGACCCCACGCTGTTCGCGGCGGGGGTGAACGTCGCCGGCGTTGGAGACTTCGGCCTCTGGTTCCGCGATCCCGGCGGCCCCTGGGTGAGGGGCCGGATGGGGGACCCCGCGGAAAACCCCGCCGTCTACGAGCTCGCGGCGCCCGCCGCGCGGGTCGATCGCGTGGAACGTCCGCTCCTCATGCTGCACGGGACCTCGGACGTGAACGTGTCCTACTTCGAATCCATCAACCTGGCCGACGGCCTCCTCCGCGCCGGCAAGGACTTCGAGCTCGTCACCTATCCCGGGGAGTTCCACTACTTCCACCGGGAGCACGTCCTGCGCGACGCCTGGACCCGGGTCGGACGCTTCTTCGGGGAACACCTCGCGGTTCGCTCCCCGTAGGAGATCGGCCCGCGCCAGGGCGTGACCCGTCAGGCCAGGGCGGAACGGAAACGCCGGGCGAGCTCGTCCGGCGTGCTGCGGTTCCAGGTCTCATTCACGCCGATCATGAATCCGCCGTCCGGACGGATGCCCCCGAGGTCCACCTGCTGCTCGCGGAGCCGCCGCCGGAAGGCCTCGGGGTCGGCGCTGTCCACCCGCAGCCGGAACAGGTTGGTGCCGCCCGCCATCCGCTCGACGGAGAAAGCGCCGTGCCGCTCCACCTCGGTAATGAAGGACTCGGAGATTCCCACCGCGCTCGTGAATCGGTCGATGAATCCCGGAAGGAAGTTGAGGGCGACCGCCGCGAAGGGCCAGGCGGCGGGGAGTCCACTGCCGAACATCCGCCGCGTGTGGAACATGCCGTCGAGCAGCGCGGCGGGACCCGCGAGGATGGCTCCCGAGGCCGCGTTGAAGTACTTGTAGAGCGACACGTAGACGGTGTCGAACGGGCGCGCGAGTTCGGCCACGCCCATCCCCGTATAGGCGCTCTCGAGGAACGTCCGCGCCCCGTCGAGGTGCAGCCGGATTCCCTCGTTCCGCGCGTAGGCGGCAATGCGGGTCAGTTCTCCCTGATCGAACGTCTCACCGGAACGGCGCCTCACCGGGGTCTCGATCGAGATCACGGAGACCGGCCGTGAAACGCGTCCCCCGCGGGTCCGCTCCACGATCTCCTGCACCTGCTCGAGGGTGAAGGTCGAGCGGCCCGGGGCGAGCGGAATCAGCGGGATCGCGCTCAGGGTCTGCACGCAGTCTCCTGAGTCGTTGTAGAGGTGCGCCTCGGCCTGGACGATCGCCCGGCCGCCACCGGGACCGGCCAGACTGCGTACCGCCAGGTGGTTGGCCAGCGTTCCGGTCGGCATGAAAACCGCGCGTTCCTTCCCGAGGACCCGGGCGAACTGCTCCTCGAGCACCTGCACCACCCCGCCGTTCGAATAGGAATCCCGCTCGATGCGCCCCTCTTCTGCCATCCGCGCCAGCAGGCGTCCCTGTTCGGCGGGCGTCAGCCCGAGCCCGTCCCCCGTCATCCGGACCCTGGTGGAGTCCGTGGCGGGGGAGGGAGTGGCGCCCGATCCGCCGGCACCGGCGACGGGCGCGAGGAATCCGGCGCCGAGTCCGACGGACCCGGCCTGCAGGAAACGTCGCCTGGGAAGTTGGTTCATGGCGTCCTCACTTGGGGGCCGGGGGCCTCGGAATCACTGTATCGGCCCCCCTCGGGGCCGGCAACTGCGCCGTCGGCGGCGCGTTAACGCCCGGGTTCCAGGAGGGCCCGGAACGCGGGAGGGACGTTCATCCCGAGCGCTTCCGCCTGCGCCAGGTGGGTCCGGGCCTGAGCGGTGCGGCCGCGCTGGCGCTCCACGTCCGCCAGCAGGAAGTGGATGCCGGCGACCTGACCGGGGGCGGCCCCTGCGTCCCGGGCCGCGCCGAGCGCCCGGGACAGCGTCGCGGACGCCTCTCCCAGCCGGCCCGCGGTCGCGAGCAGTTGCCCCAGCCCCTGGAGGGCGCCGGGATGGTCGGGGGCACTCGCGAGAGCGTCACGGAGAAAACGCTCCGCCTGCCGCAGGTTGCCGCGCTGGAAATGCAGGCTGGAGGCGCCGAGCAGGGTGGGGACGTGGCTCGGGTCGGCGGTGATCGAGCGGCGGTAGAGGTCATCGGCCTCCTGGTCCCGGCCCCCCCGGGCGAGCAGGTTCGCGAGGTTCGCCATCGCCGCGCTCGAATCGGGGGCGCGCGAGAGTGCGGCCCGATAGGCGGCCTCCGCCTCCTCGGTACGGCCCAGCCGAGCCAGGGCATTGCCGTGGTTGTAGCGGAGGTCCGCGCTGCCGGGCCGTTCGTTCACCAGGCGCCGGTAGATCGCTTCCGCGCTGTCGTGGTCTCCCGAGGCCGCCGCCCGCCGGGCTCGGGCCTCCCTCCCGCGACTGTCGGCGCGGAGATCCTCGACGGCGATCAGCAGCGGGTCCAGGTCGGCCGTGGAGCCGAGGGATGCGGATCGGGCGGCGGTTCGGGCCCGGACGGTTGCCTGGGCGGCCCCCTCGGGGTCGCCGAGCCGTCGTGAAACCTGCGCGAGGAACGACCAGCCGGCCGTGGAGGACGGCAGGCGTTCCACGACGCCCTCGAAAGCGGTACGGGCGCCCGCGAGGTCTCCCCGCAGGAGACGGCGGCGCCCGAGAGCGAGCGGCGCTTCGACGGATTCCGGAGCCAGGTCCTGGAGCGCCTCCCAGGCGGCTTCGGCGTCGTCGTCGCCCAAGGCTTCGAGCACCCGGGCCCGGAGCGCGAGCGCCGGGGCAAAACGGGGGTTCTGGCGGAGGGCCTCGTCGGCCAGGCCCAGCGCGCGGGCCGGTTCGGCGGTCTCCAGCAGGCGGCCGTGGAGGTGGGGCCAGCGATGGTCGTCCCCGTCGAGACGGGCGGCCTCGGTATAGCTGGCGCCCGCGGGAGCGCCCAGCCGATGGGCATGGAGCACCATCCCGAAGCGCCCCCAGGCGGCCGCGTTCCCCCGGTCGGCGGCGAGGGCGTCCCGGGCGCCGCGGATGGCCTCGCGGACCGCGGGTTCCATGCCGTCGGTCCCGACTTCGGGAATCTGCGGTCCTCCACAGGCGCCCGCCAGGACCGCGAGGAGCGCCACCAGACTTCCGGCCCGGAGGGCCCGCGCCTCATTCATGGATCGTTCCGGCGCCGCGGAGCACGACCACCACCCGGTTCGGGGCGGGGGCCGGGAAGGCCTCCGCCGAGCCGTCGGACCAGCGGACCGTCAGACCCGCGATCGCGGCGCCCGCGGGGATCGCGAAGTGGGCCCGCGGATCGCCGGAGCTCAGGTAGGAAACACCGGGGTTGGCGCGGGCAACCCGCGTTCCGCCCGAAGTGAGGAGTCTGACGGTGGCGCCGTGATCGGGCGCGCCCCCGGGCAGCCGGGTCGCCACGAGGAGCCAGTTGCCGGCGTGGTTCGAAACGTTCTCGAAGATCCCGGCCGGGCCTTCCGCTGCGGTGAGCACGAGATCGGGATCCCCGTCGCCGTCGAGGTCCCCGGCCGCCAGCCCCCGGCCGACGGCCGCCATCGCGGTGAGTTCGGGCGACGCGGCGCCCGCGTCCTCGAAGCGGTCGCCGCCGCGCAAGATCAGGGCCGTCTCCGCGTACTGCTCGAAGAAAGGAGCCCGCGGGGACTCGCCGGGCGGACGGGCCACCCGGCCGTTGGCGATCACCGCGTCGAGAAAACCGTCGAGATCGAAGTCGCCGAGGGCCACGCCGAATCCGGTCGTCGCGAGGCCCAGCGTGCCGAGCCCGAGGTCGATGGTGCCGTCCACGAAGCCGATCCCCGGTTCGGCGAGATAGACGGTGTTCGTCTCGTCGGCGAAGTGGGTGAGCAGGATGTCGAGGACGCCGTCGCCGCTCAGGTCGCCGATCTCGATCCCCATTCCGGCCTCGGGACGGCCGAAGCCGCTGAGGGCGGCGCCGAGCAGCAACGCCTCATCCGTGAACGCCCCGTCGCCCTGGTTCACCCAGAGGTGATTCGCCTCGGTGTCGTTCGCCACGTAGAAGTCCAGCTTCCCGTCGCCCGTGAAGTCGTGGCAGACGACTCCGAGCCCCCGGGCCGGCAGGGCGGCGATGCCGGATTCCCGGCCCACCTCCACGAATCTCCCGTCCCCGGTGTTCCGGTAGAGGAGATCGGGCAACCCGGGCACGTCGGTCGGGTTGCAGTAGTCCTGCTCCCCGGTCGCCGCGAAGCAGGAAAAGTCCGGGTCGTAGTCCATGTAGCGGGTCACGAAGAGGTCCAGGTTGCCGTCGGCGTCGTAGTCGCAAAAGGCCGCGGAGGCCGACCAGGAATCGTCCCACCCAGCGTCTTCCGCCGCCACCAGACCCGATTCCCCGGTGTTCAGGAGCAGGGCGTCAGGTCCGTATCCGGTCCGGAAGAGGTCGAGGTCGCCGTCACCGTCAGCGTCCCCGGCCGCTACGCCCATGCCGTAGGCCCCGGTGCCCGGAACCCGGGCGATCTCGACGAACCGGATGCCCGGTCCTCGGTTCTCGAAGAACCGGTCCGCGCCTTCGCCCTGGACGAGATAGAGGTCGAGATCACCGTCCGCGTCGCGATCGAAGAGGGCGACTCCCGAGCCCATGATCTCGGGCATGAAATAGGCCGCACGGTCGGCATCGTCCCTGCCGGTACGGTGGGTGAACTCGACGCCGGAAGCGGAGGTCACCTCGGAGAAGCGCGGCTGCCCGCCGGCCGGCGCCCCGGCGGCGATGGCGCCCGACAGGGTGCCAGCGACCGCGACGCGGAGGATCAGCGGCGGAGCACCGACCGCGGACCGATGTCCGCGAGACTCGGCGTCCCGGCGAGCTGCATCGCGACTCGCAATTCGTCGCGCAGAATCCGCAGGACCATCTCTACGCCGGCTTCCCCGAAGGCGGCCAGTCCCCAGAGGTAGGCGCGGCCGATCAGGACGGCGTCGGCTCCCAGCGCCAGCGCCTTGAAGATGTCCACCCCGCGGCGGATGCCGCTGTCCATGATCACCGGAATCTGTCCGTCGATGACCTTCACCACCTCGGGGAGGCTGTCGATGGTGGCGATCCCGCTCTCCTCGGCCCGTCCCCCGTGGTTCGAGACCACGATTCCGTCCACGCCGTGGTCCAGGCAGAGCTCGGCGTCTTCGGCGGTGACGATGCCCTTCAGGAGCACCTTCATGGAGGTGATGTCCTTGAGCCGCTTTACGACGTCCCAGGTGAGAGCGGGATTGTTGAGGCCGGCGAAACGGCTGCGCCCGGTGATGTTCTCCACCTCGATCCCGTCGAACATGCGCTTCCTGGAGACGTAGCCCGCGAGGCCGGGAACGTGGCAGATTTCGCATTCCCGCTCGTCCAGCCGGGCGGTGAGCGGGGTGCTGATCCGGTTGCTCCCGGTGGGGAGATCCACCGTCAGCGCCACCGCCGGACAACCGGCGGCCTCCGCCCGCGCGACGAGCTGTTTCGTCACCTCGAAGTTGGTGGTCGGGTAGAGCTGGTACCAGACGGGTTCACCCCGCGCCTCGTTGACTTCTTCCACCGGGGAGGTCGTCACCGTGGAAAGCAGCTGCAGGTGGTCCATGGTCCGCGCGGCCCGGGCCACGGCAACCTCCCCTTCGGGATGGAACGCCTTCTGACTGCCGCAGGGGGCGATGCAGATGGGAGACGTCCAGCGCCGGCCGAAGATCTCCACCGACATGTCAGGGTCCGAGACATCCACCAGCCGGCGCGCGCGGATTCCGACGTTGTCCAGGGCCCGGCGGTTCTCGGCCAGCGTGCCTTCGCCGTCCACTCCGGTCGCCATGTAGCCGTAGTGGGCCGGCGGCAGGTTCTGTTCCGCGAGCACCCGGAAATCGAAGATGTCCGCCGCTTCGTCCGGGGAACCGATCGGCGTCCGGGGGAAGCGGTTGTAGCCGAAGAGTTCCGCGCTCTTCTGGCCGGCGCCCGGCCTCTGGCCCTGGGCCGAGGCGCGGGGTTCCCAGCATCCCGCGCCGAGAAGCAGCGGGCTTCCTGCCAGGTACCGCAGGAACCGGCGGCGGTCGGGGGTCAGGTCGTGGTCGCTCATGGGGCTGCTCCCTCCGGCGCCCTCATTGTGTCATTCGCGGCTCGACCGACGAGCGCGATCCAAACGTCTCCCTGCTGGCGTTATCGGGGGTTACGGCCCGCGGCCCGGATCACGCCTCGACCACACTCCTTCCGGTTTTGTCTTTGGGTGACACGGTATTATCAGAATTGGCAGCCGCCAGCGCTGCCACCCGCCAGGTCAACAGAGCGATGCGCATTCGAGAAGGCGCGAAGGGGGGACCGATGGACACGGCCATGCATTCGAGGTCAGGTACGGACCGGGGGGCAGGTGGGGAACAGCTCTGGAGCCGGAGAAGCCTGATGCACTCCAGTTGCGCGGCGGCCCTCCTGGCCCCGTGGGCCCGATTGGCGGGTGCGGCCCTGGCGGCGGGACAGGGAGTCTCGTCGGGCGCAGCCAGCGCCGCGGCTTCCGGTAGCCAGACCCCCGCCCCGGGCACGGCCGGCGGCGAGATCGTTCTCGGGACTTCCGCCGCCTTCACCGGTCCCTCGCGGGGACTGGGCAACGAGCTCTACCGGGGCGCGATGGCCTATTTCCGCGAGGTCAACGAATCCGGCGGCATCAACGGACGCCGGATCACGCTGAAGCTGTACGACGACGGCTACCAGCCCGATCCCTGTGTCCAGAACACGCTGAAACTGATGCTCGAGGACGATGTGTTCCTGCTCTTCGGCTACGTGGGGACACCCACCGTGACCCGCGTTCTCCCGATGCTGAAGAAGTTCCAGGAAGAGCAGATCTACATGTTCTTCCCCTTTACCGGGGCGCAACCGCAGCGGGAGCCTCCCTACGGCGACTTCGCGTTCAACCTGCGCGCTTCCTACCGCCAGGAAACGGCCGGTCTGGTCGAGAACTTCCTCGCCACCGGGCGGCGCCGCATCGCGGTCTTCTACCAGGCGGACGCCTACGGCCGCAGCGGCTGGGCCGGAGTCCGGGCTGCGCTCGAGAACCATGGGGAGACGATCGCCGGCGAGGCGACCTATCAGCGGGGCTCCCGCTTCACGGGCACCATGCGGGCTCAGGTCGAGATCCTCCAGCGAGCGGCGCCCGATGCCGTGATCTGCGTGGGAGCGTACGCGGCCTGCGCCGCGTTCGCGCGGGACGCCATCGACCTGGGGCTCCGGGTCCCCATCGCGAATCTCTCCTTCGTCGGCAGCGAGAACCTGGTAAACCTCCTCAGCGAAGGGCGCGACGATCCGGAGACCTATACCCAGTGGCTCGTCAACTCGCAGGTGGTGCCCAGCTACGAGGACGAGTCCGTGCCGGCCGTCGGGGAATACCGCAAGCTCATGGCGCGCCACAACCCCGAGATCCCGGAGGAGTTCCTGGATGACCCATACAGCCCGCTGCCCCAGAGCTTCGTCAGCCTGGAGGGTTTCGTGAACGCGAAGCTGATGTGCGAGATCTTCCGGCGCTTTGACGGAGAGCCCACCCGGGCCGGACTGGAGGATGCGGTGTTCTCGATCCGGGACTTCGACCTCGGCATTGGCGAGCAGGTCTCCTTCGGGCCGGATCGCCGGCAGGGGCTCCAGCGCGTCTACTACACCGTCGTGGAGGACGGCCGTTTCGTTCCGCTGACCGACTGGAACGCTCTACCCGCCTGAAATGAAAGTTCACAAACTCTTCCAACGGATGCGGTTCGGCATCTTCGCGCTGTTCGGGCTGATCGTGCTGTCCACCTCGCTGCTCTGCATCCGGACGGTGGACACCGAGCTCTCGGCGGAATACGCCGCCAACTCCCAGAGCATCGCGAAGACCATTGCCGACGCGAGCGTCGACATCCTGCTGAACCGGAACCTCGCGACGCTGCAGTCGCTGATCGACCAGTTCCTGGAAGTGCAGGGAATCCGCTACATCTACATCACCGACGAAACGGGCGAGTTCCTGGCGCACACCTTCGTGCCCGGGATTCCCGAAGCGATCCTGGAGAGCGACCCCTTCCAGGCGGAACCCGTGGAGCGCAGCCTGCCCGGGATGGGTGACTTCCTTGAGGTCAGCAGCCCCATTCTGGCCGGAGTGGCGGGAACGGTCCATCTCGGGATGGACCTGGACCTGGTTGCGCTGAAGATCCAGCGGGCGATCGGCCAGCAGGTGTACCTGATCTCCATTCTGCTCGTGGTCGGAATCCTGGCGTCCATCTGGCTGGTGAACCTGGTGGCGCGGCCGCTCGCCGCGCTCCTCGCCTACGCAGTGGAGACCGCCCGGCAACCTCCGGAGCAACGGGCGCTCGTGGTCGCCAACGAGAAGCTGCTCGAGCGCGACGACGAAGTCGGCCAACTGGCTCGCCTGATCCTCTACATGTCGCGCACCCGCCCGCCCTCGGGCCCCGAGGCGCTTCCGGACCCGGGAGCGGCGCGCTCGGCGGCGTGAGCGCGGGGGCGCGCGGTGGCCGGGGGCGAACGGGCTCCGCCGGCTGAGGGACCGCGGTAATGCAGCTTCCGCCGCACGTTGCGCGTCTGCTGGCGGTAACGGTCTGTACGGTGCTGCAGCTCTGTTTCGGAACGGTGTACGCCTGGAGCTTCTTCCAGACGCTGCTCGTGCGTCAGTTGGGCTGGACCTTCACGGAAACGGCCTGGGCGTTCAGCATCGCCATCTTTTCGCTGGGCGTCTCGGCGGCGTGGGCGGGGCAGGTGCTTCCACGGGTGGGCCCGCGGAAACTGGCCCTGGCCGGCAGCGCGCTGTTCTGCGCCGGATACCTGATCGCCGGGGTCGCGCTGCAGATGGACAACGTGCCGCTCTTCTGCCTGGGTTACGGCGTGGTCGGCGGGATCGGGATCGGAATGGGCTATGTGACGCCGGTCGCCACCGTCGCGAAGTGGTTTCCCGACAAGAAGGGGCTCGCGACCGGGATCGTGGTGATGGGTTTCGGGGTCGGCGCGCTGCTGCTCAGCAAGGGGCTCGCCCCCGTCCTGGTGGTGCAGACGGCCGGTGACCTGCCGCTCGTGTTCTTCGGGCTGGGCGCGGTCTTCGCGGTCATTCTGATCCCGGCGAGTCTCCTGATGAGCAACCCGCCGCCGGCTCCGGCGGCGGGTGGACCGGCGGCGGCCGGGTCGCCGGGCAGCGAAGAGCCCGAGTCCGTCGGCGCCTACCTGAAGACGGGGCAGTTTCTGCTCCTGTGGGTCGTCTTCTTCTTCAACATTGCAGCCGGCATTTCCATCATCAGCTTCCAGTCGGAGTTGCTCCAGGAAGTCTGGAGCCTTGCCAACCCCTCGCTGGAACCGGCGGTGCTGGCCGGCTACGGGGCCACCCTGATCGCGGTGAGCTCGCTCTTCAACGGCGTGGGCCGTCTGTTCTGGGGCCTTCTCTCGGACCGGATCGGCCGCGTGAACGTCTTCCGGATTCTCCTGTCGACGCAGATGGTCGTCTTCGGCGTGCTCATGACCGAGACGAATCCGTGGGTGTTCTCGGTGCTCGTCTGCTACGTGCTGCTGTGTTTCGGCGGGGGCTTCGCCACCATGCCCCCCTTCATCCTGGACACGTTCGGCGCGCGGAAAATGTCGGCCGTCTACGGCGCCGTGCTCACCGCGTGGGCGGCGGCGGGGATCGCTGGCCCGATGTACGTCGGCTACCTGAAGGACACCTACCCCGACCGCGCGGTCATGTACTGCTTCCTGATCGGCATCCTGATGCTCGGCGGGGGTTATCTCTTCTCCTACCTGCTGAACGACGAACGCATCCGCCTGAAGAAGCCGACCATGGAGGGCACGCTCCGGGAGTTCGGCATCGCCGCTCCCCGGGCCGGGAGCGCCGGTCTTCAGACCGGCATCGCACCGCGATAGGGGAGCGAAACGCGCGGCGCCGGTCAGATCCGGATGCGGCGCACTACCTGACCGTTGTTTTCCCAGGGCGTCGCCTTGTAGCGCGAGGCCTCCTCCTCGGTCGGCTGTACGCCGCCGGCGTCCCGCGCCCGGGAAACGAGCCGGTGTTCCCCCGGCATCGGCGCCCGCCAGTCGAGGCGGAAGCGGCGGAACCCGAAGCGGTGCTCGGCTGGCAGAAGGTCGGCTTGCTCGAACGGGTTGCCGTCCACGCTGACTTCGATCCCCGCGATCTCGGAGGCGCCGTCGTTCCAGGCGAGCCCGTGGACCGTGAGGCCGCCGCCGGCCGCGCCCTCGATTCGCGTGACGATGGACTTGAGCCGCATCCGGCCGATGGCGCTCGCCGTGTGGAGGATTCCCGAGGGGGTTTCGGTTCCCCGCACGGTGACGTAGTCCTTGGCCTGGAACCAGCCGGCGAACCGGGACGGCCAGACCTCAATCCGCTCCACCCACTTCACCTGCGAGACCCCGTAGAACCCGGGAACGATCAGGCGCAGCGGTCCGCCGTGCTCCGGGGGAAGGGGCTCCCCGTTCATGGTGTCCGCCAGCATCACTTCCGGGGCGAGCGCGTCGGCGACCGGCAGGCTCCGCGCGCACCGGCCGGGGTAGCGGTTCCCGCGGAGACGTTCTTAGGCGTGATCGGCGCCGAAGAAGACGATTTCGCGGGAGTGCCAATCCACGAGTCCCTCGACGAGGGGCGCGAGCGACACGCCTCCCCAGCGGGCGGCGCCCACCAGGCCGTGCATCCCGACGCCGCCGTTCCCGCAGCACTCGAAGGCCGCCACCGATTCCCTTCGCGGAAGGCCGGCCAGCTCGTCGAGTCCCAACGTGCGGACCGGAGGAGCACCCCGGCGGCCGACCGTCAGCCGGAACGCCGGCGCCTCGAGATCCGGGACCTCGCCGTGGTGGAGGACGAAGAACTCTTCGTTGGGGACGATCTCTCCGGTGATGCGGGTGAGGTCGGTGTAACGCGCCCGGGTACGGGGCGGGAGCGGATCGAGGTCGCTCCAGGGGAGGACGCCGCCCTGACTGCCGCCGACCCGAAACGGGTACGCGGCCGCCGAGGCCGCAAGCGCGACGATGGCCCGGCGCCGGTTCACCTTGCGGAATCCGGCGGCGGCTGCCGGTCCCGGGAGGGACCGGCAGCCAGCGCTCTCAGCGGCTGACTTCGCTCAGAAGTGGACGCGGAGCGCGAAGCGGGCGATCCGCGGTGAGAGGTAGTTCGATACTCGTCCGTAGTTGCCCCCACTGGACGTGTTGATCGCGGTCACCGTGTTCTGGTTCGTGATGTTGAAGAGGTTGATCTCCGGCGAGATGCGGTAACGGCCGACATGGAAATCACGGAAGAACGCGATGTCGAAGGTCGTGACGTTGTCGAGCCGTTCCGTCCCGACCGGCACCGCCAGGATGGAGGCGCCGCCCTGGGTCAGGCCGCCCACCCAGATGGTCCGCCCTACCGGGGCGCCGGTCTGGTAGCGCATCACCCCCGAGGCCCGGAAGCCGGCGGGGCCGTGCCAGGTGCCGACGGCCTTCAACTGGTTGGTCCGGTCGTAGAACGACTTGCCCTGGGCATTTACCTGGGAGTTGGGGTTCCCGAAGATGCCGGGGTTCGTGTTCTCCCACTGGCCGCCGCGGGTCCAGGTGTCGGTGTCGTTCCAGGTGTAGGACACGAGCGCCTGCCAGTTGTCCGAGAAGCGCTTCTGGGCGATGAGTTCCACACCCTGGTAGTCCTGGTGGAACTTGTCCACGGTGGCGATCTGCCGCTGGCTCGGGGTCAGCTCCCGGAGGTTGTACACCGTGAGCATGCCGCCGTCGTCGCCGGTGCCGGCCATGCCGTCCGGCCCCGGGTCCTGGACCTGCATCTGGTCGTACGCCGAGTCCGGCCGGCCGACGTCGATCACGTCCGACTTGTCGCGGCTGTTGCGCCGGCTGTAGGTGGCCGACAGCCATATGTCCCCTTCGAACTCGCGCTCGACACTCGCGGTGAGCTCGTCGGTGTACTCGTGCTTCAGGTCGGGGGAGATCGTGTTCACCGCGGCCGCGGCGCCGAACTGGTCCGAGAGGAGCGTTCCCTGCTCGCCGTCCTGGAACTGCCGGTCGCCGTTCAGATCGTTCCAGGTCCAACTGTTCGTAAGGTTGCCGTTCTGGTTCACGAAGTTGGCGAATCCGGTGGAGAACTGATGGTAGTAGCGGCCCCAACTCGCCTTGAAAGCGCTCTGGCCGCCTTCCTCGAGGCCTACCACGATGCCGAGGCGGGGTGCGAAGCTGGAGAGATCGAGGACGCCCGTTCGCGCCGCGAAGTCGCGCGGGCAGCCTGCCGCCGCTGTACACCATCTCCCGTCCGGGCTGTTCTGCTCGGGCAGCCAGCCGTGGTAGCGGTCCCAGCGCAGCCCCAGTTTCAGGGTGAGGCGTCCGGCGGTGATGATGTCGTCAATGTAGGCCGACGTCTGGTCGAGCGTCTGCCCGTCGTGGCGGGGAGTGTTCCGCAGCCACACCTGGTCCGACACGCCGTTGTTGAAACGGATGAAGACATCGTCGATCGAAGTGGTCTCGTTCCGGATCGGGTTGTGCGAGAACTCGAAGCCGACCTTGACCTCGTGGTCGGCGCTCGCGATGTCCTCCGCGAAGTAGGTGAGATCGCTCTTGTAGGTGTAGCGCTTCCGCTTCCGCTCCACGTTGAAGTCGCGCGCGTTCAGGAACACGCCAAGACCCACGTCCTGGCCGGCCTGCAGTCCGGCGGCCTGGGCTTCCTCGGAGTGGTAGGTCGGGAAGAAGACGTTCAGGTGGGAGAACCGGGTCTCGAGCAGGGCGTTCTCGCTGAGCGTCGAGGTCCAGATCGCCTGGACGATCCGGAAGGTGTCGTCCTCGATCCAGGTGGCTTCCGGGGGACGGTTCTCGGCGAGGCCCCGCCGCGGCTTCCAGTAGGTCATCTCGTGCCACTCGAGGCTCAGCTTGTTGCTCTGGTTCATGTCCGTGTCGCTCTTGAGGACGAACTGCTGCATATCGGTGTCCTCGGTGACGGTCGTGACGCCGGAGACGTACCGGTGCACCCGCTGGTCCCGGGCCGAGAAGTAGAAGGTGGAGCGGTCACGGACCACCGGGCCTCCGATCTGGGTGTTGAAGTCGCTCAGGTAGTCGAACTCCGACCGGCTGCCGCCCGAGGACTCCAGTTCGCTCGTGAAGTTGTCGAACTGGGTGGAGTCGTTCTGGTAGAAGGCGCCGACCGCGCCGGTGAACTCGTTGCCGCCGGTCTTGGTCACCATGTTGAGGTACACCCCGGGCGCGTTCACCGAGGCCGGATGGGACCCCGTCTCGACCTGGATCTCCTCGAAGCTGTCGTAGTCGTAGTAGTAGCCGCTCGCTCCCAGCGCCGCCGGACAGCTCACGTTGACGCCGTTCAGGTAGTAGCTGTTCTGGCCCCAGGAGGTGCCGCGCGAGGAGAAGACCGCCTGGAGTCCGGTTTCGCTGCCGCCCACGTCGAGCCGGTTGGTGGTGACGCCGGGCGCCTGGTGTTCGACCAGGGACCAGACGTCGCGGGCGCTCGGCACTTCCTCGAGCAGGCTCTCGTCGAAGGTGGCGCCGATGACCGTGCTCTTCGTGTCGAGCAGCGGCGACTCGCCCACCACAGTCACCGTCTCCTCGATGGTGGAGAGGTCGAGCGACACGTCGAGCGCGGTCGTGCGGGCGATGTCCACGCGGACTTCCTCATAGACGCGGGTCTGGAAGCCGCCGAGCTCGAAGCGCAGCGTGTAGATGCCCGGCGAGACCGCGAAGAAGCGATAGCTGCCTGTGCCGGAACTGACCGCGACGTCCGTGCCGCCTTCCCCGGTCAGGGTCACCGACACTCCGGGCAGGACCTGGCCGGTGCCGTCGACGATGTTTCCCTCGACGGTCCCGGACTGCGTCTGTCCGGCCGCCATCGGCGCGGTGAGCGCGATGGCAAGAAAGGCGAAGGCGAGGCTTCGCGACAAGGACTTCCTCATGAGACCCTCCTTGGGGGTTGGGGACGCGGGATCGGAGAATGAAGCTGGGGACGTGTCTTCCGACTTACGCGGCACCGTGCCGTCTCCAAACGGATGGATTCGGAGATCGGGAGATCGAGCTGCACACGGGAGGCTCCCAACTGGCGCAAGCGCACGGAACCTCCCGTCTCTGAACGTATTGCGGCTCCGTTGCCTCCATCGGCCTTCCACACCGAATGGCCGTTATACCACATGCCGCACCTGTATTGAGGCAAGAGTGGTGCCGCGGTCAGAGGGCGCGCCGGAAGCGGATACCCGAGCATCCGAAGCGATCCGCTCGCGCCCGCGAGAGGGCTCAGGGCGAGCGGGTCCGGGCGCAGGAAAAAAGGGCCTCCTGGGCGGCCGTCCAGTCCCCGGAGCCGTCGGCGTGTTGGATAAGCATCCGGCCCTCCCGGTACATCCCCAGATCCAGGGTGAATTCCTTGGCGTTCGACTGCCGGCCGCTGTGGTCCCAGGCGGCGGGGATCTCCGGGTCGTTGAAACGGTAGACGCCCGTCCGGCCGTAGGCGATCTCGTTCGACCAGACGTCCATCCCCGGAATCCGGCCGGCGAGCCGGCCGCCTTCGAGCGGCAGGGTGGTCTCCATCTCCAGGATTCCCGGAATGAGGGCGCGCCGGAAGACCTCTCCCGGCCCCTGGGACTCGTTGATCGAAAGGGGCACCCGGCGGATGGCGCGGTAGCGCTGCGGCGCGCCCGGCGCGAGGCTGCGGAAGATGCCGAGGATGGCGCGGCGCCGGGGCTCGCCCATCGCCTCGTCGAAGTAGAGCGCGACCCACGTTTCCGGGCCGAGGGTGACGAACCGCGAGCCGGCAAGGTCGAGGCCGCCGTAGTGGCCGGCGGTGATCTCGGTCGCCGTGGTGGCGTGACAGGGAGGGTGCGAGGGAGGACCGTTCGACCGGCAGGGGCAGGGGGTGTCGCAGGGACAGGCCGTGAAGGCGTGTCCGGAGACCTCCCAGTCGGGGAACTCGCCGATGCGCGGCCCCGCCGCAGTAGCGCCGGGCGGCAGGCGCATGCCGTGCCCGCCGGCCGGGCGGAGCACGAAGCGGATCGTGTCCGCGAACCGCACCGCGGTGGGTTCGCCGTCCACGAGCGTTGGCTCGTACTCCCAGCGCCGCGCGGCCTCCGCTGCCGCGTTCCCGAGATCCTCGGGTCCCCGGAGCGGGCGCGCCTCGGCGACCCTGCCGGCGCGGTCCACGGTCAGCTCCAGGATGACGAGGGCCTCTTCGCCCCGCTGGCGCGCCGCCTCGGGATAGGCGGGGGGTTCGAACCGGATCCTCTCCGGACGCTCGATGTCGCCGCCGACCGGCCGGACCTCCGCTTCGGCCGGAACCGAACCCGCCGTTGTCTCCGTGAGGCCTGCGGGGTCCCCCGAACGCGGTTCCTCCTCCGGCCGCTCGCCGCAGCCGGCCACCAGCAGCAGCGCCACGAAGACACCGCGGGCGGCATAATCCGGGCGGCGGCGCGGCCCGTTTCGTTCAGACATCCGGTCGGCGCCGATTGTGTCTCATGCGGACGGGCGCCCTCCGAACTCTCCGGCTCGCGGCCGTCGTGTGGGCGTTGGCGGCCCTGCTGGCCTCCGGGCAGGAGGAACCGGCGCCGGAGCCGGTCTTCGAGGAGGCGGCGGCCCTGATCGCCGCGGGAGAACGGGACGAAGCGGCCCGGGTCCTGAACGAGTTCCTGGTGGGCCGGCCGTGGGACGTCCCGGCGTTCCACCAGGTCGGGGCGATGTGGCTGCTCGCCGGGGAGCCCGAACTCGCGGTGCCGCCGCTCGAGGGGGCGGTGGCGCGGGCGCCGCAGTTCGTGGACAGCCGGCTGGCGCTCGGACAGGCGCTCGGACAGCTCGGGGAAGTGGAGGACGCGCTCGAACACCTGGAAGCCGCCGCCGAAATGGAGCCCTCCCGCTACGAGGCCCACTATCTCGCCGCCGCCGTGCTCGACCAGGCGGGACTCCTCCCCGAAGCGGTGGAGGCGGCCGGGCGGGCGGTGGAACTCGCGCCGCGGGATCCGGGAATGCACCGGTTCCTGGGCCGTCTGCTGCTACGCGTCGAACGCTGGCCGGAAGCCCAGGCGGGTCTCGAACGCGCACTCGAGCTTGGCTACCGCGAAGATCCGGCGATCTTCGCCGACCTCGGCGCCGCCCTCGTCGGTCAGGAGCGTCTGGAGGAGGCCCGGACCGCCTACGAGCGGCACCTGGAGTTCGCGCCGGACGACGCCGAGACGCTCCTGCAGCTCGGATACCTCGACTGGCGCGGCGAGGACTTCGAGGCGTCCGAGGCGCGCCTTGAACGCGCCATCGCTCTCGACCCCGGACTCCGCCGGGCCCATCACTTCCTCGGGCTGACGGCGTTGCGCCGTCAGGACCTCGACCGGGCGGAATCCGCGTTCCGGCGCGCCCTCGAACACGGCGAGGACTTCCCGGAGGCGTGGCTCAACCTCGGCAAGATCGCTCTCCGCCGGGGTGACGCGGAGGAGGCGGCCCGCCTGCTGGAAACCGCGATCCGCCATGCCCCCGACTACGCCGACGCCTACTACCAGCTCTCCTTCGCACGGCGCCGGCTGGGCGACGAGGAAGGGGCCGCGGCGGCGCTCGAGCGCTTTGAGGATCTCAACCGGGAGGAGGGCGCGAGGCCGGAACCTCCGCGCTGATCCGGTCTCGTCTCGGGGCGGCTGACGCCCGGCGATGGCGGCTCGGGACCGCTCGGTGCGCTATACATGGGGCAGACCCGGATCGGTACCGGAGTCCGCCCATGTTCACTCGAAGACGCGACTCCCACTCCACCCGCTCCCGCATGCTGGCGGAGCGGGAGCGGTTCCGGCGGGACCTGCAGGCGCGGGCGCCGGACGGACCGAAACCGGATCCGCCGTGGTGGAAGGAGATGCTGGGGATCGGAACGAAACGGGAGTGGATCCTGGTCGTCGTCGGCCTGCTGCTCTTCGCCGTCTACACCTACGAGAACGAGGGTGCGCGGCAAGCCCTGTGGGCCTTCGCCACGGCGCTTTCCGGCTTGCTGATTGGCCGCTGGTGGACGAAACGGAACGAAGAGGAGTCCGAGGCGACGCGACAACCCGTCCTCGGGACGGGAGATGCCCGGCGTGACGACTCCGGCGCCGGGGACTGACCGGTTCGCCGAAGCCCGCTGGAGGCGCGTACCATGAGCCCGCTGTCAAGACGCGGGAGGAACTGCACCGTGCGCGCGAGACGAATCCTCATCACCACTCTCCTCATCCTCGCGGTGGGCGCGACGCCGCTTCTGGCCCAGACCACCTACCCGCCGGTCGCGACCTTCTCGATCGTCGCCTACGACCCCGATACCGGGGAGATGGGGGTCGCGGTGCAGTCCAGGTACTTCTCCGTGGGGCACGTGGTGCCCTGGGGAGAGGCCGGCGTGGGCGTGGTCGCCACCCAGGCGAACGTGAACGCCGGATACGGCCTGCAGGGGCTCGACCTGCTGCGGCAGGGGTTGAGCGCCGAGGAGGTCAAGGACCGGCTGCTCGCCGAGGACACCTTCCCCGGTCTGGAGGGACGGCAGTTTGCGGTGGTGGACGCGAACGGCGGGATCGCGGCCCACACCGGGCCGACCGCCACTTTCTGGGCCGGCCACCGGGTGGGTGAGTACTACTCGGCGCAGGGCAACATCCTGACCGGGCCCGAGGTCGTGGAGGCGATGGGCGAGGCCTTCGAGGCCGCCGGGGGCACGCTCGCGGAGAAGATGCAGGCGGCGATGGTCGCGGGGCAGGAGGCCGGCGGAGACGCCCGCGGCCGCCAGTCGTCGGCGATGCTGGTGGTCGGCAAGGGGATGGGCCGGAACATCAACAACGACGTGGTGGCGCGGCTCCAGGTCGAGGACCATCCGCGGCCGATCGAGGAACTCGGGCGGGTGCTGAACATCAATCTCGCGATCACCGCGATGTCCCGCAGCCGGGAGCAGAACCAGGCCGGCGACGGCCCGGGCGCGCTGGCAGCGGCGGAGCGGGCCACCGAACTCTGGCCCGATGCTTCCGACACCTGGATGAACCTCGGCCTGCTGAGCTACTCGCTCGGAAACCGGGACCGCGCCCTCGAGGCTCTCCGGAAGGCCGCGGGAATGAACGAACTCTTCCGCGGCCAACTCGAGTCCACGCTGCGGTGGACCCGGCATCCGGGGCTCGACGACGAGTTCCTGGCGGCGCTTTTCCCGGGGGGATCCTGAGGAACCGCTTCGGGAGGGCGATCCCCGGCCAGCCGTGCGTCTGATCCCTTCGCTCGGCGCCGCGCTGCTGCTGTCGGCGGTGCTGGCCTCCGGCGCCCAGGATCCGGAGGCGCTGCTCCGCACGGGGCAGCGGTGGCTCGACGCCGGAAACCCCCGGGCGGCGGTGGAATCGTTCCGCCGGCTGGTGGCGGCGGCTCCGGACTCCCGGTCCCACTACTACCTGGGAGTCGCGCTGCTCCAGGACGACCGGCCGGAGGAGGCGGTGGACGCGCTCCGCCGCGCCGAATCCCTGGCGGAAATCCCGAATCCGGCGCTCACTCTGTCGCTCGGGACGGCGCTCTTGCGGAGCGGAGAGGCCGAAGCGGCGGTGCTGGTTCTCGAAGAGGGCGCGAAGCACTTCCCGCGCGCCGCGCCCATCCTCATCCAGCTCGGGTACACCCAATACACGCGGCTCGATGGCATTTCCGCGCGCGCGGTCCTGCGCCGGGCCCGAGCAGTGGCGCCGAATAACGCGCAAGCCCCCTTCTACCTCGGGTTGGCGGAGGCCGCCCTCGGGGCGCTGGAGCCGGCGGCGGAAGCCTTCGGGAAGGCCGTGATCCTCGATCCCCGGAACTTCGAGGCCCACGTGGCGCTCGGGCGCACGCTCTCCCAGTTGGGGCGTCCCGAGGAGGCCCGGGAGGCGTACCGGGCGGCGCTCGCCGAGGCGCCCGGATTGCCCGCGGCGCTTGTGGGACTCGGGAGGCTCGAACTCGAGGAGGGCCGCCCGGAAGGCGCCGTCGCCTCCTTCGAGGCCGCGCTGGCGGCGGACCCCGGACACCGCCAGGCCCTCTACAACCTTGCCGCGGCCCTGTCGTTGCTCGGACGCAGCGAGGAGGCAGCGCAAGTCCGGCGCCGCTTCGCCGAGGCCGCCGCCTCGGGTGACGATCCCGGGCGTTCGCTTTCCCGCACCCGCTCGAAGGCACGCCCGCGCTGATGGCGCACCTCCGCCTGGTGTTCGCCGCGCTGCTCGCCGCGGCGCCGGCGGCGGGCGAGGATTTCGTCTTCGTGGACCGGACCGAGGAAGCCGGGATCCGCTTCCACCACGAGGACGGGGGGAGCGGCCGGCGCTACGTGATCGAGATCGTCGGAGCGGGCGTGGTGGTGTTCGATTACGACGGGGACGGGTGGCCCGACCTCTTCTTCGTGAACGGGCATCCACTCCCGGGCGATTCGGGCGGCGCAACGGTCGGAAACCGTCTCTTCCGGAACCGCGGCGACGGCACCTTCCGGGACCGCACCGAAGCCGCCGGGCTTCTGGATCCGCCGGACCGGCTCCGCTACGGCATGGGAGCGGTCGCGGGCGACCTCGACGGCGACGGCGATCCCGACCTGCTGGTGACGCACTTCGGGGAGGAGCGGCTCTTCTGGAACCGGGGCGACGGCACGTTCGGGGAGGCCTCCGGCGCGGCCGGCGCGACCGACCCCCGCTGGACCACGAGTGCGGCGCTCTTCGATCCGGACCGCGACGGGGACCTCGACGTCTATGCGGCGAACTACCTCGACTACGCCATCGAGCGGCACCGGGACTGCGTCAGCCCGGTCCGGGAACTCCTCGCCTACTGCCATCCGCAGGAGTACCCGGGCGCCCCCGATTCGTTCTTCGAGAATCTGGGCGACGGGACCTTTCGGGCATCCCCCGTGCCCGGTTCGGAAGACGGGAAGGGGCTCGGCGTGGTGGTCAGCGATGTGGGAGAAGACGGCGCGCCCGACGTCCACGTGGCGAACGACACCACGCCCAACTTCCTGTTCCGGACGGTAGCCGGGCCGGACGGCGTCCGGTTCTTCGAGGAAGGTCTGGCCTCCGGCGTGGCGTACAACGAGGAGGGGCTTCCCGAAGCCGGTATGGGGAACGATTTCGGGGATGTCGATCGGGACGGGCTGATGGACCTCGTGGTCACGAACTTCGATTTCGAGACCAATACGCTCTACCGGAACCTCGGCGGGAGACTCTTCCTGGACGCGACGGCCTCTTTCGGACTCGGGAGCGAGAGCCTCACCGAGCTGGCCTTCGGTTGCGACCTCGCCGACTTCGACAACGACGGCTGGCTCGACCTCGTGGTAGCGAACGGCCACATCCTGGACAACATCGCCAGGATCCAGTCGAACCTCACCTTCGCCCAGCCCGGCCAGGTGTTCACGAACGACCGCGGGCGTCTCCGGCGCCGCCGCCGGAGCGAGGGGGACTTCGCCCGGCCTAGGGTGGGCCGGGGCCTCGCCAGCTTCGACTACGACCTCGACGGGGACCTCGACCTCGTCCTCGCCAACAATCGCGGCCCGGCGGAACTCCTCGAGAATCGGGGCGGGGCCGAGGCCGGCAACGCGGTGGGCCTCCTGCTGATCGGCACCGAAGGGAATCGCGAGGGAGTCGGCGCGCGCGTGCGGCTCGAAGGCGGTCCGGTCGTCCAGCAGGAGGAGCGGCGGGCGGGGGCGAGCTACCTCTCCCAGCACGATCCGGTCCTGTGGTTCGGTCTCGGCGCGGCGGTGGGCGCGGATCAGGTCAGCGTTCGTTGGCCGTCGGGGAAGGAGGAGGCTCTTGGATCCCTGCCGGCGGGAGCGGTCCACGTCCTCAAGGAGGGCGCCGGGCGCGTTGCCGGCATCGGGATCGGGGCCGGAGCGGTTCGATGAGGGCGGTCGTTGCCATGATCGGGGCCCTCTTTGCGCTGGCGGCGGCCGCGTCCGCGCAGCCGGACATCCGTTTCACCGAAGTGGCGGAGGCGTCGGGCATCCGCTTCATCAACATGTACGGCGGGGTCCGCAGCAAGGACTTCATCCTCGAGACGACGGGGAGCGGCGCGGCGTTTTTCGACTACGACGGTGACGCGGACCTGGACCTGTTCCTGGTCAACGGGTCCCGTCTCGGGTACGACGCGAGCCAGAGCCTCTCGAACGCGCTGTTCCGCAACGAGGGTGGCGGACGCTTCCGGGAGGTGACCGGCCCCGCGGGGCTCGAGTCCTACGGCTGGGGGCAGGGGGCGTTCGTCGTGGACCACGAGAACGACGGCGACCTGGACCTCCTGGTGACGCGCTACGGACACAACCTCTTCTACCGGAACCGGGGCGACGGGACGTTCGAGGAGGTCGGCGAGGAGGTGGGGCTGGCCGATCCCCAGTGGGGGACCGGGGCCGCGTTCGGCGACCTGGATCGGGACGGCGTCTCCGACCTCGTGGTGGTGAACTACGTGGACTTCCTGGTGGAAGACACACCACGGCCGGGAGAGGAGCCGTACTGCTTCTTCCGGGGGTTGCCGGTCATGTGCGGCCCGAACGGCCTGACTCCGGCGCCGGCGCTCCTCTACCGCGGGCTTCCCGACGGCCGTTTCGTGCGGGTGGAGGGGCAGGCGATCGGCGCGGAGCGGTACTTCGGCCTCGGGGTCGTCTTCGGCGACCTCGATGAGGACGGCGACCTCGACGTCTACGTGGCGAACGACCAGACCCCCAACAACTTCTACCGGAACGACACCGCGGCACGGGGATTCCAATTCACCGACATGGGCCTTTCCGCGGGGGTCGCCTACAACGAGGACGGCCGCGCCCAGGCGGGGATGGGGGTGGACCTCGGCGACTACGACAACGACGGACGGCTCGACATCGTGGTCACGAACTTCTCCCACGACTACAACACCATCTACCGGGCTGTGGGAGGGGGCTGGTTCCTGGACGAATCGTTCGCCGCCGGAGTGGCCGAACCGAGCTATCCCTATCTCGGCTGGGGAACCGGTTTCCGCGATCTGGACCGGGACGGCTGGCTCGACCTCGTGGTCCTGAACGGGCACGTCTACCCGGAGGTCGAGGGAGGGATCACCGAGAGCGACTACGCCCAGCGGGGCCTCGTTTTCCGGAACCGGACGGACGGCGGTTTCGAGGAGGTTCCGCCGACCGCGCTCGAGGTTCCCCGGGTGTACCGCGGCGCCGCCTTCGCCGACTACGACGACGACGGCGACACCGACCTGCTCGCGACCGTCATGAACGGTTCCCCGGCCCTCTTCCGGAACGACACCGATACCGACGCCGCCTGGGCGGGGTTCCGGCTGGTGGGCCGCGGCAGCCCGCGCGACGGCGTCGGCACCCGCCTGGAACTTACCGGAGGAGGACTCACCCAGGTTCGGGAAGCCCGGGCCGCGGGCAGTTACCTGGCGTCCAGCGATCCCCGGGTTTTCTTCGGCCTGGGGGATCGCGACGGACCGTTCCGGGTTCGCGTCCGCTGGCTGTCGGGGTGCGAGCAGGAGATCGAGGCCGCGCCGGGCCACTATCTGCTGGTGGTGGAACCGCGGGACTGCGGGGGCTCCTGACCCAGATGACGCAACGGCCTGGAACGCCGGGCAGTCTCCCGGTGGGGCCCTCCAGACCGGCACGCGCGGAGCTCCGCACCGCGCACGGCGCAACCCCACCAATCCTCGTGGCACTGCAGTCCGCGATCCTGATCGTCCATCTGCTCGCCGGAATGGCGTCCGCGGGAACGCCGTCCGGCGGCGCTACCGTCAGGGTGGCGGTCGCCGCCAACTTCACTGCGGCGGCCCGGGAGATCGCCGCCGCGTTCGAGGACGCCACCGGGGACGGCGCGCTCCTCAGCTTCGGTTCCACCGGCCAGCTCTACGCACAGATCCTCCAGGGCGCTCCCTTCGAGGTGTTCCTCGCCGCCGACGAGATGCGCCCGGGCCTCGCGGAGCGCGAGGGGCTCGCCGTCCCCGGCAGCCGCCGGACCTACGCGGTGGGGAGGCTCGTGCTCTTCAGCGCGGAAGCGGGGCGGGTCACCGGCCCCGACGCTCTCCGGGACCCCGGACTCCGGCGCATCGCGCTCGCGAATCCGGCGCTTGCCCCCTACGGCCGGGCGGCGCTGGAGGTGGCCCGGGCGCTCGGGGTCGAGGACATCCTCCGGGATCGTCAGGTCATCGGCCAGAACGTGTCCCAGGCGCACCAGTTCGTGCGCACCGGCAACGCGGAGGTGGGATTCCTCGCACTCGCGCAGGTTGTCCGGAGCGCGGACGGGTCCCGTTGGCTCGTCCCCGAGCGCCTCCACGGCCCCATCCGGCAGCAGGCCGTGCTGCTCGAGGCCGGCCGCCAGAACCCGGCCGCCGCCCGCTTCCTCGACTTCCTCGGATCGCGGGCGGCCCGGAAGATCCTCCGCCGGCACGGCTACCGCGCCGAGCCGCCGGCGCCCCACGGACCGGGCGGACCGTGAACGCCGAGACCATCTGGCCGCCGATCCGGCTCACCCTCGAACTGGCGGGGGTGACGACGGTGTTCCTGCTGCTCCTCGGGACCCCGATCGCCTGGTGGCTCGCCCGGACCCGGTTCCGCTTCAAGGAGGCAGTGGCGGCACTGGTCGCGCTTCCCCTCGTCCTGCCGCCCACCGTGCTCGGCTTCTACCTGCTGATCGCCCTGGGGCCCGACGGGCCCGGCGGTTTCGTCGCCCGGCTGTTCGGCGAGCGGTCCCTAGCGTTCTCCTTCCCGGGCCTCGTGATCGGGTCGATCCTCTATTCGCTGCCTTTCACCGTGCAGCCCATCCGCGGCGCCTTCGAAGCCGTGGGCGACCGTCCCCTGGAGGCGGCCGCCACGCTCCGGGCCTCGCCCTGGGACGCCTTCTGGACCGTCGCGGTGCCGCTCGCCCGGCCCGGCCTGATCGCCGGCGGGGTGCTCGGTTTCGCGCACACCGTCGGGGAGTTCGGGGTCATCCTGATGATCGGCGGCAACATCCCGGGCGCCACCCGGGTGCTCTCGATCGCCATCTACGACCACGTGGAGCTCATGGAGTGGGGCACGGCGCACCTGCTTTCCGGAAGCCTGCTGGTGTTTTCCTTCGTGGTGGTGGCGGTGACCCTGAGCCTCCAGAAGAAGATGGGAGGCCGGGACCGGTGACGGGCTCGGGCACCGCGCCGGGCGCGCTCGAAGTAGTGCTCGGCGGGGCGGTCGGAGAACTGCGGATCGAGGCGGTTTTCGAGGCCCGGCCCGGGGAAACGACCGCGGTCTTCGGTCCCTCCGGCAGCGGGAAGACGACGCTCCTCCGCGCGGTCGCCGGCCTCACCCGCCTTTCCGGACGGCTCGCCCTCGGGCCCGCCACCTGGCAGGACGACCGCCGCGGCGTCTTCGTGCCGGCGTATCGCCGGCGAATCGGGTTCGCCTTCCAGGAGCCGGCCCTGTTCGATCACCTGACCGTCGAGGGCAACCTGCGCTACGCCGAGCGGCGCAGCGGCGATCCGGAAGGCGATCCCTGCGTTTCCTTCGTCGAGGTCGTGGAACGTCTCGAGCTCCATCAGCACCTCGAACGGATGCCGGCGGGCCTTTCGGGTGGCGAGCGCCAGCGCGTCTCGCTGGCGCGGGCGTTGCTCGCGCGCCCCGCGGCCCTCCTGCTGGACGAGCCCCTCTCAGGCCTCCACCGCACGGCCCGCGCGGCGATCCTGCCCTGGCTTCGCGCGCTGGGAGAGGCGTCCGGCATGGTGATCCTCTACGTGAGCCACGACCTCGGGGAGGTGGTGGACGTCGCGCACCGGATCGCCCCGATCTCCAGCGGCTCCGTCACCGGGGCCGCCCCGGCCGCCGAGGCGCTCGATCGCCTGCCTGCCGGCGACCTGCTGTCGCGGTTCGAGGCCGGAAGCGTGCTCACTGCAACCGTCCGGGCCCGGCTTCCGGCGCTCGGGCTCTCCGAGCTCGATCTCGGCGGGCAAAGCCTCCGGGTCCCGGGCGCCGAGCGTCCGGCCGGAACCGAGGCCCGCCTGCGGGTAAGGGCCCGCGACGTCGCGCTCGCCACCGAAGCGCCGACCGCGATCAGCATCCGGAACGTGCTGCGCGGCAGCGTCATCGAGGTCCGCGACCTGCCGGAGACCCCCTTCGCCGAAGTGGCCGTGGGGTTCGCGGATCAGCGGCTCATGGCCCGGATCACCCGGGACGCCGCTTCGGAGCTGGGACTCGAAACCGGCCGCGAGGTGTTCGCGCTGCTGAAGACGGTCTCGTTCGACGACCCCTGATTCGACTTCCGGGCGGCGTTCCCCCGGAGAGGCCGTGATGGCGGGTGGGGTTTGACGGGCGCGCCCGATCCCCTACCGGGTCGCCGTCATCATGATCTCGACCTTGATGCCGGCCCCCATCATCTGGGTCTCCACCGTGGCGCGGGGCGGGAACGGAGCTCCCACGACCTCCCGGTAGACCTCGTTCATCGCGGCGTAGTCGCGCATGTCCTCGAGGTAGACCATCGCGTCGTCCACGTCCCCGAAGCTCAGCCCGCCGGCCTCGAGCGCGGCGCTCAGCCGCCCGAGCACGGCGCGCGTCTGGTCGCCGGCGTCCTCGCTGCGGTCCGGGCCGGGCGCCACCATGCCCGAGAGATAGAGCCGGTCGCCGGCCCAGATGCCCGGCGAGAGGGGGCTGCCGGAGCGGGGGCCGTCCGGAGCCAGCACGCTCCGCTCGGCGCTTGAGGCCACGCACTGCACCTCGGCCGTGAAGAGCGGGTTGGCGAGCCGGGCCTCGACCGTGGCCCGGGTGGGGGGATCCTCGGGAAAGAACTCCCGGTAGGCCGCGTTCATCTCGCCGAAGGTGCGCGGATCATCGAGGAACACCCGGCAGTTGGCGACGTCCGAATAGTCCATCCCCCCCGCTTCGAGGACGAGTCCGATGTTCCCCATGATGCGCTGCATCTGCTCGGTGACGCCCCCGGCGACCGGCTGGTAGGTATCCGGGTCCCGGGCGGTGGCGCCGGCGACGAAGAGCGTGTCGCCTGCCTTGATCCCCCACGAATAGGGAAGCTCCGGGCTCATCATCGCCTCGGGGTTGATCACCTCGCGCTCGACTCCCTCCTTCACCGCCACCATCGAGATCTCGACGAGCGCTCCCGGGATCGCGATGCCCGCTTCGACGGTGGCCCGCGTCGGGGGGTCCTCCGGGAAGTACTCGCGGTACACGCCGTTCATCGCCTGGAAGTGCCGGACGTCCGAGAGATAGACGTTGACCGCCGCGACCCGCGAGAAGTCCAGCCCGGCGCTCTCCAGCGTGGCGCCCAGGTTGTCCATCGTCTGGCGGACCTGGGCCTCGATGCCGCCCGGCACCAGATCGAGCGTGCCCGGAACGTTGCCGAGGGCGCCCGCGAGGTACACGAGGTCGCCGCTCTCCCGATACTCGGAGAACGGGAGCCCGAGGTCGCCGGTGGCGGCCGGCGCCTCCGGCTCCGGTTCGGCGCCGCCACCGCAGCCGAGGGCAATGAGAAACGGGACAGATGCTGCAAGGAATCGGATCATGGGAAAGCCTCCGAACGTCTCGAAACGGTGCGCGATGATACATTCGGGACTCCCTTGCGGCCCCGCGCGAAGCTGCTCCCGCCGCCCCACCTCCGAATCGTCCGGAGTCGGTAATGCGGGCCGGCCGCCAAACCTTGCACGCCGTTTTTCGTTCCGGACCGGGTGGCCGCCTCGCCGCCGACGGGGTGTGCCTGGATACGGCGCTCGCCGAAGCGGGGGCCGGGACCCCGGCCTACGTGTACAGCTCCCGCGCGGTCGTGGAGCGGTTCGCCGCGCTTCAGGAGGCGCTCGCGGGCACCGGGCACCTGGTCGCGGCGGCGCTCAAGGCGAACGCCCTGCCGGCGCTGCTGACCCCGCTGCGGGACCTGGGGGCGGGCGTGGAGGCGGTATCGGCGGCCGAACTGCTCGTCGCCCACGGACTCGGGTTCCCCGGAGACCGGATCGTGATGTCCGGGGTCGGCAAAACCCCGGTGGACCTCGAGACGGCGCTTGATCTCGGGGTGCGCTTCGTCTCGGTCGAATCCCGGGGAGAGCTGGAGCTCCTGAACCGCCTGGCGCTTCGCCGCGGCCGCCGCGCCCGCGCGCTCCTCCGCCTCAATCCCGAGGTCGATGCGGCGACGCATCCGAAGATCGCCACCGGCACCCGCACCGCCAAGTTCGGGATGGCGGCGGCGGACCTCCTCGCGCTGGCATCCGGAGCCCGCGACTGGAGAGGCGTGGAGATTCTCGGGGTCCACGCGCACGTCGGGTCCCAGATCCGGGAACTCGCCACGCTGGCGCGGAGCGCCGAGCGGCTGGGAACCGTCTTCGCCGCACTCCGCGCCGCCGGTCTGCCGGTGCGGGTCGTGGACGTCGGAGGCGGGCTCGGCATCCCGCAGCGCGACGGCGAGGAAGACACCCCGATGTCCGTCTACGCCGCCCGGGTCCTCGGGACGCTCCGGGAGGTCCTGGACCGGGAATGTCCGGAGGCCGACCCCACGGTGGTCTTCGAGCCGGGACGGGCGCTCTTCGGGCCCGCGGGCGCCCTCGTGGTCCGGGTCCTCCACACCAAGCGGACGGGAACCCGGGAGTTCTGCGTGGTGGACGGGGGCATGAACGATTTCCTGCGGCCGGCGCTCTACGGCGCCTGGCACCGGGTGGCGCCGGTGGAACCGCGCTCGGGGCCGGAGCGGAGCTTCGACGTGGTGGGGGGAGTGTGCGAGTCCGGCGACGCGTTCGCCCGCGCCCGCGCCCTTCCGCCCCTCGAGCCGGGGGATCTGCTGGTGGTGCTCGACGCGGGTGCCTACGGGTACTCGATGGCTTCCAATGTCAACCTGCGTCCGCGGCCCGCGGAGGTCGTGATCCGGGACGGGCGCGCGGTCCTGGCCCGGCCCGCGGAGACGCCGGCCGACCTCGCCGCCCGCGAACTCGGGGCGCAGCCGGCGGGGGTCCCGGCATGAGCCGGAGTTCGCTGCCCCCGCCGCGCTATGCGCTCCTCGCGGTGCTGGCGCTCATCACCATCCTGGCGGCGGCGCGGTTGGCGACCACGCTGCCCGATCCGGCGGACTTCCTGCTGGCTCTCGGCCTCGTGGCGCTCTTCACACCCCTGAAGGCGCTCATGATCCGCTGGCTGGAAGGCCGGCGCCCCTACCAGTCGGCGTTCGCCGCGTCCCTCTTCTCCGCCATCGTCGGCATGGTGTTTCGTGAGCCGCTGAATGTCTGGGCGCTGCTCTTTCGCAGCACGATGCTGACCGCGGCGCTCGAGACGCTGCCGCTCTTCGCCATGCGGACCTCGGATTCGCCGGTTCGCGTGTTCGTGCTCTCGGGTTACATGAGCGTGGTCGTCCACCTGCTGTCCGGGGGCTTCGTGCTGCTGTCCTGGCGGCCGCTCGTCGGGGGGCTGATGATGGTGGGCGGGGTGGCGGCGATGTGGTTCCCCCTGTTCTTCGGCCGTTTCCGGCGCACCCGGGTCCCGCGGTAGGCGCCTGGCCGCGCCGCACCGCGGCGCGCGTCCCCGTTACTCGCTGCTCTCTCCGGCGCGGGCCGGTTCCGGCGCTTCGGGACGTGGTTCCCGGCGCGGACGCCGTTCCTCGGCGTCCTGGCGGATCCCCCCGACGGCCATCAGCAGGGACTCCACGTCCCCGTTCCCGAACTCTCCGTCGGCGGTGGCGGCGGCGACGACGGTGGCCGCCCGCCAGACGTGCCGGAATCCGACCCGTCCCTCCCGGTTCAGCTCGGTCAGCGTCTCGAACGCGGCGTCGATCTCGGCCTGGCGGCTCGCCGCCTCGTCGGCCAGCGATTCGTGGGCGATCTGGCGCAACTGCTGGATGGCGGCGGCGCGCTGCGGCCCCGGGTTGGTGAGGTAGCCCAGATACACGAAGAGCCCCACGGCGATGAAGAGTCCGACGATCATCGCGAGCGCCAGGAAGACGAAACCGAGGCGGCGCGAACCCGACGGCACCTCCCGAAGGTCCTCTCCGATGCTGAGCGCGCCGGGAGGAGGCGAGGGGAGCCAGGTCTCCGGCGGGGTGTCGGGCGCCGGCGCCGCGGGTTTTTCCGTCGTTTGGGTCCCCAGCTCACGCAGGTAGAGGAAGACCCCGATCGCCAGGATGCCCACCGCCGGGACCAGGATCCCGCCCGGAATCCAGAGGGGGTCCCCCAGGGTCTCGATGTCGGTCAGGTTGAAGAGGAGGAGCGCCGCGACGTTGTGGAAGAGATGGATCGAGATCGGGACCAGGATGCTGCGGGTGGCCATCGCGGCCAGTCCCAGGACAAGCCCGGCCACGAAGTAGTTGGGCAGCAGCAGGCCGTGCATCACGGTGAAGAGCAGCGCCGAAACAACGAGGGCGCCCCCCCTGCCGAGGGGCCGGAGCCCGGTCAGGATCACGCCCCGGAACAGGAGCTCCTCGGCCAGCGCCGCGCCGAAGCCGATGCCGGCCAGCCGGATCAGCCAGGAGAACAGCCCCTCGGCGCGCACCAGTTCCGCGACGGTCTGGACGAGCTGCTCGTCGATCGGGAGGAACGCCCGGCTCAGGTTGGCGAGCTGGTCGCTGACCACGAACAGGGAGAGGGCGATCGGAACCGAAAGCAGGAGCTGGCTGTTCTTCGCGGGCCGGAGCCGGAAGGCGCGATAGGGGTTCAGGCGGAACAGGCGGATGGCCGCCAGCGCCACGAGGAGGGTGACGCCCGGGGTCGCGAGGATGGCGACGTCGAACGGCAACCCGGTCCGCGCGATGACGACGCCGATGAGGATGATCGCGACGAAGGTCGCCGCGAAGGTGGCAAGCACCTGCGGGACCGTGGCGAGGCCGGGTGTCTTCTTCAAGATGGGGCTCGGTGTTACCTTGACGTTGATGGCCGCGGGACCGAGCGCAGATTATCGCCGCCCGCGGGAAGCCGGCTCCGAGGGAGAGTCCACCCCCGGCGAACCCGGCGCTCCCCCGCCGGGGGAACCATCGCGCCGGCGCTTCCGACCCTGGCGGGCGCTGCGGATCGCTTCCGGCTTCTTGCTCCTGGCGCTCGGGATCATCGGGCTCTTCCTTCCGATCCTGCAGGGCGTGCTCATGATCCTGGCGGGATTGGCGGTGCTCGGGAAGGACCTTCCCTGGTCCCGGAAGATCACCGACCGCCTCGCCGGCTTCGTGAGACGGCGAGCGGAGAATCGGGCGGCGCGGAAGCGGGGGCGCGAGGAGGCCGCTCCAGGATCGGAAGCGTCGTGAGCGACGCGCGGTCTCCGTCCGGGCGGCACCGGGAACTGGTGGAGGCGATCCGTCATCACGACCACCGGTACTACGTGCTTGACGCGCCCGAGATCGACGACCACGAGTACGACGCGCTCTTCCGGGAACTGGAGGGACTCGAGCGGGATCACCCCGAACTGGTCACCCCCGACTCGCCCACCCGGCGCGTCGGCGGCGCGGTGGCCGAGGGGTTCCCGGAGGTCCGCCACGAGGCGCCGATGCTGTCGCTCCAGAGCATCCACGACGAGACCGAGCTGCGCGAGTTCACCGACCGGATGGAGCGGGAGATCGGCCGCGACGATCTCGACTACTGCCTCGAGCCGAAGTTCGACGGGCTGTCGGTGGAACTCGTCTATCGGGACGGCTTGTTCGTTCGCGGGGCGACGCGGGGGAACGGCGAGGTCGGGGAGGACATCACCGCCAACCTGCGGACCATCCGGTCGCTGCCGCTCCGGCTCGCCGGGGGAGGGACGCCGGAACGGCTCGCGGTGCGGGGCGAGGCCGTTCTCCCGGTGGCGGACTTCGAGCGCATGAACGAGGGGCTCGAGCGCGCTGGGAAGGACACCTTCAAGAACCCGAGGAACGCGGCCGCCGGCTCGCTGCGCCAACTCGACCCGGGGATCGCGGCGGCCCGTCCGCTGGCGCTCTACGCCTACGACATCCTGGTCTGGGACGACCCGGGGACTCCAGCGCCCGAGACGCAGTCCGAAGTGCTCCGCACCCTCGCCGGGTTCGGGTTCCGGGTGGCGCCGGAGTCGCGCGGCAGCGAGGATGGGGGAGCGGGCCGGCAGTCCGTCTGGTGGGAGGTGGGACGCGGGCCCGATCGGGTCCTCGCCTACCACCGCCTCCTGATCGCGGGGCGGGACCGGTTCACCGTGGAACTCGACGGGGCGGTGGTCAAGCTGGACCGGATCGCCGACCAGGACGAGTTGGGCGAACGGTCCCGGAACCCCCGTTGGGCGGTCGCTTTCAAGTTCCCGCCGGGACAGGCGGAAACGGCGCTCCTCGCCATCGACGTGCAGGTGGGGCGCACCGGGAAGCTCACCCCGGTGGCGCGGCTGGACCCCGTGCTCGTCTCCGGGGTGACGGTGAGCCGGGCCACCCTCCACAACGAGGGGATGGTCCGGGCCCTCGATGCCGGGCCCGGCGACCGCGTCCGCATCCAGCGGGCGGGAGACGTGATCCCGCAGGTCGTGGAGGTCGTCTCCCGCGCCCGGGAGAGCGATGCGGCGCCCTGGTCCATGCCGTCCGAGTGCCCCGAATGCGACAGACCGGTGCTGGCGGAGGGCGCCAACCACTTCTGCTCCGGGGGATGGAGTTGCCCCGCACAGCGGAAAGCCCGGCTGGTCCATTTCGTCGGCAAGGGGGGGATGGAAATCGAAACCCTCGGAGACGAGCTCGTGGAGCTCCTCGTCGAGTGCGGGTTCGTGCGGTCGCCGGGCGACCTCTACCGGCTGACCCGGGAGACGCTCCTGGCGGTACCGCCGCAACCGGCCGGCCGGCCCTTCGATCCCGCCGGCGCGGCGGAACTGGTCCGCCGCCTCGGCGCGGCCCGGAACGTCCCGCTCCGCAGGGTGCTGGTGGCGCTGGGCCTGCCCGGAGTCGGCCCGACCCGGGCGGAGGCGATGGCCAGAGAGTTCGACCTGGCGGCGCTCCGGGCGCCCCCGGGACGCCTGGCCGGGGAGGAACGGACGGGCCGCGCCGACGAAGCGCTGAAAGCGCTGGCCTCGCCCGGCAAGCGCGCCCTGCTGGAGGACCTCGTCGAGGCCGGGGTAGTGGAGGGCGCGGACAGGCAGCAGGACCCGGAGGAGTCCTTCTACTGGGCGCCTGACGCCCTCGCCGCCGCGATCGCACGGCTGGCGGACAAGAATGCCCTCGACCTGCCGAGACTAAGCGAGGGGATCGCCGCCGACCTGGTGAATTCCGGCCGGGTGGGGAGCCCGGCGGATCTGTTCCGGTTGACGGAGGCGGACCTGCTCGCCTTGCCCGAACGCCGGCGCCGGCCGTTCGCCGAGAAGTCGGCGGCGAACCTGCTCCGGGAGCTGGATGAGAGCCGCAACGTGCGCCTCGACCGGTTCCTGTTCGCGCTGGGAATCCCCCACGTGGGCCAGCACGTGGCCCGGGTCCTCGCCGCACGCTACGGCTCCCTGGAGCGGCTGGCGGCAGCGAGCCGGGAGGAGCTCCTCGAGGTGCACGAAGTGGGCGAGCAGGTGGCCGACGCGGTGACCGGCTTCTTCTCGGACGAGGCGAACCGGCGGGAACTCGGGGACCTCGCCCGCTCGCGGGTGGCCCCGGTCTGGGAGGCGACGGGAGAGTCCACGCTTTCGGGCCTGCGGATCGTGCTGACCGGGACCCTCGCGGGACTCACCCGCGAGGAGGCGGGGGAACTCATCGAGCGCCACGGCGGGAGGGTGGTGTCGAGCGTCAGCAGCCGCACTTCGCTCGTGGTGGCGGGCGACAAGGCCGGTTCCAAGCTGGACAAGGCCCGCGGGCTGGGGGTGCCGGTCGGGGGCGAGGAGGAATTGCAGCGGCTCGCTGCCGGGGAGGTCACCCTGGAGGAACTGGCGGCGGCGGAGGAAACCGAGCCCCCCAACGAAACGTAGATTCTCGAGATGGCTTCCTTCCTCCTCTGGCTCCTGCTCCTGATCGTCTGCTGGCCGCTCGCGCTGCTGGCGCTCGTGGTCTATCCGATCGTCTGGGTGCTGCTGCTGCCCTTCCGGCTGCTCGGCATCGCCGTGGACGGCGTCTTCTCGCTGCTGGGCGCGGTGCTCCGGTTGCCAGCGCGGGTGCTGGGCGGACCGAAGTAGACGGAGCCTGGATGTCGGAACGCCTGGCCGCCGCCGAGGAACGGGCCGGCGCGCTCCGGAAGGAACTCGAGGAGGTCGGCCGGGCGCTGGCACGGTTTCCGGACCCTCCGGAGCCGCTCACTGCCGGCGAGCTGGCCGCCCGGGCGTTCTCGGGCAGGAGCCGCCCCGGGGCAGCCGCAATCCCGGCGCCTCCGGCCGATGCGGCGTCGGGAACGATCGCCGCCGCCCGCGCCGAGCTCGCCGCGGGGAGGCGCTCGGCGGTGGACCTGGTCGAGGAAGCGCTCGAACGCGCCCGGACGGGGCGTCACCTCGGAGCGTTCCTGAGGCTTCGGGAAGAGGAGGCGCTCGCCGAGGCGCGGCGGCTGACCGAGTCGCCGGAGGGAGCGGGGCAGGGTGACGGCGGCGGACGGCCCCTCCTCGGGATCCCCCTCAGCGTCAAGGACATCGTGGACGTCGCCGGAATGACCACCACCTCGGGGTCGAAGTTCCCGCACGAGGCGGCCCGCAGCGCCCCCGCCTGGAGCCGCCTTTCCGAGGCCGGGGCCGTTCTGCTCGGCAAGAACAACCTGCAGGAGTTCGCGTTCGGGGTCAGCGGCGACAACCCCACCTTCGGGAGGACCCGCAACCCGCACGGTCCGGCGCGGATCCCGGGTGGGTCTTCCTCCGGGTCCGCGGTGGCGGTGGCCACCGGCATGGGGTTCGGCTCGGTGGGGACCGATACCGGGGGATCCATCCGGATCCCGGCGTCGCTCAACGGGGTCTTCGGCCTGAAGCCGTCCTACGGCGCCGTCTCCCGGGCCGGCGTGACCCCGCTGTCGTGGAGCCTGGACCACGTCGGGCCCATCGCCCGGAGCGCCGGAGACATCGCGCTCCTGTTCGAGGTTCTCTCCGGGTGGTCTTCCGGTCCGGCGACGCCGCCCGCCAAGGGTCCGAAACCCCTCGAGGGGGTGCGGGTGGGGGTTCCCCTCGATTTCTTCTACACCGACCTCATCCGGGAGGCCCGCCAGGCGGCGGACGGCATCGTCGCGGCGCTCGTCCGGCTGGGGGCCGAGCGCGTCGAGGTGAGGATTCCGGAGGTGGAGTTCAGCGGGGTGTGCCGCAACGTGCTCGCCTTCGCGGAAGCGGCGGTCGTCCACCGGGAGCGGCTGGCGATTCGGCCGGAGGACATCAGCGAGGACGTTCGGCGGCTTCTGGAAGTGGGTACGGTGCTGTCGGCCCCCGACCTCATCGCCGCGCTGCGGGGGCGACGCCTCGTCGCGGACGCCTTCGCGCAACTCCTCGAGGAAGTGGATCTTCTCGTGGCGCCGTCCACCCCGGCGGGCGCTCCGCCAGCGGGCGAGCCGCTCGCGACCTCGGAGGACATCCGTCCGGGGCTCATCCGCCTGGTCGGTCCCTTCAACTTCACCGGCCTTCCGGCCCTCTCGGTCCCGGCCGGACTCGATGCGCCGGGAATGCCGCTCGGGGCGCAGCTCGTCGGCGGTCCGGGACAGGATTTCGCCGTCATCCGGGTGGCCGCCTGGCTCGAGGCGAGCGGCGCCATCCCGATGCGGCAGCCGTCGTTGGGAGGACCGCAGTGACTGCTAAATTGGAAGACAGTGCTGCTTGAGAACAAACGAGGACTGATCGTCGGGGTCGCGAACCATCGTTCCTTTGCGTGGGGGATCGCCCGCTCCGCGGCGCGCGAGGGCGCGGCGCTCGCCCTCAGTTTCCAGAACGAACGGCTCCAGCGCAACGTGGACAAGCTGGCGGCGCAGATTCCGGGCACGGTCACCCTGCCGCTCGATGTGTCGAGCGAGGAGCAGCTCGCGAGCGCCGCCGAGACCGTCCGCGAGCACTTCGGCGGGCTTGACTTCCTGGTCCACGCCGTCGCCTACGCGCTGCGCGAGGACCTCGAGGGCGACTTCGTGTCCACATCCCGCGAGGGCTTCCGGGTAGCCCATGACATCTCGGTCTATTCGCTGACGGCGCTCGTCCGTCATTTCGCGCCGCTGCTCGAACTGGACGGCGGCGGCGCCGCGCTCACGCTCAGCTACCTGGGTGGCGAGCGCGCCGTACCCCACTACAACGTGATGGGCGTCGCGAAGGCGGCGCTCGAGTCGTCGGTCCGCTATCTCGCGTCCGACCTCGGTCCGCGAGGCGTGCGGGTCAACGCCATCTCGGCCGGTCCGGCGAAGACACTCGCCGCCTCCGGAGTCTCGGGCATCGGCAAGATGGTGGAGCACTACCGCGAACACGCGCCGCTCCGCGCGGGAACCGATCCGCTCGAGGTGGGGGATGCCGCGGCGTTCCTGCTGTCCGATGCCGCGCGGGGAGTCACCGGCGAGGTGCTCCACGTGGACAGCGGCTTCCACGCGCTGGGCGCGACGATTCCCGGCCTCGGTACGGCAGGTTGAGGAGCCGGCACATGCCTGATTCGACCCGGAACCCCGAAGAGCGGGGGGAACCGCGATTTTCGACCGGGAACGGTGATGTTCCCAGCACGGACGCCCTCATCTACGACTGGAACCGGCCGGATCCCGCCCGCGCCTGGTTCCCGCCGAAGCCGGTCAAACTGAACGACGAGACGCTGCGCGACGGGCTCCAGAGCCCGTCGGTGGTGTCCCCGACGCTCGAGAAGAAGGCCGAGGTGCTCCACCTCATGGAGTCGCTCGGCATCGACTCCGCCGACATCGGGCTCCCGGCCGCCGGGCCTCATGTGGAGGAGCAGGTGCTCCATCTCGCCCGGGAAATCGTGGACAACCGGATGAAGATCCGTCCGAACTGCGCCGCGCGCACCGTGATCTCCGACATCGAGCCGATCGCGAGGGTGGCCGATGCGGTCGGAATGCCCATCGAAGTGGCGATGTTCATCGGGTCCAGCCCGATCCGGCAGTACGCCGAGGACTGGGACCTCGATCTGCTGCTCCGGCACACCGAAAAGGCGGTGACGTGGGCAGTCGCCCACGGCGTGCCCCCGATGTACGTGACCGAGGACACCACGCGGGCGCGGCCCGAGAGCGTCCGCCGGCTCTACACGGTCGCCATCGAGGCCGGCGCCCGGCGCGTGGTCGTCTGCGACACGGTGGGGCACGCCACCCCCGATGGCGTCACGAGGCTTCTCCAGTTTGTCCGGGAGGTCATCGCCGACACCGGGGAGGACGTGCAGCTCGACTGGCACGGCCACCGGGATCGCGGACTGTCCGTCCCGAACAGCCTCACCGCGATCGAGGCGGGCGCCGACTGCGTCCACGGCACCGCGATCGGAATCGGGGAGCGCTGCGGCAACACGCCCATGGACCAGTTGCTCGTGAACCTGCGGCTGCTCGGCTGGATCGACAACGACCTCACGCACCTCGCGGACTACTGCCGCACCGTTTCCGAGGCCACGGGGGCCCGCATCCCGGTCGGCTATCCCGTCGTCGGCAAGGACGCCTTCCGGACCGGCACCGGGGTCCACGCCGCCGCCATCATCAAGGCGATGGCCAAGGGCGACGACTGGCTCGCCGACCGCGTCTATTCGGGCGTCCCCGCCGGGGACTACGGGCTGCACCAGAAGGTCGAGGTCGGCCCGATGAGCGGCCTCTCGAACGTCATCTACTGGCTGGAACAACACGGGCACGAACCGACCGACGAGTTGAAGCACCGGATCTTCCGCGCCGCCAAGGAAGCACGGCGGATGCTCACGGATGACGAAATCAAGGCGTTGATCGCCTCGCCCTGACGGCAGCCGGATGGCACCGCCGGCTTGGAACGCCGGTCTCCAGACCGGCACGCGCGGTGCTCCGCACCGCGCACGGCGCAACTCCACCCGAAAAAGCTGGCTCCTGCCTCGGCGCGGAGTTCAAACCCCCCGGATGGCACCGCCGCCTTGGAACGCCGGCCGGTTGTCGCGGTAGCCGCCGGACTTGAGCTTGGGGCGATAACAGCGTCGGTGAGCCCAAGCCTGGGGCGATAGCGGAGTCGGCGGGTTCAAGCCTGGGGCGATA
>VXNL01000048.1 GCA_009840635.1 Acidobacteriota bacterium | reverse complement strand
GTGGAGGAGGCGGTGGCGGCGGCTCCTCAGGCGGCGGCGGCGGCGGTGGCGGCGGCGAGGAGCACGCCGAAACAGCGAACCCGAGAGCAACCGTCGCGAGAGACAGCAACAGCAGGGTGGCGATGGCTTTTCTCACAAGGAAACCTCCGGGGGCAGCGAATGAAGAGCCAGTCAGAGGCTATCGGATCGCTCTCACCGAAGTCAACGACAGACCGGAGGGTTCCGGTGCGGTTGCCGCGTCTTCCGGACGCCGGCAAAACCCGGATCAGCCCGCGGTTTCCTCGAGAATCCGAAGCGCCGCCGACCGGGGATCCGCATGCCTCGTGATGGCCCGGCCGACGACGATGTAGTTCGCCCCCCGCCGCGCCGCTTCCCCCGGGGTGGCAACCCGCCGCTGATCGTGCGTATCCGCCGCCCAACGCGGCCGGACCCCCGGCACGAGCAGCACGAAACCGTCGCCGAAAACGTCTCGGAGCGCCTCGGCTTCGGCGGCGGAGGCGACCACGCCCCCCAATCCGGCGTTCCGCGCGAGCCGCGCGAAGTTCAGGACCTGATCCCGAATGGACACCCCCGGGTACACCTCGGCAGCGCTCTCCTGATCGAAGTGGGTCAGGACCGTTACTCCGAGGAGCAACGGTGGCGCCGGCGCGTCCGACGCGGCCCGCGCCGCCGCCTCCAGCATCGGTCGTCCCCCGGAGGCATGGACATCGAGAATGCTCGCCCCCGAGGATGCCGCGGCACTTACCGCGCCGGCCACGGTGGCCGGAATGTCGTGGAACTTGAGGTCCAGGAAGACGCGTCCCACGGAGGCGAACTCGGAAACAGCGCGTGGGCCGGCCGCCGTGAAGAGCTCCTTGCCCACCTTGTAGAACGAGGCCGCGCCGGCCAGGGCGTCCCGAAGCCGGAGCGCCTGGTCGAGGGACGGGGTATCGACGGCGACCACCAGCTCACCGGCGCCGGGCCCCGCCACCCAGCCGGGGTGCCGCGGAGTCGCCGGGCCGGAGCCGGCCGGGGGCATCGTCACCCGGCTGTTCCCGGCCGCATCGCCCCGGTCAGGTTCCGCAGCGCTGCGACCTCGTGCCGGCGGCAGTAGGCGGCGAGCCCGTCGTAGGTGCGGCGCCAGACCCCGGGGTCCACGAAGTTCATGGTGCCGATCTGCACTGCCGCGGCCCCCACCAACACGAACTCGAGGGCGTCATCCGCGTTCGCGATGCCGCCCATTCCGATGACTGGAAGCCGGCTTCCCTGCGCGACCTCCCACACCATGCGCACCGCGATGGGACGGACCGCCGGGCCCGACAGGCCTCCCACGACGTTCGCGAGGCGGGGGCGCCGCGTCTCCACGTCCACCGCCATCGCGGGGATGGTGTTGATCAGGGACACCGCATCGGCTCCCGCCTCGGCGACCCGCCGGGCCATGGCGGCCATGTCGCTCGCGCTGGGGCTGAGCTTCGGAATCACCGGCAGCCGCGTTCCCCGGCGCACCACTTCGGTGGCCCGCGCCGCCATGTCCGGATCGCAGCCGAACTCGATCCCGCCCTCCGCGACGTTCGGGCAGGAAATGTTCACCTCGATGGCGGACACTCCTTCGGCCTGGTCGAGGATCTTCGACAGCTCGCCGTATTCCTCGAGCGAGCTCCCGCAGATGTTCGCGATGACGATCTTCCCGAGGGCCCGGACCGCCGGGAGCTTCTCGGCCAGGAAACGCCGGATGCCGACCTCCTGGAGGCCGATGGCGTTCAGCATGCCGGACGGGGTTTCCCAGATTCGCGGCGGTGGACACCCCTCCCGGGGCTCGAGATAGAGGCCCTTGACCGAGATCGCTCCGATGCAGTCGTAGTCCGCCACCTCCCGGTACTCGTCGCCGTAACCGAAAGTGCCGCTGGCGGCGATCAGCGGGGTGGGCAGCCGCAGCCCGGCGATGTCCACGCCCATATCGACGGTCCCGGGTTTCTCTTCAGCCATTGGAGAGCGGCGGCGAGGGTCGCCCACCCGCAACGAGCGACGCATCATTGCTCGCGGTGGGGAGCCGCCGCAGGGGTGGGGTGTGGGGAGGGGTGTCCCCTCCCCGCGAAAAAAGGTGGAGGGAATCGCGTAGCGATTGGCTCCACCATCCCGTGGGAACAGCGGCCCGCATCGGAACAGTCAGGTAGGTTCGCGCGTTTCGCTCGGCGGATCCCATGCGGGCTGCTGTTTCCACGGGATGCTAAAGCGGATGGGGGTCCCGGTCCCAGGCGATCGTTTCGGCATCGAAGACCGGCCCCTCGGTACAACTCCGCAGGTATTCCGCCGGACCGCCGGACGGGGGCCGCGCCCAGACGACGCAGCCGAGGCAGCAGCCCATCCCGCACCCCATCCGGCGCTCGATCGAGACCTGGTGGGGAACACCGGCGGCGGTCGCAAGCTCCGCCACTCTCAGCAGCATTCCCGTGGGCCCGCACGAGTAGAGAACCGGGCGGCCCGCGTCCGCCAGCGCGGCGTCGAGCAGCGCGGTAACGAATCCGTGGTGGCCGGCGCTTCCGTCTTCGCTGGCCACCCGGACATCCATTCCGAAGCGCTCGAACGTGTCCCAGAGGTAGAGGTCCGGACGACGCCTCCCCCCGAGCAGCACGATGCCCCGGCGTCCGTTTTCCGCCAGCCGGCGGCAGAAGAGCACGAAGGGCGCGATTCCCACTCCACCGGCAACGATCACCGGCGTCAGGTCCGGAGGCGGCAGGTCGAACGTCGTCCCCAGTGGACCCAGGCTGGACACCTCCCCGCCCACGGCAAGGCTCATGAGGGCGCGCGTTCCCACCCCGACCTCCTTGACCAACAGGGTGAAGGCGCCGTCGTCCAGCACGTCGCAGTAGGAATACGGCCGCCGCAGCAACCCACCCCCGCCCACCCGGACCATGGTGAACTGGCCCGGCAGAACCCGCAGGGGCGCCTCGCTTTCGAAGCGGAGCAACTGGGCGTCCGGCGAGAGCTGGTCCCGCGCCACGAGCGTCGCCGCGAGGTCCGCCCGGGGGGGACCCGGCCGGCCGACCGCTTCGCTGCTAGGCGTCACGGGCGGTCACCCGATCGACCTCGGAGAGGGTGGTCACCCCGCGGGCCACGAGTTCGAGGGCGTTCCGGCGCAACGGGACCATCCCCTCCGATTCCGCCTGCGTGCGGATCGCGCCCGCGCCTCCACGCGCCAGGATGAGTTCCCGGATGGACGCGCTGAGCGGCAGGACCTCGGCGACCACGGTCCGCCCCCGGTACCCGGCTCCGTCGCATTTCCGGCAGCCGCGCGGTTGGAAGACGCGACCCCCGGGAGAGGAAAGCGCCGACAGGGCCCTCCGCTCCGCCGCCGCGGGCCGGCCCGGCTCTCGGCATTCGCGGCAGAGCACCCGGACCAGGCGCTGGGCGACGATGCAGTTCAGGGCGGAGACGAAGTTGTGGGGGTCGGCCCCCATGTGCAGGAAACGTCCGACCACGTCGAGGGCGTGGTTGGCATGAACCGTGGTGAGGACGAGATGGCCGGTCAGGGCCGCCTGCACCGCGATGGAGGCCGTCTCCGGATCCCGGACTTCGCCCACCATGATGGTGTCCGGGTCGTGCCGCAGGATCGAGCGCAGACCGCGGGCGAACGTCAGGCCCTTTTTCTCGTTCACCGGGACCTGGGTGACCCCCGCGATCTCGTACTCGACGGGATCCTCCACAGTCACGATCTTCTCTTCCGGAGTCGCGATCTCGGAGAGAGCCGCGTAGAGGGTCGTCGTCTTTCCGCTTCCGGTGGGACCGGTGGCGAGCAGCATGCCGAAGGGCCGGCGTGCATGCTCGCGGAGCAACCCCAGCTCCCTGCCCGAGAAACCGAGCGCCTCGAGGGAAAGCGCCTCGAAGCGGGTGCCCAGGCTGCGTTTGTCGAGCACCCGGATCACCACGTCCTCACCGTGCACGCTCGGCATGACGGACACCCGGAAATCCACGGTCCGCGGGGTGCGCTCGCCCGCTCCGGGAAGCACCGCCCGGAACCGTCCGTCCTGCGGGACGCGCCGCTCCGCGACGTCAAGCTCCGCCATCACCTTGAGCCGCGCCACGATGGTCTGGTGGTGGGCGCGGTCCACCGGCTCCATCGCCGGATAGAGAACGCCGTCCACCCGGTACTTCAGCACGACTTCCCCCGACTTGGTCTCGATGTGGATGTCGGTGGCGCGCCGCTCGATGGCGTTCAGGAGCAGCGAATCCACGAGGCGGACCACGGGGCTCCCGGCCTGGCCGTCTTCGAGCGTGTCGAGCGAGATGACGGGCGGGCCGGAGTCCCCGTCGCCTCGCCCGAGCCGCTCGATTCGAAGATCCTCGGACGCGCGGTCCAGGAGGAAGCTGGAGTCGGTATTCCGCTCGATGATCGCGTCGATCTGCGCCGGATCACCCACGTGGACGACCACGGGGCGGCGGAGCAACAACTCCAGCCGGTCCACCTCGGACTCGACGACCGGGGGCGCCACGGCGATGTTAAGGCGCTCGCCGTCTTCCGCCAGCGGAACGAAACGGTGGCGCCGCACCAGCTCCATGGGGACGCTGCGCCAGAGCCCGGGATCGTCCCGGTATCCCGCGAGGTCGGCCGCGGGGTAGAGCGGGGGCGAGGCCCGGGATGCCCGCTCGGTCCCGCCGGTACTCAATCGATCCCTCGCATTCGCAGTCCGCCCTCAGGGCAGGCGACGAAGGCATACCGGTTCGGGATGAACCGGCGCAACCGGAACCCCTGGAGATCTCCGCGCAGAGACTCCGGGTCCACTACGGCTGCGGACCCTCGCGAGGGAAGCCTAGTCGCAGCAGTCGGCTTGGAAAGGACGAGAGACCTTGCAGCGGACCACGTTCCGGGCCGGGATCTCGATGGCCTCTCCCGTACGGACGTTGCGGCCCATCCTCGCTTCCCGGTGGGCAACGGAGAACTTGGCGATGCCCGGAAGCACGAAACCGTTGCCGGCCCGCAGTTCCTCAATCGCCAGATCACGCAGTCCGTCGAGAACCGCAGCGGCTTCGCGACGACTGATTCCGGCAAACTCTGACAGGGTCGTTACGAGTTCCACCTTGGTCATTCTCGGTCTGATTCCTTTCTTTGCCCAAGCGGGGTTGGTGCGCTCCGACACCCGCGAGTGAGCGGCATCGGAGCGCGCGACGCGGCGCAGAGTATCACAGGCCCGCGTGCGGATCGCTCAGGAAAATACGCTTCTGTCGCGCCGTTCTTCGGCCCCGTGTCAGAAGCCGAGAAGCTGGTCCAGCGTCGCCAGACGCCCGTTCGCGAGAACCGCGCGCACCCGCCGCAGGTTCGTGATGTCGTCCAGCGGATTGCCTTCGAGCAGCACCAGATCGGCGAGAGCGCCCGGCGCGATGACGCCCAGTTCCCCGCCCAGACCCAGCGCCTCCGCGGCCGTCACGGTCGCGGCCCGGAGCGCTCCGGCAGGCCCGAGTCCGGCTTCCGACAACTGTTCGATCTCCACGATGAACCCCAGTCCGTAGGGAACGATCGGGGTGTCCGTCCCCGCGATGATGCGGCCGCCCGCATCCGCGATGGAGGTGACCGTTTCCCACATGGGGCGCATCAGGGAAAGGCCCCGCGCGATCTGGGCCTCGCGGTCGTCTGCGGGCTCCCGTGGCGCGATGAGTGAGGAAGCGAGCCAAGCGGGAAACGCCCGTATCCGGCGGTCGGAGGAAACGAGGTCGGGCTCGCGGGTAAGCGCCAGGTCCCAACCGCCGTAGATGAGCATGGTGGGGGTGAAGAACACCCCCGATTCGGCGATCAAGGTCCGTACGTCGTCGTAGGATCGGCCGAGGTCGGTCATCTTGGGCGAGAACCCCCGCCGCGACGTGCCTTTGACGTGTTCGAGGCCGTTCACGCCGTAGCGAACCGCCGGATACAGCTCGTGGGAGGTCACGAAGGCGCCGAAGCGCTGCGCCCGGCGGATCGCGTCCCGCTGGGACTCGTCGTCGAGCCGGACGTAGGTCTTGACGACGTCGTAGTCCAGTTCCCTGGCGAGCCGCAGCACCACGTCCCTTTCCTGCCCGCTCGAGAGCGCCGCGGCACCCGGGTAGTAGATGCGGCTGCCGTCGAGCGTGGCGCCGGTGAGGAAGATCCGCGGCCCCACCCGCAACCCGGCCAGAATCGCCTCTCGCTCCTCCACCACCCGGTAGGTCGCCGCCGCCGGAACCCGGAGCGACGTCACCCCGTAGGCGAGATGGGCCCGGCCGAAACGGTTGCCGAACGCGGGGCTCATCAGGTGCGTGTGCATCTCGATCAGACCGGGGATGACGGTTGCCCCGTCGCCCCGCACCACCCGCATCTCTTCGGGCGGCGCCTCAGCGGCCGGTGTTACCGAAACGATGCGTCCGGCCTCGATCAGGATGTCCCGGCCCGGAAGTACTTCGCCCGCCTCCACGTCGAGCACCGCGACGTCATGGATGAGGAGGGTGCCGGACGCCGGCGCGACCTCGAACTCGTGCCGCAGGCGGATGGTTTCCGACCCGCTGCCGTCGGCGGCGATGCGCACCACGCCGGCGCCCGAAACGGCGACGATCTCGGTCCCGTCGGCGGTCCACGCCGGAAAGTCCACCGGACCTTCGAAGATGGTTTCCGGAGATCCGACCGGAACGCCGGCGGCGTCCATCCCGAGAACCGCAAGCCCTCCACCGAGGGCGAACGCGAGTCGGGACCCGTCGGGGGAGAACACCGGGCCGTCGGAGTCGCGCGTGCCGAAACTGGCCGCGGGCTCGTCGAGGAACCGGGTCTCGCCGCTGCTCGCGGCAACGAGCGCGATCCGGTTCCGTCCTTCCCGGTAGCGGGAGGAATACGGGACCAGGCTCGCGAGCGCGACGGTCTCGCCATCGGGCGACCAACTCGGCATCCCCGCGCCCCGCCGCGCGGTATAGACGGCCCGTTCCTCCTGCGCCGCGTCCGGCCCCGTGTCGAGGTCGCGGCTCGTTACCCGGAGGTTTCCCCGTTCGTCGAGCCAGGCAACGCGGGTTCCGTCGCGGGTCACCGCCGGGCTCACCTCGGCGCCGAGCCGGGCGGTGAGTTGGGTGAGCCCCGCGCCGGGTCCCGAACCGAGCCGTTTTTCCCAGATGTCCATCGTCCCGCCGCGATCGCTCGCGAAGAGCACGCTCGCTCCGTCGGGCAACCACACCGGATCGGTGTCGAGCCAGGTGTCGCGCGTCAGCGGAAGCGGGGCCTCCGAACCGTCGAGCGGGGCGGTCCAGATGTCCCCGAGGGCGGCGTAGAGGAGCCGGGTCCCGTCCGGACTGATGCTCGGCCGGATGATCCCCCGGACCGGAAGCGTGTCGTCCGACTCGGTGCGGATCCTGCCGCGGCGCTCGGGTGGACGGCGGACGGTCAGCTCGGCCGACATCGGAACGGGTTCGGCGACCGCCGCGGCGCTCTCCCCCGCCTCGGCGCCCTCCGGGGGAAGCCCCACCCCGAGCCGCCGGATTTCCCCGTCGCCGGTATAGAGGAGGGTTTCGTCATCCAGCCACTGGGGCCGGAAGGGGAACAGGTCCTCGCCCGCTCCCGCGAGGACTCGCGGGGCGGCGCGCTGGTCTTCGTCGGCCGGGGCGGATCCCTCCGTCGCCGCAGCGAGGGGCGCGAGCACCCACGCGCTCGCGGTGCCGATGTCGAACCGGCTTCCCATCAGGGTGAGTCCCTCGTACTGGAGACGCCGGAACACCACCTGCGATCCGTCCGGACTCATCGCCGGAGCGGCGACGTTGCCTTCGCTTCCGGGCACCGCGACGGGAACGGCGCCGGCCTCCAGCGAGACCCGCTGCACCGCGCCGTCGGCCTCGCCCTCGGGAGTCGCCACCAAGACGACGCCCTCGCCGTCCGGGGTCCAGGCGGGCTGGGACTCGTTCCCGAGACTGCTGGTGACCGGCGTCACGTCCCCGGTAGCCACGTCCAGAATCCAGATGTCGTAGCTCCCCGCGCGATCCGAGGAGAAGGCGATCCGGGCGCCGTCGGGAGACCACGCCGGCTCGCGGTCATCGAACCCGGTGCTGGTGAGTTGCTGGGGCTGCCCCCCGAGGGCCAGTTGCCAGATGTCCCAGGTTCCCGCCCGGTACGACTGGTACGCGACGCGGCCGCCCTCGGGATGAAAGTCGGGCAGCCGGTCGTCGCCAAGACCGTCGGTGAGCGCCTCGGCGGAACCGCCGGTCGCCGGCAGCAACCACAGGGTCCCCTGCAGATCCATGACCAGTTGCTCGCCGTCCGGAGACGCCGCAACGGCAAAGTTGGTCCCCTCCGTCACCCGGACCATCCGCTCGGCGCCTTCCTGAGCCCCGGCGGCAAGGGAGCTGGCGCCGATCAGCAGCGCGGCGACGGACAGGCGCCTCATCAGCGGCGATCCTAGCAGCGCACCCGGGTATCTTTCGCTTCGGTCATGCGTCCTTCCCCTCATTTCCCCAACCCACTTTTGCTCCGGTCGATCACCGCTTGCCTGGCTTTCGGGCTAGCCGTTGCCTGCGGGCCGGCGGCCGAGCCGGAGCCGGTACGGTCCCTGCCCGAAGTCACGGCCGCCGCGTCGGAGGAGATCCGCCGGGTCATCGAGGAGGACGGACGCGGCGGCGGCGCCTTCGGCATCGTGGTTGCCGGGGAAACGGTCGTCGCGGATGGCTTCGGGTTCGCCGACACCGAAGACGAGACGCCGGCCCGGGCCGACCACCTGTACCGGATCGGCTCCATCACGAAGCCGGTCACCGCGATGGCGATGCTGCGGCTCATCCACTTGGAAAAGGCCCGTTTCGGCGATCCGGTGACCGAGTTCGTGCCGGAACTCGCGGAGGTGGAAAACCCCTATTCCTGGACCCCCGGCCCCAGCATCTTCCAGCTCGCGACGATGACCGCGGGGCTCGCCCGGGAGCCCCGGAACCTCCCGCGTTACCTGGTAGGCGCCCCGCAGGACTGGCTCGACACCGCGTTCCGGGCGCTGGATGAAGTCTCGTTCGAGTATGAACCCGGAACCCGCTACCAGTACTCCAACATCGGCTACGCGATGCTCGGCGCCGCCGTGGAGCGGGCCGCCGGCGAACCCTTCATGGACCACGTCAGGGACAACCTCCTGGCTCCGCTCGGGATGGACTCGAGCACCTTCTTCCCGGTCCCGGAACTGGAAGACCGGATCGCGGAGGGGGTCACGGTGGAGGACGACGGCAGCCTCGACGCCGAGACGCCGGCGCGGGAACACGCGGGGCGCGGCTACAAGGTGCCGAACGGCGCGCTCTATTCGACGGTGGAGGACCTCGGGGTGTTCCTGCGTTTCCTGATCGGGACCGGGGGAGAGCCGTTCGACGGAGTGATCCCGGCGAGCGTCCGGCAGGACAACCTGACGAAGGCGTTCGCCACCGGGGACCTGGCCAGCGGTTACGGCTTCGGCTTCATGGCCCGGCGGCTTGAGGACGGAGACGGCAATTCGTTCACCGCCTACGGCCACGGCGGAAGCGTGGCCGGGTACCGGGCGGCGGCCTGGATCGAGCCGGAAAGCGACGCCGCGGTGGTCCTGCTGCGGAACGTGGGGGGCGACGGGCTGAACCTCTCCGAGCTGTCGCTGGGCGCACTCGCGGAGGTGGTGGCGGCGCTCCGCTGAGCCGAGCGCCCGGGCCTCGCAGTTTGCCCCGCCTCCCCCGAATCTCGCTCGCCTGGTGGATCCTCATCGGGATGGCCGGGGGCGTCGCCCTTGGCCTCTGGGCCCCGCAGTGGGCCGAACGCATCGAGTTCCTGAGCACCCTGTTCCTGCGCCTGATCCGGTCGATCATCGCTCCAGTGCTGGTGGGGGTCCTCATCCGGGCGATCGCGGGCGCCGGGTCGATGGGCGCGCTGGGCCGGCTGGGCTGGAAGTCGGTGGTCTGCTTCGAGATCGCCACCACCGTCGCCCTGCTGCTCGGCTGGTTCAGCGTGGCGGCGACGAGGCCCGGCGACGGCCTGTCGCTCGGCGGGGCGTCCGGGGTGGAGCTCCCGGAACCGGCCGGGTTCGTGGACGCGCTGCAAAACGCCGTTCCGACGAGCATCGTCGACGCCCTGGCGCGGGGCGACGTGCTGCAGATCGTGGTGTTCTGCTTCGTGTTCGGGATCGCGTGCCTCTCGGTGGGCAAGCGGGCCCGGCCGGTGGTGGACTTCGCGGACGCGCTCGCGGAAGTCGCGTTCCGCTACACCGACTACGTCATGTACCTGGCGCCCCTGGCGGTGTTCGCAGCGGCCGCGAATGCGATCGCGGGGGGCGGGTCCGCCGGCCTCGAGGGCCTCGCCGAGTTCACGGCCGTCGCCTGGCTGGCGCAGGGTTTCTTCCTCCTCGTGGTGCTGGCGGGGGGCCTGTTCCTCTGCGGCATCCCGCTGCGGCGATTCGCGCGCTTCATGCGCGAGCCGTTCCTGGTGGGTTTCGCAACCACGTCGAGCGCCGCCGCCCTGCCGCAGACGCTCGAGAACCTGCAGCGGTTCGGGGTGCCGCGACCCATCCTCGGAGTGGTGACGCCGCTGAGTCTGAGCCTGAACATGAACGGCAGCACGATCCACCTGGGGATGGCGACCCTGTTCATCGCGCAGGCGGCGGGAGTCGACCTCTCGTGGGAGCAGGCGGCGATCATCCTGCTGACGCTGAAGGTGACGAGCAAGGGGGTGGCCGGGATCCCACGCGCAAACTTCGTGATCCTCGCCGCGGTGTTCGAGGGGCACGGCCTGCCGATGGAGGGGCTCGGCATCCTGCTCGGGATCGACGCGCTGATCGACCCGATCCGCACCAGCACGAACGTCGCGAGCCACTGTTCCGCCCCGGCGGTGGTAGCCCGCTGGGAGAACCCCGAGTTCACTCGGCCCGGGACACCGGCCGCGGCCGGCTGAGCCCGTCAGCCCACCCCGGGCCGGCTACCGGGCGAGGAGGCGCCGGGCCTGGCGGAGGTGCAGTTCCTCCAGCAGGACGCCGTCGAGTTCGACGACCGCAACGCCGCGCGCGGCGGCATCCTCCATGACGGAAACGACGCGTTCCGCCCAGGCGCGTTCCTCCGGCGTGGGCGCAAAGGCATCGTGAATGACGGGGATCTGCGCCGGGTGGACTGCGGACTTGCCGTCGAAACCCATCTCCGCGGCGTGCCGGGCGCTCCGGCGCAGACCGTCCAGATCGCGGAAGGCGAACCAGGGCGCGTCCCAGCAGTGGATCCCGGCGGCGCGAGCGGCGAGCAGGATCCGCTGGCGGACGAAATCCAGCTCCGCCTCAACCTGCTGCATCCGGGCGCCAATGCTCAGCCGGTAATCGGCGGACCCGAACACGAGACCTTCCACGCCGGGTACCCGGGCGAGGTCGAAGACGTTCGCGGCGCCGGGCGCGGTCTCGATCATCAGCCACAGGGGCGTCGCCCGGCCCAGGACGTCTCGAGCTACCCGGACAGTCTCACCGGATTCGGCCTTGGGCAGGAGGACGGCGTCGAATCCGGCGGTGGCGGCTCCTTCAAGGTCGGCGTGGCCGCCGGAGCCTTCCGGAGGGTTGGTCCTGAGCGCGACGACCGCAGCGGCGCCGGCCAGCGCTGCCCGGGTTTCGTGAAGGCGTTCCCGCGCGGCATCCTTGTGCGACGGGTGGACGCCGTCCTCGAGGTCGAGCACCACGATGTCCGCGCCCCGGGTGGCGGCCTTCGCGACCATCCGCGCGCTGGAGGCGGGAACGTAGAGGAGCGAGCGAAGCGGACGCGACACCTGGCCGAGTATCCCATCCCGGTGGACAAGGAGCATGGATCGGAGCGCCAGCCTCCGGCCGGCGGCCAGTTCTCCCGGTGGGGACCGCGCGGGAGCGCGAAACGCGCGTGGATGGCCCTTGCCCATTGTGAATGTGAGAGCCACGCTCGTCTCCTTTCTGGTGGCGTCACGCCGCCCCCGGTCGGGTGTAGACGGGGACGACTGCGGTGCGCATTTCGCCTCCCTACAGTCGGCGATGCCGGCCGGAGGCCGGCGCTCCGATTCCCGGGAACCGCGGCGTCGCAGCGTTCGTTGGGATGAGCATGATGAAACTTCTGCGCAATGCAACCCTGGCCACCCTCGCTCTCGCCCTGACGGCCCTTCCCGCGCTCGGGCAGGAGCAACCCTGGCTCCACATCCAGGTGGACGGCGACGACGACAACACCAACGTCGAGGTAAACCTGCCGTTCGCCGCGGTCGAGGCGCTCGGCGACTCCCTCGGCGAACACATCCTCGGCGAGATCGAGAAGGAGTGGGACCACGACACCGACGTAGACGTGGACGCCGAGGACCTGCGCGCGCTGTGGCAGTCGCTCCGTGACAACCCGGGCGCCTGGGTGACCATCGACGAAGAGGACGGCGGCAACCTGCGCGCCCGCATGGACGGCGACGAGGTCCGGATCGAGGGCAGCGGGGACGACGGCGCGCTCGACATCCGGGTTCCGGTCGCCTTCGGTGACGCCCTCTTCGGTGAAGAGGGAACCGAGCCCGATCTCGCCGCAGCGATCCGGGCGCTCGCGGACCACGACGACGTCCTGGTCTCGGTGGGCGGTGACGACGGCCGGGTCCGGGTCTGGATCGGGCCCCGCTAGGCCGTCATGCTCCGTCTGCTCGGACTCCTGCTCGCCGCGGCGCTGATCTCGGCGCTCCTGTTCGGCGCCTGCGTCGCGGCCTGCGGCGTCGCGGTCGTCTCGGTGGTTGCCGAGGAAGGGCCGAACATCGTCGCGCCGGTACCCCTGATGCTTCCCCTGGCGGCCCTCCATCTCGTCCCGGACCACCTGGTGGAACACGAGATCCATGAAGACATGGATGCCATGGAAGGCGCGGCCGTGCTGGCGCTCGGGCCGTTCGCGCGGGCCCTCGAAGCGGCGGGCGACGCCGAGCTCGTGCGGGTCACCGACGGAGAGGACCAGGTCCTCATCGCGACCGAAGGCGACGATCTCGTCATCCGGGTGCGGGAGGGCGGCGACTCGGGCAACCGGGTCTTCCTGCGGACGCCGCTCCGCGTGCTCGAGGACATCGGGGACGCCTGCGAGGCGTCGGGGGATTCCGAGGTCCACTGCGATCCCCTCGGAATGGCCCGGTCGCTGCTTTCGGCCGCCCGCGGCACGGAAATCGAGGTTCGCGACGGCGAGACCCGGGTGGACATCACCGTCTGGTAGGGGCGGTCTTCCGGACCAGGCTCCGGCAAGCGGTTCCTCGGCTGAGGTCGGGGGGTGCGTGACCTCAACGCAACAGGTCGGTGAGACCATTACGCAGTGCGCATGAAGCGAATCACCCTTTCGGTAGACGAGGAGAGTTATCAGTCAGCCCGCACCATTGCCGCAGCTGCGGGGATTTCGGTGTCAGCCTTGGTTCGCGAATGTCTGAAGGTGATTGCCCAGACCGAGACCGACGAAGATCGTGAAGAGCGGTTCCGGCGACTGAGAGACGATGTCTACGCGGCCATTCGAAAGCGAGAATCCGAGGTCACGGCAGGCCGATTGCTGACGAGGGACGAATTGCACGACCGGGATGCCCGGCGTCGGGAACACGAGGAAGCGATGAGGCGCGATGCGCGGCCGATCCGAAAACCTCAGACTCACGGCGCGACGCGTGTTCCGAGTTCCGCGCCATGTGGCTGAGCGGCTCTGCGCGCTCTGCGGCGCTACGCGCCGCGTGCCGGTCTGAAGACCGGCGCTCCCGGCCTTAGAAACGGAAGAGGCGCGTGAACTTGACGATGAACGATTGGGTGTTCAGCTCGGGGTACCCGGGGACCAGGGTGTCCCTGAGCGAGTTGTAGACCACGTAGAAGTCGCTTCCCGGCTCGTAATCCCAGCGGAAGCGGACGTTCGTGGAGAGGCTGCCGGCGGCGCTGTTGTACTGGAGGAACGCCGCCAGGAAGCTGCGCGGCGAGACGGTGTAGTTGATGCGGGCGGCGAGCAGGTTGGTGTCGTAGTCGCCCTCGGGGAGCGCGATCCAGTTCGCGGAGACCATCGGCTCGACGGTGAGGCGGGTCAGGAGTTCGATCCGGCCGCGCCAGGCGAGTTCCCGGCGCGTCCCGGAGAAGAACCCGCCCTGCTGGTAGGCGAAGTTGCCCGAGACCGGACGCTGGGGCCCGGCCTGGTAGCTGACCCGCACATAGTCGAAGTCGTAGCTGCCGGGCGCGACCCCGAGCTCGTCGCTCAGCGAGAACGATTCGCTCAGCACCTCGCGGTTCCGGGTGGCGTTCAGGTTGGCGCTGTCCCCGTTCTCGAACTCCATGTCGTAGCGGAAGCCGAAGATCCGGGTCTCGAGTTCGCCCTCGTTGTCGGTGGTGTAGTCCACGCTGCCGGTCCAGCCGAGCTTGCGCAGCCAGGCAATCGAGTGCGGCCGGGGACTGAAGCGGGCCTCGGCGTAGTTGCGCTGGAAGTCCCGCCGGCGCAGGAAGCCGATCCCCGGGTCGAAGTCGTCCCCGACCACCAGCCGTTCCGCCTGGAGCCCGTAGCGGTCGCCGTTGTAGTCGAGCTGGCCCAGATAGCTCAGGCCGGTCTTGTCCTCGAGTTCGTTCTGCGTCCAGGCGGCATAGCTCCGGATGTCCAGGTTCTCGAAGAAACCGAAGCGGGCATCCATGCCGTAGGCGAAGTTCCGGCCCAGGCCGTTCGCGGTGTGGGACCGGTAGGTGCCCATGACGCCCACGGTGCTGCGGTTCAGGATGTCCCGCTTCAGGCGGAAGACGGAAAAGTCCGTCTCTGGAGCGCCGGCGTCCGCGCTCTCGCCGCTGCGGATGGCGAGAGCGCCCACGTTGTAGTCGCCCAGCTTTCCCGTCGCCCGGGCGCCGCCCGCGATGGGAACCGCCTGCCCGCCCTCGATGCCGATGCGGCGGCTGAAGAAGAGCACCGGCGTGCTGCTCGGCGGACCGAAGCTTCGGGTGGAGCCCGGCGGCGCGCCGCGGCCCCCCGAGGCGCCGAAGTCGAAGATTCCCTGCCCCTCGAGGAAGAACTCGCGTTTTTCGGGGAAGAAGAGGCTGAAGCGGGTGAGGTTGATCTGCTGCGCGTCGGCCTCGACCTGGGCGAAGTCGGTGTTCCAGGTGAGGTCGGCGGTGAGTCCGCTGGTGATGCCCACCTTGGCGTCCACCCCGAAGTCGCCTCCGAAGTCGCGGTCGAGCGAGCCGCTCTCGATCCGGGCCCCGGCGGAGTCGCCGATCAGGTACGGCTTCACCTCGACGGTCCGGGAGCTCGCCGGCGCCTCGAGGCCCACCAGGGTGCCCGCCGAGCTGACCTTGGTGATTGCCCGCGGCCCGAGCGCCGCCGGGACCTGGGTGAAGTACGACATCTCGTTCTTCCAGCGGACCACCCGGCGGAAGTTGATGCCCCAGACCTGCGGGCCGCCCCGGTCGTAGCGCAGGGTCTTGAACGGAATCCGCATCTCCACGGTCCAGCCGTTCTCGAAGCGCGCCGCTCTGGAATCCCAGACCGCGGTCCAGTCCCGGTTCACCCCCCGCTCATCCACGATGAGGCCGTCGAAGAAGCCGCCGATCGGGTTCAGGTAGAAGAAGAAGGCGTTCCGGCGGTCGTAGAAAGTGTCGAGGATGACCGCGAGGTTCGCGTTGTTGAAGATGCCGAAGTTGTCCCGCCGCATCTCGGTGGCCACAATCCGGTCCGGTTGGCTGTCCCAGCACCGCCCGGCGACGTAGACGGCGGCGTCGTCGAAGAACACCCAGACCTCGGTCTCCTCGGTGGCCGGCTCGCCCTCGAGCGGGAGCGCCTGGATGAAGCCGCCCACTCCCGGAACGCGGTCGTAGATCCCGTCGTCTAGCCGGCCGTCGAGTTCGAGGGGCTCGTCGATGCGGGTGGCGCGCATGGTGGCCCCGCCGAGATCGTCGCGGCGGACCATCTCGGGAAGATCGGGGGGCGCGGGACCGCGCACGGTGAAGGCGGGTTCGGGCGCCGAGCCCCGGCTGTCCTGCCGTTCCGGGAGGGTCGCGGACTGCGCCCAAAGCGAGGGCGGCGCCAGCAGGCCGGCGGCGAGAACGAAGCGAACCAACGGGCGGGACAAGGGTGCGAAACGCGGGAGGCAGAACTCTACGTCGGGAGCGTTCGCCCGGATTGGCTCTCCGCGGGTTTCGCGGCCCTCGCGGGCCGCGATGCCGGCCGGAGGCCGGCGCCCCGAACGCCCCTCAGAAACGGAAGAGGCGGGTGAACTTGACGATGAAGGACTGGGTGTTCAGTTCGGGGTAGCCGGGCGCGAGGGTGTCCCGGAGCGAGTTGTAGACGACGTAGAAGTCGCTGCCCGGCTCGTACTCCCAGCGGAACCGGACGTTTGTCGAAAGGCTGTTCGCGGCGGTGTTGTACTGGAGGAACGCCGCGAAAAAACTGCGCGGCGAGAGCGTGTAGTTGATCCGGGAGGCGATCAGGCTGGTGTCGTAGTCGCCGGTCGGGAGGTCGATCCAGTTCAGCGAGACGGTGGGCTCGAGGGAGAAGCGCGTCGTCACCTCGACGCGTCCGCGCCACGCGACTTCGCGGCGCGTCCCGGAGAAGAAGCCGCCGTGCTGGAAGGCGAAGTTGCCCGAGATGGGACGCTGCGGCCCCGCCTGGTAGGCAACCCGGACATGGTCGAAGTCGTAGGGTCCCACCCCCACGCCGATTCCCGCGTCCTCGTCCAGAAAGAACTCTTCGCTCAGCACCTCCCGGTTGCGGGCGGTGTCCACGTTCAGCCGGTCCCCGTTCTCCAGTTCGACCTCCGTCTGCAACTGGAGGATCCGGGTTTCCAGTGTCCCCTCGTTGTCGGTGGTGTGGTCGATGCTGCCGGTCCAGCCGATCTGGCGCAGCCAGGAGATCGAATGCGGCCGGGGGCTGAAGCGCGCCTCGGCGTAGTTGCGCTGGAAATCCCGGCGGCGCAGGAACCCGATGCCGGGATCGAAGCCGTCCCCGACCACGAGCCGTTCCGTCTTCAGACCGTACCGGTCGCCGTTGTATTCGACCTGACCCAGGTAGCTCATCCCGGTCCGGTCTTCGAGCTCGTTCTGGGTCCAGGCGGCGTAGGACTGGATGGTGAGGTTCTCGAAGAACCCGAAGCGGGCGTCCATCCCGTAGGCGAAGTTCCGCCCCAGGCCGCTGGCGGTATGGGACCGGTAGGTGCCCATAACCCCCACCGTGCTGCGGTTCAGGATGTCCCGCTTCAGCCGCAGAACCGAGAAGTCGGTCTCCGGAGCACCGGCGGCGCTGTTCGCACCGGTGCGGATGGCAAGGGCCCCGACGCCGAAGTCGCCGAGCTTGCCGGTCACCCGTCCGCCGCCGAGGATCGGCACGATCTGGCCGCCGGCGATCCCGATCTGGCGGCTGAAGAAGAGCACCGGAGTGCTGCTCGGCGGGCCGAAGCTGCGCGTCGATCCCGCGGGAGGGCTGCGGCTCGAAGTGCCGAAGCTGAAGGTCCCCTGCCCTTCGAGGAAGAACTCGCGCTTTTCGGGAAAGAAGAGGCTGAAGCGGGTGAGGTTGATCTGCTGGGCGTCCGCCTCCACCTGGGCGAAGTCGGTGTTCCAGGTGAGGTCGGCGGTGAGGCCGCTGGTGATGCCGACCTTGGCGTCCACCCCGAAGTCGCCGCCGTAGTCCCGCTCCAGCCCGCGCCCGCCGGCGTCCGCGCGGATCCCGGCGGAGTCCCCGATGAGGTATGGCTTGACCTCGACGGTCCGGGAACTGGCGGGCGCCTCCAGGCCCACGAGCGTCCCCGCCGAACTGATCTTCGTGATGCCGCGGGGTCCGAGGGCCGTGGGGACCTGGGTGAGGTACGACAGCTCGTTCTTCCAGCGAACGGTGCGGCGGAAGTTGATTCCCCAGACCTGGGGGCCGCCGGTGGCGTAGCGGAGCGTCTTGAACGGGATCCGCATCTCCATGGTCCAGCCGTTCTCGAACCGGGCCGCCCGCGAGTCCCACACCGCGCTCCAGTCGCGGTTGGGAGGGTTCTCGTCCGCGATGAGGCCGTCGAAGAACCCGCCGAGCGGGTTCATGTAGAAGAAGAAGGCGTTCCGGCGGTCGTAGAAGGTGTCCAGGACGACCGCGAGGTTCTCGTTGTTGAAGATGCCGAAGTTGTCCCGCCGCATCTCGGTCGCCACCATGCGGTGGGGCTGGCTGTCCCAACAACGGCCGGCGATGTACACCGCCTCGTCGTCGTAGAAGACCCAGACGTCGGTCGGCTCGGTGGCCGGTGCGCCCTCGAGCGGCAGCGCCTGGATGAAGCCGCCCACCCCGGGCACGCGGTCGTAGATGGCGTCGTCGAGGCGGCCGTCGAAATCGAGCGGCTCGGTGAGGCGGGTGGCGCGCATGGTGGCGCCCCCGGCGGCGTCGCGACGGACCATCTCGGGAAGATCGGGGGGCGCGGGGCCGCGCACCAGGAAGGCCGGTTCGGGGTCCGCGCCCTGATCGTCCTGATGTTCGGCGAGTTCTGCGGACTGCGCCCAGAGCGAGGCGGGCAGAATCAGGGCCGCGCCAGGCAGGAGGAGACGGAACGCAGCGCGGGCCAACACAGGACTGGGAGTCCCGGGAACTCTACGCTGCTGGCGGCGGTCAGAACCGGAACAAGCGCGTGAACTTGACGATGAGAGCCTGGGTGTTCAGTTCGGGGTATCCCGGCGCCAGAGTGTCGCGGAGCGAGTTGTAGACGACGTAGAAGTCGCTCCCCGGCTCGTACTCCCAGCGGAACCGGACGTTCGTGGAGAGGCTGTTCGCGGCGGTGTTGTACTGGAGGAACGCCGCCAGAAAACTGCGCGGCGAAAGCGTGTAGTTGATCCGGGAGGCGATCAGGCTCGTGTCGTAGTCGCCGGCCGGAAGCTCGATCCAGTTCAGCGAGACGATGGGTTCGAGGGTGAGTTGCGTCGTCACTTCCACCCGGCCGCGCCATGCCGCCTCGCGGCGGGTGCCGGAGAAGAAACCGCCCTGCTGGTAGGCGAAGTTTCCGGAGACCGGACGCTGCGGGCCCGCCTGGTAGCTGATCCGCACATAGTCAAAGTCGTAGGCGCCCACCCCCACGCCGATCCCTTCATCCCGGTCCAGCAGGAACTCCTCGCTCAGGACCTCCCGGTTACGAGTGGCCTCGAGGTTCAGCCGGTCGCTGTTTTCCATTTCGACCCGCGTCTGCAGCGAGAAAATCCGGGTTTCCAGAGTCCCTTCGTTGTCGGTGGTGTGGTCGACGCTGCCGGTCCAGCCGATCTTGCGAAGCCAGGTGATCGAGTGCGGCCGCGGGCTGAAACGCGCCTCCGCGTAGTTGCGCCGGAAGTCCCGCCGCCGCAGGAACCCGATTCCCGGGTCGAACCCGTCCCCCACCACCAGCCGTTCGGTCTTGAGGCCGTAGCGGTCGCCGTTGTAGTCGAACTGGCCCAGATAGCTCATCCCGGTCTCGTCTTCGAGCTCGTTCTGCGTCCAGGCGGCGTAACTCTGGATGGTGAGGTGCTCGAAGAACCCGAACTGGGCGTCCAGCCCGTAGGCGAAGTTCCGTCCCAGCCCGCTCGGCGTGTGGGAGCGGTAGGTGCCCATCACGCCCACCGTGCTGCGGTTCAGGATGTCGCGCTTCAGCCGGAGGACCGAGAAATCGGTGTCCGGCGCGCCCGCGGCGTCGCTCGCTCCGCTCCGGATCGCGAGCGCCCCCACGCCAAAGTCGCCGAGTTTCCCGGTCACCCGCCCGCCGCCGAGGATCGGCACCACCTGGCCGCCGGCGATCCCGATCTGGCGGCTGAAGAAGAGCACCGGAGTACTGCTGGGCGGGCCGAAGCTGCGCGTCGCTCCGGACGGTGGCGCCCGCGACCCGGTGCCGAAGCTGAAGATCCCCTGTCCTTCCAGGAAGAACTCGCGCTTCTCGGGAAAGAAAAGGCTGAAGCGGGTGAGGTTGATCTGCTGGGCGTCCGCCTCCACCTGGGCGAAGTCGGTGTTCCAGGTGAGGTCGGCGGTGAGCCCGCTGGTGATCCCGACCTTGGCGTCCACCCCGTAGTCGCCCCCGTACTCCCGCTCCAGCCCGCCGGCGCCCGAGCGAACCCCGGCGCCGTCGCCGATGACGTAGGGCTTGACCTCGACGGTTCGGGAGCTCGCCGGGGCTTCGAGGCCCACCAGCGTGCCCGCCGAGCTGACCTTGGTCATCGCCCGCGGCCCCATGGCGGCGGGAAGCCGGGTCAGATAGGAGTATTCGTTCTTCCAGCGCACGATGCGGCGGAAGTTGATCCCCCAGACCTGGGGACCGCCGCTGGTGTAGCGCAGGGTCTTGAAGGGGATCGCCATCTCCACGGTCCAGCCGTTTTCGAACCGGGCCGCCCGCGAGTCCCAGACCGCGGTCCAGTCGCGGTTCACGTCCCACTCGTCCACGATGAGGCCGTCGAAGAAGCCGCCGATCGGGTTCATGTAGAAGAAGAAAGCGTTCCGCCGGTCGTAGAAGGTGTCCAGGATGAGGCCGAAGTTCTCGTTGTTGTGGATGCCGAAGTGATCGCGCCGCATCTCGGTGGCCAGCATCCGGTCCGGCTGGGAGTCCCAGCAGCGGCCCGCGACGTAGAGGGTGTCGTCGTCGTAGAAGATCCAGACTTCCGTCCGCTCGGTGGCGGGCTCGCCTTCGAGCGGCAGTGACTGGATGAACCCGCCCACCCCGGGAACCCGGTCGTAGATGGCGTCGTCGAGGCGGCCGTCAAAATCGAGCGGCTCGGTGAGGCGGGTGGCGCGCATGGTGGCGCCGCCGGCGTCGTCGCGGCGGACCATCTCGGGCAGCTCGGGAGGCGCGGGGCCCCGGACCGCGGTCGGGGCCGCCGGCGCCGCGCCCTGGCCGTCCTGGCGCTCTACGACTTCGCCCGACTGTCCCCACAGGGAGGCCGGCACGATGAGCACGGCGCCGGCGGCGAGGCACAGGGACGCGGAGCGGGTCAAGAACAAGAGACTCTATGGCGGCCGGTCAGAAGCGGAAGAGACGGGTGAACTTGACGATGAACGACTGGGTGTCGAGTTCGGGATACCCGGGCATCAGGGTGTCCCGGAGCGAGTTGTAGACGAGATAGAAGTCGCTGCCCGGCTGGTACTCCCAGCGGAACCGGACGTTCGTCGAGAGGCTGTCCGCGGCGCTGTTGTACTGCAGGAACGCGGCGAGAAAGCTCCGGGGAGAAAGGTTGTAGTTGAGCCGTGCGGCAACCAGCCGGGTGTCGTACACCCCGCCGGGGAGGGTGATCCAGTTGAGGGAGACGGTCGGCTCCACGATGAAGTGGGGAATGACCTCGAGCCGGCCGCGCCAGGCGAGTTCGCGCCTCGTTCCCGAGAAGAACCCGCCCTGCTGGTAGGCGAAGGTTCCCGAGACCGGCCGCTGGGGTCCGGCCCGGTAGCTGAGGCGGGCCGTTTCGAAGTCATGGGGACCGACGGCCACCGCAAGGTCGTCCGTCAGCCGGAATTCCTCGTGCAGCACTTCCCGGTTCCGCGCCAACTGGAACTGGAAGCTGTCCCCGTTCTCCAGTTCGGCGTCGGACCGGAGGGAAAAGATCCGGGTCTCGAGGTTCCCGCCGGTGTCGGTGGTGTAGTCGAGGCTGCCGGTGCCCCCGATCTTCCGCAGCCAGGCGATCGAGCGGGGCCGCGGGCTGAAGCGCGCTTCCGCATAGTTGCGCTCGAAGTCCCGGCGCCGCAGGAAGCCGATCCCGGGATCGAAGCCCTCGCCGACCACCAGCCGCTCGAACTGGAGCCCGTAGCGGTCGGCCTGGTAGTCGAACTGGCCGCGGTAGCTCATGCCGGTCCGCTCCTCGTGCTCGTTCTTCGTCCAGGCCGCGTAGCTGCGGATGTCGAGGTTCTCGTAGAGCCCGAAGCGCGCGTCCATCCCATAGGCGGCGTTGCTCCCCAGGCCATCTCCGGTGTCCGAGCGGTAGGTCCCCATCAGACCGACGGTGCTGCGGCCGAGGATGTCCCGCTTCAGCCGGATGACCGAGAAGTCGGTTTCCGGGGCGCCCGCGGCGGCGTTCGCGCCGGACCGCATGGCGAGCGCACCAACGCCGAAGTCGCCGAGCTTCCCCGTCACCCGGCCGCCGCCGCGGATGGGCACCAACTGGCTTCCGGCGATCCCGATCCGGCGGCTGAAGAAGAGGAGCGGAACGCTGCTCGGCGCTCCGAATCGGCCGGCCGAGGCGCGCGGAGTCCGCTCCGAGGTCCCGAAGGCGAACAGTCCCTGCCCTTCCAGAAAGAACTCCCGCTTTTCGGGGAAGAAGAGGCTGAACCGGGTCAGGTTGATCTGCTGGGCGTCCGCCTCGACCTGCGCGAAATCGGTGTTCCAGGTCAGGTCGGCGGTGAGCCCGCTGGTGATTCCGACCTTGGCGTCCACCCCGAAGTCGGATCCGAACTCCCGCTCGAACGGGACGTCCTCCATCTGCGTCCCGGCGGCATCGCCGGTGAGGTATGGCTTCACCTCGATGGTCCGGGAGCTGGGCGGCGCCTCGAGGCCGACCAGGGTGGCGTAGGAACTCACCTTGGTGATCGACCAGATGCCGAGGGCGGCGGGAAGCTGGGTCAGGTAGGAGATCTCGTTCTTCCAGCGGACGACCCGGCGGAAGTTGATGCCCCAGACCTGTGGACCTCCGGCGGGATAGCGGAGGGTCTTGAACGGAAACCGCAGTTCGGTCGTCCAGCCGTCCTCGAACCAGGCGGTCCGGGAGTCCCACACCGCGGTCCAGTCCCGGTTGAAGTTGCGTTCGTCGGTGATGAGGCCGTCGAAGAACCCGCCGAGGGGGTTCAGGTAGAAGATGAAGGCGTTCCGGCGGTCGTAGAAGGTGTCGAAGGTGACGGCGAGGTGCTGGTTCAGCCAGATGCTCCCGTGGTCGCGCCGGAGTTCGTTGGCCACTATCCGGTCGGGCTGGGTGTCCCAGCAGCGTCCGGCGATGTAGATCGCCTCGTCGTCGAAGAAGACCCACACCTCGGTCTTCTCGGTGGCCGGGGCTCCTTCGAGCGGCTCGGTCTGGATGAAGTCGCTGATTCCGGGAACCTGACGGTAGATCGCCTCGTCGAGGCGCCCGTCGAAGTCGAGCGGTTCCTGGAGGCGGACCGCGCGAATGGTGGCGCCGCCCTGGTCGTCGCGCCGGATCATCGCGGGAGGATCCGGCGGTGCCGGACCGTGGATCACGGGCGCCGGCTGCTCCTCCTGTTGCCCCCCGGCCAGCGGCGGCGCCGAAACCAGTCCGGCGGCGAGGGCGCCAAGCAGCCCGGGAAGGCGGCTCAGAATCGGAAGAGACGCGTGAACTTGACGACCAGCGCCCGGTCGGTCAGCCCGCTGAGCCCGTCATCCCCGTCCCGGTTCGTGCTGAAGACGACGAACAGATCGCTTCCCGGCGAGTACTCCCAGCGGAACCGCACGTTGGCGGACATCAACTGCGCCGCCGAGTTGTACTGGACCAGCGCCCCGACGAAGCTGCGGGGGGAGACGGTGTAGGTGGCGCGCAGGCGGCTGACCTGCGCCTGGACTTCGCCGCCGGGCACGTCGATCCAGTTGAGGCTGATGTTCGGCTCCATCGAAAACCGCTGGTTCACCTCGGCGCGCCCCCAGTAGCTCACCTCCCGCCGGGTCCCGCCGAAGAAGTCGCCGAACTCGTAGCGGACGTATCCGGAGACCGCGCGGTGCGTCCCCAGCCAGAAGCGGACTCCGCTGCGCGCGAACCGGTAGTTGCCGGCCGGAACCGCGACGTCGCTGGAGAGGTCGAAACCCTCGAGCAGATGCTCCTCGGTCACCGAATGGGTCACCACCAGGCGGTCGCTGCTCTCGAAGATGGCCCGTCCCTCGAAGTTGTATTCCCGCGTCTCCATTTCGCCGTCGGGACGGTCGTACTGGTTCGCGTCCAGCTTGAACTCGAACTGGCGGATCCGGTCGATGCCGCGGGGACGCGGCGCGAACGTGAGGGAGCCCCCGTTCTTCGTGAAGTCGCGCCGGCGGACGAAGCCCATGCCGGGACTGAAGTCCTCGCCGAGGTAGAGACGCTCGGCCGAGACGTCGATCAGGTCGGTGTCGTAGCGGAACTGGCCCATGTAGCTGGCCGCCTGGTGCCCGGTCTCCACTCCGGCCTCGCTCGTCGCCATGTAGAAGCTGTTGATCCGGATGTTCTCGGTGGGCGCGAAGTTGCCGTCCACCCCGTAGAGCGAGTTGGCCCCCGAGCCGTCGGCGCTGATGTTCCGGTGGGTGGCGATGACGCCGATGTTGGAGCGCGAAAAGATGTCCCGCTTCATCCGGAAGGCGCTGAAATTCGTGCTCTCCACGTGCAGGCCCGGCACGGTCCCCGTCTGGATGTTCATGAGGCCCATCTGGTAGGCGCCGGCCCGGCCGTGGAGGCGGGCGCCCCCGAGAATCGGGACGGCGCTGCCGCGGGAGATCCCGATGGACCGGCTGAAGAACGGGATCGGAGCGTCGGACGGGCCCTGGCCACCGAAGGCGCGGGTCTGCCGGCCGCCGAAGTCGAAAACCCCCTGTCCCTCGAGGAAGAACTCCCGCTTTTCCGGGTAGAACAGGCTGAAACGGCTCAGGTTGACCTGGGTCTCGTCGTCCTCCACCTGCGCGAAGTCGGTGTTCCAGGTGACGTCGGCGGTGAGCCCGTCGGTGACGCCGAACTTGAAATCGGCGCCGATATCGCCGGACCACTCGTCGTTGATGTCGCGCAGGGGCGCATTCGCCTGGGAGCCGATGGCGTAGGGCTTGAATTCCATCCGCCGGGACCCGGGGGGCGCTTCCAGTCCCACGAGCGTCGCCGCGTTCGACAACCGCAACAACCCTTGCCGGTCGTACGCCTGGGGCGTCGGGGTGAAGAACACCTTCTCGTTCCGGTGCTTGATGTTGCGCTGGAAGTTGATGCCCCAGAGCTGGGCGCCGCCGGCCGGGTAGCGGAGCGACCGGAAGGGAATCCGGATTTCGGTGGTCCAGCCGCCCTCCACCGCGCGGCTCTTCACCCACCAGACGGTGTTCCAGTCGCTGTTCGTGTTCCGCTCGTCGGTCACCTGGGCGTCGTAGAGGGCGCCGAGGGGGTTCGTATGGAACAGGAAGCCGTTCCGGCGGTCGTAGAAGGTGTCGAGGATCACCTGGAAGCTGTCGTTCCAGCCGATGCTCATGTGGTCCCGCCGCCTCTCGCCCGCCATCAACGGACCCGGGTGCTCCAGATCGGCCGCGATGTAGAGGTTCTCCGCGTCGTAGAGCACCCAGACGCGGGTGGACTCCGAGGCGGGAGCGCCCTCGTTCGGCTCCTGCTGCAGGAAACCGCCTGCCGCCGGGACCTGGTCGTAGACCGGGTCGTCGAGCACCCCGTCCACGGTGATCGGCTCGGAGAGGCCGAAAGCCCGGAGCGTCACTCCGCCGTCGGCGTCCCGGCTGACGGCCTCCCCGGCGTTGGGCGCGGGCGGGCCCAGGATGCGGCTCGCCATTGCCGAACTGACGCTTTGCTGATCGGCCGCGAGCCGGCCGCCGCCCCGGAGCGGAATGGCCAGGTCGCCTGAATCGTCCTGGACCTGGCGGTCGCGCCGCGGCGGAACGGGTCCGTCGGCGCCCGCGGAAACCCCACCCAGCAGGAGGGCAATCCCGAGGGCGGCAACGCCCACACAACTCTGGAAAGTCAGGAAAGGGCGGTACACGGCGACCGGATCTCGGTGCGAGAAATCTCGAAAACCAACGCGAATTCTAGCGGAACGACGCCATGCGCCGCCCTGCCGTCCGCGGCCGGGAAGCGGCCCCGTCAGAACCGGAACAGACGCGTGAACTTGACGACCAGCGCGCGGTCGCTGAGCCCGGAAAGACCGTCGTCTCCGTCGCGGTTCGTGCTGAAGACCACGAACAGGTCGCTGCCGGGGGAGTACTCCCAGCGGTAGCGGACGTTGGCCGAGAACAGTTGGGCCGCCGAGTTGTACTGGACGAGCGCTCCGAGGAAACTGCGCGGGGACACGGTGTAGGTCGCCCGCAGCCGGCTGACCTGCGCCCGCACGTTGCCCTCGGGCACTTCGATCCAGTTGAGGCTGATGTTCGGCTCCAGGGAGAAGCGCGTGTTGAACTCCGCGCGTCCCCGGTAGCTCACCTGCCGCCGGGTACCCCCGAAGAAGTCTCCGAACTCGTAGCGCAGGAATCCGGAGAAAGGACGGTGCGATCCCATCCGGACGCGGACGCCGGTACGGGAGAAGCGGTACTCGCCAGCGGGAACACCGACCTCGCTGGAAAGGCTGAACCCTTCCAGGAGGTGCTCCTCGGTCACCGTGTGATCCACGAAGAGGCGGTCGCTGCTCTCGAAGATGGTCTGGACCTGGAACATGTATTCGCGGGTCTCGGTCTCGCCGTCGGGACGGTCGTAGTTCGCCGCGTCCACCTGGAACTCCACCTGCCGGATCGCCTCGATGCCGCGGGGGCGCGGCGCGAAGGTGACGCTTCCCCTGTCCTTCGTGAAATCCCGGCGGCGGACGAAGCCCATCCCCGGGTTGAAGTCCTCGCCGAGATAGAGGCGCTCGGCGGAAACGTCGAGCAGATCGGTGTCGTAGCGGAACTGGCCCAGGTAGCTCGCGGCCTGGTGCCCGGTCTCGACGCCCGGCTCGCTCGTCGCCATGTAGAAGGTGTTGATGCGGATGTGCTCCGTCGGGTTGAAGTTCCCGTCCACGCCGTAGAGGGAGTTCGATCCGGAACCGTCGGCGCTCACGTTCCGGTGCGTGGCGATCACCCCGATGTTGGACCGCGAGAAGATGTCGCGCTTCATCCGGAAGGCGCTGAAGTTGGTGCTCTCCGCGTCGACTCCCTGCGCTTCGCCGGTCTGGATGTTCAAGAGCCCCATCTGGTAGGCGCCGGCACGGCCGTGCAGGCGGGCGCCCCCGAGGATCGGGATCGCGCTGCCCCCCGCGATCCCGATCGAGCGGCTGAAGAACGGGATGGGGATGTCGCTTCCACCCCCGCCGCCGAACCCCCGGGCCTGCCGGCCGCCAAAGCCGAAGACGCCCTGCCCTTCGAGGAAGAACTCCCGCTTCTCCGGGTAGAAGAGGCTGAACCGGCTCAGGTTGACCTGCGTCTCGTCGTCTTCCACCTGCGCGAAGTCGGTGTTCCAGGTCACGTCGGCGGTGAGTCCCTCGGTGACGCCGAACTTGAAGTCGGCGCCGACGTCGCCGGACCACTCGTTCAGCCGGTCGTTCAACGGGACGTGCGTCTGGGAACCGATCGCGTACGGCTTCAACTCCATCCGCCGCGAACCGGCGGGCGCTTCGAGTCCGACGAGCGTCGCCGCGTTGGAGAGCCGTTCCAGACTGTTGTAACCGTACGCCTGGGGTGTCGGGGTGAAGAACGCCTGTTCGTTCTTGTGCTTGATGCGGCGACGGAAGTTGATTCCCCAGAGCTGGGGTCCGCCCGCCGCGTAACGGAGCGAGCGGAACGGGATCCGGATCTCCAGGGTGTACCCGTCTTCGACGAGCCGGCTCTTCACCCACCAGACCGTGTTCCAGTCGCTGTTGGTGTTGCGCTCGTCAGTCACCTGGGCGTCGTAGAGGGCGCCGAGGGCGTTGGTGTGGAACAGGAAGCCGTTCCGGCGATCGTAGAACGTGTCGATGATCACCGAGAAGCTGTCACCCCAGTCGATGTTCCGTTGGTCGCGGCGCATCTCGTTGGCCATCAGCAGCTCCGGGTCTCCGGTCAACTCGGCGGCGATGTAGAGGCTCTCGGCGTCGTAGAGCACCCAGACGCGGGTGGCCTCGGAGACGGCGGCCCCCTCGTCGGGCTCCTGCTGCACGAATCCTTCCGCAGCGGGTATCTGGTCGTAGACCGGGTCGTCGAGCACCCCGTCCACGGTGAGCGGCTCGGCCAGCCGGAAGGCGCGGAGGGTCACCCGGCCGTCGGCATCTCGGCTGACCGCTTCTCCCATCGGAGGAGCGGGGGGACCGAGGATCCGGCTCTCCATCCCCGAACCGAGGTCCTGCTGGCCCTCGGCGAGCCGTCCGGCGCCGCGGCTCGGCATTCCGAAATCATCCTGGTCCTGCACGCGGCGGTCCGCAGGCCGCGGAACCGGTCCGGCGGACGCGGCGGCGACCAACGGGCCGGCGGCCAGCATCACGATGCCGGCGGCGGCAGTGCCCCTCACGAGAACGGCAGTTCGCAAGCGGCGGAGCAAGGGGACTTTCTTCCGAACCGGTGGTGAGACCGGCGCGGACTATAGCCGCACGGTCAGGCGGTTGCGAACGCGACGCGAGGGGCCCGGCGGAGCGGTCGCGACGGGATCCGAAACCCCGTCAGAACCGGAACAACCGCGTGAATTTGACGACGACCGCCCGGTCGCTGAGCCCGGAAAGACCGTCGTCTCCGTCGCGGTTCGAGCTGAAGACCACGAAGAGGTCGCTGCCGGGCGAGTACTCCCAGCGGAAGCGCACGTTCGCGGAGAACAGTTGCGCCGCCGAGTTGTACTGGACGAGCGCGCCGAGGAAGCTGCGCGGCGAGACCGTGTAGGTCGCCCGGAGGCGGCTCACCTGCGCCGTCACGTCGCCCCCGGCCACCGTGATCCAGTTGAGGCTGATGTTCGGCTCCAGGGAGAAGCGCTGGTTCAGTTCGGCGCGTCCCCAGTAGCTGACTTCCTGCCGGGTGCCGCCGAAGAAGTCCCCGAACTCGTAGCGGAACATTCCCGAGACCTTGCGGTGGGATCCCATCCGGACCCGGACCCCGGTCCGCGCGAACTTGTAGTTCCCCGCCGGGACCGCAACCTCGTCCGAGAGGTCGAAGCCCTCGAGGAGGCGCTCTTCGGTCACGGTGTGGTCGAACATGAGGCGATCGCTGCTCTCGAAGATGATGCTCGTGTCGAACGTGTACTCCCGCGTCTCCATCTCACCGTCGGGCCGGTCGTACTGGTTTGCCTCGACCTCGAATTCGATCTGGCGGACCGCCTCGATGCTCCGGGGGCGCGGCCCGAACAGGAAAGAACCGCCGTTCTTGGTGAAGTCCCGCCGCCGGACGAAGCCCATGCCGGGATTGAAGTCCTCGCCCAGGTAGAGGCGCTGGAACTCGATATCGATCAGGTCGGTGTCGTAGTTGAACTGACCCATGTAGCTGGCGGCCTGGTGCCCGGTCTCCACCGTGGGTTCGCTGGTCGCCATATAGAAGGTCTTGAACCGGATGTTCTCCGTCGGGGCGAAGTTCCCGTCCACGCCGTACAGGGAGTTGGACCCGGAACCGTCGGCGCTGATGTTCCGGTGGGTGGCGATGACGCCGATGTTGGACCGCGCGAAGAGATCGCGTTTCACGCGGAAGGCGCTGAAGTTCGTGCTCTCCACGTCGAGGCCGCCGACCTCGCCGGTCTGGATGTTCATGAGCCCCATCTGGTAGGCGCCTGCCCGGCCGTGGAGACGGGCGCCTCCGATGATCGGCACGGCGCTGCCGCCCGAGATGCCGATGGAACGGCTGAAGAACGGAATCGGGACATCCGTCGGGCCCCCGAAGAACCGGGTCTCCCGGCCGCCGAAGTCGAACACTCCCTGTCCTTCAAGGAAGAACTCGCGCTTTTCCGGGTAGAAGAGGCTGAAGCGGCTCAGGTTGACCTGGGTCTCGTCGTCCTCCACCTGCGCGAAGTCGGTGTTCCAGGTGACGTCGGCGGTGAGCCCGTCGGTGACGCCGAACTTGAAGTCGGCGCCGACGTCGCCGGACCACTCGTCGTTGATGTCCCTCAGGGGAGCGTTGCTTTGTGAACCGATCGCGTAGGGCTTCAACTCCATCCGCCGCGATCCGGGAGGCGCCTCGAGACCGACGAGGGTCGCCGCATTCGACAGCCGCAGCAGCCCGAACCGGTCGTACGCCTGGGGCGTCGGGGTGAGGAAGGACCGTTCGTTCCGGTGCTTGATCAGGCGCCGGAAATTGATCCCCCAGAGCTGCGCGCCCCCGGCCGCGTAGCGGAGCGACCGGAAGGGAATCCGGATCTCGACGGTCCAGCGATCGGCCAGCCGCCGGGTCCTCACCCACCAGACGGTGTTCCAGTCGGCGTTCGTGTTCCGCTCATCGGTGACCTGGGCGTCGTAGAGCGCGCCCGACGCGTTCGTGTGGAAGAGCACGCCGTTCCGCCGGTCGTAGAAGGTGTCGAGAATGACCGAGAAGCTGTCGCCCCAGCCGATGTTGCGGTTGTCGCGGCGCATCTCGTTTGCCCTGAGCAACTCCGGGTGTTCCTGTTCCAGGTCGGCGGCGACGTAGAGGCTGTCGGCGTCGTAGAGCACCCAGACCCGGGTCGATTCGGAAACCGGGGCCCCCTCGTTGGGCTCCTGCTGCATGAACCCTTCGGCCGCCGGCACCTGGTCGTAGACGGGATCGTCGAGCACCCCGTCCACGGTGAGGGGTTCGGAGAGCCGGAAGGCGCGGAGGGTTACCCGGCCGTCGGCGTCCCGGCTGACCGCCTCGCCAGCGGCTGGTGCGGGCGGTCCGAGGATGCGGTCCGCCATGGAGGAATCGAGATCCTGCTGGCTGGCAGCGAGCTGTCCCGAGCCGCGCGAGGACGTTGCGAGGTCATCCTGACCGTCCTGGGGCCGCCGTTCCGAGGCCGGCGCGGCGCCGTCCTGGGCGACGGCGCTGCCGGCAGTCAGGAAGGCGGCGGACAGTACGAAAACGCCGGGTGCGGCAATCCTCCACGCGCGCCTTCTGATCAGCGATTGACGATTCAAGACCCCAGCGTCCCGTTCCTCGGAATAGAGGATGAACGTGCAGTGTACCGGGAACGTTCCGTCCATTCCGAACGCGTTCCGGAGGCGCTGCGAGCCGCGAAACGGCGGCCCGTCCGTATGGCGCGACGGATGGGAACGCCGGCTTCAGCCGGCAGCGCGCGAGAGCGCGAAACCCGGTTGCGTTCGCCTCCCTCCGGCGAGTCCTCCCGGTGGGGGCCAGCGATGCCGGCCAGAGGCCGGCTCTCCGAGTGCGCGGTACAGGATTTGAACCTGTGACTTCCTGCGTGTAAGGCAGGTGCTCTTCCGCTGAGCTAACCGCGCATTTCCCGGGAGGGTTCGGGATTCTCGCAGCAGTGCGGACCGGCGATGAAGAGTTCGGCGCCCCGCTGCGTAGTTCTCCAGCAGATTCACCGGAACTCCAAAGGATGCCCGCCCGTTAGGAGAGAGCATGAAGCGAAAGTCCCTGCTCCTGTTGCTGGCCGCCGCGGTCCTCGGCATCGCGGCGGCCGGCCTGTTCGTCATCCCGAACCTGACCGGGGTCAGCGAAGCCCGCGAGATCACCGGCGAGCCCGAAGAAGCGGCGCCGACCCCGGTGAGCGTCGCCGAAGCGCGGCTCGGCCCGGTCGCCCTCCACCTCGCCACCACCTCCGCGGTGGAGGCCGAGCGCACCGCGCAGGTGCTGTCCGAGACATCGGGCGTCCTGACCGAGATCAGCGTCGGCGAGGGAGATTCGGTGGCCGCCGGCCACGTGCTGGCGCGGGTGGACGCCCGCGAGCGGCGGCTCGCCTTCGAGCAGGCGGAACTGCGGCTCTCGCGCGCCGAGTCGGAACTCTCGCGCCAGCAGCGGGCGTTCGAGCAGGACCTGGTGGCCGAGTACGAATACGAAAAGGCGCGCTTCGACCGGGACCTGGCCGCCTCCGAACTGGAGACGGCCCGGCTGGAGCTGGAACGGACCGAAATCCGGGCTCCCTTCGCGGGCAAGGTGACGGAAGTCATGCTGGTCGAGGGTGGCCGCCTCGAGCCCGCCCAGCACCTGCTGACGCTCGCCGACTTCAACACCCTGGTCGCCCGGCTCTACGTGCCGGAACGGGACGTGGCGGGGCTCGCGCCCGGCCAGCCCGCCGTGGTCCGTCCGGAGTCCGACGCGAGCGGCGCCGGAATCACCGGGCGCATCCGGGAAGTCAGCCCGATCGTGGATCCGGGCACCGGCACCGTGAAGGTGACGGTGGCGCTGCCGGCGCCGGCGGGAACGGTCGTCCGGCCCGGATCGTTCGCCCGGGTCGTCATCGAGACCGGCCGGCGCGAGAACGCCGTACTGGCGCCGAAGCGTGCCATCGTCCAGAGCGAGACCGGCTCCCATGTCTTCGTGGTCGAGGGCGGCAAGGCCGTCCGCCGCGAGGTGACGGTGGGAGTGGAGATGGACAGTCCCGAGGGCGCCCTGATCGAGCTCGCCGACGGACTGGAACCCGGGGCGCGGATCGTCGTCGCCGGCCACGGAGCGCTCAATCCCGGGGCCGCGGTCGAAATCCTGAACAACTGATCGACCGCCTCCCCATCCGGAGAATCGCACCGTGAAGTCCCTGATCGCCGGCTGCATCCGCCGGCCGGTGAGCGTCGGCATGTTCACCGTGGCCGCCTGCGTCTTCGGGTTCGTGGCGCTCGGCCGGCTGCCGGTCAACCTGCTCCCGGAGATCTCGTATCCCACGCTGACCGTCGAGACCCGGATGCCGGGCGCCGCCCCCATCGAGGTGGAGACGCTCGTGACCCGGCCGATCGAGGAGGCGGCTTCGGTGGTTCCGGGGCTGCGGCGCGTGACCTCCCGGTCCCGCGCCGGCACCTCCGAGGTGACCCTCGAGTTCGTCTGGGACACCAACATGGACTTCGCCGGGCTGGACGTCCGGGAAAAACTCGACAGTGTCCAGCTCCCCGAGGACGCCGAACGGCCCCGCCTCCTCCGCTTCGATCCGGCCTCCGACGCGATCTTCCGGATCGGCGTCTCCGGAGAACGCGGGCTCTCGACGATCCGGCAGTGGACCGAAGAGGACCTCAAGAAGGATCTCGACGCGGTGGACGGGGTCGCCGCGGTCCGCATCGAGGGAGGGCTGGTCCGGGAGATCCAGGTGGACGTGGACGAGGGCCGCCTCGCCGCCTACGGCATCACGGTCGCGGAGGTGCGGACCGCGCTCGCGGACAACAACGTGAACCTCGCCGGCGGCAGCGTCTACGAGGACGAGGCCCGCTACCTGGTCCGCACCCTGAACGAGCTGGACACCCTGGACCGCATCCGCGCGGTGATCGTGAAGGACACCGAGGGAAGGCTCGTCCGGCTCCGCGACGTCGCCGAGGTCCGCTCCGGCTTCAAGGACCAGGAAGTGATCCTGCGCCAGGGCGGCGCCGAGGGCGTCGAGGTCCGTATCTTCAAGGAGGGCGACGCGAACACCGTCCAGGTCGCCGAGGGCATTCGCGCCCGGCTGGATGCGGTGAAGGACTCGGTTCCCGAGGGCCTCGCGCTGGCCACCCTCTTCGACCAGTCCCAGTTCATCGAGGGCGCCATCTCGGAGGTGGTGCGGAACGCCTGGGAGGGAGGTTTGCTCGCCATCCTGGTGATCGCGCTCTTCCTGCGGGACCGCCGCTCGACGGCGGTGGTCGCGATGGCCATCCCGGTCTCGGTGATCGCCACCTTCTTCGTGATGCAGCAGATGGGGCTTTCGCTGAACATCATGTCGCTCGGCGGCCTCGCGCTCGGGGTGGGCATGCTGCTCGACGACTCGATCGTGGTGCTCGAAGCGATCCACCGCCGGCACGCCGGCGGCGAGGGAGCGCGCGAAGCCGCGGTCGCCGGCACTGTCGAGGTCGCCGGGCCGGTGATCGCCTCCACCCTGACCACCGTCGCCGTCTTCCTGCCAATCGTCTTCGTGGAAGGGGTCGCGGGCCAGCTCTTCCGCGACCAGGCGCTCACGGTCTCCATTTCCATCCTCGCCTCCCTCGGCTTTTCGCTGGCGCTGATCCCGGTGCTCTCGAGCCGTGGCGTGACCGCGGCCGCGAGCGCCGGCGAACAGCGGGCGACCGCCGCCGTGCGCGCGCTCCGCGGGCTGCGCGCCGTGCTGCAGAAGGCCGGGCGGGGGCTGATGTTCCCGTTCCGGCCGGTGGCGTCGGGGTTCACCGCGGCGGAAGGCGCCGTGGCGCGCGCCTACCCGCCGGTCCTGCGCGCCGCACTGCGCCATCCGGCCGTGGTCTTCGTGCTCGCGGCCGGGCTCTTCGGCGGTTCCCTCGCCGTGGGCCGGGCCGCCATCGGGGTGGAGCTCATCCCCGCGCTCTCCCAGGGCGAGTTCCACTTCGACGTCCACCTTCCCGAGGGATCCGCGGTCACCGCGACCGATACGGTGGTGGACGCCGTAGGGGAGTCGGTCCTCGAGGATCCCGCCGTGCTCCGGGTGACCACCGAGGCGGGCGTGGCCGCGGGGGGCGGCTTTGGCGGCGGCTCCGGACGCGCCGAGCACCAGGGACGGGTCCAGGTCGTGATGGCGGACGCCGGCGACAAGGCAGCCGAGGCGGCCGCCATCGAACGGGTCCGGGCGGACCTCGCGGGGCGTCCCGGAGTCCGCTACGAGTTCGGGCGGCCGTCCTACTTCAGCTTCCGCCAGCCCGTCGAGGTCGAGGTCTACTCGGAGGACCGGTCGCTGCTGGTCCCGAGCGCCCGCCGGGTGCAGGCGGCGGTCACCGAGGTCCCGGGGCTCGCCGACGTGCGCTCCACCGCCGAGGCGGGCAGCCCCGAGATCCGGGTGCGCTTCGCCGCCGACCGGCTGGCAAGCCTGGGACTGACCGTGGACCAGGCCTCGGAGGGGCTCCGCTCCAAGCTGCGCGGCGAGGTCGCCACCCGGCTCGACGAGGGGGACCGGCGCATCGACGTGGTGGTGCGCGGAGGCGAGGGTCTCCGGTCCCGCACCGCCGCGGTGCCGGAGTTGATCGTCCACGCCGAGGAGGCGCGGCCGGTCCCGCTGCGGGCGCTCGGCGAGGCCGAGGTCGGCGAGGGACCCGCCGAACTCCGCCGGGTCGGGCAGCGGCCGGCGGTGGTGATCTCCGGGAACCTCGACGGCGCCGACCTGGAGGGGGCCACCGAGGCCATCGATTCCCGGATCGCCGGGCTCGGGCTCGGTCCCGGCGTCTCCACCCGGTTCGGCGGACAGCGTGAGGAGATGGAGCGGTCCTTCGCCAGCCTGGCGCTCGCGATCGGCCTCGCCATCTTCCTCGTCTATTTCGTGATGGCGAGCCAGTTCGAATCGCTCCTCCACCCGTTCCTGATCCTCTTCACGATCCCACTGGCGGCGATCGGGGTGGTCTGGGCGCTCCTCCTCTCCGGTTCCACGCTGAGCGTCATCGTGCTCATCGGGGTGGTGATGCTCGCCGGGATCGTGGTGAAGAACGCCATCGTGCTGGTGGACTGCATCAACCGGCTGCGCCGCGAGGGGATGGAGAAGGCGGAGGCGATCGTCGCGGCGGGCCAGATCCGGCTGCGGCCGATCCTGATGACCACGCTGACGACCATCCTGGGGCTCACCCCGATGGCGCTCGGGCTCGGCGAGGGGGCCGAGATCCGCGGCCCGATGGCCATCACCGTCATCGGCGGGCTGCTGGTCTCCACGGCGCTCACCCTGGTGGTGATCCCGACGGCGTACTCAGTGTTCGACCGCAAGAGGTTTGCGGCGTGAGGACCCGGGGCGTTTCGCGTTTCGCCTCGCTCCGCTCGGCGATGCCGGCCAGAGGCCGGCGCTCCGGGCCGGCGCCCCAGGCCGACGCTCCGATGAGGGCTGCATGAGTCTTCCCAAGCTGGCGGTGACCCGCCCGGTCACCACCGCGATGGTGTTGCTCAGCCTGCTGGTGCTGGGCGGCATCTCGTTCACCCGGATTCCCCTGGCTTTCCTGCCCGACGTGGACTTTCCCGGCGTCTTCGTGACGGTCCCCTACCCGAACGCGAGCCCCCGCCAGATCGAGCGCGAGATCGTCCAGCCGCTCGAGGAGGCGCTCGCGACGATCCCCGGCGCCCGCCGGATCCGTTCGAACGCGACCGCCGACAGCGCCGACCTCCAGCTCGAGTTCACCTGGGGGGAGACCGTGGACGTGGCGCGGGCCAAGGTGTTCGAGGCCGTGGAGGATGCCCGGGGCGACCTTCCCTCCGACGTGAGGGAGATCTACGTCAACACCTTCTCGACGACGCAGATCCCCATCGTCGAGGCGCGAATCTCGGCCCCTGGGATGGATCTGTCCGCGGGCTACGACCGCCTGGAGCGGCGGATCGCCGACCCCATCCGGCGCGTCCCCGGGGTCGCGCGGGTGGACCTCAACGGAGTGGAGCCCCGCGAGGTGCGGATCAACCTGCGCCTCGACCGGCTCGCAGCGCACCGGATGGACCTCGGCGAGATCTCGGACCGCGTCACCAACATGAACCGCAACGTGTCGCTCGGGCGCATCCGGGCGGACGGCGCGGTGACCCCGGTGCGCGGGTTCGGGGCGCTCGCGGAGATCGACGAGATCGGCAGCCTGCCATTGAACAACCGGGGGATCCGGGTCGAGGACGTGGCCGACGTGACCTACCGGGAGCCGCCGATCCCCTTCGGGCGGCACCTGAACGACGAGACGGCGATCGCCCTGACGGTATACAAGAGCGCCGAAGCGAACACCGTCGAGGTGGCGACCGCGGTCACCGAACTCATCGAGAAGGAGATCGCCGCCGACCCGGCGCTCGCCGGGATCAACCTGTTCGTCTGGGACGACCAGGCCGCCCAGATCACCTCGGGACTCGCCGGCATCCGCACCGAGGGCCTGCTGGGGGCGCTCTTCGCCGTCATCCTGCTGTTCCTGTTCCTGCGGCGGGTGGACACCACCTCGATCGTCAGCCTGACGATCCCCATGTCCATCATCGCGACCGGGATCGTCCTCTACTTCGCCGGCCGGTCGCTGAACGTCCTGTCGATGATGGGGATGATGCTCGGCATCGGCCTGCTGGTGGACGACGCCATCGTGGTGCTCGAGTCCATCGTCAAGGAGCACGGCCGGGGAATCCCGGCGAAGACCGCGGCCGTTTCCGGCGCCCGCGCCGTCTCGGGCGCGGTGATCGCCTCGACGGTCACCACCGCGGTGGTGTTCCTGCCGACGGTGCTCGGCGCGAAGAACGAGATGTCGATCTGGCTCGGGGAGATCGGCCTCGCCATCTCCCTGACCATCTTCTGTTCGCTCTTCATCTCGCTGACCCTGATCCCGCTGGTGAGTTCGCGCATCCTCGCCCGGAAGCCGTCGGTTGCGCCCCGCTGGACCGAGCGCCTCGGCGCGATCTACCAGGGAGCGCTGCGGTTCACCCTGCGCCGCCGCTGGGTCACCGCGGGTATCGCGGCCGCCTTCCTGGTCACGGCGATCCTCCCGTTCTTCCTCGGGCTCTCGACCGCCGTCTTCGCCGGGCTCAACCGGAACATGGTCTTCCTCGCCTACGAGTTCTCGGACTTCCACTACAAGGAGGACGCGCGGGTCGCGGTGCTGGCGGTCGAAAGCCGGCTCGCCGACCTCCGCGAGGACCTCGGGTTCGAGTCGGTCTACAGCTACTTCGCCGAGAACGAGGCGCAGACGGTGATCTCGTTCGGCGAGCAGCACATCTCCGACGCCGAGGGCCGGGAGATGCGCGAGCGGATCCGGGAGGTGCTGCCCGTACTCCCCGGCGCCCGCATCGTCTTCGGAGACGACGACCAGGAAACCGGCGGCGACAGCATGTTCTTCCGGGTCCGGCTCTACGGCGAGGACTCCGAACGGCTCGCCGCGTTCGCCCGCGAGGCCGAAAGCCGCCTCGCGGCGGTCGAGGGGGTTGCCGAACTCCGCAGCGCCGGGGACAACCCGCGCCGGGAAGTCCTGGTGCGGCCGCGGACCGAGGAGGCCGCGCGGCTCGGAATCACGCCGCGGGACCTCGCGGAGATCTTCGGCTTCTCGCGCGGCGGGCGGCCGCGCCGCCGCTTCCAGACCGAGGACCGGGAAGCCGAGGTCCTGCTCATGATGTCCCAGCAGGACATCTCGCGGGTCGAGGACCTGCGGAACTTCACGCTGATCGCGGACGGCGGCGTTCCGGTCGCGCTCGGCGACCTCGCCGACTTCGAGATCGTCGAACGCAGCCGGACGATCCAGCGGTCGGACCGGAAGGCGGTCGCCACGCTCCGCGCCGCCTACGAGGGCGAAGCCTGGGACGAGACCCGCGGCGAGATCGAGGAGGAGCTGGACGCGATGGCGATGCCCGCCGGGTATTCATGGTCCTTCGGGGACCGGATCAGCCGGCAGGACACCGACCTCCAGAACATGGCGATCAACTACCTGCTGGCGCTGCTGCTCATCTACATCGTGATGGCCGCCCAGTTCGAATCGCTCATCCACCCGCTCGCCATCCTGATCTCGATCCCCTACGCGCTCTGGGGAGCGAGCTGGACCCTGCTGCTCACCGACAGCCCCTTCAACCTCATGGCCCAGATCGGGATGCTCATCCTGATGGGCATCGTGGTGAAGAACGGGATCGTACTGATCGACCACGTGAACAAACTGCGACGGTCGGGCATGGAACGCACCGAGGCGCTGCTGGAAGGCGGCCGGGACCGGCTGCGGCCCATCCTGATGACCGCAGGCGCCACCATGCTGGCGCTCCTACCGATGGCGATCGGGCGGACAGGGCTCGACGGGCTGTACTACTTCCCGCTCGCCCGGACGGTGATCGGCGGACTCGCGGCCTCGACCGTCCTGACGCTGGTCATCCTGCCGTTCTTCTACACGCTGCTGGACGACCTGGCGATGAAGGCGCAGCGGGTCTGGCACGCGAGCGCCCCGGCGCCGGGACCGGCGGCCGAACCAGTCCGGGCTTCCTGACCGTCAGGGACCGCCGCCAACCCGGAAGAATCGCGGATCCGGCTTGGAGCGCCGGCTTCAGCCGGCACAGCCCGCCTTCTACCCGGAAATCTCGATATGTCATATCGGATTTTCCGGCTTGCACGCTCCAGCGCACGACGCCACGTGCTTCGCTCGGTGGCAGGCCGCCTGACCGAGCGCCGCTCACGCCAGTTCCCGCGGCCCGTAGTACCAACAGGATCGTGATTGCGACAGCCGAGAGAATTCGGCGCCGCCCGGCCGAACCGGCTACTCCACTACGCGCGCCAGTTCTCGAGCCGCAGTCCGGGAATCCGCTCCATGTGGGCGGTGTTATCGCTCACCAGGACTGCATCGAGCGCCAGGGCGTGGGCGGCGATCGCGACGTCGAAGTCCTCGATTCGCTGACCCCGCGACTCGAGGCCGGCCTTGGCTACGCCGAAGGCGTGGCTGACATCGTGCGTCCAGCGCGCCCCGGACGAATTCTCCAGGAATCCATCCAGGAGTTTGCGTAGCTGCTGGCGCCTTCGTGGATCCCGCAGCCGCGCGATTCCGTACTCAATCTCGGCAATGACCGGCTGAGGAATCAGCACATCGGTCCGCGCCAGCGAGAACATGCGCTCGATGACGGACGCTTTGCCGGCCATCGCGAGCGAGAGAATGTTCGTATCGAGAACGTACTTCACAACTCCGGGGGCCCCTTGCTCATCCGGTTCGCCTTGATGGCGGCACGCATCTCCGCCAGGGTCCTCTGGAGTTGCCGGTCCCGCCCTGCCGCCCGGAGCGCTTCCACGAACGCCGGGCTCCACGCGGTGTCGCTGCGGAGGCTTCGTTCGAGAGCCTGCACGATATAGCGGTTCCGCGTGAGCCGCAGATCCTTGGCTCGGCGGTCCACGGCGGCGAGCAGTTCGTCGGAGACGTGGATGGTGGTACTCACGAATAGAATAGTATTCTATTCGCTAGGAACCCGGCTTCAGGCGGATTATCGGAACGCGGTTTCGCGGCCCTGGCGGGCCGCGTGCCGACTGAAGCCGGCGTTCCAAGCCGTACGTGCCTTCCTTCCGATCGGCGCCGCGCGCTCTGCGCGCCCTGGCGGGCCGCGATGCCGGCCGGAGGCCGGCGCTCCGACTTGGAACCCGGTAGGCTGCGCACCGTATTGAGCCGTAAAGGGAAATGAACGGAAACGGCAGCGAAGCGAACGGCGCCCTCGCCGTCTCCATGCGGGACGTCACCAAGGTCTACCAGATGGGCGAGGTCGAGGTGCACGCGCTCCGCGGGGTGAGCGTGGACCTCGAGGTCGGCGGCTTTCTGGTCCTGCTCGGGCCGTCCGGGAGCGGCAAGTCCACCCTGCTGAACATTCTGGGGGGGCTCGATGTCCCCACCTCCGGTCAGGTGCTCTACCGGGGGCAGGACCTGACCCGGGCCGATGAAGGAGAGCTGACCCGCTACCGGCGCCGCCGGGTGGGTTTCGTGTTCCAGTTCTACAACCTCATCCCCTCGCTCACCGCCCGCGAGAACGTGGAGCTCGTGACCGAGATCTCCGAGGATCCGCTCCCCGCGCAGGAGGCGCTCGACATCGTCGGGCTCGCCGACCGGAGCAGCCACTTCCCCTCGCAGATGTCCGGCGGCGAGCAGCAGCGGGTGGCCATCGCCCGCGCCATCGCCAAGCGGCCCGACATCCTGCTCTGCGACGAGCCGACCGGGGCGCTCGACATCACCACCGGTATCCAGGTGCTCGAAGCGCTCGAGCGGGTGAACCGCGACTACGGGGCCACCACCGCCATCATCACCCATAACGCCGCGATCGCCACGATCGCGGACCGGGTCATCTCCCTCGCCGACGGCCGCATCTCGCGGCAGCTCGTGAACGAGACGCGGGCCGCCGCCTCCACGATCCAGTGGTGACGCCACCATGATCCCAGCCCTCGATCGCAAGCTCCTCCGCGACCTCTGGCGGGTGCGCTCCATGGGGCTCGCCATCGCGGTGGTGGTCGCGTCGGGGATCGCGCTGCTGGTCGCATCGCTCATCTGCTTCGACTCGCTGGAGACGACGCGCGACCGCTACTACGCGCGGAACGAGTTCGGCGACGTCTTCGCGAACGCCAAGCGCGTCCCCCGCTGGGTCGCCGCAAGCCTCGACGAACTCCCCGGAGTGGTCCGCGCGGACACCCGCGTGGTGGCCGGCGTCACCCTCGACGTCCCGGGAACCAGCGAGCCGGTCAACGGCCGCCTCATCTCGCTGCCGGACAGCGGCCGCCCGGTCCTGAACGGCGTGACCCTGCGCAGCGGGCGCTGGCCCGACCCGGGACGCGCCGAGGAAGCGATCGTCAACGAGCGCTTCGCCCAGGGGCACGGACTCGAACTCGGCGACCAGGTCTTCGCCGTGATCAACGGCCGGCGCCAGCGGCTCGAGATCGTCGGGACGGCGCTCTCCCCCGAGTACGTCTACGCGATCGCCGGCGGCGACCTCCTGCCCGACCCGACACGCTTCGGGGTGTTCTGGATGGCCCGCCGGCACCTCGCGACCGCCTTCGACATGGAGGGCGGGTTCAACGACATCTCGCTGTCGCTCGCCGAGGGCGCCGCCCCGGAGCCCGCGATCGCCGAGCTGGACCGCCTGCTCGAGTCCTACGGCGGCCTGGGCGCCATTCCCCGCGCCCAGCAGATCTCCCACTGGTACCTCCAGAACGAGTTGACCGGGCTGCGCGGGATGGCGCTCCTCATGCCCATGATCTTCCTGGGGATCGCGGCGTTCCTCCTCAACGTCGTCCTCCGGCGGATGGTCGCGGTCCAGCGGGAACAGATCGCGGTGCTCAAGGCGATCGGCTACTCCAACCTGCGCCTCGGGCTGCACTTCACCCAGTGGGCGGTGGTGGTGTCCGTGCTCGGCGGCGTGCTCGGGATCGCGCTGGGCGCCCTGATGAGCGCCGGGATGCTCAGTCTCTACATGGAGTACTTCCGCTTTCCGGACCTGATCATGCGCTGGAGTTGGGGGCACATCCTCGGCGCCCTGCTGGCCTGCGGGGCGGCGTCGGTGCTGGGCGCCGCCGCCGCGGTGAAGAGCGTGGTCCGCCTGCCGCCCGCGGAGGCGATGCGGCCCGCGGCGCCGGACACCTTCCGGGTCTCGCTGCTCGAGCGGCTGGGTCTCAAGCGCTGGCTCACCCAGCCCCTCCGCATGGTCCTCCGCAATCTCGCGCGTCGTCCGGCCCGCGCCGCCATGTCGGTGATCGGCATCGCGTTCTCCGCCTCGATCATGGTGCTCGCAAGCGCCGCCATGGATTCGTTCGAAGAGCTCATGCAGCTCCAGTTCAACGTGGTCCAGCGCCAGGACGTGACCGTGACCTTCTTCGAACCGGAGGGGCGCGCCGCCTACTACGAGCTGGCGTCGGTGCCGGGCGTCGTCGAGGTCGAGCCCCTGAACGGCGCGTCGGCGCGCCTGCGGAACGGGAACCGGAACCGCCAGGTCGGGATCCAGGCGCTCCAGCCGGACGCGAAGCTGCAACGCGTGGTGGGCGCCGACTACCAGCCGGTGCGGTTCGACCGGACGGGCCTCATCCTGTCGCGGAAGCTTGCCGACGTGCTCGGCGTCGCGCCGGGGGACACGCTCCGGGTGGAGGCGCTCCAGGGGACGCGGCCGGAGCGGGACATGGTGGTGAGCGCCACCGTGGACGACCTGATGGGCGTTTCCGCGTACATGGAGCCCGAAGCGCTCCGCCGCTTCCTCAGCGACTCGGCGACCATGAGCGGAGCGGCGCTCGGGATCGATCCGGCGGCGCGCGACTCGGTGTACGCCGCGCTCAAGGGCATGCCGGTGGTGGCGGGCGTCGCGCTCCAGCACGCCATGCTCGAGAACTTCGAGACCTTCGTCGCCGAGAACATGAACAACACGATGGCGATCAATCTGCTCTTCGCGATGGTGATCGCGTTTGGGGTGATCTACAACACGGCGCGCATCTCGCTCTCGGAGCGGAGCCGCGAACTCGCCAGCATGCGGGTCATGGGCTTCACCCGCGCCGAGATCGGCGTCGTGCTCTTCGGGGAGCTCGCCATCCTGACGGCGGCGGCGATCCCGGTGGGGCTCGGGCTCGGCTATTCCATGCTTGCGGGCATGCTGGCCGCCTACGAGACCGAGCTGTTCCGGATGCCGCTGGTCACCGAACCGGCCACCTTCGCGTGGGCCTCTGCGGCGGTCGTTGGCGCGATGGGGCTCTCGGCGGCCGTCGTTCGCCATAAATTGAACCGGCTCGATCTCGTGGAAGTCCTCAAGACACGCGAATAAGGAGCGTCATGAAGAAACGACGGCGGCTCATCCTCTGGGGCGGGGGCCTCGCCGCGCTCATCGCGCTGATCGCCCTCGGGTCTCGCCCCCGCCCGATTCCGGTGGACATCGCCTCGGTGGTCCAGGGGACGCTCTCCGTGACGCTCGACGAGGAGGGCGAGACGCGGGTCCGGGACCGGTTCGAGATCTCGGCGCCGGTGGCCGGCCGGGTCCTCCGCATCGAACTCGAGCCCGGCGACCCGGTGCTGGCCGCGGAGAGCGTCCTCGCCACCTTCCTGCCGGCGTCTCCGGTGCCGCTCGATCCGCGCCAGCGGGCCGAAGCCGAGGCCGCGGTCGAGGCCGCCGAGGCCACGGTAGGCCGGGTCGAGGCGCTCCACGAGCAGGCGGCGCAGGAGCGCGCCTTCGCCGAGTCCACCCTGAACCGGCTGCGCCGCCTCCAGGAAGAGGGGGTCTCCTCCGAAGAGGCTCTGGAGATGGCCCAGCTCGAACTCGATACCCGCCAGGAAGCGCTGGAGGCCGCCGAGTTCGCGGTCCGGGACGCCCGCGGGAACCTGGCGCTCGCGCGGGCCCGGCTGCAGCGGTTCCGCTTCCGCGCCGGCGATCCGGGAACGGGGAATCCGGAGGCGATCCAGATCTTCTCGCCGGTGGACGGGGTGGTGCTGCGGCGGCTGCGCGAGAGCGAGGCGGTGGTGCCCGCCGGCGAGCCGCTGCTCGAGGTCGGGGACCCGCGCGAACTCGAGGTGGTGACCGACTACCTCTCGAACGACGCGGTGCGGATGCGCGCCGGGCAGGCGGCGCTGATCGACCGCTGGGGCGGCGACCGCCCGCTGGGCGGCCGGGTGCTGCGGGTGGAGCCCTCGGGCTTCACCAAGATCTCGGCGCTCGGCGTCGAGGAGCAGCGCGTCAACGTGGTCATGGAGCTGGAGGACCCCTACGAGAACCGCTCCAGCCTCGGTGACGCCTACCGCGTCGAGACCCGGGTGGTGGTCTGGGAGCAGGAGGACCAGGTGAAGGTGCCCGTCGGGGCGCTCTTCCGCCGGGGGGAGAGCTGGGCGGTCTTCGTTGTCGAGAACGACACCGCCAGCGAGCGCGCCGTCGAGATCGGCGAGCGCAACCGGCAGGAGGCGCAGGTCCTCGGCGGCCTCGCGGTCGGCGACCGGGTCGTGGTCTACCCCGGAGACAGCGTGGCGGACGGGGTCCGGGTGGCGCCCGCGGCGTCCGGATGACGGAGGCGCAGCCGAGCGCCGACCTTCGGGACACGTTCCGGCGGGTCCGGCGACAGACCGCCGAGCTCGCGGCGCCGCTCGCCATCGAGGACTACGTGGTCCAGTCGATGCCGGACGCGCGCCCGGCGAAGTGGCACGTGGGTCACACCTCCTGGTACTTCGAGACCTTCGTGCTGGGCCGCGAGGGCGTCGGCCAGGCTCCGATCCAACCCGAATACCGGGCGGTCTTCGGCGTCTCCGACGCGGGCGTCGAGATCAGCCACGACCGGGGGCTGCTCTCGCGGCCCACGGTAGCGGAGGTGTACGAGTACCGGCGCCGGGTGGACGAGGCGATGGAGGAATTGCTGGAAGGTGAGGTTCCCGAAGAGGTCCGGGAACTGGTGATGCTCGGGCTGCACCACGAGCAGCAGCACCAGGAGCGGTTGCTCGCCGACCTGAAGCACCTGTTCTCGCGGAACCCGCTCCACCCCGCCTATCGGGAGGCGTCCGGCGGGCCGCGAGGAGGCCCCGCGCCGCCGCTGCGGTTCGTCTCGTTCGGCGGCGGAACGCTGCCCGTGGGGCATTTCGGCACGGGGTTCGCCTACGACAACGAGAGGCCCCGCCACGAGCGGCGGGTCGCTCCGTTCCAGCTCGGCTCGCGCCTGATCACGAACGGCGAGTACCTGGAGTTCATGGAAGAGGGCGGCTACCGGGAGCGCTCGCTGTGGCTCGCGGACGGGTGGGAAGCCCGCGCCGCGGGCGGCTGGGAGGCGCCGCTCCACTGGGTCCGGCAGGGCGGCGGGTTTGCCGAGTTCTCGCTCGCCGGACTGGCGCCGATGGCAGCCAACGCCCCGGTGGTCCACGTAAGCGCTTTCGAGGCCGACGCCTTCGCCCGCTGGCGGGAGGCGCGGCTGCCCACCGAGTTCGAATGGGAGTCGGCGGCAGCGGATCAGCCGGTCGCGGGGACGTTCCTCGAAGACGGCCACCTTGAGCCCCAACCCGCGCCGACGGTGGCGCATCGCGGAGCTGCCGGTCCCGTGCAGCTCTTCGGCGACGTCTGGGAGTGGACGGCGAGCCCCTATCTCCCCTACCCCGGGTTCCGCCCGTCCGGACGGTTCGGCCAGCCGAGCGGCAGGTCCATGTCCGGACGGATGGTGCTCCGCGGCGGGTCCTGCTTCACCCCGGCCTCCCACATCCGCCCCACCTACCGCCACGTCCTCCGGCCCGACGCGCGCTGGCAGGCCACGGGCATCCGCATCGCCCGCGACGGGTAAGGGCCGGATGGCGCCGCCGGCTTGGAACGCCGGCTTTAGCCGGCACAGCGGCCCGCAGGGCCGCGGGCGGTTCATCGCGGCTCGCCTTCAGGGGACGCCGACTGGGTCCGGCCGCCGTCAATGAAGACTCGCACGGATGCCTGAGTTCGCTCTTACCCAAACCGCCGCCCGCGCCGAAATCCGCGAGGGACTCCGCCGCAACCCACCCTCCATCTCCCCCAAGTTCTTCTACGACCCGGTCGGATCCGACCTCTTTGAGCGGATCACCCGGACGCCCGTGTACTACCTGACGGAGACCGAGATCGCGATCCTGGAAGGCAACCTCGGGGAGATCGCGGACGGCATCGGCTCGCGCGCCGTGCTCGCCGAGATCGCGGCGGGCAGCGCCAGGAAGGCGCGCATCGTCCTGGGCGGGTTGGACACGCCGGCCGCCTACGCGCCGGTGGACATCGCCGAAGAGATGCTTGCCGGCCAGGCGGCAGAGGTACGGCGCGATTTCCCGGCTCTGAGAGTGATCCCGGTGGCGGCGGACTTCTCGGGCGACTTCGCGTTCCCCGCGTTGGATTTCGACCACGGCCGGATCGCGGTCTTCTACGCCGGCTCCTCACTCGGGAACTTCGAACCTGGGGACGCGTCGGCGTTTCTCGCGCGGCTCCAGCGCGCCGCCGGCCCCGGCTCCCGCCTCCTCCTCGGGGTGGACCGGAAGAAGGACCCGGCGGTCCTCAACCGCGCCTACAACGATCCCGGCGGCCTCAACGCCGCCTTCAACCGCAACATCCTGAACAACGTGAACCGGCTCGCGGACGGCGACTTCGACCCGGAAAACTGGATCCCGCACCAGTTCTACGACGAAGGAAAGGGCCGGATCGAGCTGTGGCTCGAGAGCGCCGTGGAGCAGACGGTCCGGGTGGCCGGTGAGGCATTTCGGTTCGCCGCCGGCGACCGGATCCACACCGAGAACTCCTACAAGTACGACGTCGAGGAAGTCCTCGCCCTCGCGGCCCCGGGATGGCGCCCCCTCCACCACTGGAGCGACCCCGCCGAGCGGTTCAGCGTCTTCCTGTTCGCCGCCTGAGTTCGATTCAGGACGAAGCGGCGAGGCGTGCGCTCGTCGCGTCAAGCACCGCCGCCCATCCCTCCCGCGTCACCTCGCGATACGCCACCTCGCCGACGAAGCCGCTGCTCATCACGAGGTCCGGACTGACCTCGCGCAGTTTCGTCAGGCTCTGGGCCAGATCGGCAGCGCTGCCGCCGGAACCCGGCAGCACCAACGTGGACCATTCCCCGTCCCACTGGAAGATCGTGTCGCCGCTGAAGAGATAGGACCCGCCGTACGGCGACCGGTAGAAGAAACAGATGCTGCCGTCCGTGTGTCCCGGCGTGTGGATGATGGTGACGTCCTCGATTTGGCCAGCGCCCGCTTCGAACAGGAGATCCGGTTCGCCGTGGACGCCGACGAACGGGGCCTCGATCGCACTACAGCCGAGCTTGCAACCGAATCGGTCCCGGATCCGCGCCTGGGACGGGCCGGCCTCGTCCCGGTGGGTGAGGAGCTGATAGGCAATCCCACCCAATGCCGCCATCTCCTGCAGGTCGTCTTCGTTCCCCGTGTTGTAGAACAGGATGTTCCCGGCCGGCCGCGCGAGGAAGTAGGCGTGCGTGTTCAGGATTCCGGCACGATGGATCGTGCTCTGCCACAGGTCGGGCTGGAGCTGTTTCATGGGGGAATGATGGCTCCCCATGCTCGCCGGTATGCTCGTGGTCTCGGCCTCCCGGACGGCGGGCAATCGCCGCCCGGAGACCCACCCCTTCGTAGTCGAGGTTCCGAACCCATGCTGGCGACAGGCTTCCTCGGGACGCGGGCGGACGCCTTCGTGGACGTGGCGGTCGTGTTCTTCGTGGCCGCTCCGTTCCTGATGGCCCTGGCGCTGCGGCTCGCGGCGCAACGCCGCTACCGCGCCCACCGCGGCCTCCAGGTGGGGGTTCTGCTCGGGGCGATCGTGGCGGTGCTGCTGCTCGAGGGCAGCATCCGCTTCGGGCACGCCATGGATGCCTTCGCCTTGAGCGCGTACCACGGCACCGCGACGCTGGCCGGCCTCTTCGGCGTCCATCTCGCCGTCGCGATCCCCACCTTCGTCGCCTGGTGCGTCCTGGCGGTCCTTTCCTGGCGCCGTTTCCCCGGCGTCTTGCCAGGTTCCTTCGGCCCGCGGCACCAGCTCTGGGGCCGGCTCACCTTCGCCGGACTGTGGTTCACCTGCGCGACCGGCGTGGGCCTCTACGTGATGAGCTTCGCCCTCTGAAGCCGCGGCTTCCGGCGACGGCTAGACTGCGGCGATGCGCCGGTTGGCGGGCGGGTCGCGGTCTCCCGCCGACGGGGCGGGCCGGCGGACACCGGTGTCCGAACTGGAGTTCGTGGGCTGCGATCCGGTGCGGGTGAGCGAGGCCGAGTTCGAGAGCCCCACATGGGAGGGCCGCCGGGTCGAGTACTGGCACGGGGCGAGCGAGACCGCCTGGATCATGCGGGAAACCGTCTCGCTGTACCACGAGGGGCCGGCGGCGCGGCTCGCGCAGCTGGTCCGGCAGATCGGAATCGCGCGCGGCTCTGAGGTGCGCTGCATCGGCGCGACCGACCTGCGGTTCCGCGAAGCGGACGGGAGCCTGGGAGACATCATGCAGGCGGATCAGGCGCTCTACCTCGATCCGGACCGCGCGGAGCTTTCGGAGTACGGGAAGGTGATCGTCGGGGAAGACGAGCTGCCGGACGTGCTCCTCGAAGTGGACAACACGACGGACGTGCAGCGGGGCAAACTGATCGCCTACGCGGACTGGCGCCTCCCGGAAGTGTGGGTGGAGGTTCCCGACCGGGGCTCCCCCAGTCGGCCGCGCGGCCTTCGTCCCGGGCTCCGGATCTACCTGCTCGATGAGGGTGGGTATCGGGAATCGAAGGAAAGCCGGGCGTTTCCGGGCTGGACGGCGACGGAGATCCACCGGGCGCTGAACGAGACGAGGATGTCGGAGGCGACGGAGTCGGACCTCTGGCGGGTGGGCCGAGGGCTCGGCGACCGGGAGGGCACGGTGGCGGAGGACGATCGCCTCGCGCTCCGCCTGATGCTGATGGGCCGCACCCGGGCCTTCGCCGAAGGTCACACCGAGGGGATGGAGGAGGGCCGCGCGGAGGCGCTGGCGCGCACCGCCCTCTCCATCCTGCGCCGTCGCGGGGTCGAGGCTTCGGAGGAGCGGATTCCCGCCGCCGTTCGCGGCGCGTCCGCCGACGCGGTCGTGGCTGCGGCGCTCGCCGCGCGCGACGAGGCGGACTTCCTCGCTCGGCTGCGCTGACGCCCGCCACAGGAATCTTCACCCGTTGTACGCCATAATGGCACCATGCCCGCCACCAGTCCGGCCGACAAGCCCATCGCCGGCACGAGTGCGGTAAGGCACGCTCGCGTCCACCTCAGGATGGATGGGCGCGCCAAACGCACTCTGGAACGGGCGGCGGCCTACGAGGAAACGACGGTCAGCCGGTTCGTACTGTCGAGCGCGATCGCCGCCGCCGAGCGGGTCATCGAGTCACGGGAAAAAATCGTTCTCCCCGCAACAGACTGGGACACCTTTTACGACGCATTGCTCAACCCTCCGGAGCCGAATGAGGCCCTGAGGGCGGCAGCCCACCGCTACCGCGAGCGCATCGGTGAATGAGCCGAGGCTCGTCATCGAGCCCCTCGGCCCGCAGCACGACCGCGATTCCTTCTCGTGCGGCGAGCCGGCCCTTGACGACTATCTCCGCCGGCGCGCGTCCCAGGACACACGGCGCCGGGTGGCCCGTGTCTTTGTCGCCGTGGGCGCGTCGCCCGAGGAGATCGCCGGCTACTACACCCTCAGCGCCGCGAGCTTCGAGAAGGACGAGTTGCCGGCCGGAATCGCCAAACGGCTACCGCACTACCCGGTACCTGCGGTCGTCATCGGACGTTTGGCGGTGTCGCGCTCATTTCAGCGCCGCGGGCTCGGCGAAACCCTGCTGCTCGACGCGGTCCGCCGCGTCGTACGGGCAAGCGCCACGATCGCCGCCTACGCCGTGGTCGTGGACGCGAAGAACGACGCCGCCCGCGCGTTCTACGAACGCTATGGCTTCCGTCCCTTCCCATCCACCCCGCGCCGCCTCTTCCTTCCCCTGGCGACCTTCGAGAAGCTCCGCCTGTAGCGGCTCGCGGGGTAGGCGCGGTCGGCGTCTGAGCCGTGGGGGGGGGGGGGGGGGGGGGGGGGGGGGGGGGGGGGGGGGGGGGGGGG
>VXNL01000108.1 GCA_009840635.1 Acidobacteriota bacterium | reverse complement strand
GGGGGGGGCGCCCCCCCCCCCCCCGTGCCGGTCGGAGACCGGCGTTCCAAGCCGTTTCTGCGATCTGGTCCGGGTGCCGGCTGAAGCCGGCGTTCCAAGCTGTATCTGCGGTCAGCGGCGTTCGCCGGCGCGGTAGAGGCGGCGGATCGCCTCCTCCAGCGCGCCCGGGAACGTGGCGTCGCCGATCGCCTGGAGGGTGGCGAGGGCTTCCTCCCGGTCGCCCTGGGCCTCCGCCACCAGCGCGAGGTTGAAGCGGATCGCCGCCATGTCGAGCGGGGAGCCGGGCCCGATGGCTTCGGACGCCTGGGTGAACGCGGCGCCGGCCGCCTCCATCTCCCCGGCGGCGAACGCGGCCAGGCCTTCGGTCAGCGCGGTGACCTCGGCGGCCTCCGCGCCGCCGTCGATCCGCACCCGGTAGCCCGGCTCGCCGGCGTCGTTGCCGCCGGCGAGCTGGCTTCGGGAAAGGGCGATCGCTCCCTCACGGAAATCGGCCGCGCAGTCCTCCTCGAAGGGGCCGCCGGCGGGGCCCCAGGCGAGACAGGACTCCCCGTCCGGCCGCTCCCGAACGAAGACCAGCCCCTCCGCGCGAGCGGTCACGTTCCCCGCGCGTCCGGGAACGATCTCGCGCACCTCGAGCTCCCCCGGATCGCCCGGCCGGACCACGGCCGACAGCACGAGCGCCGCGCCGTCGGCTCCCTCGTAGTCGCGCTGGATGACGAAGGACTCCCCGAGGGCCGCGACCCGCAGACGCCCGCCCGGGACGGCGCGCACCACGTCCCCGTCCAGCGCCTGCGCCGCCTGCAGGAGGCGCTCCCCGAAACGCGGCGTGATCCGCGCCAGCAGCGCGAGCCGGGCCGCGTCCCCGGCCTCGATCCCGGCAGCGGCCCGCAGCAAGGACACCCCGCGCGCCGCCGGGTCGCTCGCCGACCGCAGCGTGGTGCGGACCGCGTCCAGCAGGCGGTCCTCGATGTCCCGGACCGGCTCGGCGCCGGCTGCGAGCCGGCGGAGCACTTCGATCATCCCCTCGGCGTCGTCCGGAACCTCCACCAGCGGCGCGTCGCTGCCCTCGACCGGGGAGTCGTCGAGGAACCGGAACAGCGCGGTCAGGTCGCGGCGGACCGAACCGCCGCCCAGCGGGAGACGCCAGACGGAGAGCCCCGCCCGCGCCGCCAACCACAGCGTTCCGCCGGTGTCCCCATTGGGCTGGAAACCCACCGTGTCCCGGCGGACGACGTGCCCGATGGGGCGATCACGGATCCCCGCCCGCGCCGCCGCCGACTGCGGCTCGGGCGCGAAGAACCCGGCGCCCGTCAACCCGGCGATCCGGTTCAGGATGGCGAGGTCGGCGTCGGACACCGCGGCGATCACGTCCGCGGGCTGACCCCGGAGGGCGCTCTGCAGCTCGTCCAGCACCTCGCCGCAGCGGGGACAGCCGTCCGCCGGGAAGTAGAGGACGAGCGGCCGGCCCTCCCCGAACGACCGCTCGCTCGACCAGATGCCGCCCTCGACGGCCAGCGACTGGCTCGGAAAAACCCCTTCGTAAGGCGTCGTCCCCTCCGGCGGGCGCCGCCGCGAGGTCTCGGGCGCTCGGAAGCGGAACCGGTCGAGCGCCGCGGCCAGCCCGTTCTCGGTCCGGAAGGCGCCCGTCTCCCGCAGCAACTCCAGCGCCTCCTCGTCCGATCCCCCGGACCGCGCCCACGACCGCAACAGCGCGTCGACCCGCGCGGACAGCGGCACCCCCGGAAGGTCCGCCAGCCGGCGCCACGTCTCCGCGAGCGGATCCAGCGCGACCGCGCGCCGGTACTCCCGCGCCGCCCCGATGGCATCCCCCGTAGCGGCCAGCGCATCGCCCAGCGTCACCCGGTACGCCGCCCGCCGCAGCCGGTACGCCGCATTCGCGGCCCCGGTGAACTCGTCGAGGACGATCCGGCCCTCCGGGACCTCCTGGCTCCAGTCGGTCGGCTCGAACGCGTCCGACCGGGTGATCGCCGCAAAGGCGCTCTCCACCGCGGCCTCCCCATCGCCCACCCCCAGCAACCGCCCCGCCTCCGCGTGCTCGGCGGACCCCGGCGGCTGCGCCCACCCAGCAGAAGCCCCCGCCACCCAAACCGCGACCAACGCCGCGGCGGCCCAACGATTCAACGGAGTCGCCGGAGCCGCTCGACCGCCTCCATGAGCGTTTCCCGGTTCTTGCAGAAGGTGAACCGGAGCCGCTGGGCGCCCGCCGCGGGATCGGCGTAGAAGCTCGACCCCGGCACCGCGGCCACCCCCACCGTCTTCACGAGGTGCTCGGCGAAGGCCACGTCGTCCGGGAAACCGAAGTCCGTAATGTCCGTCATCACGTAGTAGGCGCCGCCGGGCTCGAAACATCGGAAGCCGACCTCGGTCAGACCGGACACCATGAGGTCGCGCCGCTCTTCATATCCCGTCCGCAGTTCTTCGTAGTAGCTCTCCGGCAGCCGCAGGGCCGCCGCCCCCGCCTCCTGCAAGGGAGCGGCCGCGCCCACCGTCAGGAAGTCGTGCACCTTGCGGATCGCGGAGCTCAGGTCCTCGCTCGCCACCGTCCAGCCGACCCGCCAGCCGGTGACCGAGTACGACTTGGACAACCCGCTGATGGTCACCGTCCGGTCCGCCATCCCGGGCAGCGTGGCGATCGGGATGTGCCGGGCGCCGTCGTAGGTAATGAACTCGTAGATCTCGTCGGTGAAGGCGATGAGGTCGTGCTCGGTGCAGAGCGCCGCGATCCGCGACAGCTCCGCCTCGCTGAACACCTTGCCGCTCGGGTTCTGCGGGCTGTTCACGATGACCGCCCGGGTGCGTTCGTTGACGGCGGCCCGCAGCTCGTCCTCGTCGAAGGTCCAGTCCGGCTCGTGGAGGCGGACGTAGCGGGGCACCGCTCCCGAGAGGATGGTGTCCGGCCCGTAGTTCTCGTAGAACGGCTCGAAGACGATGACCTCCTCGCCCGGGTCCACCACCGCCAGCATCGTGGCGATCATGGCCTCGGTCGAGCCGCAGGCGACCGTGAAGTTCCGTTCGGCGTCCACGTCCATGCCGTAGAGCGCCCGGTAGCGCTCGGCGAGCGCGTCGCGCAGCGACTTCGCGCCCCAGGTGATCGCGTACTGGTTGATGTCCCGGCGGATGGCCTCGACGGCCGCTTCCTTGATCTCGGCGGGGGCCGGGAAGTCCGGGAATCCCTGGGCGAGGTTCACGCCGCCGTACTGCATCGAGAGCCGGGTCATCTCGCGGATCACCGACTCGGTGAACTGCGCGGCCTTCCGGCTGCCGCGCCGCCGCGCGGCCACGGTGTCGCTCACTGGCCGGCCGGCTCCTTCGCCTTGCCGAGTTCGGGATACAGGCGGCGGTAGATCTTCTCGTTCCGCATGATGAGCTTCACGTAGGTGCGCGTCTCGGTGAACGGGATCTCCTCGATGAACACCTCGGCGGGGATCGTCATGTTCATGTCGGTCCAGTCCCGCACCCGGTGCGGGCCGGCGTTGTAGCCGGCGAGCGCCATCTCCGGACGGCTCGCGAACCGGTCCAGGAGCTGCCGGAGGTAGCGCGTGCCGAAGCGGATGCTCACGCCCGGGTCGTAGAGCCCCGAGGTCCGGTAACTGACCCCCTCGCGCCGGGCGAGCGCCCGGCCGGTCGCCGGCATGACCTGCATGAGCCCGCGCGCCCCCACCGGCGACCGGGTGCGGGGGACGAACACCGACTCCTGCCGGATGAGCGACGCGACCCAGTAGGGGTCGAGGTCCCACTGGTCGGAGCGCTCCAGGATCCGCTCCTCGAAGCGCAGCGGATAGAGGATGCGCCAGAAGGCGTCGGGCAGGGCTTCCCCGGCGGCGGAGGTGTGGAACGGCGCGGCGCGCCGGAGCGCCTGGATGGACTGGACGGCCAGGTTGCTGTCGGCGAGCAGCCAGGCGCGGATCGCCTCGAACGCCGGGTCGTCGGGCTGTCCGCTCCGGGCGGCGGCCAGCGCCGCGTCGCGGGCGCGCTCGCCGTAGCCGGCGGCGTAGAGCTCCTCGATCCGCGCCGCCTCCGCCGTCCGCTGCACCCGGAACCGCTCGAGGAGCCGGTGGGGCTCGCTGAGCGGGTTGGCGAGGTCCTCCTGCCGGCCCATCTCCTCGAGGCGCTCCGCGGCCATCCTCCCGTAGTAGGAGTTCTGGTAGCCGACGAAGACCTCCCGGTAGAGCTCCGCCGCGCCTTCCGGATCCCCCGTCCGCTCCCGCGAACGGCCGGCGTAGTAGAGGAACTGGCCGGCCATGAAGTCCCCGGGGTTCTCCCGCGCCGCCCGCTCGAACTCCTCGGCCGTCCCGTCGAGATCGTCGTTGCGGTACCGGTCCCAGAGGACGTGCCAGCGGGCGAAGGGCCCGTGCTGGCCGGTCGGATACGCCTCCGCCAGCCGGGCGAGATACGGCAGCGCCGCCACCCGGTCGTTCTGCGCCAACTGCGCCCGGGCCATGCTGTAGAGCGCCCGTTCCCCGAACGGGTGGTCCTGCTCCAGCGCGAGCAGTTCCTCGAGCACCCGCTGCTGGGTGGTCCGCCGCTCGAGCCGCCGCAGCGACTCCCCGCGGTAGTAGAGGGCCTCCGGCAGCAGGTCCGGCCGCCGGATCCGCGCCAGCGTCCGCAGCGACGCGCTCAGCCGCCGCCGGTGGTGCTCCGCCACCCCGATCCGCAGCCGCACCAGCTCCATGTCGGCCGCCGAGGCGAACCGGTTCGCGATCTCGCGGTAGTTCTCGTGGGCCTTCCGGTGGTTCCCGGCCCGCGCAAACCCCGCGGCCCGCCGCATCGCGCGCGGGTACTTCTCGGCGGCGGAGGGGTTCTCGACGTCCCGCCGCTTGTAGAGCGTCGAGAGCTGCCGCCCCGCCGGAAGCGACTCCGCGTGGGTCGGCATGTCGTAGTAGAGGACCTCCAGCGCCCGCGCGGCCTCCTCGCGCCGGCCCAACCGCTCCAGCGCCGCCGCCTTCGCCACCAGAGCCTCCCCCCGCAGCGTGAAGCCACCATCGGCGATGGCCGCATCCAGATGGATCAGCGCCTCCTCCCGTTCCCCAGCCCGCGCCAGCCGCCGCCCCAGGTCGAACCGCAGCCGGTCCCGCTCCCCGTACTCCGGAAACTCCTCCAGCACCCGCCGCAGCAACGCAATCCCATCCCTCCGCCGCACCCCCGGCAGGCTCCTCCCCAGCAGATGCAACGCATCCGCCGTCAACTCACTGTCCGCCAGCTCGGCCGCAGTCAGCCGCTCCTCCGCCTCCGTCCACCGCCCCCGCCGCAGCGCATCACCACCCAGCCGGTACGAAGCCGCCGCCCGAGCCCGCGCCGACAGCGCGGCGTCATCGGCAATTGCCTCCAGAGCCTTCTGCCGATCCGCCCGCGACTCAATGGTGGCCGCAGCCCGCACTGCCGCCAGCCCATCCGGCAGCTCCTCCAGCGACTCCCACGGAATCCCGGAAAACTCTTCGGGCGTTTCACCGGCCTGCCCGACCGCGCCCGCCAGCAGGAAAACGAAGGCCCCTACAGCGAGGCCGCGCACACGGCTTGGAACGCCGGTCTCCAGACCGGCACGGGGGGGGGGGGCCCCCCCCCCCCCCCCCCCCCCCCCCCCCCCCCCCCCCCCCC
>VXNL01000096.1 GCA_009840635.1 Acidobacteriota bacterium | reverse complement strand
CCGCGTACGCCGAGGCGGTAGGGGTGTATTTGTCGTGCGCGCTCTCAAAGATCGCGAACCTTGGATCTTCGATCGCATCGTGGATGAACGATCGAGGCGCCTTCCGGGAGACCTTCGCCAGGCAAGCTATCCCCATGGTGTGGGACTTTGCCGAAGCCAATCCGTTCGCTAGCGCAGGGGGGAGCCTGGAAACGGTCTTGAACAAGGGACGCATGGCGATCGGGGCGTTTCCGGCGGAGGTTCCAGGCTTGAGCACGCAGCAAGACGCCGCGAGCCGCGGGCCGCGTAAGCGCACCCTGATCTCAACGGACCCGCCGTATTACGACAACATCGGCTACGCGGACCTGTCGGACTTCTTCTACGTGTGGCTCGCCACGGGTGTGCCCGGTGGCCTTGGCCATGTCATCCACGCTCTTGCCTTCCGCCAACCACACGGCCACCTGGCTCTCGCCGGATGTCAGCCCCAGGGTCGCGGCCACCACGGCGGGTTCGATGCGTGGGGTGAATCCCGGTTCGTAGATCAGCGCCAGGGCGGCGACGTACCGAGCGCCGTAGCTCGGTTGTGGGACCGGCACGGGTTTGACGTGGACCACGAGCGGCAACAACGCTTGCTGGCGACGGAGCGGCATCGACCCGCCGACAGCGGGGTCTCCCCCGGCCGGCAACGCGGACGCCAACAGCCGATCCAGGCGGAGCTGATCCTCCGGAGCCGAGGCCCCGAGCGCTCCATCCTTTTCCACCAACCCGTCGCCGGCCTGGAGGATGCCCCGGGCGCGGTCATTGGCCGCCAGGATGCGCCCCCGCTGGTCCAGGTGGACCACTCCAACCCGGGAATTCTCCAGCAGCGCGGTCACCGTCGTGTCGCCTGCTCCGGCGCGGACCAGCGCCTGCCGGACGCGGACGAACTGTTGGACATGAGGCACGAGCCGCTTGACCATCGTGACTCCGGAAGACCCCCAACCCTCCGGGGCCGTGGGATCACCGAGGTTCCAGCCCATGTGGGAGCCATCCTCCCCGTCCATGCGAACCATCAGGCTGTTCTGGTACTGGCCTTTGAGCAGAGCCTCGTTGTAGGCGGGCGAGACCTTCAGCTCTTCAGCCGTGAACATGTCGTTGCTGTGCACCACCCGGCGGTCGGCCAGTTGCCGGAAGCGTGGGATGCGTTCGTCGATGGCGTGGTAGTCCTCGACGTACTCGCGTTCGAGGTCTGGGCGGCGTTGCCCGCGGTAGTAGAGGCCCAGGAAGCGCACGCGAAGGTCCTGCTTCGGGCCTTCGCCGACCATGAGGCTGTTGCCGGTCAGACTGCAGACCTCGTCGATGAGGGCCGAGGTCGCCGGCCAGCGGGAATCGTCGAGCTTCGACTCGTACAGGGCCGCCAGGATCCGCTCGAACGCGTCCTGCTCGGTCACGACGATTCCTTGAAGGGGAGTGCCGGAGTGGGCGCCGCTGGATCAGTCACCGTTCGCGGTGTGCTGTCCGCATCACGGCCGTTCGGCGATACCTGGCGACGGCGACCCGGGGACTCGGGCGGTTTACGGAGCAAGACCCCTTCTACCCCACCTGCGGCGCCGATTCCCTACCAACATTGGTAGCCCCGGGGAAAAGAGGTCTCGTGCTGCGGATCGCACATCGAGGACTCCGGCGGCGCCGAGTTGATCCAGCGCGTGGGCGACAACACGGGAACACGGGTGATCTGAATCATGGCTCGGAGAGGCTCGGCGCGCCAGCCCCGGAAGTGGTCCATTACTCAAGGAGATGGACCGCATGGCGGTTGAGATTCGGCACGGCGCCAGGGCTGGGGTTGCTGACCTCCCGGCGATTCCCAAAGACTTCCCCAGGAAACCGGAGGATGACTCGATGAAGCACCTGACCTGGCTGGCCGCCGCCCTCGCCCTGACGCTCGCTGCCTGCGGCGTCCCGGCGAGCGACGCTCCGGAAGAAGCACCACCCCCCGGGGACGGCGTGTTCGCGACCATCGCCCCGTTCGGGAGCTACGGCCACGTCCACGATGCCGACAACGTCGAGGCGATGCGGCCGCGCGTCATGGGCACGCACGGGGTGATCTCCTCGGGGCACTACCTCGCCACGCAGGCCGGGTACGACGTGCTCAGGGCCGGCGGGAACGCCTTCGACGCCGGGGTGGCCGCGGGGATGGCGCTCAAGGTGGTCAAGATGGACTACGCGGGATGGACCGGGGTCGCCCCGCTCCTCGTCTACAGCGCCGCCGAAGACCGCGTGCTGACGCGGGTCGGGGCGGGAACCTCGCCGGCGCTCGCCACCCTCGACTACTTCCTCGAGCACGGCAAGTCGCCCATCAACAACGCGCTGATCCCGGCGGACGTGGACGTCTGGCTCGCGGCGCTCGACCGCTTCGGCACCATCAGCTTCAGCGACGCCGCCCAGCCGGCGCTCCGCATCGCGGAGGAGGGCTACCACCTGTACAAGATGCAGAAGCGGATGATCGAGGACCACCAGGACGGCATCCTCGCCTTTCCCTACAACCGCGACTTCTGGTTCCCGAACGGAGTCGGCGAGCAGCGCCTGGGCGACCTCATGGTGAACGCCGATCTGGGGCGGCTCATCCGCTACCTGATGGATGCCGAGCGGCAGGCGCTGGCGGCGGGCGGAAGCCGTTCCGAAGGAATCCGCGCCGCCCGGGACGCCTTCTACCGGGGCGAGCCGGCGCGCGCCGTGGACCGTTTCTTCAAGGAGCAGGAGGGCATCGTCCGCTACGAGGACCTCGCGAAATACGAGAGCCGCTGGGAGGAGCCCCTCGCGACCAGCTTCCACGGCTACGACGTCCATGCCGCCGCCGGCTGGAGCCAGGGGCCGCGCATCGTCCTGATGCTCAACATGCTGGAGAACTACGACCTCCGCGCCCTCGGCTACAACACGCCGGCGTACATCCACCTCGTGTCCCAGGTGATCAACCTGGCGATCGCGGATGCCCACAAGTACGTCGCGGACCCGGACTTCGCGCCGCCCCCGGAGAACCTCTACGGGAAGGAGTACGCGCGCGAGCGCATCGGTCTGATCGACGAAGCGCGCGCGTTCCAGGACATGCCTCCGTGGGGCGATCCGGAACGAATGGCGGCGGTGGCGGACGACGCGCCGGCGAGCTTCGTGGAGCCGCTGTCGACCGGCGCCGACGCGGGCCACCCGGGGTCGGGCGACGCGGATCAGGCGGCCAACTACGGCGACACCTCCTCCCTGAACGTCATGGACGGGGAGGGCAACGTGTTCTCCCTCACCGAGAGCGACGGCCACACCTCCACCCCCATGATCCCGGGATGGGGATTCGGGCTCGGCGGCCGGATGTACCAGTTCAACCTGGACCCCGGTTTGGCCAACGTGATGGCGCCCGGGAAGCGCCCCCGCAATACCAACTCGCCCCTATTGGTGATGAAGGACGGCCAGCCGTTCATGGGGCTCTCCACCCCCGGCGGCGACCAGCAATTGCAGTCGCTCCTGCAGGTCTTCCTGAACGTCGTGGTGTGGGGGATGTCCCCGGAGCAGGCCCTCGACCAGCCCCGCTTCGGCAGCTACAACTTCCCGGGGACCGGAAGTGAAGTGAACAACAATCCGGCCGTCCTCAACGTCGAGGAACGGATCCCGGCCGCGACGGCTGAGGCGCTCCGCGCCCTGGGCCACGACGTGCGCCCGTGGGGCCGGTGGAACTGGCGCGCGTGCGCCCCCACGGTCACCTGGCGCGACCCGGAAACCGGGCTGATGATCGCCGCGGGAGACGTGCGGCGGGAGACCGCGTCGCTCGGATTCTGAACGGCAGGAGTTGGGCGCTCGGAACCTGGGCCGCTGCGGCTAGTCTCCCCCTCCTATGAGCCCTCCCGGGAGCCTGTTCGGCGCTCCGCAGACCCCGCCGCCGGAACCCTCCGCCGACGTGGAACCGGCCGCGCCGGATCCCGGTGGTGACGGGCCGGTCGAGCCGCGGGATGCCGCGGAGGAGGCTTCCGCGAGCGATGCACCGGTAGGCGAGCCGGAACGGGCGGCGCCCGCGACGCCGGCCGAGCCGGCGCCGGCGCCGGACGCTGCGGGGGCCGAGGACTACCAGGTGCTGGCGCTCCGCTACCGGCCGCAGACCTTCGCGGACCTGGTCGGCCAGGAGGCGATCGCCCGCACCCTCCAGAACGCGATCCGGAAGAACCGCATCTGGCACGCGTTCCTCTTCGCCGGACCGCGCGGCGTCGGGAAGACCACCACCGCCCGCATCCTCGCCAAGGCGCTCAACTGTGCGTCGAACGAGGGGCCAACCCCGGAACCCTGTGGAAACTGCTCTTCCTGCCGCGAGATCGCCGGCGGCTACTCGCGGGACGTGCCCGAGATCGACGGCGCGAGCAACAACAGCGTGGAGAAAGCCCGCGAGATCATCGAGACCGCGCACTACACGCCATCGCGCGACCGGTTCAAGATCTTCCTCGTGGACGAGGTCCACATGCTGAGCGGGGGCGCGTTCAACGCGCTCCTCAAGACGCTCGAGGAACCTCCCTCCCACGTCAAGTTCATCTTCGCGACCACCGAGATCCACCGGATCCCGGACACCATCCTCTCGCGGTGCCAGGAGTTCGAGTTCCGCGCCGTGACGCAACGCGTCGTGGCCGAGCGCCTCAGGCACATCGTGGACGACCAGGGACTTGAGGTCGCCCCGGAGGCGCTGGCCCAGATCGCCCGGTTCGGACAGGGGAGCCTGCGGGACGCCCTCTCGGCGCTCGACCAGGTGATCGCCGCGGTGGACGGCGCGGTCACGGCCGCGGACGTCAGCGAGGTGATCGGGGTTCCGGACGTGGCGATCTGCCGGCGCGCCGCCACCGCGATCGTCGAGGCGGACCGCCGCGCGGTCTTCGAGATCGTCGAGGAACTGGTGCGCGAGGGCCGCGACCTGAAGCACTTCGTGACGCTGCTGATGCACTACCTGCGGGACCTGACGGTGGTGCGGGCGGCGCCGGACCGGCCGGACCTGCTCGAGTGGCCGCAGGAGCAGGAGCGGCTCGCCGAGTTCGCCGGCCGCTTCAGCGAGGAGGACCTGCTCCGCAGCCTGGATGTCCTGACGAAGATCGAGGAGGGCTTGCGCTGGTCGCCCGAACCCAGGTTCCACCTGGAGATGGCGCTCCTGAGGCTGGTCGAGATGCCGCGCCTGGCCGCGTTCGACCGGCTCCTCAAGCAGCTCGACCACCCGGAGGCCAGGGGACCGGTGCCCGCCGGCGGCGGAAACGGTCCGCCTCCCGCCAAGCCGCGGGCGCCCGATCCCTCACCCCCGCCCGAAGCCGCCGCGGCATCGGAGGACTCCGGCGGGAGCCGCCTCCTCGATCTGGACCCACCCCCGATCATCAGGGAGTATCAGGAGACGTTCGGAGGCACTATCGTTTCGGCGAAGGCGCTGCCGGGGGAACCCCCGCCGCAGTCGGAGCCGTAAACAACATTGCACTGTCGCCCGGGGCGCCAGGTCCCGGTGCGAAGGAGGAAACGAGCGATGCTCTCGAAGATTCACCAGGTCACCCAGCAGATGGGGCAGCTCCGCAAGCTGAAGCGGCAGATCGAGTCCCTCGAAGGCGAGGGAGCCGCGGGCGGCGGGATGGTCAAGGTGCGGATGAACGGCGCCCGCCAGGTGCGGCGGGTGACGATCGACCCGGAAGCGGTCCGTTCCGGTGACGTCGAACTCCTCGAGGACCTCGTGAAGGCGGCGGTGAACGACGCCTCCCGGAAGATCGAGCAGCAGATGCAGGAGCGGCTCGGCTCGCTCGAGGAACTCGGACAACTCGCCGGAGGCCGATGAGCGGTCTGCCGGAACCGCTTTCACGACTCATCGGCGAGTTGAAGCGGCTCCCGGGCATCGGGGAAAAATCCGCCCAGCGAATCGCCTTCCACCTGCTCCAGGGAGGGGCGGAGCGCGCCGCGGCGCTCGGTGCGGCGACGTCCACCCTGCACGAACAGGTGTCCCGCTGCGGCGTGTGCGGCAACTTCACCGACGCCCAGCCGTGCGGGTTCTGCCGGAATCCGAGCCGCGGCGACACGATGCTCTGTGTCGTCGAGGATCCGGCGGACATCGCCGCCATCGAGAAGGCCAAGATCTTCAACGGCCGCTACCACGTCCTGGGCGGGGTCACGTTCCCCCCGCAGGGCGACCCCGAGGAAGAGCGCAGCCTGGCCAGCCTGCTCCAACGCGTCCGTGAGGGCCGGTTCGAGGAAGTGATCGTCGCCACGAACCCCACCCACGACGGGGAGGCGGCCGCCGCCTGGCTGGCGCACCTCCTGAAGCCTCACGACATCCGGGTGACGCGCATCGGAATCGGCATCCCGATGGGCAGCGAACTGGTCCACACCGACGAGACCACCATGGCGGAGGCCCTCCAGCACCGCAGCACCCTCTAGTGCCGCGGGACGCCGCCGGCTTGGAACGCCGGCTTTAGCCGGCACAGCCCGCCGAAGGCGGGCGGCGAGACGAGACCTCATACGCCGGGATGGCTCGACGGCGCGCCCATGCATCCGGGTAGCGACGAACCGCCCGCGGCCTGCCGGCCGCTGTGCCGGCTAAAGCCGGCGTTCCAAGCCGTTTCGCGATCTGGCGGCTGCGAGCAGCCTGCGGGCCACCTGCCGGGAGCGCGGAGGGCGGCGAGGCGGCCGGGTGGCCGGCGTTTCGAGCGGTGTCTGCCTTTTCCGCGACGGGCGGGACGCGGTTCTGCGCCGTGCGCACTGCTAAACTCAGCCGCCTTTGTGGCGAGCGCCTTGCCGAATCCACGGTAGCTCAATGGCAGAGCAGCGGACTGTTAATCCGTTGGTTGTAGGTTCAAGTCCTACCCGTGGAGCCAGGCGCTCCACCCTGATGCGGGAGGTTCGATCGGGATGACGCGGGCGTTCCTGGCGGGGCTGGTCTTCGGCCTCGTTGCCGTACCGGCGCTGGCGGAACCTCCTCCCGAGCCCGACGAGAAGCGCCCGGCGGCCGTCGTGGCGGCGCAGGACGACGCCGACGACGACGCGCCGGCGGTGGACTACACCTTCCGGCTCCGCGGTCGGTTCATCGACAACCTCTCGGACCTCGGGGACGTCACGGTCCAGCGGCTCTCGGTCTGGTCCGACTTCCGGATCGGCGACCGCATCCAGGCGCGCGCCTCCTACGACGTGGGGGCGACCCGGATCCACGACCTCTACGTGCAGTACGACCTCGGCGGCGGGGTGCGGCTCCGGGCCGGCCGCAGCGCGCCGCTCTGGATGGCCGAGTACACCGACGCTCCCTTCGCCTTCCAGATGATCGGCGTTGCGCCCGGCGCCGCGCTGACCCAGATCCGTGAGAATGGCGTCTTCCTGTTCGTGGACCGAGGGGGCTACAGCGGGCGGCTCCACGTGGTGCGGGGGTCCGGCTGGGCGGAGGATCCCAACGGGTTCAAGGACGTCATCGCGGGCGTCGGCCGCAGCTTCGAGGCCCTCGGAGGAAGCTGGAAGGTGGACGTCGGTCACTACGAGGGACGCGACGGGACGGGGGACGACCTGATCCCGCGGCGCCAGACCGCAGCGCACCTCGACGGCACGATCGGACCCAACCGGACCTTCCGCAGCGCCGTCTACCAGCGGGACCAGAACGAGCGCAAGCACGTCGGCGGTTTCGCGCGATTCCGCCAACGCTTTGCGCCGCGCGTCTGGACCGGGATCGAGCTGGGGGGGGAATCGAACAACGGCTCCCTCGAGGATCCGGGCCACCTGAGTTACGTGCGGATGGGAGTCCGGTACGAGCTTCCCTGGACCCTGACCCACATCGAGGCCGACTACCGGCGGCGGTTCGGGACCATCTCGGACAACGAGGTGTTCGTCAACCTCCAGTGGATCCTGGACTTCCAGAACCCGCGCCGGAACTGACCAGCACCGCGGCGGCGTAGTCCCGGAAACCTCCCGCGGCGATCAGCGCCGCGACGCCGCTGATGTCCCGGGCGAGGGAACGGTCCTCGGTATAGGGCGGAGATATTCCGCGCACGGCGGCGATCGTCTCCTCGAGCGCTCCGGAACTCCGCGCCGGGCGGTGGAACTCGATTCCCTGCACCGCCGCGAGCAGCTCGATGGCGACGATGTGCTCGAGGTTGTCCAGCATGTCGTGGAGCCGGCGGGCCCCGTGGGTCGCCATGCTGACGTGGTCCTCCTGGTTGGCGGACGTCGGGATGCTGTCCACGCTCGCCGGATGGGCGAGCCCCTTGTTCTCCGAGGTGAGCGCGGCGGCGGTGATTCCGGCCATCATGAAACCGCTGTTCAGGCCGCTGTCGTGGACGAGAAACGCGGGCAGCCGGCTCAGATGGGGGTCGACGAGCAGCGCCGTGCGCCGCTCGGAGAGTGAACCGATCTCGGCGATCGCCAGCGCCAGGATGTCGGCGGCGAAGGCCACGGGTTCGGCGTGGAAGTTGCCGCCGGAGAGCACTTCGCCCGAGTCGGGGAACACCAGCGGGTTGTCGGTGACTGCGTTCGCCTCGGTCTCGAGGAGCGACGCGGCGTGGCGCAGGTTGTCGAGACAGGCGCCCATCACCTGCGGCTGGCAACGAATGGAGTACGGGTCCTGCACCCGGTCGCAGTCGAGGTGCGAGGCGCGGATCTCGCTGCCGCGTATCAGGTCCCGAAGCACGCCCGCGACCATGATTTGTCCACGGTGGCCACGGGTCTCCTGGATCCGAGGATCGAACGGGACGTCGCTGCCCTTGATGGCGTCGGTGGACATCGCGCCCGCGACCAGCGCGCCGGCCAGCACGTTCTCGGCGCGAAAAAGGGCGGAAAGAGCCAGCGCCGCCGAGACCTGTGTTCCGTTGAGGAGCGCCAGACCCTCCTTTGGCGCGAGGCGCAGCGGCTTGAGTCCGGCCCGCCGGAGCGCTTCTTCGCCGCCCAGGGAATCCTTGCCAATCCGAGCCTCTCCTTCCCCGATGAGCACTCCGGCGAGGTGGGCCAGCGGCGCCAGGTCCCCCGACGCCCCGGCGGAGCCCTTGGCGGGAATCCGGGGGTAGATCCCGTGCTCGAGGAGCGCCGCGAGCGCGTCGACGAGTTCCGGCCGGACCCCGGAATGACCGCGCGCGAGCGCCATCACCTTCATCAGGATCACGAGCCGGACGACTTCGTCCCCGAGGTCCTCACCCACCCCCGCGGCATGGGAACGGACGATGTTCTCCTGGAGCTTCCGGAGTTCGGTAGCGTCGATCCGCACGTGGACCAGATGCCCGCAGCCGGTGTTGACCCCGTAGACGGGACCGCCGCCGGCGATCGCCGACTCGATCGCGCCGGACGCGGCGGCGATCCTGCAGCGGGCGTCGTCGTTGAGCTCGACCGACACCGGGTCGCGCCAGGCCGCGCGCAGGGCGGCGAGGGGGATCGCCTCCCCGATCTCGATCCTCATCGGACCATGGGCAGGTTCAACCCGTGTTCCCGGGCGCAGGCGACGGCCTCGTCGTAGCCGGCGTCCGCGTGGCGCATGACTCCGGACGCCGGGTCGTTCCACAGGACCCGCTCGATCCGCCGGCCGGCCGCGTCGCTGCCGTCGCAGACGATGACGAACCCGGCGTGCTGCGCGTATCCCATCCCGACCCCGCCGCCGTGATGGATGGACACCCAGGTGGCGCCGCTCGCGGTGTTCAGGAGCGCGTTCAGGAACGCCCAATCCGAAACCGCGTCGGAACCGTCGCGCATTGCCTCGGTCTCGCGGTTGGGGCTCGCCACCGACCCGCTGTCGAGGTGGTCCCGGCCGATGACGATGGGGGCTTCGAGCTCTCCGCGGCGGACCATCTCGTTGAACGCCAGGCCCAGCCGGTGGCGCTGCCCGAGACCCACCCAGCAGATGCGCGCCGGCAGCCCCTGGAACTGGATGTGCTCGCGGGCCGCGTCCAGCCAGTTGTGGAGGTGTGGGTCGTCGGGGATCAGCTCCTTGACCTTGGCGTCCGTCCGGTAGATGTCCTCGGGATCGCCGGACAGCGCCGCCCAGCGGAACGGTCCGACGCCCCGGCAGAAGAGGGGCCGCACGTAGGCGGGGACGAACCCGGGAAAGTCGAACGCGCGTTCCACCCCGGCGCCGAGCGCCTCCTGGCGGATGTTGTTTCCGTAGTCGAAGGTCGGGACGCCGGCGTCGTGGAAGCCGAGCATGGCGCGCACGTGGTCGGCGATGGAACGGACCGCGGCGGCCGCGACGGCGTCGGGATCGCTCTCCCGCCGGGCCCGCCACTCCTCGACGCTCCAGCCGGCCGGCAGGTAGCCGTTTGCCGGGTCGTGCGCCGACGTCTGGTCGGTGAGCGCGTCGGGGCGGACCCCGCAGGCAAGCAGCTCCGGGAGAATCTCCGCGGCGTTTCCGACGAGACCCACCGTCAGGGGCGAACGGGCCCGGACCGAGCCCTCGATCAGCGACAGCGCCTCGTCCGCCGTTTCGGCGCGGGTGTCGAGGTATCCCGACGCGAGCCGCCGCTCGATCCGGTCCGCCTGGCACTCGATCGCGAGGAGCGAGGCGCCGGCCATCTTCGCGGCGAGCGGCTGCGCGCCTCCCATGCCGCCGAGCCCGGCGGTCAGGATCCAGCGGCCGGACAGGTCCCCGCCGTAGTGCTGCCGCCCCATCTCCACGAAGGTCTCGTAGGTGCCCTGGACGATCCCCTGGCTGCCGATGTAGATCCAGGACCCGGCGGTCATCTGGCCGAACATCATCAGACCCTTGCGGTCGAGTTCCCGGAAGTGCTCCCAGTTCGCCCAGGCCGGCACCAGGTTGGAGTTGGCGATGAGCACCCGCGGCGCTTCGGGATGGGTCCGGAAGACGCCGACGGGCTTGCCGGACTGGACCAGCAGGGTCTCGTCCGCTTCGAGTGCCCGGAGCGCCGCGACGATCGCCTCGTAGGCCTCCCAGTTCCGGGCCGCCTTCCCGATCCCCCCGTAGACCACGAGGTCCTCCGGCCGTTCGGCAACCTCCGGATCGAGGTTGTTCATCAGCATGCGGAGCGGCGCCTCGGTGAGCCAGCTCTTCGCGGACAGGAGCGGGCCGGTCGGGGCCTTGACGGCCGTCGCGGGGGCGGTCTTCATGGTGACTCCATTCCGAGGCGGGCCAACGCGGCCGCGAAATCCCTTGCCGTCCGGGTGCGGTCCACGTGTCGGCCGCCTGTCACCTTCCATTCGCCGTGGACCATGACGCGTTCGATCGGTACTCGATATCCCGAGAATAGCAGCGCGTCCAGCAGGGTGGCGGGGCCGTGGCCGGCGAGCATCGGATCCTCGGCGTCCAGCACCACGAGGTCGGCGGGCGCCCCGGGCGCCAGCCCGAAGCGGGACTGACCGGCGGCCTGCGCGCCGCCCGCGAGCGCGCGCCGGAACAGCTCCCGTCCTACGTGCGGATCCTCGACGGAGGCCACGTTCCGGGTTTCCGAGATGAGGCGCTGGCCGTACTCGAGCCAGCGCAGTTCCTCGAAGGGGTTGATGGCCACCTGGCTGTCGGAGCCGATCGCGATCCGGCCGCCGGCGGGCAGGAAGCGCTCCAGTGGAAAGAGGCCGTCGCCGAGGTTCCCCTCGGTACTGGGGCAGAGGCACACGACCGCCCCGGAGGCCGCGAGATCGTGCATCTCCCCTTCGTTGAGGTGGGTGGCGTGGACCAGGCACCACTGCTCACCCACGTCGAAACGGTCCAGCAGCCAGCGCACCGGGCGGGAGCCGTAGGCGGCGAGGCAGTCCTCGACCTCCCGGCGCTGTTCCGCGATGTGGATGTGCAGGGGCGCCCCGCTGGCGGCCGCTCGCGCCGCCACCCGGCGCAGCGACTCCTCGCTGACCGCGCGCAGGCTGTGGCCGCCGATCCCGACCGTCACCCGTCCGGAAGCCCCGTCGGCCGCGCGTTCCTGGTGGGCGAGGAAGCTCTCGACATCCATCGCGAAACGCCGTTGCCGCGCTTCCGGAGCGTCGGCGTCGAAGCCCGCGCGCTCGTAGAGCACCGGGACGTAGATCAGCCGGATCCCGCTGTCCGCCGCGGCGCGGCGGACCGCCCCGAACATGGCGTCGGCCTCGGCCCGTCCCGCAGGGTCCCGGAACAGGTAGTGGAACTCGGCCACCGACGTGTAGCCGGCCGCGAGCATCTCGGCGTAGGCCTCGCGGGCGATCGCCGTGAGGCTCCCGGGATCGAGCCTCCCGGTGAGTGCGTACATGCGCTCGCGCCAAGTCCAGAACGAGTCGCGATCCGCGGCCGAGCGGTGCTCGGTCCTGCCGGCGAGGGCCCGCTGGAACGCGTGGCTGTGGGCGTTGGTCAGGCCGGGGATGACGATCCCGGCGCTCAGGTCAGCGGCCGGCAGGGAGGGGACTCTCGCGGCGACCTCGACGATCTCGCCGTCGTGGATGCTCAGGAGAACATCCTCCGCCCACCCGGTGGGGAGCAGCGCGCGGCGCGCCAGGATCCGGTTCATCGGCGTTTCCGAAGCTTGGCACACGCTATCGTCGGACGATGGGCCGCTGGGACCTGCTGCTGACCGATGCGCACATCGCGACGATGCGCGGCGGCGCTCCCGATCCCTATGGCGCCATCGAAGACGGAGCGCTGGCGATCCGGGACGGCGAGATCGCCTGGGTCGGGCCGAGGTCCGATCTTCCTGCCCATGCGACCACGGAGGTTCGTTCGCTTGAGGGGCGCTGGATCACGCCCGCCCTGATCGACTGCCACACCCACCTCGTCTTCGGTGGCGACCGGGGGAGCGAGTTCGAGGCGCATCTCGGCGGAGCGACCTACGAGGAACTGGCCGCCGCCGGCGGCGGGATCATGGCCACGGTGCGGGCCACCCGGGCCGCCTCGGCCGAGGAGCTCTTCCGGAGCGCGCGGGGCCGGCTCGAGGCGATGGCCCGCGCCGGCGCGGCCACCGTCGAGATCAAGTCCGGGTACGGACTGGACCGGGACACCGAGATCCGGACGCTGGAGGTGGTGCGCCGCCTGGGCCGCGCCTCCGGACTGACGGTGAGGGCGACCCTCCTCGCGGCGCACGCCGTCCCGCCGGAATTCGGGGGGAGGCCCGTGGAGTATCTGGGTTTCGTCGCGGACGTGTTGCTGCCGGAGGTGGCGCGCCGCGGTCTGGCGGACGCCGTCGACGCCTATTGCGAGGAGGTCGCCTTCAGCGCCGTCCAGATCGCCCCGCTCTTCGAGCGCGCCTGCGAACTGGGCCTGCCGGTCAAGCTGCATGCGGACCAACTGACCGACGGTGGCGGGGCGGCGCTCGCGGCGCGCTTCGGAGCGCTCTCCGCCGACCATCTGGAGTACACGCCGGAGTCGGGGATCGAGGCGCTCGCGGACGCCGGCACGGTGGCGGTGCTGCTTCCCGGAGCCTTCCTGACGCTCGGCGAGACCCGCCGCCCTCGGGTCGGGGCGCTGCGCCGGCATGGAGTCCCGATTGCGGTGGCCACCGACTGCAACCCGGGAACGTCGCCGCTCGGCTCGCTCCCCGAAGCCATGGCGCTGGCTTCCCGGCTCTTCGGGTTGACGCCGGAGGAGTGCCTTGCCGGGGTGACGCGCCACGCGGCGCGGGCGCTCGGGCTCGAGCACGACCGGGGGACGCTCGAGCCAGGGAAGCGCGCCGATATCGCGGTCTGGGACATCGGCCATCCGCGCGATCTGACCTACTGGCTCGGCCGCCGGGCGCTTGCCGGACTCCTGGTCGCGGGCCGGGATCGTTCGTAGCGCCGCGCGACTTCCGGTATCCGCTCCGGGCCTCCAACCGTCAGAATCCGCACGCCAACCGAACCTTTCCGCCGGTTCGGTCGTTCCGGAAGGCGCGGCGCGCGTCCGCGTTCCGATCACGATCCCAGCAAAGGAGCAGGAAACCTCATGGCCAAGGCCACGCACTACATTCCGAACCGCGCCAACGCGGTCACCCCCTATCTCGTTGTCCGCGACGGACAGGCGGCGCTCGCCTGGTATCAGGAGGTGCTGGGCGCGACCGTGGACTCCTCGATGGAGGGAGAGGGCGGCGCCGTGATGCACGCGGAACTCCGCTTCGGCGAGAGCCAGATCTACATGGCCCAGGAGTTCCCGGGACCGCCGGCGGAGGCGGGTTTCGTCTCCCCGGACACCCTCGGCGGGACCAGCACTACGATCCATCTCTACGTGCCGGACGTGGACGCCGTGCATCAGAAGGCGGTGGAGGAAGGCGCCCGCGAGATCCGGCCGCCGGAGGACCAGTTCTGGGGTGACCGCATGTCGAACGTCGTGGATCCCTTCGGGCACCGCTGGAGTCTGGCGACACATATCGAGGACCTGACCGAAGAGGAACTCGAAGCCCGGGCGCGGGCGGCCGCCGCGGAGTTCGAAGCGCAAGGCGGATAGGTCGCCCCGCGCGCCATTTGCGCGCGTGGGATCCGTCCCGCCGCCCGCCTGCGGCGGGCTGTGCCGGCTGAAGCCGGCGCTCCAAGCCGTCCGCGCGTTGAGGCAGCGTGGGGTTACGACGTGCGCGGCGCGGAGCGCCGCGGTGCCGGTCTGGAGACCGGCGTTCCCTACAGCGTCCGGAGGAAGGCGATCAGGGCGGGGAGGTCGTCCGCGCTCACCTCGACGCCGAGCCCCGGATGGACGTCGAAGACTTCTTCGAGCGACTTGGCGGAGCCGTCGTGGAGGAGCGCCCGGCGGAACCGGACCCCCCGGAGCGACGGCGGATTGAACCGGTCGCGTCCCAGTTCGTCGGTGAGGCCCACGTTGTGGACCCCCGGCGAGGTGTAGGCCGGAGCGGTGTGGCAGCGGTTACAGGCGTAGCGGTCGAACGCTTCCTGTCCCTCTGCCAGGAGCGCCGACTCCACCGGCGCGCCAACCTCCGGTAGTTCCAGCGTGCGCAGGTAGGCGGCGAGGTCGCTCACCTCGCGTTCCTCGAGCTGCCGCCCGCGGAGGGTGGTGCGCACCGACTTGACCACCTGATCCTCGAGCCTGCGGATCTGGCCGTCCCACGCCCATGGCTTGGTGTCCGCCACCCCGAGGAGCGAAAGAACCCGCTTGGGGGCGCCGTAGGTGCCGTCGCCCAGCGTGTCCGAGAGGCGGTGGTTCGTGTGTCCCTGGGTGTGACAGCTCGCGCAACTCATCCAGCCGCGGAGCGAGAGCGACGCGTCGTGAAAGAGCAGCTCCCCGCGTTCGACGGCGGTGAGCGGAGCGGCCGGACCGAGGGGAATCCGGGCCACCTCGGTCTGCTCGGCGAGCGCGACCACCGAGATCTCATCGGACCGGGTGTTCGCCACGTAGAGGAGTCCGTTCCCGCCGGCCGCGATCGCCGACGGGCCGCGCCCCACCCGCGCGTGGCTCATCCGCCGGGCGTCGGCGCCGCCGAACGCGAGCCGGCCGACTCCGGACAGCGCGATGACCAGTTCGCCCTCCGGCGACACGACCATCGCCGCGGGGTCTCCCGACGGGGTGAGGACGTCGCCGAGATCCATGATCCGGGTGCGCCGCCCGAGGCGCGGGTTGCCGGAAACCAGGTCGTCCAGCGGCATCAGGCTGACGCTGTTCGTGATGAACACCCCCCAGCGGATGTCGTCCGAGGTGGTGTGCATCCCGGTGTGGAGTTCCTGGTGGGTGATCCCGAGCCGGCCGTCCGGGAGGAGCGTCAGGCCCCTCAGGTTGTGGCCGGTGAGTTCCTTCGTGCGGAGCAGCTCGCCGTCCGGGGCCGAAACCACCGCGAGGCCCCCGCCGAAGGCGTCCGCGACCAGCAGCTTCCCGTCGCCCAGGAACAGCATTTCCTGCGGTTCGAAGGGGAGATCGGCAGTCCAGCGCGGCGCGTCCAGATCCTCGGCAGTCGCATCCGCCCCGGTCAGGTCGTACATCTGCACCCGCCGCGACCAGAGGCAGGAAACCGCAAGCAACGAGTCCTGGCGGGCGGCGCGGATCGGGTAGCGGCACGTCGGGACGGCCGCTTGCACTTCGAGGAGGGGGTCCGCCGCGGCTGCCGGGAAGGGGCCGGGAGCTGTCCAGTCGCCGTTTCCGGGGCCGAGCACCAGGAGTTCGTGCGCACCGTGGTCGACGGCGAGCACGCGGCCCCCGCCGTCCGGAAGAAGCACGAGGTCGGTGATGTTGGCGCCGGCCGGGGCCTCTCCCAGGAGGGTGAGGTCGCCGGCGCGGATGACGCTGACCGTTCCGGCGCGGTTGCCGACCAGGAGCGCCTCGCCGGCCGGGGTTCCCGGCGCGAGGACGACCGCCTGCGGACGGCGGGGCGCCTCGGCGCGCGCGGTGCTCACGAAGCCCAGCCAGACCGTACCTGCGACCAGGCCCAGCGCGGCGACCCGGCGTCCCGGGAACGGATTCCGCATGTCCCGCATTGTATGGCGGGCAGCGGGGGCCAAATGTTCCAGAATTCGGCGGAGCGAGGGAAGTTGGATGTTTCTCAGGAATGCCTGGTACGTCGCCGCCTGGAGCAGCGAGATCGGCCGGACACCGCGGCAGATCCGCGTCCTGGGCGAGAAGGTCTGCGTGTTCCGCTCCGACGGGGACCGGGTCGTCGCCCTGGAGGATGCCTGCCCGCACCGGAAGCTGCCGCTCTCCAGGGGCCGGATCCGGGACGGCAATCTGGAATGCGGCTATCACGGTCTGACCTTCGACTGCTCCGGGCAGTGTGTCTGGGCGCCGGGCAGCGGGCGCATCCCGCCGGACGCGAACGTCCGTCCGTACCCGGTGCACGAGAAGTACGGCCTGGCGTGGATCTGGATGGGCGACCCCGCGCTGGCCGATCCCGCGAAGATCATCGCCATTCCCAACTTCGACGATCCGGCCTGGGGCATCAACCGGGGTCCGGCGCTGGAACTCGCGTGCAACTACCTGTTCGTGTGCGACAACCTGCTCGACCCCACCCACGTCGCCTGGGTCCACGCGACGTCCTTCGCCCAGGACGCCGCCAGGGACGCACCCCTCCAGGTCACCGGAACGAAGGACGGGATCATCGTGCATCGCTGGATGCTGGACGTGGAGCCGGCCCCCTTCTACCGGAAGATCGTCGCGTTCGAGGGCAACTGCGACCGGCTGCAGCACTACGAGGTCCGCTACCCGTCCCTCGCGTTCATCCGGGCGGTCTTCACCCCCGCGGGTACCGGAGGGCCGGAGGGGCCGCTGGCCGACAGCACCTTCATCATGGACAGCTACAACTTCATGACCCCGACTACCGAGACGGAGACCCGCTACTACTGGTTCCAGCTTCGCAACATCAGGCCCGGCGACGAAGACCTGAGCGAGATGATGAGCGAGGACGTGCGCGAGGCCTTCGAGGAGGATCGCGCGGTGCTGAACGAGGTGCAGATCGGGATGGACACCGCGACCTCGCCGCACATCAACCTGCCGATCGACGCCGGGCCGCTGCGGTTCCGCCGGCAACTGGAGGCGATGATCGCCGAGGAAGCGGCGACGGGGGCCGGGACCCGCGCCTGACAGCCTGTGGCTAGAATTCCGCGCCTTTTCCCGAGGAACAGAGGTACCTCGATATGACCCAACCGATCATGATCGAGGCGCGCGGTCTCAGCAAGTTCTACGGGCCCTTCGTGGCCGTCGAGAGCGTGCGCTTCGCGATTCCCCGGGGGCAGATCGTCGCCTTCCTGGGGCCGAACGGCGCCGGGAAGACCACCACGATGAAGATGCTGACCGGCTATCTCGCCCCCAGCGAGGGCACCGCCGCGATCGCCGGACTGGACGTCCACCAGCAGCGCCTCGACGCGACCCGCCGACTCGGCTACCTGCCCGAGAACGGCCCGCTCTACCCCGACATGACGCCGGCGGAACTGCTCCGCTTCTTTGGGGAGGCCCGCGAGATCCCGCCGGGCCGGCTGACCTCCCGCATCAAGGAAGTGGCCGCCCTCTGCGCGCTCGACGAGGTGATGGAAAAGCCCATCGGCAAGCTGTCGCGGGGCTTCCGCCAGCGGGTCGGAGTGGCCCAGGCGCTGCTCCACGACCCCGACGTGCTCATCATGGACGAGCCCACGGCGGGCCTCGATCCCAACCAGATCCGGGACTTCCGCCAGAACATCCGCCGGCTGGGCGCCGGCAAGACCGTCCTCATTTCCACGCACATCCTGCGCGAGGTGGAAGCGGTGGCGGACCGGGTGCTCGTGGTGAACGGGGGCCGCCTGGTGTTCGACGGGGTTCCGTCGGACCTCCAGCGGGACGGCTCGATGGAGGACAGCTTCTACGAGCTCACCGGGCCGGGTGGGAGCGGCGCAGAGGCCGGGAACGGCGCTGCGGGCGACTCGGCAGTGTCCACCCCCGAGGAGGTCGCGTGATGCCCGGCCTCATCGAAATCCCGAACGTCCGCCGCCCGGTGGTGGCGGCCCTCATGCGGAGGGACCTCCGCATGTACTTCTCGAACCCGTCGGGTTACGTCTTCCTGACGCTGTTCATCCTGCTGAGCGCCGCGGCGGCGTTCTGGCAGGACCGCTTCTTCCTGAACAACCTGGCGAACCTCGACCAGTTGAACGGGCTGTTCCCCTACATCCTGATCTTCTTCATCCCCGCGCTCACCATGTCGGTGTGGGCCGAGGAGAAGAAGCTCGGGACCGACGAACTGCTGCTCACCCTCCCGGCGACCGACCTGGAGATCGTGCTCGGCAAGTACACGGCGGTGCTCGGCATCTACGGGGCGGCGCTGGCGCTCTCGCTCAGCCACGCGCTCGTCCTGATGTTCCTCGGGAGCCCCGACTGGGGCCTGCTGTTCGCCAACTACGTCGGCTACGCGCTGCTCGGCGCGGCGCTCGCGGCGGCCGGGATGGCGGCGTCGCTCCTCACTTCCATCCCCACGGTGGCGTTCATCCTGGGCGCGGTGGCGGCGGGGGTCCTGGTGCTGCCCGACCTCTTCCTCGGCAGCTTCAGCCCGTGGCTGGCCCGGGCGGTGGAGCCCGTTTCGGCGATCCACCATTTCGACGAGTTCGGCCGCGGCGTGATCCCGTTCACTTCGGTGCTCTATTTCGCCGCCGTCGCCGGTTTCTTCCTCTACCTGAACGTCCTGCTCATCGGGAAGCGGCACTGGCCCGCCGCCGCCGACGGCTACCGGATGTCCACCCACCACGCGGTGCGGGCGGTCTCCGTCGCACTGGCCCTGCTCAGCGCCATCGTTCTCATCTCGCGCTTGGGCTTCCGCCTCGACACCACCGCCGAGCGGCTCCATTCGCTTTCCCCGGAGACCCGCGAGCTGCTCCGGGCGCTGCCCGACGACCGGCCGGTCTTTGTGCAGGCGTACCTGAGCCCCGAGGTTCCCGAACCGCTCGTCCAGACCCGCGCGACCCTGATGAGCGTGCTCCGCGAGATGGAGTCGGTGAGCGGAGGCCGGGTCCAGGTGCTCGTCGAGGACACGGAACCGTTCACCGAGTCCGCGCGCGAGGCCCGGGAGAAGTTCGGGATCATGCCGCGGGAGATCCCGAGCGTGTCCTCGGCGAGGACCGGGGTCAGCGACGTGTTCATGGGGGTCGCGTTCACCTGCGCCGCCGAGGAGCAGGTGATCCCGTTCTTCGACCGCGGCCTGCCCGTCGAGTACGAGCTCGCCCGCAGCATCCGGGTGGTGGCCAACACCGACAAGAAGCGGATCGGAGTCATCTCCAAGGAGCTCCGGATCTTCGGCGGCCTCGACTTCCAGACCATGCGGAGTTCGCCGGAGTGGTCGGTCGTGGACGAACTGCGCAAGCAGTACGAGGTGGTGCAGATCCAGCCGAACGCGATGATCACCGAGGAGGTGGACGGGCTGCTGGTGGTGTTGCCGTCGACGCTCGCGGACGACGAGATGAACAACGTCACCGACTTCATCCGCACCGGGGTCCCCGCGGTGCTGCTCGTGGACCCGCTGCCGGTGGTCAACATCGGCCTCGCTCCCTCGGAGCCGCCGGGCGCCTCGCAGAACCCCTTCATGCAGCAGGGCCAGCCGCCGCCGACCCCGAAGGGGAACATCCAGTCCTTCCTGGCGAACCTCGGGATCTCGTGGGACCCGGGCGGGATCGTCTGGGACGCCTACAACCCGCATCCCGACCTCGGCCATCTCCCGCCGGAGGTCGTGTTCCTGGGTGAGGGGAACGGCAACCCGGAGGTCTTCGCCGATGCCTCGGCGGCGAGCGCCGGTCTCCAGCAGGTGGTGCTCATCTACCCCGGGTACTTCGAACCTCTCGCGGGCGCCGCGGCCGAGTTCCAGCCGCTGCTCACCACCGGGGACGTGTCCGGCGTCCTCTCCTACTTCCAGATGGTGCAGCGCAACTTCCTCGGCTCGCAGTTGAACCCCAACCTGCCGCACCGGCCCGACCCGATGACCTACGTGGTCGCCGCGGAGGCGCGCACCTTCCGGCCCGAGTCGGACGAGGCCACGGGAGATGACGCGGACCCGTCCGCGATGGTCGAGGCGGACAGCACGCGCGTCATCGCGATCGCCGACCTCGACTTCATTTCGGAGCAGTTCTTCGAGTTGCGCCGGATCGGGCCTCCCAACCTCAACTTCGACAACGTGTCGTTCTTCCTGAACGCCATGGACGTCCTCGTCGGGGACGAGTCCTTCGTGGCGCTCCGGAACCGCCGGGTGCGCCACCGGACCCTCGAGGCGGTGGAGTCCCGGGTTCGCGAGTTCACCGAGCAGCGGAGCCTCGAAGAGGACGAGGCGGAGTCCAGCGCCCAGGAGGCGCTGCGCCAGGCGCAGGAACGGCTCGACCGGCGGGTCGCGGCGGTCGAGGAGCGCGACGACCTCGATGCGCAGGCGAAGCAGATCATGGCCCGGAACCTCCAGGAAGTGGAGAACCGCCGCTTCAGCGTGCTGGAGGCGAACATCAACGCCGAGAAGGACGCGCAGATCCGCGCCAGCGAGGAGCGCATGGAGGCGCAGATCCGCCGCATCCAGAGCGGAATTCGCACCGCGGCGGTGCTGCTGCCGCCGATTCCGGTGTTCCTGCTCGGCGTCTGGACCTTTGTGCGGCGGAGGCGCGCCGAAGTGGAGGGGGCGGCCGCCGCGCGGCGCCTGAGACAGCAGTGACCGGTGAGGAGGCAGAAGCGATGACCGAAACCCAGAACACGGCCGCAACCCCGGAAGCCTCGAAGACGGGCGGGCCGGAACTCCGCCGCACCCAGACCATCGCCGGAGCGGCCCTGCTGCTGACCGTGCTCGCCGCGGTCAGCGCCCCGCGCAACCCCGAGCCGAGCGACTTCGTGGACCTCGGGGAGCGCTTCTTCCCGAGTTTCGAGGACCCCGAAGAGGCGATGTCCCTCGAGATCATCGAGTTCGACGAGGCGACCGCCGAAGCGATCCCGTTCCGGGTGCAGAACGAAAACGGGATCTGGACCATCCCCAGCCACCACGACTATCCCGCCGACGGCCAGGACCGGCTGGCGCAGACCGCCGCCGGCATCATGCTCCTCGAGAAGGACGACTTCCGCTCGGAGAACGTCGCCGACCATCCCACGCTCGGGGTGGTGGATCCCTTGGACGAGGGGGCGGTCTCGCTCATCGGGCGGGGACGCCGGGTGACGGTGAAGGCCTCGGGCGACCGGGTGCTGGCGGACCTCCTCATCGGCCGCCAGGTGCCGGACCGCGAGGGTTCCTACTTCGTCCGGGTCCCGGGCCAGAAGCGCGTCTACGTCTCGCAGCTCGGGGTGGACATCTCGGCGCAGTTCGGAGACTGGATCGAGCGCGACCTGCTGCTGATGGACCGGGACCGGGTGGATGAGGCCGTCCTCGAGGACTACACCATCAACGAACGCACCCTCCAGGTGGACCGCCGGGGACGCCTGGCGCTCAGCAAGGCGGACGGCGACTGGACGGCCGAGGGCCTCGGCTCCAGCGAGGAAGTGGACTCCTTCGAGGTCACCGAGATCCTCCGGGCCGCCGATGAACTCGAGATCGTGGGCGTGCGGCCCAAACCCGAGGGCATCGCGGCGACCCTGACCGGCGACGCGGCGGGCGTCTCGAACGCCGACATCCTCTCGCTGCAGAGCCGCGGTTACTACCTCACCCAGGGCGGGAGCCTGCTGTCCAACGAGGGAGAGGTCCGGCTCGAGACCGACGAGGGCATCCGCTACACCCTGCGGTTCGGCGAAGTCGTCTACGGCCGCGACGAGGACGTGAGCGCCGGCAGCGAGGCCGAGGACACCGCCGATGCGGCGTCATCCGGCCCCGCCGAAAACCGCTACCTCTTCGTGACCGCGGAGTTCCGTCCCGAGCGCTTCCCCGAACCACCCCGCCCGGCGAACCGCGACTACCTGGACAAGCCTTCCGACGAACTCACCGACGGGGACCGTGAAAACCGCGACCTCGCCCGCGCCTGGGACCGCTGGGAGGACGACGTCGAGAAGGGCCGGGAACTGGAGGAGACCCTCACCCGCCGCTTCGCCGACTGGTACTACGTCATCTCCCAGGACAGCTTCGAGAACATCCGCAAGACCCGCGACGACGTAGTCCGCGAGTCGAGCTGAAACGGCGGCTTGGAACGCCGGCTTCAGCCGGCACAGCCCGCCGCAGGCGGGCGGAGCGCGTACCGCTACTCGCGCAGATGGCGCCTCCGGCTTGGAACGCCGGCTTCAGCCGGCACGCGCGGCGCTCCGCGCCGCGCACGGCGCGACGCCGACCTGCCGGATGGTGGCGCAACTGGGCACACGGCACGATTCGTTCCGGTAGCGATCCCCTGGCCGCCTGCGGTGGGCGATGCCGGTCTGAAGACCGGCGGTCCCGTGCTTCCGCGCGATTTGCCCCCGGTTGGAGGGGACGCTCTCACTCCCCTCCAGGTTGCTCCGGATAGATCCCGGAACCGAAGATGAGCGGCGTCGATCCGATCGTCAGGACCGTGGCGTAGGCCACCTTGGGAGATCCCGTCTCCTCGTCGCCCTCCACCGCGGGGTTGTCGTACCAGTATTCGACGTACCCCTCGCCGGACAGCACCGCCGCCCGGAGTTCCTGATTGATCTTCACACCGTTCACGTCCTCGTTCTCCGTCCGGTCCAGTCCCTCGATCTCGGGCCGGAAGGCATGAAAGAAGTTGACCAATTCCATCGTCTGGGCGAACACGTAGACCTGACCGTGCCGCCACTCGCCCTCCTCGCGGAAGTTCTCGTCGAGGAAGGCGTAAGCGGTGTCCAGGTCAGGGCCGTTCTCGGCCACGACGTTTGCCGCCCGCTCCACGAAGGATTTCAGCGTCCCCCGGTTCCGCACGTCGGCGGCGGTGACCGGCGGATAGATCCCGGATCCCACCACGAGGTCGAGGTCTCCGATCGTCAGGGGAGCTGCGTACGCCACCTTCGGTGATCCGGTCTCCTCGTCGCCTTCGACCTCCGGATTGGGCCACAGGTACTCCACGTAGCCCCCGCCCGCCGCTGCCGCGGCGAGAAGTTCCTCGGTCACCCGCACGCCGGCGGCGTCCGTGATGCCGGAAAGGTCCGTTCCCTCGAGTTCGGGCAACGCGGGGTGGAAGAAATTGACGCCGTTCAGGTCCCCAATGAACAGGTAGATCTCACCCTGCCGCCACTGGCCCTCCGGCCGGAAGTTGGCGTCGAACCAGGCGTAGGCCTCGTCGGCCGAGGCAACCTCGGCAGCGGCAATGCGGAGGGCTTCCTCCACGAAGAGGCGCAGCGTCTCGCGGTCCACCACCTCGTCCGCCCCGATCTGTGGCGGCTCGGGCATCGCGGCCGGGGGCGGCGGCGGTGCGGGCGCGGGCGGCGCCGGCGCGGGAATCGTCGGGCTCGCTTCGTCGTCGCACCCTGCGGCGAGGAATGAGGCCAAGGCCAGGGTGAACCCGATCGCCGCGAATCGGCGGGTGATGGCCGAGTACATGACGGCACACCTCCTTACGCCGTGATTCTAGAGACGAGGTCGGCTTGCCCCGGCCCGGTCAGCGGCGGGACTGGGCCAGCGCCGCCTCGCAGCGCGCGGCGTCGTCCGTCCGTCCGGCTTCCGCCAGCACGCCGCAGGCGTCCTCGAGCGCCGGTCGCACGATCGGTGCGAGTTCCTCCCCCGCCTCGATCGCGGCCTCCCATCCCCGCACCGCCTCGATCAGGTGGACCAGCGCCTCGCGTTCGCCGAAGCGGTGGAGCGCGCGTCCGAGGCGGTAACGGATCAGCGGATCGTCGGGGTCCTGCTCGAGCGCGATCCGGTAGGACTCGATGGCGCGCCGAATGTCACCGGCGTCGTCGTAGGCCACCCCGGTCCGGTGGTGGGTGTCCGCCCGGGAGGAGCGCCGGTCGGCCGCGGCCTCGCGCTCGGTGCGCACGGTCTCCGGGTCCTCCGAAAGAAGGGCAACGATGTCCTGGTGCTGCTTCGCCCGGGCGAGGCTGAGCGCCGTCTCGCCGTTCGCTGCCGTCACCGTGGGATCGGCGCCCGCCGCGAGCAGCATCCGGACCGCCTCCGTCCGTCCGCGGTCCACGGCGCTGAGGAGAGGCGTCGCACCCCAGCGCGCCGCGGCATTCACATCCGCTCCGGCTTCCAGCAGGAGTTCCATCGTGCCGAGATGACCCCCCATCGAGGCCCGGTTCAAGGGGGTGATCCCGTTCTGCGCCGGATCGTTCACTGCTGCGCCCTTTTCGAGGAGCCAGGCAACGAAACGCTCCCGCCCGAGGACCGCCGCCACGTGCAGCGCGGTCATGCCGTTCGGGGCCTTCGCGTCGACCGCCATCCCGCCCTCGATCGCGGCGGCCATGGTCTCGAACTCGCCGTCGCGGACCGCGTTCAGGACCTCTTCGAGCTGCGGATCGAGCCGGGGAGGCTGTGTCGCGCCTGCGGCAAGTCCGGCAAGCAACAGCCCGGCGGACAACGTCCGGGCGACCGTCCCGCCAGCGGAGTGACACATGCGTAAGGCGGATGTTGGCACACCGATTCGGCAGCCAACGGCGCTGGATGCCCCGGTAGAATGGATTTCCTGATGAGTGCGGACACCCCGAACGGTTCGGGATCCAGCAGCCGCCGCAAGTTCCTGAAGACCTCCGGGGCCGTGGTGGCCGCGGTGGCGGCGCCAACGGGCGCGGCGGCGAAGGCGGCCCAGGAAACCCAGGCGCTGAACCTCTCGCTGGATCTTCCGCTGCTCCACGCGTTCGCCGAGGCGGTGCTGCCGGAAGAGATCGGCGCGGACGGCGTCCGGGACGCGCTCCGCGACTTCGTCACCTGGATGAACGGGTTCGAGCCGGTCGCCGAGCTGCCGCATCCCTACCTGTCCTCCGTCGAGGTGCAGTACGGCCCGCCCCATCCGGCGCCCCGCTGGGCGTCGCAGCTCCAGGCGCTCGACCTGCTGGCGACCAAGCGGCACGGATCTGGATTGGCCAGCCTTCCGGTTGACAAGCGGCGCGAACTGATTGCGGCCGACCTGGAGCGGCACGACGTCGACGGGGACCTCCCGCGTCCGGCGTACGCGGGGCACGTCGCCGTGGGACTGCTCGCCCGCTTCTACTCCCGGCCGCGGGCGGCCGATCTGGCCTACGGCGCCCGCATCAACGCCCGGGCCTGCCGCGACCTCGCGTCGGGGGCGACCATGCCGGAGCCCCTCGCCACCGAAGCGCAGAACTGACGATGCCCAAAGTCATCGAAGCCGACGTTGCCATCATCGGCGGCGGGATCAGTTCCGCGATGGTGGCGGAGCGGGTCGCCGAGGACACCGAGGCGTCCATTGCGGTGATCGAGGCCGGGAACCGGATCTTCGACTTCGAGGACCGCTTCAACACCCGCCGCCGTTTCCTCGATTACGGGGAGAACCCCTACCAGGGGGACCACATCCCCGGGCATTCCTGCAAGAACGCCCAGTCGCGCGCCATGTCGGTGGGCGGACTCGCGATGCACTGGGGTGGCACCACGCCGCGCTACTCGCCCGAGGACTTCCGGCTCCGGAGTCTCTTCGGCGTCGGTACGGACTGGCCCATCTCCTACGACGACCTCCAGCCCTTTTACCAGGAGGCCGAAGAACGGATCGGGGTCGCGGGCGAGCAGGGGCCGCCCGAGTACGACCCCCGGTCGGGCGGCTACCCGATGGAGCCGCTGCCGACGTCCTACAACCTGGGCCTCGCCAAGGAGTGGGCCGAGAAGTCGGGCATCCCCTACTGGCGGAACCCGGTCTCCAAGAACTCGCGTCCCTGGCGGGGAAGGCGCGAGTGCATCCGCTGCGACACCTGCTCGATCTGCCCCACCGGCGCCAAGTACAGCCCCGATTTCACCTTCCGCAGCCTGCTCGAGGCGGGTCGGATCACGCTGCACGACCGCACCATGGTGCGGCGGCTCGTTCCGACGGCGGATTCCGACGCCATCGGAATGGCGGATGCGTTCCACCGGGACGACCCGGACGACCCGGTCACCATCCGGGCCCGGCACTTCGTGCTGGCCGCGGGCTATGCCTGGTCGTCCCACCTGCTGCTCATGAGCGCGGGAGGGCGCTTCCCGGACGGCATCGCGAACCGCTCCGGGACGGTGGGGCGCTTCATCACCGGGCACCGCTGGGTGAACGCCTTCGTCTCCGTCCCGATGCGGCTCTATCCCGGGGTGTACGGCTCGGACAGCCTCCTTTCCAAGCGCTTCCAGCACAAGGACGACGAGGCCCAGCCCGACGGCAAGTACATCCGCCACGACCTCCGGATCTGGGAGTCGGACGTCGGGAAGCGGGCGCGCCTGCGGGACGACAACGGGAACCTGCTGCTCGGCGACGCCGCGCTGAACGACTGGCGCGGGCGTATCGAGACCGGTTCGCTCCGGATGCGGGGCTACTACGACGTGATCCCGGCGCGCGAAAGCGCGCTGACCCTGGAACCGAACCGGAAGAACGCGTGGGGAGACCCGCTTCCGCGGATCGACTTCGTGGACGATCCCGTGTCCGCCGAACTCCGCGGATACACCGAGGCGAAGATCGAGGAGCGCTTCCGCCGGATCCTCACCGCGGGCGGCGGCGCGATGCTGAACATCAGCTTCGCCTCCGACTACGACCATCCGGGCGGCGGTTGCCGCATGGGCGATGACCCGGACGACAGCGTGGTGGACGCCTGGGGTCGCGCCCACGACCACGAGAACCTCTGGATCGCCGGCGCCCCGACGATCGTGGGTTCGGGGTGCAACAACGGCACCCTCACGTTCGCCGCGCTCTCGCTCCGCACCGCCTCCCGGCTCGCCGGCGAACTCTGAGCCCGTCCTCCCAGCCGGCGTTTCGGTCGGGATGGGTGGTCCCCGCGTCCCGTCAAACAGCGATGCCGTCGGGTGAGTCCGATAGGAACCGGCCGGAACTTCCTGGCCTCGGCATTACAGATTCGTGCGGAACGACGGGGGCGTGACCTGAATGACTTTCCGGACCGGTTTTCTTCTTGCCTCGGCGCTTCTGGTCACCGGCTGTGGCGGTGACGGCGGCGGTGCGCCGACAACTCCGCCGGCGGCCACCCCCGCGCCGCCGGCACCCGCGCCCATCCCGGGGACGGCGACCTACGTTTTCGTTTACGAGCCACGCATCTCCGGGAATCCCGTCGCCATCGCGCTCGGGGCGATGCCGCTGCCGGAAGGCGTCGATCTGGCGTCGTCCGCGGCCCTGATCGCGCATCCGCCAGGCGAGGCGCCGTGGGAAGAAGGTGGGTTCCTCTCGGCGGAAATGCGGGCCTTCGCGGCGACGGGAGACGCCACGGTCCTGACGAATGCCGCGGAGTCCCGGGGGCACCAGGTGATCGCGACGACCAACGATCAGGTCGGCGCCCTGTTGCTGCGACCGGTGCTGGAACTGACGCTCGAAAACCCGTGCGTCAGCCACGCCAGCAAACTCGCTCCGAGTCCCGACTGGTTCATCGGCTTCTCGGAGATCTGCACCCTGGACGATGCGGGAAGCTGGCTTGACGAGGTGACGTTCACCATGGTCGCCTATGACGCCGGAATCGCCGACGGGAGCGAGTGGGTGCCCACCGACCAGGTTCCCGAGACCGATCCCCCGGAGCCGGTCGCGGAACTCGACATCGAGCCGTTCAGCCCGGCGGGGACCCCGGTAGCGATCATCACGGCCACGCTGCGGTAAGAGCAGCCAAGGCGCGCATCCGCCGGACGCGAGTGGGAGGTGCCGAAACGCCCCCGGTGGCGTACTCTCGGCGCTGGAATGGTCCCGCGACCCCGTCTGCTTCACTTGTGTGCGCTGATGGCCGCCCTGGCGTTTGCCGGCGCCTGCGGAACAGCGGCTCCTCGACAGCCCGATCCGGCGCACGACGCCATGCTGGTCCTCACCGCGGACCGGGTGCTGGACGGCCGGGGCGGCGTCCTGGAAGGCCACGGGGTCGTGGTGCGCGAGGATCGGATCGCGGCGGTCCTGCCGGCGGCCGAACTGCCGCCGGACGGCCAGCGGTTCGATTTCCCCGGCGGCACCATCCTCCCCGGGTTCATCGACACCCACGTCCACCTGCACTGGCACTTCGGCGAGGACGGCCGGTATACCCGCGACGATCCGCCCGAGGTGAACGCGCTCCACGCCCTCGAGAACGGCATCCGGATGCTGGAGGCCGGCTTCACGACGGTGCAGAGCCTCGGCGCGGCGGTGGACGGCCCGGTGCGGGACACGGTGAATCGCGGCGTCGTCCCCGGCCCCCGGATCATCACCTCGCTCGGTTCGCTCAACGCAGGAACCGGCGGTCCGGAAGAGATGGCGGCGGAGGTGCAGCGCCTCGCCGACGCCGGGGCCGACGCCATCAAGATCTTCGCCTCCGAGAGCAGCCGGGACGGCGGCGGGCCGACGCTCTCGCAGGAGCAGCTCGACGCTGCCTGCGGCACGGCGAACGAGCGCGGCCTCCGGACGCTGGTCCACGCGCACGGCCCGGTGAGCGCGACGCGGGCGGCGAACGCTGGCTGCACGACCATCGAGCACGGGTCGCTCCTCGATCAGGCCACTCTCGACGTCCTGGCCGAGAAGGGACTGTTCTACGACCCGAACACCTACCTGATCGTCGCCAACTACCTCGAGAACAAGGACCGCTACCTCGGTATCGGCAACTACACCGAGGAGGGATTCCGGCTCATGTCCGAGAACTCCGAAGGCCGGATGGGGATCTTCGGGAAGGCCCTCGCCACCGAGGGGCTACGGGTGGTCTTCGGCACCGACGCGGTCGCCGGCGCCCACGGCCAGAACATCCGCGAAGCGGTGGCGCGAGTGGAGCAGGGCGGGCAGGCCCCGGCCGACCTGATCGTGAGCCTGACCTCGCTCGCGGCTGAATCCCTCGGGCTCGGGGACGAGATCGGGACCGTCGCCGAGGGCTACGCCGCCGATCTGGTCGCGGTGGACGGGGACCCGACGCTGGACGTCACCGCGCTCGGTAACGTACGGCTGGTGATCAGGGACGGTCGCCTGCACCAACCCCGCCGGTAACGAGGCTGTTCGCTCCGTTTTGCGTCAGGCTGCGGATTGCTCGCGAAGCCAGTCCGCCAGGATCACCTTCAGCAGCGACTGATACGGCACGTCACGGCGATTGGCCTCGCGTTTCAGCTCGGCGAGCAACCAACCCGGCATTCGGAGCGTGACTCGCGCGGTCGAGGGCTTGAGGTTCGGAAACACTGCCGGCCGCGGTCGGCTGAAATCCACGAACCGTTCAAGCTGCCCCGCCTGGCTCTCGAGGAGTTCGGCTTCGTCTCGTTCTTTCTTCATCGGACCCACTTCCTGTACTTGCGGGCTGTCGTCCACGCGGTAGTCGGCCGAACTCGCTCGGTTCGTACGGTGAACGGCACGGTGATGTGCCTGCCGTCATCGCTGATTCCGATCAACCAGTATCGCTCCTCGGCTTCGGAGTGGCTGAGATCGGGGAAATAGGTCCCGCGCCCATTCAGGAACGCGCGCTCGACATCGGAGACCGTGAACCCTCGTGCCTCGACCTTGCCGATGTTCCCGTCGTCCCACTCGAAGCCAATGATGGTGTCCATAACCATCATGCACATAGTAGCACGACCGCCGTGCGTCGGCGGTGTGGAGATCCAGGAATGCGAACTGCATCGGGCCCTCCCGTTCCAGCGGAGAAACGGCACCGGTCCGGTGGCGTGGATGGCGACGCGGCTCAGGGCGTCCACGCGCTGGCTTGGTTGCGTTTCGTGATTGATGCCGGCCGCATCCGCCGCCCCGCGACGTGAGCCGGCGGGTCAATCACAGTGGCCGGCTCTCGGAACGAAGACCGATTCTGCCGACATCGTCGTCATATGGCCGGTCATATGACGATCGTTCCGTCATTTGTGCGGACGGCTCGTCTCGTCGTGTTCGAGGGTCGCTACTTCGAGCCGTACACTCGTTCCCGTCATGACCGAACTCTCGCGGCTTCGTCAGTTGTGCCTGTTGGCGGTTGCCATCGCAGTCTTCGCGGCCTGTGGAGGGGGTGGACAAACGGCCGCCGGGCCGGCTGACGACGGCACGATCGTGCTCATCGCCGACCGGGTCCTCGACGGACGTGGCGGCGTCCTCGAGGGACATGGGGTGGCGGTGCGTGACGGCCGGATCGTCGCGGTGGCGGCGGCCGCCGAACTGCCGGCCGGCGAACGGCACGACTTCCCCGGCGGGACGATCCTCCCCGGGCTGATCGATACCCACGTCCACCTGAGCTGGCATTTCGGGGAGGACGGGAAGCTGGCGCGGGGCGCTGCTCCCGAGACGGCCGCGATGCACGCGGTCGAGAACGGTATCCGGATGCTGGAGGCCGGTTTCACCACCGTGCAGAGCCTCGGCGCGGCGGCGGACGGGCCGGTTCGCGACGCCGTGAACCGGGGCGTGGTGCCCGGTCCGCGAATCATCACCACGCTGGGCCAGCTCTTCGCCGGCACCGGCGGCGCGGATGAACTGGTCGCCGAGGTGCACCGTCTCGCCGACGCGGGGGCCGACGCGATCAAGATCTTCGCGTCCGAGAGCATCCGCGTCGGGGGTGGCCCCACGCTGACCCAGGAGGAACTCGACGCCACCTGCGGGGCCGCGAACGAGCGCGGGCTGCGCACGCTGGTCCACGCCCACGGGCCGGTAAGCGCTACGCGCGCCTCCCGGGCAGGCTGCACCACCATCGAGCACGGCGCGCTCCTCGACAAGGAGACGCTGGACCTGCTGGCGGCGAACGGCACCTTCTACGATCCGAACATCTACCTCATCTTCCAGAACTACTTCGAGAACAAGGACCGCTACCTCGGGATCGGCAACTACACGGAGGAAGGCTTCACCGCCATGGAGTCCGGCCGGGTGCGGGCGGTGGAGACGTTCGTGATGGCGCTCGCCACCGAGGGCCTGAAGATCGTCTTCGGGACCGACGCGGTGGCCGGCGCGCATGGGCAGAACGCCCGCGAGGCGGTCGCCCGGGTCGAGCAGGGTGGCCAGGACCCGGCCGACGTCGTCGTCGGCCTCACCTCGCTCGCTGCGGAGTCACTGGGGCTCCAGGACGAGATAGGAACGGTCGCGGAGGGATACGCCGCCGACCTGGTCGTGGTGGACGGCGACCCGGCCACCGACATCGGGGCCCTCCATCGGGTGCTGCTCGTGGTGAAGGGCGGGCGCATCCACCACTCCGGAAACTAGGCTCGTTCCATGTTCTTCACGCTGCTGATCGTCACCTTCGTCATCGCCGTGGCGGTGTCCTTCGGGGCCGTGCGGCTCTTCGACCGGCCCATCGCCTCCATCCTGCGGCGCATCGTCACGGAGGAACTCAGCGGGGCCTGGCACCGCTACATCAAGTTCGCGGCCTACGTGGTGGGCGTCTCGGCCGGCGTCCGCATCCACGAGCTGGAGCGCTACATCTCGGCGCCCGACAAGGACGAGGAGATCCTGGTCCTCACCGCGGAGCGCTGGACGCTCGAGGTCTACCGGACGGTCATCGAGACGCTCCAGGGCATCGCCTGGATGCTGCTCCTGGTGTTCGTGGTGGCGCTGTTGGCGTACGTGCTGGCGCGCGGGTTTGAGCTGAAGAACCGCTAGTCGGCGCTCCCGGCGCGGGTGGGGTCGGGCGGTGCGCGGTGCGGAGCACCGCGGTGCCGGTCTGGAGACCGGCGTTCCAAGCCTTACGTGCCTTCCCCACGGGGGCGTCGCGCGCTCTGCGGCCCTGCGGGCCGCGTGCCGGCTGAAGCCGGCGTTCCAAGCCGTACGCGTCGTGAGGGCTCGGCGTTCCCTAGCGGGTGCGGCTGCGGAGGCGCTCCACCGCGAAGAGGAACAGCAGCGCGAAGGCGATCAGGAAGGTCGCCGCCGCCAGGATGGTGGGGCTGATCTCCTCCCGGATTCCCGACCACATCTGCCGGGGGATGGTGCGCTGGTTCAACCCGCCCATGAAGAGGACGATGACCACCTCGTCGAAGGAGGCGGCGAAGGCGAAGAGCGCGCCGGACAGGACCCCCGGCGCGATCAGGGGCAGTTGCACCCGGCGGAAGGTGGTCAGCGGCCCCGCGCCGAGGCTCTGGGAGGCGCGGACCAGGTTCCGGTCGAACCCCGACAGGGTGGCGGTCACGGTGATGACCACGAACGGGGTGCCGAGCGCCGCGTGGGCGAGGATCAGCCCGAAGTGCGACTGGGTCAGGCGGAGGTCGGAATAGAAGAAGAACATCCCCGCCGCCGCGATGATCACCGGGATCACCATCGGCGAGATCAGGATTCCGGTCACGAGGCGCCGGAGCGGCATCGCCGGGCTCGAGAGCCCGAGCGCCGCCACGGTGCCGAGCACGGTCGCGAGGAGGGCGGCGGCGACCCCGATCCCCAGGCTGTTGACGAGCGCCCGGGACCAGCGGACGTCGTCCACCAGCGCCTCGTACCAGCGGAGCGACCAGGCGTCGGGGTCCAGCCGCAGCATCCCCTCGGTGAAGGTGAAGTAGGGCTCGGCGTTGAAGCTGAGCGGGACGATCACCAGGATCGGCGCCACCAGGAAGACGAAGACGAAGGAGCAGAAGGCGAGATAGACGGCCCGCGAGGCCGCGCCGTCCCGGAGGCCAAGGGCCATTTGCCTATCCCAGTTTCAGGCTCGTGGCGCCGACGAGCCGGTCGTAGACCACGTAGAGCGCCCCCACGACCACGAACAGGATCCCGCCGAGTGCCGCCGCGAGCCCCCAGTTGAGCGAGGTCTGCATGTGGAAGGCGATCATGTTGGAGAAGAGTTGTCCGCTCGACCCGCCGACCAGGGCCGGGGTGATGTAGTAGCCGATCGCCAGGATGAACACGAGCAGCGAGCCCGCCGCCGTGCCCGGCAGGGTGAGCGGCCAGTAGACGCGGAAGAAGGACTGGCGCCGGTTCGCGCCCAGCGACGACGCGGCGCGCATGAAGTGCGGCGGGATGGTCCGCATCACCGAATACAGCGGCAGCACCATGAACGGCAGCAGCACGTGGGTCATCGCGACCAGCGTGCCGGTCATGTTGTAGATCATGGCGATCCGGCCGTCGTCGGCGACGATCCCGAGGGCGACCAGCAGGCTGTTGAGCACCCCGTGGGTCTGGAGCAGCACGATCCAGGCGGTGGTGCGCACCAGCAGCGAGGTCCAGAAGGGGACCAGCACCAGCAGGATCAGCCAGCGGGCGCGGGACGGCGGCGAGTTCGCGATCAGGTGTGCGATCGGATACCCGAGCAGCAGGCAGAGCAGGGTGACCGCCCCGCTGACCATGAGCGTGCGGAGCAGCAGCGGCACGTAGATGCGGAGTTCCTCGGGCTGGCGGATGATGGACCCGGCGGCGTCCCGGTCGAGGTCCAGCGCCCGCAGGTAGTGGCGAACGGTGAAGCGCTCCCCGGCGGTGCGGATCGCTCGCCAGGTGGCCGGCTCGCCCCAGGCGGGATCCCCGGCGACGAGGGTCTCCCGGGCGGTCGCCGCGGGGGCCTCCGCCGCGGCCCGGGCCCCGCGCACGATCACGGTGCGCATGCCGCTCGCCACCCGGTTCACCCGCCCGCCGAGGCGGCCGGCCAACCGGCCCTCGAGCGCCGTCCCAAGTTCCCGGGCGGCGGCCGCGAACACCGGTTCTCCGGGCAGCGCCTCCCCGTCCCACTCCTCGAGGAGGGCGAGCGTGTCCGGGAGCGTGTCGGCGACCAGGGGGTCGTAGACGCTCCGGGACAGCATGGTCCCCAGCGGGAACAGGAACGAGAACCCCACGAACGCCACCAGCGGCAAGGTCAGCCCGGCCGCGCGGAGCCGTACCCGGGTTGGTGACCGGACGTTTCCGGTCGTCATCGTGCGAGCCAGGCGCTGAAGCGCTCGTTCACTTCGTCGAGGTGGTCGCTCCACCAGAGCGTGTCGCTCGTCAGCACCCGTCCGAGGTTCTGCGGGCTGGTGGGCAGGTGCGGCAGCATGGGAACGCCGGTCTCGCGGTGCGTCGTCACCAGCGGCAGCGCCGAGCGACGGGTGGGGCTGTAGGCGATCTCCCCGCTGAGCCGGGCCATGGCTTCCGCCGAGGACGAGAAGCGAAGGAACTCGAGCGCTTCCTTCAGGCGCGGTGTCCCGGCCACGATGCCGGTCTGCCCGATGTCGAGCACCTGCCCGTCCCAGACGATGACGAACGGCTGGTTCTCGAGCACCTGGGCGTTGAAGATGCGCCCGTTGTAGGCCGTGGACATCGCCACCTCGGCGTCGGCGAGCATCTGGGGCGGCTGGGCGCCGGCCTCCCACCAGACCACCTGGTCCCGGATGGTCTCCAGCTTGCCGAAGGCCCGTTCCATCCCCGCCGCGGTGTCGAGGACGGCGTACACCTCGTCCGTCGCCACCCCGTCGGCCATGAGGGCGAACTCCAGATTGACCAGCGGGCTGCGGCGCATCCCGCGCCGGCCGGGAAAGCGCTCCAGATCGAAGAAGTCGCCGAGCACCGCCGGTTTCTCACCGGGAAAGCGGTCGGGGTGGTACGCGACCACCGTGGAGTAAAAGACGTTCCCCACCCCGCAGTCGCCATTCGCTTCCGGCCAGAAGTCCTCGGCGGCCGGGGAGCCGTCGGCGCCGGGGCCGAGCAGGCCGTCCGGAATCAGCTCCAGGAGTCCCTCGTCGCAGCCCCGCGTCGCGTCGAACATCTCGAGGTCCACCAGGTCCCAGTGGACGTTTCCGGTGTCCACCTGGGTGCGGATCTCGGCGAGGCCGCCGTTGTAGTCCTCCCGGGCGAGGGTCAGTCCGGTGGCGGCCTCGAAGGGTTCGTAGTGGGCCCTGGTGACCGCCCGCGCGTAGGCGCCGCCCCAGGAGACCACGGTCAGCGAGCCGGGTCCGTCTCCCGGCCCGCACGCCGCGCCCAGCGCGAGCGCGGCGAACGAAACGGCGCGCGTCATGACCTCGCCAGCCAGGCGCTGAACCGTTCGTTCATCTCGTCGAGGTGCTCGGTCCACCACGCGAAGTCGCTGCGCAGCGCGTTCCGGAGATTCCCGGGACTCGTGGGCAGATGCGGCCGCATGTCGGCGCCGGTCTCGACATGGGTGGAGACCAGCGGCAGCGCCGACCGGCGCACCGGGCCGTAGGCGATGTAGCCGGTGAGCCGGGCGAGCGACTCCGGCGAGGTGATGAACCGGATGTATTCGAGTGCGATGTCGAGGTTGGGCGAGCCCGCGACGATGGCCATCTGCCCCCAGGCCAGCACCTGTCCGTCCCAGACGATGACGAAGGGCTGGTTCTCGAGGACCTGGGCGTTGAAGATGCGCCCGTTGTAGGCGGTGGACATCACCACCTCGGCGTCGGCGAGCATCTGGGGCGGCTGGGCGCCGGCCTCCCACCAGACGACGTGATCCCGGATGGTGTCCAGCTTGCGGAAGGCGCGCCGCAGGCCCTCCGGGGTGTCCAGAACGGCATACACCTCCGCGGGAGGGACGGCGTCCGCCAGCAGTGCGAACTCCAGGTTCACGAGCGGGGTACGGCGCATGCCGCGGCGTCCGGGAAAGCGTTCGAGATCGAAGAAGTCGGCGATGGTGGACGGCTTCTCGTCCGGAAAGCGATCCGGGTGGTAGGCGTAGATCGTCGAGTAGAAGGTGTGCCCCACGCCGCACTCGCTGAGGGTGCCGGGCGAGAAGTCCTCCTCCGCCGGGGCGCCGTCCGCGCCCGGGGCGAGGATGTCCTTCGGGATCCGTTCGAGGAGCCCTTCGTCGCAGCCCCGGATCGCGTCGGACATCTCGAGCGACAGGACGTCCCAGTGGACGTTCCCGATGTCCACCTGCGTTCGGATCTGGGCGAGCCCGCCGTTGTAGTCCTCCCGTCCGATCACCACCCCGGTCCGGGCCTCGAAGGGTTCGTAGTAGGCCTTGTTCACCGCCCGCGCGAAGGAACCGCCCCAGGAGACGGCGGTCAGCGAGCCGTCCGGAGGATCGGCGGCGCAGGCGATGCCGGCCGCCAGCGCGAGAGCCGCGAGCGCACGTGGCGCCGCGTACCCACGGCCCGCGTCGCTCACGGCGGCTCCGATTCGGGCTCGTGGTCCAGCGCCCGGCAGTCCGTGGGGGTCCAGCCGATCCGGACCCGATCCCCGGGGATCACGGCGCCGTGCCCCACGACGTTCGGGATCTTCACGACGAAGTCGTCGTTCCCAAGCAGGCGCACCACGACCCGCAGGTGGTCGCCGAGGAAGGTCAGGTCCCGCACCTCGGCCTCGAACTCGTTGTGGTAGAGCCCGGGCTCGGGCGCCAGCCCGACCCGTTCGGGACGGATGGAAAGCGTGGTCGGGTCCCCGATCCCGGCCGGGACTACCCGAAGGGCCTGGATCAGCGCGTCGCCGACCCGGACGTCGCAGACAGCGCCGTCAATGCTCTCGATCGTCCCGGAGAGCCGGTTGTTCTCGCCGATGAAGCGCGCCACGAAGTTCCGCATCGGTTCCTCGTAGAGGCCTTCAGGGGAGGCGATCTGCTGCAGGCGGCCATCGTGGAAGACCGCGACGCGGTCGGAGAGCACCATGGCCTCCTGCTGGTCGTGGGTCACGTAGATGCAAGTGATCCCCAGGGTGCGCTGGATGCGCCGGATCTCGTACTGCATCTCCTCGCGGAGCCGGCGGTCGAGGGCGCCCAGCGGCTCGTCCATCAGCACGAGGTCCGGCTCGAAGACCAGGGCGCGGGCGATCGCGACCCGTTGCTGCTGGCCGCCGGAGAGCTGCGTCGTCTTGCGGTTCTCGTAGCCCTCGAGACGGACCAGAGCGAGGGCGCGCGCCACCCGCTGACGCCGGTCCTCCGGATCCACCCCGCGCACCTCCAGCGGGAAGGACAGGTTCTGCCCGACCGTCAGGTGCGGGAAGAGCGCGTAGTTCTGGAACACCATCCCGATGCCGCGCTTCCGCGGCGGTAGGTCACCGACCGGACGGCCGCGGACCCGGATGGCGCCGGCGGTGGGCGCCTCGAAACCGGCCAACATCATCAGGCAGGTGGTCTTGCCGGACCCCGAGGGCCCGAGCAGGGTCAGGAACTCGCCCTTTCTGACCTGGAGGTCGAGTCCGTCCACCACCGGGGTCACCCCGTCGTAGGTCTTCGAGACCCCCTCGAACTCGACGTAGGTTGCGTCGTCCGGTCCCACGAGCACCTCCTTGTTCGTCTCGCAGACGGCGGCGACGATACCGCAGGAGTGGTACCTGCACGTGTCACGGCAATACCTCGCCTGCTGGCCACGCGGGCGACAATAGGGGCATGAAGGCCCGCGCCCGGTTCGGAGACGTCTTCGAGTCGGTCGTCCGGAGCCTGCGCGCGAATCCGGAGGCCCGGGAGCTGGCCCCGGAACTTCGCCGGCTCAGCGACGAGATCCAGGCGCTCTCGCCCTCCCAGCCCTTCGTTGAAGGCTTCGAACGCGCCTACCGCGTGACCGACGGCGCCCACGCCGGGGGTACGCCGCTCATCGGTCTGGCCGCGGAGATGGTCGCGGACCACGCCCCGGACTCCGGGTGGAGCCGGGAACAGCTCGACGCCTACCTGGAGGGGCTCGGCCCGGCGCGCGCCGCGGATTTCCTCACGGAAGTGGCGGCGGCGATTGACGCTTAACGGCCCGGCTGGCGCAGGTTCTTCACCGGCTGCGGGTCGTCGCCGGCCGGGGTGTTGTGCTGCATGATGATCTGCCACCGGCCGTCCACGTCGATGTAGGTCATCGTGTAGCGGCCCTCGTGGACGGTCATCCGCTCCTTCCCGTCGTAGAGGACGGAAAGCGCGTACTCGCCGTAGGCGATCCCGGTGCCGCCGATGACCCGGTACTGCTCGTTACTCGTCCGGAATTCCGCCCCGGTGGTGTTGTTGAAGAACAGGTTCCAGTCGATCGCGCAGGCCTCGCGTCCCTGTTTCCCTGAAGTCGGGCCGCAGGCGTAGAAGGACAGCGCCTCCTCGTGGACGGTATCCAGGAAGCCGTCCAGGTTGCCGCCGTTGAGTGCCTCGACCGCGGTCTCGAAGGTGGTCTGCAGCGAGGCGACATCGGCGACGTCGTTCTCGGCAGCGGCGGGGGCGGCGATCAGGGCCAGACCGGCGAGTGCCAGTACCAGCGAACGGGTGGAAGTCATGTTCTTTCCTCCGGGAGCGGCGAATCGTACGTCAGAAGGTCTGCGTCAAGTCTTCACGAGGGAGTGATCGTATTGACATATTGATGCATATCAAATATGCTTTGATGTCATGAGAACGACGATACGGCTGGATGATCCTCTTCTCCGCGAGGCAAAGCGCGAAGCGGCCCGCTCCGGGATGACGCTGACTGCCATCATCGAGGAGTCGCTGCGGGAACGGCTGGCGCGGACCGCGAGCGCCGCCGAACGGCGAACTCGCGTCCGGCTGCCGACCTTTCGCGGGCAGGGCGTCGCGCCAGGCGTGGATCTTGACGACTCCGCGGCACTGCTCGACCTGATGGACAAAACATCGTGATCTTGCCCGATGTCAATGTGCTGGTTTATGCGTATCGGGAAGAGGCGGTGAGACACGCCGACTACAGGGAGTGGCTCGAATCGACGATCAACGCCGACTCCGCTTTCGGACTGAGCGACCTTGTCCTCAGCGGTTTCCTGCGCGTCGTGACCCACCCGCGTATTCTCGTGCCGCCCAGCCCTCCGGCGAACGCGGTGCACTTCGTCGAGTTTCTCCGAGAGCGTCCCAATCGCGTCGCGGTGAATCCGGGACCCGACCACTGGCGCGTTTTCCGTCGGCTGTGCGACGAGTCCGGCGCAAAAGGCAACCTCGTGCCGGATGCCTACTTTGCAGCGCTGGCAATCGAGCGCGGCTGCGAATGGATCACCACCGACCGCGATTTCGCCCGGTTCCGCGGCCTCCGCTGGCGCCACCCGCTGCAAGTTTCCTGAACTGCGGGCCGGCATGGGGAGCCGGGGAGCTCTGTCGCCGGACCCTCAGAACGCCTTCAGCCAGGTCAGCTTGGCGACCGCGGTCCGGCGGGTCCAGGGGTCGAGGCGGGGATCGAGCGTGTCGTCGGTGATGTAACCGGTGTCGAGGACCAGGAAGAGGTCGCTCCCCGGCGTGTGGATCCAGTCCACTCGGATGTTCGCCTGGAGCTCCTTCGAGAGGTTGTCCCACTGGATGAACGCCCCCGCGAACAGCTTGCGGCTGACCGCGCCCTCGACGTTCACCGCGATCAGGGTGGTGGCGAAGTCGCCGTCGAGCACCGGCAGCGACACCTGGTTCCGGGAGACCTGTCCCCCGATGGTGAGATGCGGGCCGGTCTTGAGGCTGACCCCGCCCCGGACCTGACTGCGGTCGCCGCCCCAGAAGCTCCCCGTGGACCCGAAGAGAAAACCGGAGAAGACCCGGCTGTCGTTCGTCCTGGCCCCGAGTTCATACGAGGTGAACCGGTAGTCGCCCGGAGCGAGCACCCGTCCGCTGATGGACGCGGGGCCGTGCAGGCGTTCGAACCGGCTGTCGAGGTTGAACTCGATGGATTCGCCGGACTCGAACTCCAGACCGGCGTGAGAGCCCGACTGGCGTGACTGGAGTTCGCCGTCCGTTCCGAGGATTCGCTCTCCGCCCAGCCAGAGCCACGACCGGCGCGCCCAGTCGCTGGACTCGAAACGCGGCGTGAACGCGGTCCAGACGTACCACTGGTCCTGGTCGCGCCGGCGGACGAAGCCGAGCGCCGGGTCGAACGCCTTGCCGACGTGGGTCCGGCGAATCCGCAGGGCGTAGCGGTCGTTCTGGAGCTCCAGTTCAGCCCGGGCGGCTGCGTTGCCTTCCTCCGCTCCGGTGTCCTCCGAATCCCAGACCCGCGCGCCCCACATCCGGAACTGGGAGCTGCTCCAGAAGCGGGTCACGAAATCCGCGCCCGCGACCCGGTTGCTCGACCCGCCGGAGGCGTCGAGGCTGGTGGCGATCGCCCCGACGGTGGTGCGTTCATGCAGGTTCGCCTGGAGCCGCACCACCGAGTTCCAGGCGCCGGCGTCCACTTCGGGCACGCGGCTCTCGGTCCGGAGCGCCAGCGCTCCGATCGAGATGGGCCCGGCCTGTCCCGTCAGCCGTCCCCCGCCGAGGATGTCGTCCTCGAGGCCGATCCGCCGGCTGAAGAACACTTCCGTTTCCTGGGTCGTTCCGAACTCGAAGAGGCCGGCCCGTTCGAGGAAGAACTCGCGCTTTTCCGGGAAGAACAGGTCGAAACGGGTCAGGTTGATCTGGACGTTGTCCGTCTCGACCTGCGCGAAGTCGGTGTTCCAGGTGAGGTCGAGCGTCAGGTTCGAGGTGAGCCCGTACTTCAGGTCGAGACCGGCCTTCGACTCGCGTTCGAAGCCGTCCTGGCCGTTCAACTGCTGGGCGCCGAGGTTGGCGTAGGGCTTCACCTCGAGGCGGTGGCCCCGGCGGACGTCCTTCAGCCCGGTCAGGGTCGCGTACTGGGAGGACTGGGCGATGCTGCCCCGGTAGTCCTGGCCGATGTGCGGCCAGATGACGGTCTCGTTCTTCCGCCGGATGGAGCGCTGGAAGGCGATCCCCATGAGCGGCTCCTCGACGTCCGCGAAGCGGATGGTGGTGAACGGGATCTCCATCTCCAGCACCCACCCGTCCTCGTTCACGGTGGTCTCGGTGGTGAAGACGCCGTCCCAGTTCCAGTCCGGCCGGTCGAGACTCTCGTCGGCGAAGAGGGCGTCGTCCTGCGTGCCCGGTGCGCCGACCTCGAAGATGTAGCCGTTCCGCCGGTCGAAGTAGGTGTCGAGCCCGATGATCACCCGGTCGTCCTTGTCGATCCGCCCGCCCCGGTGCAGGACGTCCCGCCGAATCCGGTCGGGTTCCGAATCGAAGAACATGAAGCCGAAGTAGAGGGCGTCCTCGTCGTAGGCGATCCGCACCTCGGTCCGCTCGCTGGCGGGCGCGCCGTCCACCGGATCGCGTTGCCGGAACCCCGTGACCGGCGGGATGTCCGCCCAGAACGGTTCGTCGAGGACGCCGTCGATGCGTGGCGGGGTATCGATCCGGACCGCCCGGGCGGTGCGGTCCTGGGCCGGCGCCGGAGTGCCGATCACCAGGCTGGCGAGCAGCAGGGCAGCCGCTACTCCGCGCAGGGCGACAGACGGGTAAATCAGCCGGACCCTCCCACCATCTCGTGCACCTCGATCTCGCAGTCCGGCGACCAGGCGAGGTGCGGGTGGTCGGCGAGCAGCGCCTCGGCCGCTTCCATGCTCTCCGCCTGAACGATCGAAAAGCAGACGACGTTCCGCTGGCTGGACGAACTGCCGGAGGCGGTCAGTCGCCGTCCCCCCGAGAGCTGGGTTCCCATGTCGACGAGATGGTCGCCGCAGCGTGCGAACCAGGCCATCCACGCCTCCATCCCGGCCTTCATCTCCGCCGGATCGGCGTTCTTCGCCATCTCCACGAAGGACGTGGGCATGTGGTAGAGCACCAGGTACTTCTTCACGTCAGTTCCTCGATTCGCTCCGGTTCGCCCGAAGTGCGGGGACGATAGGCGGGACCGGCAGGCCCGTCAACGGGTGCAATGCGCGCAGAACGCCTTCAGCCAGGTCAGCGGTCCCTGGTGTTGGTGGCAGCTACGGGAGGGGGTTCAGGCGCTTGCTTCCTGTTCGATGTACCGGAGCGCCGCCCGCGCGAGGAAACCGGACCGCGTCTCCCCGTGACGGGCGGCCGCTTCGTCCACGATGGCGAGCACCCTTGCGGGCACCGTGATGTTGATCCTGCGCGCCTTGCTGGAAAGCCGGGAGAGATCCACGGTGACCAGCGCCCAGATTCCTTCCTGGAACTCCGGGGCGGCTCGGTGCTCTTCAAGCGGTTTTGCCTCTGGGATGGGCTCTCCGTCCATGAGCAGGCCCTCGATGTGGCACAGGGCCGCCTCTTCCGCCGCCTGGATGGCTCCGACCAGAGTTTCGCCGCCGGAAAAGCACCCGGGAAGATCCGGCACGGTTACGCCGTAGTCGCTGTCCTCGTCCTTGTGGATCACGATTGGGAATTGCATCAAGGTCTCCATTCCCACCCGGCTTGGCGGAAGATGCTGCGGAGGGTGCCGATCGGAATCCGCTTGATTGGGTGCGGGACCGTGACCTTTCCGGAGGTGGTGGGGTGAACGTAGTGATGATGGCTCCCGCGGGAGTTGCGGAGGACCCATCCGTCGCGACTGAGCCTGCGGATCACCTCAGCACTGCTCACCAGTGTGTATTATACGCACTAGCAGTTGCTAGCTGGCTCAGAACGCCTTCAGCCAGGTCAGCTTCGCGACCGCGGTCCGGCGGGTCCAGGGGTCGAATCTCGGATCCAGGTTGTCATCGGTGATGTAGCCGGTGTCGAGCACGAGGAAGAGGTCGCTCCCCGGGGTATGGATCCAGTCGATCCGGATGTTCGCCTGGAGTTCGTGGGACAGGTTGTCCCACTGCACGAGCGCGGCGGCGAAGAGCTTGCGGCTGACGGCGCCCACGAGATCCACCGCGATCAGCGTGGTCGTGAAGTCGCCGCTGGCCACCGGCAGCGAAACGTCGTTACGGGCAAGCCGGAGTCCGACGGTGAGGTGCCGCCCGGTCTTGACGACCCCGCGGCCGCCGTAGCGGGTGCGGCGGCCGCTCCAGAAATCGCCCCGCGACCCTTCGAGCGAAATCGAGAACATTCTGCTCTCGTTGGTGCTGGCGTAGGCCTCCCAGAAACGGAAGCTGTAGTCCCCGGGCGGGAGGGCGCGCCCGCTGATCGAAGCCGGCCCGTGGAGGCGCTCGAAGCGGTCGTCCACCACGAGCGAAACCCGTTCGCCGGACTCGAACAGGAAGTCCGCGTTCGAGGAGAGGCGTTCCGACTGGAGCTCCCCGCCGGTCCCGAGGGTGCGGACGCCGCCTCCCCACACCGAGAACCGGCGCGCCCAGCCGCTTCGCTCGAAGCGGGGCCGGAACCCGCCCCAGAGCTGCCACTCGTCCATGTCGCGCCGGCGGACGAATCCCAGCGCGGGATCGAAGTCCCTGCCGACGTGGACCCGGTCCACCGAAAGCGCGTAACGATCGTTCTCCAGGTCGAGTTCGGCGCGGGCAGCCTGTTTCCCGGGGCCCGATCCGTCCGTCACGGAGTCCCAGAGTCGCGCCCCCCAGACCCGGAAGGACGAACTGGTCCAGAACCTCGTGTGGAAGTCGGCTCCGGCCACCCGGTTCGAACTCCCGCCGGCGCGGTCGAGGCTCGTGGCGATCACCCCGGCCGTGGTGCGCTCCCGGAGGTTCGCCTGCAGGCGGAGGACCGAGTTCCAGGCCGCCGGAACTCCGCTGCCGCCGGTGGCCGAGCCGGAGTCCGGCGTCCCCCCGGTTCGCAGGGCGAGCGCCCCGACGGAGAGCGGCCCCGCCTGCCCCGTGAGGCGGGCGCCACCCTGGATGTCGCCGTCGAGGCCCACCCGGCGGCTGAAGAACACCTCGGTTTCCCGTGTTGTCCCGAACTCGAAGAGCCCCGCCCGTTCGAGGAAGAACTCCCGCTTCTCCGGGAAGAAGAGGTCGAACCGGGTGAGGTTGATCTGGACGTTGTCGGTCTCCACCTGGGCGAAGTCGGTGTTCCAGGTGAGATCGAGCGTGAGGTTGGAGGTCACGCCGTACTTGAGATCGAGACCGGCCTTCGACTGGCGCTCGAGGTCGGGCTCGCCGGCGAGCTGCTGGCCGCCGAGGGAGGCGTAGGGCTTCACCTCGAGGCGGTGGCCGCGGCGGACGTCCTTCAGGCCGGTGAGCGTCGCGTATTGGGACGCCTGGGCGATGCCCCCCACGAAGTCCTGGCCGATGTGGGGCCAGTAGACGTTCTCGTTCTTCCGCCGGATGGATCGCTGGATGGCGATCCCCATCACCGGCTCCTCCACGTCGGCGAAGCGGATGGTGGTGAAGGGGATCGCCATCTCGAGCACCCAGCCCTCGGCGTTCACGGTGGTCTCGGTGGTGAAGACGCCATCCCAGTTCCAGTCGGGGCGCTCCAGGCTTTCGTCGGTGAACAGCGCGTCGTCCTGGGTGCCGAGCGAGCCGATCTCGAAGATGTAGCCGTTCCGGCGGTCGAGGTAGGTGTCGAGGGCGACGACGATCCGGTCGTCCTTGCTGATCCGGCCGCCGCGGTCGAGGATGTTGCGCAGGATGCGGTCGGGCTCGGAATCGAACAGCTTGAACCCGAAGTAGAGGTTGTCGCGGTCGTAGGCGATCCGGACCTCCGTCCGCTCGCTGGCGGGTGCGCCGTCCACCGGATCGCGCTGTTTGAAACCGGTGACCGGTGGGATCGCGGCCCAGAACGGCTCGTCGAGCACGCCGTCCACGCGGGGCGGGGTCTCGATGCGGACGGCCCGCGCTTCGGGGTCCTGGGCCGCTCCCGGGGATGCGACGCAGAGGGCAGTCAGGGCGATGCGGCAAGCGAGCACGGGGGGTTTCTTCAATGCGTTCTCGCGTCCGCCCAACTCGGGCGTCGCCCGGTATTCTCCGTTCCGGAGCCCGTCTCCGGAGTCCGCCATGTCGAAGACCACCGCGTTCCCAGTTGTCCTGCTCGTTGCTTTCCTCGCCGGATGCGGCGCGAACGCCCCCGAGGAACCGGCGGAGGCGGCGCCCGACGAGGCCGCCGAAGCGACCGTGAACGTGGTCATCGAGACCACGCTCGGCGAGATCGAGGTGGAGCTCTACCCCGAGCGGGCGCCGCTCTCGGTCCCGCACTTCCTGCGCTACGTGGACGGCGGCCACTACGACGGCGCGGCGACGTTCTACCGCGCCACCCACACGGCGGCGGGAGACGCGCATGACGTCGTGCAGGGCGGGATGCGCAGCCTGCCGATGCTGGTCCGGGACGGCGGGGAGGCCGAGGCGGAGCCGCCGTTCCCGCCCGTCCCGCACGAGCTGACGCAGGACACCGGGATCCGCAACGAACGGGGCACGCTGGCCTACGCGCGGAACGAACCCGGCACCGCCAACACCGAGATCTTCTTCAACGTCGGTGACAACTTCGTGCTGGACACCGGCGCCGGCGACCCGACGCGGGACGGCTTCGGCTACGCGACCTTCGGGCGGGTGGTCCGGGGCATGGAGGTGCTCGACGAGATCCACCGGCTGCCGACCGACGCGCCCGCGGCCAGTGAGGTCGTCCAGGGGCAGATCCTGAACGAGCCCGTGCCGATCGTCAGCGTGCGACGGGCGGAGTAGGGAAGGGCTTTTCCACCAGTCTCCGCGCTGACGCCGCCCGCGCGGCGTCCGGGTCGGACACTGCCGGGGTCTGCTCCAGTTCCCGGATGTACGCGGTCGGCAGGCGGTGCTCCCGGGCTCCCGCCACGACGAGATCCCGATACCAGTCGAAGGGGAGACAGGCCGAGTCGATGTACGGCTCACCGGCGATGTAGGTCATGGCTTCGGCGGTGTCGCCGTTCGGGAGCCGCAGCCGCAGCGAATGGCGGGCGTAGCCGCCGAGGTGCACGCCCTCCTCCCGGTCCAGCCCGGCGAGATCGGAATCCGCGAACTCGTAGAGGACTCCATACACGGCGTCCGCATCGTCGCCGGTCGGGATGAGCGTGCACTTGCCGGAGCCGTCGGTTCCGATCTTGTGGAACCGCATGACGAAGCCGGGAGCCGAAGCGACTCCGAGGGCGACGGCCGAAGGGGCGCGGGCCGGGTCCCGGAGACGCCGCGTCAGGAGGTTCGAGCCGTACGCGAAGTACTGCAAGCGTTCCGGCGTCGCCCGGTTGGATGGCGCCGCCTACGCCGGGCCGTCCGCACGCACCCCGTGCTGGGTTCCGGACGCCACCCGGATTCCGGCCGCCCAGTGCTGCTCGCCTGTCTTCTCCTCGACGGTCGGGACGAAGAACCAGTCGTTCTGGATCCGATCCGGCTTGAGGTCGAGGACGCAGTAGCCGCGGTGGAACGCCTCCCCGAACTTCTTGTGCGGGTTGGCGGCGAGCTCCTCCGCCACCTCGGCGGCGACGGCCTCCTCGGTTCCCAGCCGGCGCAATTTCGAACTGGGTGAGGAGACCGCGGTGGTCACGAAGTCCACCCCGTAGGATCCTGCGCCGGTGTCCGGGTCGTACCCGGCCAGCGGATTCCGCGGCACGTCCATCCCCCACGACTGGTGCACGTCGCCGGTCAGCACCACCAGGTTCCCGATCCGCTCGCTCTCGAGGAAGTCGAAGAGCCGGTCGCGGCTCGCCTCGTAGCCGTCCCACTGGTCCGGGTTCTGGGGGTTGCCGTCGGCGTCCAGCATCGGCCCCATCATCACCTGCTGCCCGAGCACCGGCCACCGCATCCCGGCCGCCTTCGCGGCGGCGAGTTCGCCGTAGAGCCAGCGCTCCTGCCGGTCGCCGAGGAGCGTCCGGTCGGGGTGCCGCATGCCCTCCACGTCCCCCCACTCGGCCTGGCGGGAGCGCCCGATCAGCCGCGTGTCCAGCATGATGAGGTCGAGGAGCTTCCCGAAGCGGAAAGTCCGGTAGGTGCGCTGGCTCGGCCAGGGTTCGGGCTCCCGGATCGGCATCCACTCGAAATAGGCCTTGACGGCTGCCGTGCGACGCACGAACCAGTCGCCCTCCTCGTCCTCGATCTGATGGTTCTGCGCGCCGTCGGTGTAGGCGTTGTTCGTGATCTCGTGGTCGTCCCAGACGCACACGAAGGGATGGAGGCGATGGACTTCCTGGAGGTCGGCATCCGACTTGTACTGCGCGTGCCGGGTCCGGTAGTCGGACAGCGTGGTGATTTCCTTGTCCGGCCGCGGCGCGTGCCCGAACCGGGTGCCGTCGCCGTAGCCGCGGTTCGGGTACTCGTAGAGGTAGTCCCCGAGGTGGAGCACCGCGTCCAGGTCGTCCCGCTCCGCGATCCGCCGGTACACGTTGAAGTAGCCGAAGGGGAGGTTGGAACAGGAGACGAACGCGAGCCGGACGTGGTCGGTGCTGCGGGGAAGGGTCTTCGTCCGGCCGACCGGGGACCGCTCGCCGAGCGCCTCGAACCGGTAGTGGTAGGTCGTCCCCGGCTGCAGTCCGGGAGCGGTGGCCTTGAAGGTGTAGTCGCGCCCGGGTCCGGTGGTTCCTTCCCCTTCCGCGACGACTTCCTGCATCCCGGGATCGCGCGCCACCTGCCAGCGGACCGCGACGCGGTCGTCGGACGATCCCGAGACCCGGGTCCAGAGCAGCACCCGGTCCGCCAGCGGGTCCCCGCTCGCCACGCCATGGGCGAAGACCTGTTCCTGTCCGAGGACGGGCAGCGCGCGGGCAAACGGCAGGACGAGTCCCGCCCGCGCGGAGGTTCCGAGAAAGAGCCGGCGGTTCATGGTCATGGTGGCGAGTGTACGGAGAGCCGACGACGCCTGCTTGAACGGTGTGTTCCCCGTGGGGGAAAACTCCGGGCGCCCCCGCTCGCGGCGCCCGGAGTCCGTGGGCTCCCTACCGGCCAGGCATCTGCTGGGTCGTCTCCATCCGCGGCGCGGCCAGCTTGACATGCCGCTCGAGCCACTGGTGCTGCTCCCAGAGGGTGTGCATCACCGACTCACGGGCCACGTACCCGTGGCTCTCGTGGGGAAGCATCACCAGCCGGGCGATCGCCCCGTGGCCCTTCAGCGCGTGGTAGAAGCGACGGCTCTGCACCGGAAAGGTGCCCGAGTTGTTGTCCACGATGCCGTGGATCAGCAGGATCGGCTCGTTGACCTGGTCGGCGTGCATGAACGGGGACATCCGGAAATAGATCTCCGGGGCCTCCCAGAAGGTCCGCGGCTCGCTCTGGAACCCGAAGGGGGTCAGGCTGCGGTTGAAGGCGCCGCTCCGGGCGATTCCCGCCCGGAAGATGTCCGAGTGCGCCAGCAGGTTCGCGGTCATGAACGCGCCGTAGGAGTGGCCGGCGATCGCGGTCCGCTCCGGGTCGGCGACCCCGCGCCGGACCGCCTCGTCCACCGCCGCCTGGCCGCTCGCGACGAGCTGCTCGACGTAGCTGTCGTTCGGCTCTTCGTCGCCCTCGCCGATGATCGGCATCGTGGCGTTCTCCATGACGGCGTATCCCTGGGTGAGCCAGTAGAGCGCGGAGCCCCAACTGATGAAGCTGAACCGCTGCGGTGAATCCCGGACCTGGGCGGCGGCCGCGGCGCTCTTGTACTCGCGCGGATAGGCCCAGACGATCAACGGCAGGCGTCCGTCCGAGGCCTGGTCGTAGCCCGGCGGGGTGTGGAGCAGGGCGTTCAGCTCGATGCCGTCGCTGCGCTGGTAGCGGATGAGTTCGCGGCCCGCCCCCTCGAGCGCGGGGTACGGGTGGGCGATGTCGGTGATGGCGCTCGCCTCGCCGCCGTTTCCGAGGTCGCGGACGTAGTAGTTGGGAGGCGTGGTCCGGGTCTCTTTCCGGGTGAGGAGCAGCCCGGCCTCCGGATCGAGAAGCGCCAGCGGGGTCTCGTAGGAGTCGGCGTCCGACTGGAAGAGGCGCCGGGTCTCGCCCGTCGCGAGGTCCCACTCGTCCACGAAGGGCCGGTTGCCCTGCGGCGACGCGCCCTCCGCGGTCAGGTACGCCTTCGAGCCGTCCGCCGAGGTGAGGAGCACCCGCGCTCCCCGCTCGTTCCGGGTGGTCAGCGGCGTCCCCGGCGCGGCGTAGCGGTCCTCGTAGGAGGTATCGAAGGCCAGCGTGGGCTCGCCGTCCCCGGCGGCCGGGATGGCCCAGACCTGCTCGGCGCGGTTGATCCACCAGCGGGTGATGGCCACCCCGCGGCCGCCGCCGAAACTCGCCCCCATCATCCGCAGCGGCACCTGGAGCAGCACCTCGGGATCGCCCTCGAACGGCGCGGAGAGCTGCACCAGCACGTCGCGCACCGACGCCTCTGCGTGCGGATCGCCGCCGTCGCGGGCCTCCGTCCAGACCAGGCTGGCGTCGTGGTCGCCGCGCCAGCCCACGGACCGGGGCCCGGTGGGCGCCGAGTCGCGGCCGATCGGGATCTCCTCGTGGAGCGGCAGGTCGGCGACCTCGCGCACCACCGCCCCGGTGCGGTCCCGGATCTCGATCCGGTGGGGGAACCGCGAATACGGCACGAGCCACGAGAACGGCTCGTGGACCGTGCTGACGAGCAGGTAGTTCGCGTCCGGCGACGGCGCGAAGCGGTCGATGATCCCCGGGCCGGCGATCTCCGTGGCGCCTCCGGAGAGGTCCACGACGACTGCGCGGGCGGTGCCGTAGTAGCTGAAGAGCGCGTTGTCGTGGGGACTGGTGAGCAGGTCCTGGTATGTCCGGGCGGGCGCCACGCGTCCGGTGGTCTCCTGGATCACCGGCGTCTCGGGAACCGCCGGAGCCTCGGGCGGCATGCCGCGGCCGGCGTCCACGATCCGCACCGCGAGGTGCGCGCTGTCGCTGAGCCAGTGGAACGGCGTGTTCCGGAAGATCGCGTTCACCCCGGACGTGACGCGGGTCGCCGCGCCGCTGCCGGCGTCCACCGTCCACAGTTCCACGCCGTCATCCGCAGTGTGGGTGAAGGCGAAACGGGAGCCGTCCGGCGCCCAGCTCAGGTGGTCGCCGCGCAGGGGATCCGGCAGGCCGGTGATCGCCGTCTCGGCGCCGCCATCGAGCGTCTTGAGCGTGAGCCCCCGGAACATCCGGCGGCGGCTCATCGCGTTGGCGGCCGGGTCGATCCGGAGGCCGGCGATCCGCAGTTCGGTCCGCGACAGCTCGGCGAGCGGGATCAGGCTCTCGCGATGCGTGAGCACCGCGTGGGCCTTGTCGGGGGACACCGAGATCCCGGGCGTCGGGGGCGCCTCCGCGATCCGCACGATGTTGTCGGGCGGCATCTGGTAGCCGTCCTGGGCGGCGGCGGTGGCGAATCCCGCGAGGGCGAGGACGAGGGCGGCGAGAGCTGGGCGATAGCGCATCGGGCTTCTCCTTGGCGGCTGTGGAACGCTCCATCGTACGCCGGGCGCCCATCGCGGGCGAATACGATCCGTTGCCCCGGCCGCCACCGTGGCCTTGGAGGAGGCGAACATGTTGCGTGATCTGTTGACCGTCCTGGCCGTCGCCGCGGGCCTCGCGGCCTGCGGCGCGCCGGAGCCGGCACCCGCGCCGGAGCCCGAACCCGCGGCGCCGGAGGTTCCGGCGCGCACCGCCGATCCCTTCCAGCGCGGCCTGACGGAAGCGGACTTTCCGCGGGTCCAGGAACTGGCGCCCGGCGTGTATTCCTACGAGCAGCTCCGGGCCGCCGGCGAGGAGCTCTTCACCACCGTCAGCATGTTCGTGGTGACCGACGAGGGCGTGCTGGTCGCCGACGGGCAGGGGAACTTCGAGGAGACCGCCCGGATGGTCGAGGAGATCGGGAAGATCACCGACCAGCCGATCACCCACGTGGTGGTCTGCTCCGACCACGGGGACCACACCGCGGGCAACGGCGCGTTCCCGGAGGGAGTCGAGTACATCGTCCACGAGAACTCGGTGGCGGCGATGGAGCGGATGCACGAGCGGATCCCCGAGATCCCGATCCCGGAGACGGTGATCTCCGACCGCCTGGACCTGACGCTCGGTGGAAGGGCGATCGAGATCCTGTTCCTCGGCCGGGCGCACACGGGCGGCGACCTGGTGGTCCACCTGCCGGAGGAGAGCGTCCTCTTCCTGACCGAGGCCTACCTCCACCGGGTGTATCCGGCGATGCGGTCCGCCTACCCCACGGAGTGGGTGGCGATGCTGCGGCGGGCCCAGGAGATCGGCGCCCAAGTGAACATCCCCGGACATGGCTTCGTGGACAGCCCGGAGGTGCTCCGGGACGAGCTGCAGGTCGCGATCGAGGCGATCGCAACGGTGATCGCGGAGTCCACGCGGCTCCACGAGATGGGCCTCACCCCCGAGGAAGCCGACGAACAGGCGGACTTCGGGGACCTCGAGACCTGGTCGCTCCGCGAGAGTCAGCGCGGCATGGCGCTCCGCCGGGTGTACATGGAACTCAACGGCGAGCTGCCGTAGCGAACCCGCGGACCGCCGGCTAGGAGAGTCGCGAGGACGGCTTGGAACGCCGGCTTCAGCCGGCACAGCGGCCCGCAGGGCCGCGGGCGGTTCGTCGCTACCCCGGGTGTGCTGGCCCGCGCAGCCGCGCCATCGCGGCGCATGACGTCCGTGTCGCCGCCCGCCTGCGGCGGGCTGTGCCGGCTGAAGCCGGCGT
>VXNL01000075.1 GCA_009840635.1 Acidobacteriota bacterium | reverse complement strand
GCCCCAGGCTCGAGCCCGCCGACTCCGGTATCGCCCCAAGCTCGAACCCGCCGACTCTCATATCGCCCCAGGCTTGAGCCCGCCGACTCCCATATCGCCCCAGGCTTGGGCCCGCCGGTTCGGTTGTCGCCCCAGGCTCCGAGGAAAGACCGGCATTACAGCCGTAACTTATTTTGTAACAACGACTTAGCTTGAATTCTCCGACCAGATTTCGGCGACAATCCGCACCCCACAGCCCAACAGGGGTTCCTTCCGACTGTCGATTCTCAACCTGCGCGCCGAGGACTCCGAGCCCGAACCGGCGAACCCAGACGCGCGCGATGAGACGCCGCCTGGCCTCAAGGCCATCCGCGCCTGGATCGGGAAACCGCGCCCGTGGCTCCGCGGCGTGTGGCTCTGGATCCGCTGGATCGGCGCCGGCATTCAAGCGGCCTACCAGTACCTCAGAAAGAACTGGCCCGCTGCTCGCGCGCGGATTCACCGTATCGCGGTCGAAGGCGAAAAAGCGGCGCGGGTCGCTGTTCGCGTCGGACACGCAGCTCGCAGGGTCGGCGGGGGCATCGTCCGAAGCACCCGGGCCCTGCGCGGGCCCGACGGAAAGGTCAGCGGCGCGACGGCGGAAGTCCGGAAACTTGGCCGAACGGTGCTGGGATTCGGCGGCCGGCTGACCGAGGGCGGCATGGGAATCGCCGCGGCCTTCTCCAGTGTTGGCAATTTGACCCGCGTCCTGCGCGGAGATGGCGCAACCGGACTCGGCTTGCTGGACCCGCCCGTGTCAGACAAACCGGGGAGACCGCAGGCCAACGCCGCGAACACCAAGACGCATCCTCCGCGCGCACCGCAGCGGCGAAAGAAACCCGTGGAGCCCCGCGACGAAGAGACGCTGCCGGCGCAGCCTGGACCCGAGCTCCAGCCTCCCGGAAACCCTGACCCGGCACGCGACCCCCCCGAAAAGGTGTCCCGTTCTCGGAAAGTCCCGGATCCGGACCGCTTTGCCGGTCTGCCTGAGATCCTCGTTCCCTGGGTCAAGGGGCTCAAACCACGACCCCGGCGGGACAGCCTCCGTGCTCTCATTTTCGAGATCTGCGGGAGCCGCGAATGGACCACCCCCGCCGAGCTCGCGCGCTGGCTCTCCATGCATCAGCACAGCCTCACGAAGAGACACCTCCGGCCGATGACGAAGGAGGGTCTGCTGGAACTCCGCTACCCCGACCAGCGGAGCAGCCCCAGGCAGGCGTACCGGGCGCGCCAAAGGAGCGCACCCGGCGCCGCTTCCGGACAACCGGCGAACTCCCATCCCGACCCACTCCCGACCTCCAACTGAAGCGACCTCACCGTGCCGCTCCTCCCGTCCCGCCAGCTCGACACGGTGGCCCTGTTCGAGGAGGAGCGCAATGGCCGTTTCCATTACGCGGCGACGGGTTTCTTCTGCCGGCATCGTTTCGTCGGCGAGAAGGCGGTTGACGCAATGTTCCTCGTCACGAGCGCGCAGGCGATGCGCGGGAACCTTGACGGCAGAGTGTTGATTGGCCGCCGCCGCAGGAGAGCCCATCCCCTCGTGGAGCCAGTGACCGACAAACGCGGTTTTGCGCGGAGAACCTGGTTCTCGGACGACGAGTGCGGCCTCGCAGTGCTGCCACTCGACCCGGAGTACCTCGCCAGGACCCGGTTGCGTTTCCAGGCAGTTTCAACCACAAAGGGCGCCCTCACCCTCTCCGCCATGCGGAGGAAACGAATCGGAGAAGGCGATGATGTCCTCGTGCTCGGGTTCGGTCCCGTGTTGGAACGTCTGCGTCCCGTTCCCCTGGTCCGGCGGGGAATCGTCGCCCGGATTCACGATTGCTACCAAGGCCTGTCCAACGCCTTCCTGGTGGACGCCACGACCTTCGAGGGCAACCGCGGCGGCCCAGTCCTCATGAAGCCGCATCGCCCCGCGGCCGACCGTGCGCGCAGCGACCCGGCCGGAAAGCTGATCGGCGTCGTCGCGGAGTCCCTGCCGAACCCGTGGGGGCCAGTTGAGGCCACCCATGATGGCCGACGGCTCAATGTGCAAGTGAACACGGGGCTCGTTCGGGTAGTCCCCGTCGACGCCCTGCTCAGGGTGCTGGAGCAGGCCGGTCCGGGAGGTCACCCGTGAGCAGGCGTCCCGCCCGGCGCCGCCGGTTCGCCGGCCTCGGCTGACGCGATGCGCTCAGTCCCCCGGCCCTACCTCAGCACCGTGGTCATGTTCGAGGCAAACGACCAGAATGGCAACCGATTCTGGGCCGGGACCGGTTTCTGCTGCCTTGCCCGGCATTGGAACGACGCAACTCGGGAATTCCGGATTCTGGCTACCAACGCCCATGTAGTCGACCGGGGCTTCGAGCGCATCCACGTGTCGTTCCCGCCCACTGGAGGAGCTGCGGTAAAGCCGTTCACCGTGACGGGCAAGATCGACGGCGGGCGCGCCACCTGGAAAGTGGACCAAAAACAGGATCTCGCCGTCCTGCTTCTCGAGGGGGAGCATCCTCCGCTCGACCAGATCCGTCCGCGCAGCTTTGATGTGGAAGCCGGCGCCCTGTCGCTCTGGCAACTGTGGGAGCAAGGTGTCGGGCTGGGAGACGAAGCGTTTCTCGTCGGGTTCGTACTGCCGCGCGAGGCCAGGCACCGGAAGTTCCTTGGGGTCCGGCTGGCGAGCATCTCCCGGCTGCCCAGATGGGTGACGCGCCGGAAGCCTTTCATTCTGGAGGGGACCGCTTTTCCCGGAAACAGCGGGAGCCCCGTCATCCTGAGTCCCGGGCAGACAGCGGGTGGCAACCATGACGGGGGCGCAGGGGGAAAGTTGATCGGAATCGTTCGTGCGGCCGACAGCCCGCCGACCGTACTCCGGTCGGACGAGCGTGGCGTCCCGGCCGAGGTTCGCGAGAACGCGGGACAGATCCATATCGTCCCCGTGGACGTCCTGCGCGAGTGGGTCGACCGGGCGATCATGGATGTCATCTTCGACGAGAAGGTCAAACGGAAGCTCCCGCGGTTTTGGGGCTGGCTGCGAGGGCGCCGGCACGCGACCTGGAGACTGGCCATCACCCGCGCCGTGCCGACTGTCCTCGCCGACGCGCTGCGACCATCCGATCCGGGTCCCGAGGCGGCCTGCGATGCTGAGATCAGGCGCCGAATCACCGCCATCGAAGCCGGGACCGAGAACCTTGAACCCTGGGAGAAAGTGCCGCGCCGGATCGAGCGCAAGATCCGCAACCGGTGAACGTCCGCAACGCGGCACACGCGGGCCACCGCTCCGGGGAGAAGACTCCGCCCACCGAGGATCCGCTCCGGGCGCTCCTCGGGCGCCACTTCGGGCACAACGCCTTCCGTCCCCTGCAGGAGCGCGCCGTCCGACTGGCCCTCGCCGGACGGGACACCGTGGTGCTCATGCCCACCGGCGGCGGCAAGTCGCTCTGTTACCAGCTTCCGGCGCTCGCGCGCGACGGGCTCACGCTCGTGGTCTCCCCGCTGATCGCGCTCATGAAGGACCAGGTGGACGCGCTCCGCGCCCGCGGCATCGCCGCCGGCTGCCTCAACAGCTCGATGCGTTCGGACGAAGCCGCGGAGGTCCGGCGCGCCGCGCTCCGGGGTGATCTCAAGCTGCTCTACGTGGCGCCCGAGCGGGTCGCGCTGCCCGGCTTCCCGGACTTCCTCCGGCGGCTCGGCGTCGGGTTCGTCGCGGTGGACGAGGCGCACTGCATCTCGCAGTGGGGACACGAGTTCCGGCCCGACTACCTGACGCTCGGGGCGCTGCGCGAGGAGGTTCCCGAAGTCCCCTTCATGGCGCTGACGGCCACCGCGACCCCCCGTGTCCGCGCCGACGTCGCGAAGCGCCTCGGGATGGACGACCCCGAGTTCCTGGTCGCGAGCTTCAACCGCCCGAACATCCGCTACGGGGTCCGGCCGAAGCGGCGTTCGCTGCCCGTGCTGACCTCCATGCTCCGCGAGCGGGCGGGGGAGTCCGCGATCGTGTACTGCCTCTCCCGCCGGGAGACGGAGAACGTGGCCGCCGCGCTGCGGGACACCGGGATCGAGGCCCTGCCGTACCACGCGGGACTCGAGCACGACGTCCGGCGCGACACCCACGAACGGTTCACGAGCAAGGCGACCCCCGTCATCGTGGCGACGATCGCCTTCGGGATGGGGATCGACGTGCCGGACATCCGGCTCATCGTCCACTACAACCTGCCGAAGTCCCTCGAGGGCTACTACCAGGAGACCGGGCGCGCGGGCCGGGACGGGAAACCGAGCGACTGCGTCCTCTTCTACACCACGGCCGACCGGAGCACGCAGGAGAAGTTCATCCGCGAGATCGAGGACCCGGTGGAACAGGAACGGGCGCTCGCCCGGCTGCGCCGGGTGCTCGGGTACTGCCAGTTGCGCACCTGCCGCCGCCGTCACCTGCTCGACTACTTCGGGGAGGCGACCCCGGAGGGCCGGGACAACTGCGGCAACTGCGACAACTGTCTCGATCCGGAGGCGGACGCCGCGGAGTTCGACGGCACCGAGATCGCCCGGAAGATCCTCTCGGCCGTCCATCGCACCGGCGCGCGGTTCGGCATGGCCCACGTGACCGAGGTGCTCCGCGGGTCCCGCAGCCGCAAGGTGCTCCAGTTCCGCCACGACCGCCTCAGCGTCCACGGGATCGCCCGCGACGTCCCGGCCGAGGAGCTCCGCGACCTTGCCGACCAGCTCGTGGACCGCGGCCTGCTCCTCCGCGCCGCCGGGGAGTTTCCGACGGTCTCCATCGCGCCGGCGGGCTGGAGGTTCCTGCGCGCCGGCGAGCGGATCACCCTCACCCGCCCGCGGACTGCGGCGCCGGGCCCGCGGAAGGCCGGCGCGCCGGATTCGACCGCTGCCGCCCTCGCGGCGTCCAGTGACCCCGCCGCCCCGGCGCCGCCGGAGATCGAGGCCGACCTGTTCGAGGCGCTGCGGGAGGTTCGCCGCCGGCTCGCCGAGCGCGACCGGCTCCGTCCCTTCCACGTCTGCGGCGACCGGACGCTTCGGGAGATCGCGGCGTACCTCCCGCAGAGCGAGGAGAGCCTGCTTCGCGTCCACGGCTTCGGCCCGGCGAAGCTCGAGCGGTACGGCACGCCCTTCCTGGAAACCGTTCGCGGTCACGCGGAAGCGAAGGAGCTGCCCGACCGCACGTCGGCCCTCGGTCCGCCCACGAAGGCCCGGAGTTCCGGCCGCGCGAAGCGAAGCGCGACGCTCGACACCACCCGGGAACTCCTCGAGGAGGGCCGTTCCGTCGCGGAAATCGCGGAGATCCGCGCGGTGAGCGTGAACACCGTGCTCCATCACGTCGAACGCCTGGTCCGGGAAGGCGCGACGCTCGACCTGTCCCCGAGCCTGCCCGCCCCGGAACGCACCGCCCGCATCCGGGAGGCGCTGCTCACCGACGGCGGCGAGGCGCTGCGTCCGGTCCGCGACCGGCTCGGCCCCGCGTACTCCTACGAAGAGATCCGCATCGTCCGGGCGAGCGTGCGGGCCCGAAGGCCGGACACGCCGGCGGCGCACAACGACTAGGGACCGGTCGGGACGGTCCGGGGTCCCGGCTGCCGGGACTCCACGACGGCGGCAGACGGGTCGGGGTGCTCACCGGAGTCGGCGACCCGCGCGCGATGCGATCCGATGAAGAACACCCGCAGGAAACGCGATATCGGTAGTCGTTCCGCCATAAAGGCAGCAGAAATGGCACTTCCAGGGCGATTCTTCCGGCTTCCGTCCGCCGGGCATGAAAGCGCGGGGCGGGATGCTGGGGCCCCAAGGTGGCGGGGACCGCTTGGAACGCCGGCTTCAGCCGGCACAGCCCGCCGCAGGCGGGCGGCGACACGG
>VXNL01000092.1 GCA_009840635.1 Acidobacteriota bacterium | reverse complement strand
CGGCGGGACACCATCCGGGCGGGAGAGCGCTGGGAATGGGACTAGGGCAGTTTCGCGGCCCTCTCGGGCCGCGGTGCCGGCCAGAGGCCGGCGTTCCCTACCTGCTGCTAATCCTCCGGGCGGGTGCGCGGCGTGACCGCGGCGGCGCGCTCGGAGACCTTCGTGTAGAGCCGGGCCAGGTTCCCGCGCAGGATCGGATCGTCGCGGAAGGCTTCCGCCCTCTGCACCACCGGCAGCAGGGAGTCGGACTCCGGGTCGGGTGACTGGTCGAGGATTTCCCGAAGTTCGTCGAGTTCGATCGCCGGCCGGCGGACGCCGCTCGCCTTCCAGCGCCGGGCGATGCCGGTGATCACGGACTGCCGGTCCGCGCCACGGAACAGCAGGAGCCGAAACGGGTCGGCCGCGAAATGCTCGGCGATCAGGAGAAGGGCGCGCGCCAGGGTCTCCGACGGGCAGTCGTACGGACCCAGGGTGAGGCGGCTGGGCGGCGGCACGAGCCGCACGCCCCGGCGGGCGAGAACCGACTTGGCCGACCGGGGCAGGTAGCCCGCGAAGAGCGCGGCGGGGTAGAGCGCCTGGCCGGCGAAGACCTCGAAGAATGCTCTCCAGCGGCGCCGGTCCAGGACCGGCGTTTCCAGCAGGACCTCGGTCGGACGGAACCCGCGACCCTCAACCAGGACCTGCACTCGCCCGGGAACGACGTTCACCTGGCCCCGGGCGCGTCCCTCCGCGCCGTTCCTCGAGGCTCTCAGAAAGTCCGCCGCCCACCACGGCAGTCCCTCACTCATTCGGCAACCGCTTCCGGATCGAGCACGAGCACGTTCTGCAGCGCCTCGGAAGACAGCGACGTCAACCAGCCCTCTCCCGTCCCGATCACCGACTCCGCGAGCGCGGACTTCCGCTCGAGGAGGTCGGCAATGCGTTCCTCCAGCGTGCCGGTGCACAGGAACTTGTGGACCAGGACCCGCTTGCTCTGGCCGATCCGGAACGCCCGGTCGGTGGCCTGGTTTTCGACCGCGGGATTCCACCAGCGGTCGTAGTGCACGACGTGACTCGCACGGGTGAGATTGAGGCCGTAGCCGCCGGTCTTGAGCGAGACCACGAGCACCGGCGGCGGATCCGCCGCTTCCTGGAACCGGGTCACGATGGCGTCCCGCTCCCGGAGCGAGACGGACCCGTGAAGCACCGGAATCTCGGCATCCAGAACTTCCGACAGATAGGGAGCCAGCAACTTCGCCATTTCCGCGAACTGCGTGAAGACCAGGGCCCGCTCCCCCTGCTGCGCGACCTCGGTCAGGATCTCGACGAGGCGCGTCAGCTTCCCGGACCGCCCCGACAAAAACCCGCCGGCGGCCAGGAAGTTCTCGGGGTGGTTGCAGATCTGCTTGAGGCGGGTCAGGGTGCGCAGGATCTCCCCCCGCCGCGCGAAGCCGGTGTTGCGTTCGATCCGCTCCAGGCACTGGTCCACGGCCGCCTGGTAGAGCGAGGCCTGCTCGACGGTGAGGTTGCAATAGACCCGCGTCTGGTGTTTCTCCGGCAGATCGCGGATGACCTTCGGGTCGGTCTTGAGCCGGCGCAGGATGAACGGCCGGACGAGCCGGCGGAGTTCCTCGGTCGCCTCCGGATCCTGGGCGCCTTCCACGGCGGCCGTGAACGTCCGCCGGAACGTGCGTTCGGGACCGAGGAAACCCGGGTTCAGGATCTCCATGATGGACCAGAGGTCGGTCAGGCGGTTCTCGAGCGGAGTGCCGGTGAGCGCAAAGCGGATGGGCGCCCTGAGCCGGCGTACCGCGCGCGTCTGCTTGGCTCCCGGATTCTTCAGGTTCTGCGCCTCGTCCACGATGAGGCCGCCCCACTCCACGTCGCGCAACTGATCGAAGTCGCGGTGGGTGATCCCGAAGGAACACACCACGAGGTCGCTCTCCTCAAGCGCCCGCGACAGGTCGGCGCCGCGCGACCGTCCCGCGCCCTGGCGGACGTGGAGGCGCAGCGAGGGTGCGAAGCGCTCGGCTTCCTTCCTCCAGTTGGCGACGATGGAGTTGGGACACACGAGAAGCCACGGCCGCCTCAGCCGGCCCGCCTCCTGCTCTCCCAGCAGGAAGGTCAGGGCCTGACAGGTCTTTCCCAGTCCCATGTCGTCCGCGAGACAGCCGCCGAGGCCGTGGTCCGCCAGGAGGCGCAGCCAGCCATAGCCGACCCGCTGGTACGGCCGGAGCTCCGTCTTCAGACCGGATGGCGGATCGAGCGGTCCCAACTCCTCCGCGGCGGCCTCGAGGGCGTTGAACAGCGACCCGATCCAGGCCTCGCCCTCGATCTTGGACAGGACCTGCACCGTCTCCTCCGACTCGAAGAGATCGGGCGCCGGCGACGCGAGGCGCAGCCGCTCGCGAAGCGCGTCGCGCAGCACCGGGGACCGGTCCGCGTGCGCCCGGCGGCGCGCCGCCTCCGTGAAGAGCCGGTTCACCGCGTCCTGGTCGAGTTCCACCCAGGCGTCGCTCGCCCGCACCAGGCGCCGTTTGTCGCGGGTCAGGCGCCGGAAATCGTCCAGCGTCCAGGTGTGGTCGTCGATCGCGACCTCCCAGGAATAGTTCACCAGCGCGTCGAGGCCGACGCCGCCGTCCGGAGCGGATCCGCCCAGTTCCGCCGCCCGTACCGTGCGCGGGACCGGACCGGAAGAGTCGGTGTCCGGCCGGACGGTGAGACGGAGGGTCGGTTTCCGTCCGCGCCGTCCGGCCAGGGTGGGCGGAATGCGAACCTCGAACCCCTGGCGCGCCAGCGCTTCCTGCCCTTCGTGAAGGAACTCGTAGGCCTCGGCCGCCGATACCCGGACCTCCTCGGGGCCCGCGCACTCGAGGCCGCGCTCGAGCAGCGGGCAGGCGCGCGCCGCGCGTCCCAGGTTCTCGAGAAGCGGGATCGCCGGGTCCGCAATCCCGAAGCGCCGGAGATTCGCCGCCGCGTCGCGAGCATTCCAGACTTCGCCGAGCGGCGCGGGGGCCTCCCCGGCGGGGACCGCGCCGGCCACGTCCGCCGCTCGAGCGCCGGAATCCGGAGGAATCACGAGCCCGAAGCGGATCCGCCACCGGAGCGCGTCGGGGTCGGACGCGGCAGCCATCGTCTCCGACTCGTCGGCCGGAGGTTCGAGCAGGAAGACCAACCGGGCGCTTCCGACGACTCCCGTATCCGGATCCGCCGTACCGCCTCCGAGCGCGTTGTCCGCGCGCCAGAGTGCTTGCGTGCTCTCGCCGTCCAGTCCACCGGAAGCGCCCGAGAAGAGATCATCGAGAACGCGCTCGATCACTTCCCGCCGGCCCGCCGGCGCGTCCGTCCTGCCCGGCGACCAGCCCAGGCGCCGCCCCGCGTCTCGAATGACGCTGTCGCCAAGCGCCACCAGGTAGCCGCTGATGGCCGTCTCGGCATCCAGCCCGCCGAGGGCCGCCGGCGGCGCCGCGAGCCGCAGCGCGTCGAGTTCCCGTTGCTGGGAACCGAGATCCGCCTGCCAGAGCGCGGCGCCGTCACTTCCGTTGGGGTGAACCGTGGGGCGGAAGCGGCCGCGGGACAACAGCCCCAGCAGGAAGCGGCTGGCCAGGGACCAGAAACGAAGCGACGCCGACCGGAAATCGGGATCGCCGTCGCGCGGGGCGCAGGCGGCGAGCGTGGCCGCCGCATCGAGCGGAGCGAGGGTGAGTCCCGGACCGCGGGAATCCGGCGAGCCGGATTCGAAGGCGGCGGGCTCCACCGGGGCCGGCCACCGGTCTCCCACCCGCCGGCTGAGCCACGCGGAGAGGTCGTCGGGCGGCACGCCGGGCGCCCAGAAGTGCAGGTGCCCGGCGGGCGCCAGCGTGGCTTCGAGACGGAAGGAAGGGGCCGGGCGGGACAGAATCGGCCAGTGTACGACAGCCTGCGGCCCGTAGTTCAAGCAGAAACTTAACTGTTGTTGCTTTTCTGCGGAGCGGGTCTAGTTCGGCGCTCCGAAGCCGAGCGTCGCGACCAGGGGACAGTGGTCGGAAAGCCGGTCGCGCGCCGAGCGGGGCGCCCGGTAGCGCACCTCCTCGAACGCTCGCGGAGCGATTTCCCGTCCCCGGGGAGCGAACGCCACGATGTGGTCCACGTAGTGATCGAAGAAGCCGTCCCAGCACGCGGGAGCGCTGCCCGCAGGCGGGAGCACAAGCGCCTCACCAGGAAGGCCGGCGGCAGCCTCGTCGGCCGGACGGGACAGGAAACGGTTCCAGTCGCCGGCCACCACGGTCGGGATCTCCTCCGCCATCCGTTCGAAGAGCCAGGCCTTGAGGACGGCGAACTGCATCCTCAGGAAGCCGCACTGCGGCTCCGGGGAACGAAGCGGTTTGGCGTTGCAGCCGGACTGGAAGTGGAGGGTGAGCACCCGGACCCGCTCCTCTTGCCGGGTGAGCGTGAGGTCCACCCCGTGCCGGTCGCGGCCCTGCGGGGACCACTCGATGACGTCCGGGTGCCGCTCGACGCGCCAGCCCGCGGCGCGGCGCACCACGATGGCCGTGCGTTGGGACCATTCCGGATCGGTTTCGCGCGTCGAGAGGAAGAGATCCCAACCGTCCTCCGGGAAGATCCGGCGGACCGCGGCCGCATTCTCGACCTCCTGAAGGCCGACGACTTCGACATCGAGGTCGATGAGCCGCGACACGACGCCCCGGAGCCGCTCGAGATCCGCCTCCTGCCGCAGGAACCGGCCGCCGCGCTGGTTGCCGCGGAGCACCCCGTCGCGGATCCCGTCCCCGAACCAGGCGATGTTCCAGGTGGCGACGGTGATCCGGTTGGGCGGTCGGGATTGACCGGCGATGGAAGGGCCGGCCACCAGCAGGGCCCCAAGAATCGGGCAGAGCCGGCGGAGGCGGTGGGACGAACGATGGACCTTCATCGCGGTACCGGCGGACGGATCATGGCGGCTCGGAGGTGGCGAAACCGCAGCGTACATCTCATCGGCAGCCATCCCTCCGGCGTCTTGTGATCCTCATGCAACAACCCGCCATCCCGAACATCTCGTCCCCTATACTGAAAGTGACACTCGATTTCATTGTGCCGTCAGGAATCCCATGACTCTCATCCTTCTGCAAACGTGCCGCGGCGCCCTCGCCGTCACATTGACGCTCGCGGTAGCCGGCGCCGCAGCCGCCCACAACGGCGGCGACGTGGACCCGGCCCGAGGTGCCACTCGCTGGACCAGCTTCCGGGGCGGAATGGACGTCAACGTGAGCCGGGCCGCCCGGCTGCCGCTGACCTGGTCCGATGACCGCGTCGCCTGGCGCACGACAACCGCTGGCTTCGGTCAGTCCAGCCCGGTGATCTGGGACGGCACGGTGTTCCTCACCTCGGTCGAAGGTGCGATGAAGGAGACGATCCACGTCACCGCCCTCGGACTCGAGGACGGCGCCGAACGCTGGCGCCGGACGTTCGAGGCTGCCGAAGAATTCGAATGGAACGGCTACGTGTCGAAGGGCGCCCCGACCCCGGCGGTGGATGCCGAAAGGCTGTACGCCTTCTTTGCCAGCGGCGACCTCATCGCCCTGACGCACGATGGAGAGACCGTCTGGCACCGGAAGCTGGGCGCCGAGTACGGGACGGTGGGCGGCAACCACGGCGTCGGCAACTCGGTGCTGCTCACCGACAGCGCCGCGGTGGTGATGCTGGCCCGCAGGACCTATTCGTACCTGCTCGCAGTGGACCCGGCCACGGGGGAGAACCTGTGGAAGACCGACCGCGAACCGGGGGTCTCCTGGAGCACCCCGGTGCTGGCTCCGTCCGGCGACGAGATCGTGGTGAGTGCTTCGGGACGGATCGAGGGCTTCGACGCCGGCACGGGGGAGCGCCGGTGGGTCTTCGAGGATGTCGAAGGCAACAACGTCCCCTCGCCCACCATCACCGAGGACCTCATCATCATCGGTGGCCTGGCGGTCGAAGCGAATCTGGCGATCCGGCGGGGTGGGACCGGGGCGCTCGGTCCGTCGAGCCTGGCCTGGAAAGCCGGATCGGCTTCCAACTTCGCCTCTCCTTTTCTCTACCGTGACTGCGTCTACTGGGTGAACGCCGCCGGGGTTGCCCGCTGTCTGGCCCCGGAATCGGGCACGGTCCGGTGGACCCATCGGCTTCCCGCCTCGACCTGGGCGACGCCGCTCGGCCACCAGGACCACGTGTATTTCTTCACGCAGGAAGGGGTGACCCAGGTGCTCCGCGCCTCCGCCGAAGCGCCGGAGGTGGTCGCCACGAACCACCTTTCGGTGGACGCCCCGGTTACCGGATTCGCCGTGGTGGACGATGCCATCGTCATCCGCGCGGGAACCGAGGTGATCCGGGTCGGGCAGGCTGCGGAGTAAGGCTGACCGGCGGGAACGGTGCCCGCATCGAGGTCGAGGAATCCGGGTTAGCTGGAAGGCGGAGCGTGGGCGACCCGGGGAGGGCGGTGCTGCTTCAGCCCGAAGGGGCTCAGGTCCCACGGCTGCGGCCGCTCCAGAGCGAAGTCCGCCATGATCCGGCCGACCACGCCGCAGAACTTGAAGCCGTGGCCCGAGAACCCGGCGGCGACGCACACGTTCTCGTCGTCCGGGTGGCGGTCGAGGATGAAGTGCCCGTCGGGACTGTTGGTGAAGATGCACGCCGTCATGCGGCGGGTGGGACCGTTCGCCCGGGGACAGAAGGCCTCGATCCCCTCGCGCAGGACGGCCTCGTCTTCCGGGTGGCACTCCCGGTCCATGGCGTCCGGGTCCGGAACCTGCTGCCGGAGGTGGTGGAACTTGCCGATCTTGAATCCCTCGCCGCGGTTGTCGGGAAAGCCGTAGAAGTTGCCGACCGGGGACTCCAGGACGAAGATGGGGAACCGCTCCGGGGCGAACGCCGGCGGATCGAGCGGGTCGGTCCAGAGCATGACCTGCCGCACGGGCCGGCACAACGGCCCGAGAGCGGGCAGGAGTTCGCCCGCCCACGGGCCGGCGGTGATCACGAGCTTCCGGGCCTCGTAGCAGGCGTCCTCGGTCTCGACGCGCACACCCCCCGGAATCCGGTCCCAACCCCGCACCCGGACGCCGGTGGCGATGTCGGCCCCGAGGGAGCGCGCCGCCGCGGCGTGGGCAGAGGTCGCCGTCTCGCAGTGCAGGTATCCCGCGTCCGGTTGGTGGATCGCCGCCATCTCCGCGGGAAGCTCGTAACCGGGAAACCGCCGGTTGACGTCCGCGGCGTCGAGTTGCTCGAACGACAGGCCGTGTTCGGTGCAGGACTTCAGGGACCCCTGCACGATTCCTCCCGACTGTGGCCCGATGTCGAGGCCGCCGGTCACCCGCAGGATGGACTCGCCGGAGAGCTCTTCGAGTTCGCGCCAGAGCCGATAGGCCTCCCGCAGCAGCGGGACATAGTGGGAGCCCTCGGAATAGGCGAGCCGGATGATGCGGGTCAGGCCGTGGGAGGACCCGAACGGGTGCGGGATGTCGAAGCGCTCGAGCCCGAGCACCCGGGCGCCGCCCTTTGCCAGGTGGTAGACGGCGGCGCTGCCCATCCCGCCGACGCCGATGACGATGGCGTCGTAGGGGGGCGATCTCATGAGGCAGCCGTTCCTGGGTGTCACCCGACCGGCAGCCCGCAAGGGGCGCCAGCCGGGGACAGGTTGTTCAGGTTACCTCTGGTGTCGCGCGATGACCCCCCTACATAGTGCTGCTATGGCCCCGTCACCCGGCGCAGGCGAGCGACCGCGCCCGCGCCGACGAGGACCAGTAGTCCGCCGAGTGCCGCGAGGGGAATCGCCGCGCGGGCCCTGACCTCCCGCATCTGCTCGTCCACGAACCGGAACGACGGCAGCGCGGGCAGGACATCGGCGGTCATCTGTTCGCCGGCGAGGATGGCGGGCACGAAGAAGGTCCGCCAGCGTTCCGCGAACTCGCGGACCTGGGACTGGAAGCGCGCGAAGCGCGCGTCTCCGGTACCGGCCGCGTCCAGCAACGCCTCCTGCGTCAGGAGCGCCGGCGACAGGAACCGGTAGCGGCGCACCAGCGCTTGCTGCGCGGCCAGGCGCTCGCCGTGCACGCTGGTCACCTCTTCCAGCCGGCGATTCACGGCGTCGGTGGCGGCCCACGCGAGCGCCGCGCGGTTCGCCTCCTCCGCGGCCACCCCGCCGGCCAGCTCGGGGTGATCCTCAAGGTAGCGCGCCAACAGTTCGCTTCGCTGGTTCACGGCCTCGTTCGAGGCCTCGCGCTGGGCGGTGATCATCTCCACCCGGGACGGCAACGGATGCAGTAGTCCGGCGGTGATGTTCACCCCGGCCGGGAGGACCACCACCAGCAGGAGCCAGGCGCCTACCAGCACGGTGGCGTTCCAGGCCGAGGACCGGCCGAGGCCGTTCACCCAGGCCGCCAGCGTGAACCAGAAGAGGGCGTAGGCGGCGACGGCCGCGCACCAGAGCGCGACCCGGCCCGGAGACCCGAATCCCCCGCTGAAGAGGACCCCGAGCAGCGACACGCCGAGCGCCAGCCCCATCACCAGGATTGCCCGGAAGGCCAGCTTGGCGGTGACCACCCCGCGGGCCGAGACCGGTTGGGAGAGGGTCAGCGCCAGCGTTCCCTGCTCCCGTTCGCCCGAGAGGACGTTGAAGCTGAGCGCCAGGATCAGCAGCGGCAGCAGATACACCACGACGAAGGCCAGATCGAAGCGCCCGACCAGCAGGTTCAGCGGGTTCTCGATCTCGCCGTTCTGCAGGAACGACGACTCGTTGGTCTGGATGCTGACGTCGTAGTAGTAGGGCAGCAGGTCGCTCTGTCCCACCGCGAGCGCCGTCAGCGGACCCGGGTCCAGGACAGCGGTCTGGGCGCCCGAAGCCCCGCCGAGGACACTGGGGGACCGGGGATCGCGGAACGGGGAGGACGGCTGCCCACCGTCCGCGATGCGCTGAAGCTCGGCTTCGAGGGTCTCGACGCGTTCGGCGTTGCCTTCCCGGGCTGCCGCCAGGGTCTCTTCCTGGAAGTCGACCCACGCCAGGCCGTTTGCGAGCGCGTAGGCGAACAGGAGAGCGAACACCACCAGCACCAGAGCGAGCGCGCGATCGGCCCGGAGGAGGCGCCACTCGTTACGCAGGACGGTGCGCAGGGTCATGGTGCTACGCGACCTCGGCGCGCCGAACGAGTGATCCGGCAACCAGGAAGGCGCCCACCAGCCACAGGCCGAGCATGCCGAGGGACAGGGTCCGGTTCTGCAGCACCCACCCGAGCGAGGGGGCGTCGTACTGGAAGGGCGGAACCTCCGCCCAGGTGTCCTCCGTGGCGATGTAGGTCTCCCCGGTGCGGGAGTTCTCCGCCAGGTCGCCGTTCATCCGGCGCATGAGATCGCGCCGGTACTGCTCCGCCGCGGTGGCGAAGTGCCGGTGCTGCTCGACGTCGGTTCCGGCCAGCCCCATGGAGAGGGTGCGCACCGCGAGCAGGGGCGCGGCGACGGAGAGGGCCTCGTGAACCACCCCCTGCCGCTCGAACCGGTTCCACAGGTCGCCGTAATTGCGGTCGAAGATCTGGTTGGCGAACTCTTCGCTCTCCTGCAGGTACACGCCGATGACGTTCACTGGAAGGTCATCGACCGTCTCCGCGCCGTGCTCCGCGAGCAGACGGGCGGTCGTCTCCCCGCGGTCGGGCCGCTCGATCCCCGGGACGCCGGACCGGACCTCCCGCTCCATGGTGCGGGCAAACTCGACGGCCGAAGGCGTGGGATGCAGCCACTTGGACAGGTCCACCGCGACGCGCGGCGCCACCAGCCCGTTCAGCACCCAGACGCCGAGCAAGGCCACCAGCGCGGTCCGCGCCGACCGGACCCACGCCGACACGGCGAGGGACAGCGCGACGAAGACCGCGAAGTACGCCAGGTAGCCGGCGGCCAGCACCGTGCCCCGCGCGAACGGCGTGGCGGCCGGGCCCGGGCTGCCGAGGGTGATCGCGGCGCTGCCCACGATGGCCGCCGGAATCAGCAGCAGCGCGAGGGCGCCCGCCACCCCGAGGGCCTTGCCGAGGGCCAGGTCCCGCCGGGAGATCCCGGTAGCCAGGAGCTGCCGGAGCGTGCCCTGTTCGCGCTCCCCGGCAAGCGCGCCGAAAGCGAGCAGGATGATCAGCAGCGGCACCAGGTACTGGAGGACCTGCGCCGCCGTGAGCGCGCCGAGCCGCTGGCCGGCGGTGGCGTCCTGCGCCGGGCGCATGAGGAAGTCGTTCTGGCGGTGGGCTTCCAGCCAGACCGAAGTGCCGGTGTAGGGATCGACTCCCTGGTCGAGGAACGACAGGGGAAGACGCGGCTTGAAGGCGTAGATGCCGTAGTGGGCCGCCGAGTGGGGGTTCTTCTCCCCCTGGGACTCCCAGTGGTCGCGGGCCGTCTCCCGGGCGGCGGTGTGGGCGGCCTCGGCCCTGCGGGTCTCGACCAGGCCGCTGCCCAGCGAGACGAGCAGCAGCACGCCCACGATGGCCGCGCACCAGCGGAAGCGGCCGTCCCGGAGCAGGTCGGTGAACTCCTTTCTGACGATGTGCCGGATCATGGTGTCCCTCCTACTCCTGCATGTGGTCGAGGTAGATGCGCTCGAGGTCGGCGTGGCCGATCTCGTCGGTGCTCAGCTCGGTGACCAGCCGGCCGTGCCGCATGATCCCGATCCGGGTCCCCGACTCCTTCGCGCGAAACAGGTCGTGGGTGGCCATCAGCACCGCCACCCCCCGGCCCCGGAGCGTTTCGATCAACTCGGAGAACTCCCGGGAGGCCTTGGGGTCGAGCCCCGACGTCGGCTCGTCGAGCAGCAGCGCCTCGGCGTCCTTCGCCACCGCGATGGCGATACCCACCTTCTGGCGCATGCCCTTCGAGTACTCGGCGACCCGGCGTCCGACGGCCGGGAGGGGCAGCCCGACGTCCACCAGGATGTCGGTCAGCCGCTCGCTGGAGAGGGTCTCCCTGCCGCCGAGCGCCGCGAAGTACTGAAGGTTCTCGAGGCCGCTGAGGTTGCGGTAGAGCATGACCTGCTCGGGCACGTAGGCGAGGCGCCGCCTCGCGTCGAGCGCGTTCCGCGCCACGTCGAACCCCGAAACCCGGACGCGGCCGGCATCCGGCTCGATGAACCCCAGGAACAGGTGGATGGTGGTGGTCTTGCCGGCCCCGTTCGGGCCCAGCAGACAGTAGACCTCGCCTGGCTGAATGGACAGGTCGAGACCGGCTACCGCTTCGAGGTCGCCGTAGCGCTTGACAAGGGAGCGGGCCTCGAGGACGGGATCCTCGAACTCGGCCGAGCGGACGGGAATGGGTGGGGCCTCGCCGGTGGCGGGGGTCTCCAGGACTGCCTGGGTTGACATCTGACTCTCCTCCCGGATGAGGGGCGCCGCCGCACCGAAGCGGGTGCCGGCGCCACAACAGGACGAAGCAGCCGGCCCGCGGGCCGGCTACGGCTGCTCGAGAGTCAGGCGGGAGGCGCCCGGGAGCCGCCCCCCGTGGGCGCGATCCCGTGGACGTGCGGAGCGGCAACCGGGACCACGGCCGTGAGCACGGCCGGGTCCGGATTCGCCTGGAGGCCAACCGCGGTGAAGGGCGTGTCCTGGGCATGGCAGAGCACGCAACGCTCGCCCTGTCCCTCGCCCTCGTCGTGCAGATGCGGACCGGCGCCGAAGGCCAGCAACGCGAGCATCCCGAGGGCGGCCCACGGAAGCATCCGGCGCAAGTTCGGCATCATGCTGCGCATTCTTGGCTGTTCGGGCGGAACCGTCAAGTTTCTTCCGTTTTCGGGCGCGCCGGGAGGTCACGCGCGCACGGAGCGCGAGCTGCCCCCACCGTAGGTGAGGCGCCGCCAGACCCACTCGGCCGGTCCCCTCTCGTGGCGCGCGAGCCACCACGCGCAGCCATAGCGCTGCGCGACGAGCACGAGCGCCGCGACCGCCGGGATCCACACCACGGGTGCGCGCCCGGCCAGTCCGAGACCGAGGCTCGTGAAGATCGCCACCTGGACGACCGACTGGGTCAGGTACACGGTGAGCGCCATACGTCCCAGGGGAACGAACCAACCGAGGCCGCTCCGGCCCCAGGGTAGGCGCCAGGCGAGCGCCGCCGCCGCCAGATAGGCCAGCGCCAATGGGGCCGTGCCGAACGTGTACGCGGCCGTCTGGAGCAGTCCGGTGCCGGACATCAGAAACGTCGAGTCGGTGGCCGCCTTGATCGTCGCGTAGACGAAGCTCCCCGCCAGCCCAACGACACCGCCGAGGACCACGGTGAGCCAGAGGGCGCGGCGCATGCCCCCGAGCCTCGGCAGGACGCCGGCGCCGAGCCAGGCGCCCAGGACGAAGAGGAACAGAACCTTCGCGGGACGGCCCTGCTGCAGGTACGCACCGGGGCGAACGACCGCCGTCGAGACGTTCGAGACGTAGTAGTCGGCCCCCGAGCCGTGGGCGAACAGGTCGAGCGCCGTTCGCTCCGGACCCGCGGCGCGTTCGCGAAGCGCGGTTCCGGCGGCGGCGAACGGCGTCCGCGGGTCGAGGCGTCCTTCGGTCGAGACGATGAGCGCGTGCGTGCCGAGTGGAACCAGGAAGAGCGCGGCGATGAGCGCGGCCCGGACCCCTCCCCTGAGCCTCGCCAGACTGGGCAGGAGCAAGCCCATGACGCCGTACAGCGTGAGGATGTCGCCGGCCCACATGAAGACCATGTGGACGAGGCCGATCGCGACGAGGACCCACATGCGCCTGCGGAAGAAGCGGGCAAAGTCCACTGGCGAGGCGCCCCGCCGCGCCGAACGCCCGGCCTGGAGCGCGAAGCCGATGCCGAGCAGTATCGAGAAGACCGAGTAGAACTTGCCCTCGACGAGCCAGTTGACCGCGAAGAGCACGTGCTCGCCGGCCCATCCGTAGGACATCGCCTGCCGCTGCTCCGCGTCCAGCATGAACACCGCGAAGAAGCTCATGAGGTTCGCGAGCAGGATGCCCGCGAGCGCGGCGCCGCGCACCGCGTCGAGAAGCGGCAGCCGCTCCCCGGCCGGCGTGGGGCCTGGAACCGGCCCGGCCGGCGGCACGCGGGCGCCGGTCACCGGAACCCCGTCCTCGCCGAGCCAACTAGGGCTGCCACAACCACGTCCCCTTGATGATGAGTCGGCGCCGCGTCGGGAAGAAATGAAGAGCCTCGTCGTGTGAGGCGTTGTCGCCATAGACGACGTAGAGGAACGACAGCGGCCGGAACTCCCACGAAAGCCGGACGTTCAGGCTGGAAGCCTCGACCGCGGTGTTGTACTGCCAGATGCCGGAGACCTCGAAGCGGGGGTTCAGAGCCAGACGAAGCTCGGGCATGAACAGGTGGGTGGTCCCGTCCGACCCGGCGATGCCCCGGAACCGGTTGCGCTCCCAGGAAGCGAGCCCGACGACATGCGAGGAGAGGATGACCTTCGCCGAGAGCTCGCTCCTGTCCAGCCAGCCGTCGTAGAAAGGGCCGGTCGTGAAGCGCGCGCTGCCAGTCACCGGAGCCGAAGGATCGTGCGACGCCATCGCGGTCCAGCGGGTGAAACGGTAGTCGCCGGGGGGCACGGAGAGCCCCGGGATGGGCCGGAAGGGCTCGTCCAGGCGCTGCCACTCCGGCCGAAACCAGACAGCCACTTCGCCCCCGTTCTCCAGGCGGAAGGTGACTGGCCGCACGTTCACGAACCCGGAGAAGAAGTCGCCCGAAGTCGCCTCGTTGAAGAAAAAGAAGGTCACGCCCGGGTTGTACGACCGCGCCCAATCCGGCAGCCAATCCGGGCGGAGATCGAGGATGACGGCCGGGCTCGTCACGATGACGTCGTTCGTGAAGCGGAAGCCGGAGCGGGGCTCCCACTCCGGCCCGATGTACTCCTGCAGCCAGCCGATGTAGCCCCAGGGCGCGTTGTTGCCCACCCACGCGTGCCCGGCCCAGCCGTCGCCGCCGCTCCCCTCGGTGAACGAGCGCGAGACCATCCCGCGTGTGGAGAGGTTCGTCGTCGGGCGGAAGAACCAGTCGACGGCGCCGACGGTGTTGAGGGCGGAGGCGCCCGTCGGCAGGCCCTGATCGTGCCGGGTGGCGACCAGACCCCCGAGGCGGCCCCTCGCGCCGACGTTCCGCACGTAGCGCCCTACGCCGAAGACGGTGCCGTCCACCGACCCGACGCCTTCCTGCCGCACGAACAGCGCGCCCCCGCTGGACCTCGTCGACCGGTGCGTCACGCGTGCACCGCCGGTGACCGGAACCGGCATCCCATCGGCGTCGAGTCCGATGCGGCGGCTGTAGAACGGTGAGATGACGTCAAGGCCCGTGTCGAAGAGGCCGGCGCTCTCGAGGAAGAAAGTGCGCCGTTCGGGAAAGAAGACCGAGAAACGGTCGAGGTTGATCACCTGCCGGTCCACCTCGGCCTGGGCGAAATCCATGTTGTAGGTCAGGTCGAGCACCGTGTTGGGCGTCATCGCCCACTTCAGGTCGATCCCCGCGTCGCCCGTGGACGCCGGGTCGCCGAACGGGGTGTTCCCGGTGGACGCCGTGCGTCCCGCCGCGTACGGCTGGATCTGCGCGTTCACGCCGGGAGGCGGCGGCGCGACCCCTTCGAGGCGCCCGGCGAAGGCCATGTCCCACGGGTCGACGCCGCGATGCCAGGGAGACCAGCCGCTCGTCTCCTGGATGGCGCGCGCCTCCCGGATGAAGTTCACCCGCCACCCGTCGCTGCCGGCGTAGCGGAGCGTCTTCCACGGGATGAACATCTCCACGGTCCATCCGCTTTCGGTGCGAGCCGTCCGCACCCGCCAGATCCCGTTCCACGCCTCGTCCGCGTCCCTTCCGTCAAAGACCTGCAGGTCGCGCTGCACCCCGTCGGGGGTCGTCATGAACGCCATGGCGAAGCGGCCGTCGCCGAAGCCGTCGAGCAGTACGCCGAACACGTCGCTGGTCTCGTAGGTGAAGTCGCGGCGCAGCCCTTCCACCCGCGTGGCGGTGCGGGCCTCCGGCTCGGTCATCTCGGCCCCGACGTAGAGCCCCGCGTCGTCCCAGAGGAGGCGCACGTCGGTCGGGGCGCGGCTCGGCTCACCGGCCTGGGGATCGACCTGGACGAAGGCGCCGATCTCACGGGTCTGGTCCCACGCGTCGTCGTCGAGCCGTCCGTCCACCTCGATCGCGCCCCTCGCTCGGGACGCGTGGGCGACCGGAACTTCTTGTCCGCCGGCCGCGGACGGGAGGAAAATCAATCCGGGCCCGCCGAGGGCGAGGACGCACCAGCGCCGCCTCTGGCTCACGCTTCCCGGAATCGCGTCTGAAGCCTCGCGAGGTTCCTTCGCGCCAGGGCCGCCCCCAGCAGACCCAGGCCGAACAGGTAGCCGACCGGGAACACGACGCTCCGGCCAACCGCTCCGAGACCGCTCTCGCGGAAGGTATAGGTCGGAACCGCGTCGACTTCGGCGACCGTCAGCCGTTCGCCGGCGAGAACCCTGGCTTCCACGTGCCGGGCAATGGCCCGCTTGTAGTCCCTGACCTCTCCCTCGAAACGGACCTGCCGGGCGAGATCCGTGCCGGAGATCTCGTTGATGGAGCGCATGGCGAGGGCCGCCGGGGCGGCGTACTGCACGAGGCCCAGGAACGACCGCCGCCGGTTCTGAACCGCCTCGAACTCCTCCAGCACCGGTTCCACGGCGCGGTCCACGGTCTCGTTCACCAGATAGGAGACCCGGATGTACTCCGGGATGGTGTAGTTCTCGACGGTGAGTTCCGGGTGGTCCAGCAGCATGCCCTGCATGACGTCCGCCCGTGACCGGTAGGCCTCGTTCGAGACCTGGCGGGCGGTTGACAGGAACGCCAGTTGCGAGGGGGCGGGATGGACGAGTTGGGCGGCCGCGGCCAGCACCGCGGGTCCCACCAGGCCGTTCAGGACCCAGAACCCGATCATCAACATCGCGGTGATCTCACTCTTCCGGTTGAGGCTGACGAACCAGTAGATCGCTCCGGCCCAGAACGCGAAATAGCCCGAAGCCGCGAGGAACCAGAACGCGAAACGCCCCAGCCGCCCGCCGTCGGGGACGCCGCCCGCCCCTATGAAGAGCCCGGCGAGCAGGGCGGCGACGAGAATGGCGAACACCGCGCCCAGGCGAACGAGCAGCTTCGACCGGACCATGGCGCGCACCGAGACCGGGTGCGACAGGAGCAGGCCGAGCCGGCCGCTGTCCCGGTCGCGGGACAGCGCTCCGAACGTCAGTGCGATCATCAGTAGGGGCATGACGAAGAGCACCGCGAAGGCGAGGTCCAGCTTGCCGGCGCGAATCTCGTTCGGGCTCTGAAACTGGTAGTTCCCGAACAGCCGGTCCACGCTGCGCCAGAGCGCCACCCGGGCCGTGAAGGGGTGCACGTCCGTCACCCCGCGGGAGAAATCGGCCAGCGGCCCCGGCGCGGCGACGGCGGGCCGGGCGACATCCATGGCGAGGCCGGCGAACACGTCGTCCTCGGGCGCCACGTCCCCCGACTCGACCGCGACGACCCGTTCGCGCCAGTCCGCCGCCCGCTCGAGGTGCTCGGCCTCGAAGGCCGCCGCCGCCTCTTCGAGCGCCTCGCGGTACTGGGCCCCCCGGAGCGATGCCGAGAGGCAGATCAGGGCGAACAGTCCCAGCAGGAGGACCTGCAGGCGATCCCCGAGGAGCGCCCGGCGTTCGTGCTTCCGGATGGCCCGCATGGTCACGCCGCCATCTCGCCGAGGAACCCCCGGCGAACTCCGAGCGCCGCCACCGCGATCGCGATCGCGAGCCAGAGCAGCAGAATGATCACGTCGGCCCACACCCCGCGGACGGCCTCGCCGATACCGGGCGCGGCGTACTCGAAGTCGGGGTTCTGCCGCCAGAAACCGTTGCCGGAGACGTAGGCGTAGCCGTCCGCGCCGCCGTGGTCGATCATTTCCTGGTTCAGCAGGAGCACGAACTCACGCCGGAACTCCTCGGCCTCGTCCGCGAAGTGCCGGTAGGCGTGGAGGCCGGTTCCCGCGAGCGCCATCGAGACGTTCTGCGCGGCGATCGTCGGCGAGACGAGGGCGAAACCACGCGCGATGGCGTGCTGGCGTTCATAGCCGCCCCAGAGTTCGGCGTACATGGTGTCGAACACCCCATTGGCGAACTCCTCGCTGGCCTGGAGCAGGTACCCGTCATAGTTGATGGGGAGTTCCTCGACCGTCTCCACCCCGTATTCGGCGAGCGCGGCGTCCATCACCCGCTGCCGGCGCTGGACCGCTTCCTCGCCGGCGCCCCAGAACGGATCGGCGCCTTCCTGGTCGAGGCGGGCCGCGAACTCGGGCGCCGATGGGGCGGGGGCGAGGGCACCCGCCACGTCCGGCCCGATTCTGGGCCCGAGGATCGTCGCGACGATCCAGATGCCCATCAGTCCGGCGAGCGCCGTCCGGGAGCGGGAACTCAGGGCAGACACCCCCAGCGCGAGAAAAACGAAGATCGCGAGGTAGACGAGATACAGGGCGGCCAGCGCCGCGGTGCGCAACCCGGTGTCGGGCAGCCGCTCGATGCCCTCCGCGCTCATCAGGAAAGCGGATCCGAGCAGTACGCCGAAGACGAGCAAGCCCGTCAGGCTGAAGGCGGAGACGGCCTTCCCGAGCAGGAGCGAGACCGGGCGCATGCCGGCGGCCAGGAGCTGGCGCAGCGTCCCGGACTCGCGTTCGGCGGCGACCGCGCCATAGAGAAGGATGAAGATCAGCAGGGGACCAAAGACCTGGATCACCCATGCCGGGTTCAACTGGGCGATCCGCTGAATCTCGACGGCGTCCTCGACGGGCCTGAGCGCGGCGGGATCGCGGTAGTGCGCTTCCAGCCAGATGGCGTTCCCCACGTAGTCGGTCAGACCCGGGTCGAACACCGCCAGGTTGAAAGTCGGCTGGAAGGCATAGCGCGAGAAGTGGGCCGCGGTATGGGGGTTCTTCAGTCCCTGGGTGTCCCAGATCTCCCGGTCCATCGCGACCGCGGACGCGCGCTCCCGTTCCATCGCGGAGACCGCGCTCCAGCCGGTGACGGTGGCGGCCAGGCCGAGCAACGCGACGATGCCGAATACGGTGACGACCCGGCCGTCCCGCCAGTACTGCACGAGCTCCTTGCGGGCGATCGCGCGGATCATGCCGGGCCTCCGCCAGCGCCGGCGGCGCCGCCCCGCATGGATTCCAGGTAGATCTTCTCCAGTTCCGCGCCCGTCACGGACCCGGGGTCCAGTCGTTCGACGAGTTCGCCGGACTTCATGATGCCGATGGTCGTACCGAGTTCCATGGCGCGGAAGATGTCGTGCGTCGCCAGCAGGATGGCGGCGCCGTCGCGCCGGAGGTCGGCGAGGACCTCGGTGAACTCGTTCGCCGCCGCGGGATCGAGCCCCGAGAGCGGCTCGTCGAGGAGGAAGGCGCTCGCCCGCCGGGCCAGGGCCGCGGCGATCGCGACCTTCTGGCGCATCCCCTTGGAGTACCCCGCGACGCGCCGGAGCGCCGCGGGCGCATCGAGCCCGGCGCGTTCGAGGAACCCGAGGAGATCGTCGGTGCGGTGGTCCCGGTGTCCGGAGAGTTCGGCGAGGAACTCCAGGTTCTCCAGCCCGGTCAGGGACGGGTAGAGCGCCACCTGCTCCGGGATGTACGCGAGGTGCCGCTTGGAGCCGATCGGGTCGAGCTGGACGTCGTGTCCGTTGACCAGCGCCGATCCGGAAGTCGGTTCGACGAAGGCGAGGAAGAGGTTGATGGTGGTCGTCTTGCCGGCGCCGTTGGCGCCGAGGAGACACAGCGACTCCCCGGCGCCGATCCGGACGCTCAGGGCGTTCAGCGCCCTCACCTCGCCGAAGAACTTCGTGAGGTCTCTCGCCTCGAGCATGGTGTTTCCTCCTCCGGTGAGCAGGTCACTAGGGGCCGAACCGGTACCTGAACGAGACCAGCGCGTGCCGGGTCGGGAGGGGCATCATCGTCCGGAAGCCGCCGAGCTGGAAGTCCAGCGAATCCGTCAGGTTCTTGATTGCGAGGTCCACGACCCAGTCGCGGCGCTCGTACCCGAAGTTCAGGTCGAAGCGCGCGGTGCCCGGCACTTCCCAGTCCGGGTTCGGGAGGGCGGCCATGCGGGCGCCCGTCGTGTACGCCCCGCCTCCGAAGGAGACTCCTCGAAGGGAACCGTCGCGGACGCGATAGTTCAGGAACACGCTCGCCGTGTGGGGCGCGACACCGGCGAGCCGGTCACCGAGATAGGCCTCGCGGACGTCCTCGCTCACCTCCGATGTCATGCCGGTGTAGGTCGCGATGACGTCCAGACTCGGCGTGACGGCTCCGGCGACTTCCACCTCGACCCCGCGGCTGTGCTGCTCGCCCACCTGGATGCTGAACGTGAACGTCGGGTCGTCTGGATCCGGGACGACGATGTTCTGCTTCCTGAGGTCGAACCAGGCAACCGTAGCCAGGATCCGGCCGTTCGCGAGTTCCTGCCTCCATCCCGCTTCCCACTGGCGCCCGGTCGTGGGCACGAGGGGTTCCCCGCTCGCCTGCCGCGCCGAACTTCCGGAGTGCCCGGTCAGATTCGGGAGGAACGACGTCGCGAAGCTTCCGTAGACGTTCCCGGCCGGGAGGACCTCGTAGGTGATTCCGGCGCGCGGTATGAAGGCCTGGTCGTCCTGCTCGTCGAGCAGTTCGCCGCTCGCAATGTCCCGTTGCCGCGACGAAACGTAGCTGAACCGGCCGCCGAGGAGGACCTTCAGGCGCTCGGTGAGTGCGATCTGATCGAGAAGGTAGAGCCCGGTCTGGCTCGCCGAGGAGTCGTCGTCGAAGCCGAAGCTGAACGCCCCCGGCGACGCTCCGCGCGCCGGATCGACCCGGTCCACGGAGCCCAGTTCGTAGATGTCGAAGGTGTAGGAGAATCGGTAGCGGGCAAACTCCACGCCGGCTATCAGTTCGTGGTCCACGGCGCCGGTCGAGAAGCGTCCGTACAGCTCGTTCTGGAAACCGTCGTTCTCCGTGGCCTCGTCGGTGACGAAGTTGTCGCGATTGATGGTGCGGCCATCGAGACCCAGGGGGAAGAAGGAGAAGCCGGCGGCGTTGATGTCCTGGTCGGCCTCCATGCGCGAAAAGCCGCTCCGGAAGCTCCAGTCGGGCGAGAAGTCGTGGGTCAGGTTCAGCAGGACGACGCGCTGCTCGTTGAGCGCCCGCGTCCACTGCTCGCCGTAGCTCTTGCTGGCCGGCTCGTCGAGAAAGATCTCCGCGATCGGGAAGCCCCGATCGAAGGCGTGGTCGAAGCGTGCCCATTCGGCCTCAAAGCTGACGGTCGTCCCCGGCCGCGGAATCCAGGTGAACGCGGGCGCGACGAAGGAGTTCTCATGCTCCATCAGGTCGCGGTAGCTGTTTCCGCGGTCGTAGGCGGCGTTCACGCGGAAGAGCAGCGTGCGCGAAGCGTTCAGCGGGCCGGAGAGATCCACGGTGGGCCGCAGCTGCCCGAAGCCGCCCCCGGTGAAGCCGATCTCGTAGCGGTGTTCCGCGAGCGGCTTCTTGGTGATCGTGTTGACGAGGCCGCCCACCTCGCCGGTGCCGTAGAGCAGCGACGCCGGACCCTTGAGAAACTCGACCCGTTCGATGTTCGCGACGTCGGTCTTGGACAGGAACGGGAACTGCTGGAAGCCGTTTCGCAGGTTGACGCCGCTGAATCCTCCCGAGAAACCCCGGAAGGCGTAGTTGTTGTTTTGAACGCCGCCATACGAAGTGCGGGAGGTGACGCCGGCGGCGTTGTCGGCCGTGTCGCTCAGGTGCACCACGACGCGGTCTTCAATGATGTCCCGAGGAACCACGGAAATCGATTGCGGCACCTCGATGCGGGAGAGATCGAGCTTCGTCCCCGTGGTGGCGGTCTCGGCGACGTATCCCTCGACGCGGGCGGTGACATTGACCGACTCCGCGAGCCCGGTGAGCTCGAGCTGGAAGTCGAGTGCTTCGGCTCCCGCATCCAACTGGACGGTCCGGACGGCGAGATCGAAGCCGGACGCCTGGACCTCGACGAGGTACTCGCCGGGAGCGAGCGCCAGCGTGTAGGAGCCGTCGCCCGAAGAGCGGGTCTCGCCCACGAGCTCGCCATCCTGATGGGCGGTGATGCGGGCGCCCCGGATGGCCCCGCCCGTCGAATCAACGACACTGCCAGCCAGCGAGGAGGAGGACTGAGCCTCGGAATCGGTCGCGGCGCCGGTCCGGGCGCCGCTGTCGTGGATGGTGACACCGCCTCGCACGGCGCCGTCCTCGCGCGCCTCGAGCGGCGCGGTGGCGAAGGCGGCCAGCAGGCCGGCCGCCAGGAAAAGAAGGAGTCTGGATCGGTGCATTTGCGTTCTCCCGATTTCTCGCCCTCGGAAAGACTGTTCCGGCGGGGGCCGTGCGGGACGCGGCGGACCGTTCGTTCCTGAGGGCTTCCCGACTGGCGCCGGGGGAACGCGGGAGCCGCGAGGGGACGCGCGCGGTCGGACGACCGCAGCGGCGTGCCGGCCCTACGCCCGCCGCGCAGTTAGCGGCGGACGGGCACGGCCGTTGGCGGAACTACGCGGGAGGGGCGCGGGCGGGACGGCGGAGGAGACGACGGGCAACGGCCCGGCGGATCTCGAGCGCCCGCTCATGGCGGGCGGGAGCATGGGAGAAGCCGAATTCCGCCGGCCTCGCGAGATCGGCGGTCTGGTGCCCGGCGTGGCAGACGGTGCACTCGTGGTCGTCCGCGTGCTCTTCGTGCCAGGCGTCCGCGGGAAGCCCAACCAGGAGGACCAGCGGAACGACGATCGCCGCCAGCCAGCCGGTGCGGAGCCAGCCGGGCCTGTCTCGTCCACTACCCATGATCGGTCCCTGTTACTGCGTCTCGCGAACGGCGAATCAACTCAGCTCGATGCGGCGATAAGGAATCTGCTCATGGGTGAGCGTCAGCGGGGAGAGCGCGGCGAGCACCACTAGTGGAGACCCACGAGCGGATGGTCCGCCACCCACGTTTCCGGCATGAGGTAACGCCACTCCCCGTCGCGCAGTTCCGGGTGCACCATCTTCATGATGTCCCACAGCCGCCAGTCCGGGCGGATCGCCCCCATCTCCCACAGCTCCCACGCATCCGCGTCGGGATGGCGCTTGCCCTGCTCCCGGAAGACGCAATCGTCCTGATAGGCCTTGAAGCGGGAAAGCACCGCCTCGTCGTCGAAGACCGAGGACAGCGGATCGCGGATCATCCAGCAATCGGCGCCTGTCCCATCGCGCAGAAGCCGTTCGGTGGAGAGCAGGGAAAAGGTGTCGCGCTGCGGATCGTCGCCGGTGCCGAGCAGGAGCTCCGCGTTGGCGTCGCGGATGAGCGCCGCAACGCCGTTCCGCTGCGTAACCGCCCAGCGATTGCCCGCACTCCGGTACCAGGCCCAGAGGACCGACCGGCGGGGTTGCTCCGCCGCCAGAGACTTCAGGCGGTCCACCTCGCGCGCGACCATCTGCACAAACGCGTCGGCTTCCGCCTCCTTTCCCGTCAGCAGACCCATCACCCGAATCCAGGCAACGCTGCCCATGTAGTGCGGCTCCGAGTCAATGAAGGTCGGCACGACCGGAATGCCGAGCGACTCGACGCGCTCCATGTGCTGGGTGTGCGTGAGGTCGGCCATCTGGGCGACGAGCACGTCCGGTGCGGCCGCCACCAGTGCATCGAGCGTCGGCGGCGCGTGCCAGGAATAGCCGATCTGGTGGATCTCGCCGGACCGGGTCCGCCGGCGGAGGTCGTCGTCGTAGCTGTTGTGGCCGCCAACCGCGACGATCCGGTCTTCGACCCCGAGAGCCCGCAGCATGGCCTCGTGGGGTTCATCGTTGACGGCGATCCGCTGGACCGGCGTCCGGATCAACCTGGCGTCCACCAGGTCTCCCGTCAGGGCCGGCGGTTCCGTCCCCTTCGGGACCAGCACGAGGCGGGCGCGCTGCGTGGGCCCTCCCGCCGATCCGCCCCAGGCGACGACCGACGCTTCGACGTCCACGATGTGGTAGCCGTCGCGTTCGACGACGCTGAAAATCCGGGAGCCGGGCGTTTCGAGCACCTCGTCTTCCGGTGTTCCCGGATCGTCGGACGTGTCCGGCGCGCCGGGACCGCACGCGACCACCCCGGCCAGCAGGACAAAGGCCGTCGGCATTCGCGACCAACTTCGCTTGTATTGGCATAAGTCCATGATATAAGGTTCCTTATGGGCCATACGACGGGAGTCCCGGTTCACCCGTGGGGTGAAGAACGCGTGTTGGAGACATACCACTAGGCGGGTCCGGACGTTCCGATCTCGAACCGCCCCTGCGAGGGCGAGAAACGGATGCCGCCCGTGTCGAAGGCGCGGCCGACCGCGCCACTCCGGCTGAGCGCGTCCGGCGTCCCGGCCGAAAACCCACCCGCGCCGTCGAGGAGCCAGACGCTGTCGGCAAGCTGCAGCGACAGGTCGAGGTCGTGGCTCGACAGCAGAATGACCTGCCCCTTCGCTTTGGCGTGGGAACGCAGGAGGGCCATGATCTCGACCCGACTCGGAAGATCCAGAAAGGCGGTGATCTCGTCGAGGATCATGAGACGCGGGGTCTGCGCGAGCGCCCGCGCGATCATGACCCGCTGCCGCTCGCCGTCGCTGAGACTGTTGAAGTAGCGCCGCAGGAACGGCTCGATGCCCATGACCGCGACCGCGTCGGCGATCGCGGCCCGGTCGGCGTCGCCCAACCGGCCCTCCCAGCCCGTGAAGGGCTGCCGGGCGAGCGCGACGACGTCCTCGACGCGCAGACCCGGATTGAACGCCCGCTCGGTCAGCATCACCGCGATCCGGCGGGCGCGCGTCCCCGGACGCATGGACGCGACGTCCTCGCCGCCGAGCCGGGCGACCCCGTCGAGCGACAGTTGCAGCCCCGCAATCGTGCGCATGAGGGTGGATTTCCCGGACCCGTTGCGGCCCAGGATGCAGATGAAGTCGCCGGGATCGGCCGACACCTCGATGTCGGACAGGAGCGGGCCGCCCGCGCTGCGGTACCCGACGGCGAGGGACTTGAGCTCCAGCATCAGCGCCACTGCCTCACGGCCGGTGAAAAGATCAGGATGAGGATCACCACCGGGGCGCCGAGGATCGCGAGGATGTTGTTCAGGTGCAGGAAGTGCTGCTCCCAGGGCGCATGCACGATGGCGTCGCCGGCCACGGCCAGCAAGGCGCCGCCAAGCGCGGCGAGGGGGAGGAGCGGGAGGATCCGCGCCGTGCCCGCGAGTGCCCGGGCGAAGTGGGGCGCGATGAGGCCGACGAAGCTGACCGGGCCGCAGAAGGCCACGACGGGCGCCACCAGCAGGACCGTCGCCGCCAGCACGGCGTGTCTCAGGGACGTCACCTTCACACCGAGACTGCGCGCATAGGTCTCGCCCAGCAGCAGCGAACTGAGGGGCTTGGCCGTCGCCACGGCCGCCGCGGCGCCGACGACGATGGGCAGGAGGAGCCACGGCAGCGACGCCGGGGCGATCGCCGCGAAGCTCGCATCCTGCCAGCCGCCATAGACCCGGCCGCCGGCGCGGGCGGCGAAATGGAGGAGGACGCTCGTGAGACCCTGCGAGGTGAACCCGAGCATGAGGCCGATCACGAGCAGCGTGATGGCGCCCACCCGGCGGCCGAGCGCCAGCATGAAGACCGCCGCCACCGCGACCCCCGCGGCGGCGGCGAGCGTGATGCTGGGGCCTTCGAAGACGGTGAGGAAGGACACCGCCGCGGGACCGGCGAAGGCCGCCGCGGTCACGGTGAGCGCAACCCCGAACTGGCCGCCGGCGAGCAGGCCGAGGGACCACGCGTCGGCGACCGGGTTCCGGAAGAGGGCCTGCATCAGCACCCCCGCCATGCCGAGCGCGCCGCCGGCGATGATCGCGGCGACCACCCGGGGCAGGCGGATCTCGAGGACGATCTGACGGGCCAGCTCGCTCGACTGCGTCCCCGTCAGGGCGCCGAGCGTGTCGGCCAGGGGAAGTGCGATCTGGCCGTACGTCAACGTCAACAGCGAGAGCGCGGCGAGCGCGGCGATCAGGGCCGCGCTGCTAGTTGTGACCCGCGTCCTCATAGCTCGCCTTCCACGTTTCCGGCGCCAGGTAGCGGAACTCGCCGTCGCGCAGTTCGGGGTGCAGCATCTTCGCGATGTCGCCCAGGAGCCAGTCCGGCCGGATGTACCCCATCTCCCACATCTCCCACGCGTCGGCGGCGGGGTTTCGCTTGCCGGGCGCCCAGTACACGCACCCGTCCTGATAGGCCTTGAAGCGGGAGAGCACGGCCCGATCGTCGAACACCGCGGCCAGGGGTTCCCGGATCATCCAGCAATCGGCGCCCGTCGCGTCCCGCAGGAGCCGTTCCGTCGAGAGTTCGGAAAAGGTGTCCAGCTCGGGATCGTCCTCGGCGCCGAGCACGAGCTCCGCGTTGGCGTCGCGAATGAGGGCCGCGTCGGCGTTTCGTTGCGTCACCGCCCAGCGGTTGCCCGCGCTCCGGTACCAGGACCACAGCACCGACCGGCGCGGCTGCTCCGCGGCGAGCGCCTTCAGCCGGTCCACCTCCCGCGCCACCATCTGAACGAACGCCTCGGCTTCCGCCTCCTTCCCGGTCAGGAGGCCCATCAGCAGCACCCATGCCACCCGGCCCATGTAGTGCGGCTCCGCATTGATGAAGGTCGGCACGACCGGAATGCCGAGCGACGCGACGCGCTCGACATGCTGCGTGTGCGTCAGGTCGGCCATGCGCTTGATGAGCACGTCCGGCCGCGCCGCCACCAGCGCGTCGAGCGTCGGCGGCATATGCCAGCCGTAGCCGATCTGCTGGATCTCGCCCGACCGGACCTTCTCGCGCAGATCGTCGTCGTAGCTTCGGTGCCCGCCGACCGCGACGATCCGGTCCTTGACCCCGAGAGCGCGGAGCATGGCCTCATGGGGTTGGTCGTTGACGGCGATCCGCTGGACGGGCGTGCGGATCAGCGTGGCCCCCGCGAGATCTCCCGTCAGGGGCGGCGGCTCCTGACTCCGCGGGACCAGCACGAGGCGGGCGCGTTGCGCCGGCCCGCCCGCGGATCCGCCCCAGGCGACGAGCGACGCCTCGATGTCCACGACGCGGTAGCCGTCCCGCTCGACGCCGCGGAAGACCTTCGTGTAAGGGAGGTCGAGCGCCTCGCCCTCGAGCGCTCCCGGGTCGCCGGGGGCGCCGGACCCGCACGCGGCCAGGCCAAGGAGGAGAACGAAGACCACCGGACGAGACGGCGAGGGAATCGAGTGCCGCGTCATCTTCCGGACAGGCTGCTAGTGCGTACCCGCGCCGCCATAGTCCGACTTCCACGTTTCCGGCGCCAGGTAGCGCCACTCGCCGTCGCGCAGGTCGGGGTGCACCATCTTCACGATGTCCGCCAGTTGCCAGTCGGGCCGGATCGTCCCCATCTCCCACAGCTCCCAGGAGTCCGCGGTGGGATGGCGCTTCCCCGGCTCCCAGAACACGCACCCATCCTGATACGCCTTGAAGCGCCGAAGCACGGCTTGATCGTCGAACACCGAGGACAGCGGGTCGCGGATCATCCAGCAATCGGCGCTCGTCGCGTCCCGCAGAAGGCGTTCCGTCGAGAGATCGGAGAAGGTGTCGAGCTCGGGATCGTCCTCGGCGCCGAGCACGAGCTCCGCGTTGGCGTCGCGGATGAGGGCCGCTTCGGCGTTCCGTTGCGTCACCGCCCAGCGATTGCCCGCGCTCCGGTACCAGGCCCAGAGGACGGACCGGCGCGGCTGCTCCGCGGCGAGCGCCTTCAGGCGGTCCACCTCGCGCGCGACCTGCGCCACGAACGCCTCGGCCTCCGCCTCCGTCCCGGTCAGGAGGCCCATCAGAAGCACCCACGCCACCCGGCCCATGTAGTGCGGCTCCGCGTCCACGAAGGTCGGCACGAAGGGGATGCCGAGCGACTCGACGCGCTCCAGGTGTTGGGTGTGCGTGAGGTCGGCCATGCGCGCGACCAGCACGTCCGGCCGCGCCGCCACCAGCGCGTCGAGCGTCGGCGGCATGTGCCAGCCGTAGCCGATCTGCTGGATCTCGCCGGACCGGGCCTTCTGCCGCAGGCCGTCGTCGTAGCTGTTGTGCCCGCCGACCGCGACGATCCGATCCTCGACCCCGAGGGCGCGGAGCATGCCCTCATGGGGCTGATCGTTGACGGCGATCCGCTGGACGGGCGTCTCAATCAGGGTGGCCCCCGCCAGATCCCCGGTCAGGGGCGGCGGCTCCTGGCCCCGCGGGACCAGCACGAGGCGGGCGCGTTGCGGCGGCCCGCCCGCCGTGCCGCCCCAGGTGACGACGGACGCCTCGATGTCCACGACGCGGTAGCCGTCCCGTTCGACGGCGCGGAAGGTCTCCGTCCAGGGCGTTTCGAGCGCCTCGCCCTCCAGCGGTCCCGGATCGCCGGGCACGCCGGACCCGCACGCGGCCAGGCCGAGGAGCAGAACGAAGACCGCCGGACGCGACGGCAAGGGAGTCGAATACCGCGTCATTCTCTTGACAGGCTGCTAGTGCGTACCCGCGCCGGCATAGTCCGCCTTCCATGTTTCGGGCGCGAGGTAGCGCCACTCGCCGTCGCGCAGTTCGGGGTGCACCATCTTCACGATGTCCGCCAGTTGCCAGTCCGGCCGGATCGTCCCCATCTCCCACAGCTCCCAGGAGTCCGCGGTGGGGTGGCGCTTGCCCGGCGTCCAGAACACGCACTCGTCCTGATAGGCCTTGAAGCGCTGAAGCACGGCCCGGTCATCGAATACCGAGGACACCGGGTCGCGGATCATCCAGCAATCGGCGCCCGTCCCGTCCCGCAGGAGCCGCTCGGTCGAGAGCTCGGAAAAGGTGTCGAGCTCGGGATCGTCCTCGGCGCCGAGCACGAGCTCCGCGTTGGCGTCGCGGATGAGGGCCGCTTCGGCATTCCGTTGCGTCACCGCCCAGCGGTTGCCCCCACTCCGGTACCAGGCCCAGAGGACGGACCGGCGCGGCTGCTCCGCGGCGATCTCCTTCAGCCGGTCCACCTCGCGCGCGACCTGGGCAACGAACGCCTCGGCTTCCGCCTCCTTCCCGGTCAGGAGACCCATCAGGAGCACCCACGCGGTGCGGCCCAGGTAGTGCGGCTCCGCGTCGATGAAAGTCGGCACGAAGGGGATGCCGAGCGCCTCGACGCGCTCCAGGTGCTGGGTGTGCGTGAGGTCGGCCATGTGCGCGATCAGCACGTCGGGCCGCGCCGCCACCAGCGCGTCGAGCGTCGGCGGCTTGTGCCAGCCGTACTCGATCCGCTGGAGCTCGCCCGACCGGACCTTCTGCCGCAGGTCGTCGTCGTAGCTGTTGTGCCCGCCGACCGCGACGATCCGGTCCTTGACCCCGAGGGCGCGGAGCATGGCCTCGTGGGCCTGATCGTTGACGGCGATCCGCTGGACGGGCGTCTCGATCAGGGTGGCCCCCGCCAGATCCCCGGTCAGGGGCGGCGGCTGCTGGCCCCGCGGGACCAGCACGAGGCGGGCGCGCTGGGGCGGCCCGCCCGCCGTGCCGCCCCAGGTGACGACGGACGCCTCGATGTCCACGATCCGGTAGCCGTCCCGTTCGACGGCGCGGAAGGTCTTCGTCCAGGGCGTCTCGAGCGCCGCGCCTTCCAGCGCTCCCGGATCGTCGGAAACGCCGGACCCGCACGCGGCCAGGCCGAGAAGCAGAACGAAAACGGCCGGACGACAGGGCGCCCGGGCGCCGACGGCGACGGTCGGCCACATCGTGGTTTACGGGCTCCCGAGAAAGCGGCGGCGGCCTTGCTGCCGGGGACCGGATGGTGGGAGTGACGGGTCCGTAGTCTCGTCGTCGTCGCAGGCCGGGCACGCGCCGGCCTGGCAGATGCGGGCGCTCCACACGAGCGCGGCTGCGAGGGTCAGGCTGCCGCCGGCCGACGTCACGGTCTCCGGCAGTGGCTCGAACCAACCGGCGAGGGAGGCGCCCCAGAGCGTGGCCCCGCACAGGAACGTGAGGACCGGCGCCGCGTTCCTGCGGGCCGGCCCCATGAGGAACATCACCGCCCCCAGAAGGACGGTCCCAGCCCAGAGGGCTCGTTCGGCGCCTTCGGAGAGCGCCAGCGCCGGCGCCGCTGCGGCCAGGAACGGGGTGAGCGCGCAGTGCACGGCGCACCAGGTCGCGGCGCACGCCGCCAGGCGCGATCCCGAAACCAGGACCGTGTTCGACGGGATGGTGGCGAGCGAGACCTTCATGGTGTCGGATCCTCGAACCCGGCCTCGCGGATGGGAACGGGTGAGGCCCCGCTGGTGGCGGAACTCTTCAGGACTGCCTGGATCGGCATTCGGACTCTCTCCTCCCGGATGCGGAAACGCCGGCGCACCGAAGCGGGCGCGGGCGCCACGACAGGACGAAGCAGCCGGCTCATCGTCCGGCTACGGCTGCGCGGGAGTCAGGCGGGGGGCGCCCGGGAGCCGCCCCCCGTGGGCGTCATCCCTTGGACGTGCCCAGCGGCAATCGGGACGTCGGTGGAGCGGACGACCGGATCCGGGTTCGCCGGAGGGCCGGGCGCAACGAAGGGCGCGTCCTGGGCGTGGCAGAAGACGCAATGCTCCCCGTGCCCTTCGACCTCGTCGTGCAGATGAGGGACACCGCCGAGGGCCAGCAGCGCGAGCGCCGCAAGGGCGGCCCAAGGCAGCATCCGGCGTACGCCCGGCCTCATGGCGCGGATTCTTGGCCGGGAGGGCCGAAACGTCAAATTCGTCGGACACACAGTCAGTCAGGCCGAACGTACCCATCCCGCGTCTGCGGCAGCTTCCGTCCGAGCAGGCGGGAAGCGACGAGCGTGCGCAGGACCTGCGCCGTCCCGCCGCCGATGGTGAACATGCGGGCGTCGCGGACCATGCGCTCCAGCGGCAGGTTGCGCGAGTATCCGGCGGCGCCGAACATCTGCAGCGCGTCGTTCGTGACCTTGATGGCGGTCTCGGAGGCCAGGATCTTGGCCTGGGCCGCCTGCTTCGCGTCGGGAAAGCCGTCCTCCCCGGCGCCGGCCGCCGCCCGCCAGACCATCAGCCGCGCGGCGTCGAGCGCTGTCGCCATGTCGGCCAGCATCCATTGCAGGCCCTGAAACTCGCAGATGGGCCGCCCGAACTGCTCGCGCGTCCGGCTGTGGTCGAGCGCCAGCTCGTACGCGCCCCGCGCGATGCCGAGCGCCACCGCCGCCGCCCCGACGCGCTGGCCGTTGTAGGCGTTCATCAGGCTCGCGAAGGCGTGACGAAGGCCCTCCGGTGGCACCACGATCATGTCGCCGGGCACTTCGAGGTCCTCCAGCAGGACCTCCGTCTCGGGAAGGCCGCGCAGGCCCATCGCCGGCTCGCGGCGGCCGATGCGGAGACCCTGCGGAGCGCCCGTTTCGGGGCAGCGGACGACCAGGAAGCCTCCGATCCCCTGGTCGATCCCGTTCTCGAAGACCCGGGCGAAGATGAGGTGGAGCCTGGAAACGCCCCCGCCCGTGATCCAGTGCTTGGTCCCGTTGAGGATGTAGCGATCGCCCTTCCGGTCGGCGCGGGTCGTCATCTCGGTGGCCGCGCTGCCGGCGGCGGGCTCGGTGATGCAGATCGCGGGCTTGTCCCCCGCGAGCACCAGCTCGGCGGAGAGCCGCTTCTGGGCCTCGGAGCCGTACCGCATGATCGCGCCGATCGCGCCCAGGTTGGCCTCGACGACGATCCGGGCGGTCACGCCACAGGCCCGCGCCATCGCTTCGACGACCAGGACCGCGTCCAGGCAGGTCAGGGCGCGCCCGCCGTATTCCCTCGGGATGGTCATTCCCATGAAGCCGGCCGCGGTCAGCGCCTCCACGTTCGCCCAGGGGTAGGCCTCGGTGCGGTCCACCTCGGCGGCGCGCGGTGCGATCTCGCGCTCGGCCAGCGTCCGCGCTTCCTCACGAAGCCGAACCCGGGCGTCCGAGAGCTCAAACATCGGCTTTCACCTGAAAACGCGCGTCGCACGGAGGGTTCCGAGCGTCAACTCCACCCCGTCCGGCTCCCACGAGAACCGCACTTCGCGTCCATCCTCCACGTCGAAGAACGTCGAGTCGCTCGACGGCCAGAACACCGCGCGGTCCCCCCGCCACGTCAGCACGAGCCCCCGCTCCTCCAGCTCGACCTCGAACTCGATTTCGCGCTCGGCGACCACGTACGTCCCCACATACCGCTCCCGGGCGTCAGCCGGCAGGTCGACCGGCACCCGTTCCGCGGGCCGGGGTCCGGACCACCCGTACGCCTCCGCCACCGTGATGGCGATCTCGTTGGCCAGCGGGGACCCGGCATCCGAGTTCGTCATTACGAAGACGCCGTCGTCGCCATCGATGGCCGCGGCGAAGTTGGAACGGAAACCCTGGTTCGAGCCCCCGTGCTGGAAACGCTCGCCGTCCTCGGAGATGCCGGGACCCAGTCCCCAGTCGTCCACGTCCGGCGTCAGCATCTCCCGGGCGAGCACTCCTCCCAGCACCCGCGTCGAATCGCCCCGCCACGCCCGCTGGACCTCGGCGGCATAGAGGGCCAGTTCGCTGGGCGTCGTCCACAGCCCTGCCGCGGCCTGCTCCGGGTAGGTGTGCCAGCCACCCGGCACGGGGGTCCCGTCCGGGCGGTACCCAGTCGCGATGTCGTCCTGCCGCCCGGCTGGAATCGGCTGCTCGTAGGTCGAGCGGACCATGCCGATCGGATCCAGCACCCGGCGGCGCATGACCTCGGGGAAAGGGGCGCCGCGAACGTCCGCGACGAGTTGCTGCATGACGGTGTAGCCGCCGCCGGAGTACCACCAGCGCTCACCCGGGGCCAACACCACCCGCACGGGATCGGTGTTGCCGCGGCCGTCGAGGATCCCCACCGCATCCGCGACCGCTTCGCCCGGTCCGTAGCCGGGAAACCCCGACACGCTGAGTCCCGCGCGATGGGTAAGGAGGCCGCGCAGCGTCACGGGGGCCTCGGCGGTGAACGAGGTCGCGGGCACGCGCCAACTGGTGAGCACGAGGTTGACGTCGGCGTCGAGGGCGACCCGGCCCTCCTGAACGAGTTGCAGCGCCGCGAGCGCCGCCACGGGCTTGGAGATCGACGCGGCCTGGAAGAGGGTGCTCGCGGTGACCGGCCGTCCCGATTCGAGGTCGGCGAAGCCGTAGCCGCGCGCCCAGGCGATCTCGCCGTCGAGGAGCACGGCGACGCTGACTCCCGGCACGCCGAGCGCTTCCATGCGGTCGGCGAGGGAGGTGCGGGGCGTGGGCTCACCGCGGATGACGAAGCTGGGGAGCAGCGCCGACTCGACCTGGGCGGGGGGCGCGCCGGGCGGGGATGCGTCGAGCGCGGGCTCGCCGCACGCGGCCAAGGCCGCGAGGGCGAAGGTGAGGAGCGGGCCGTGGATCTTCATGGCAGGAACCAGGGCGCCACGCGAAAGCCCCTCAACGTGTAGTCGGCATCCCCGCCGTGGACCAGGACTCCACCGCGATTCGGGTTTCCCGGGAGCGCCGTCCACCAGGCGAGCTGGCCGGTGGCGCCCGGGGTCACGGTGCGGCCCGACTTCACCTCGACCGGGATCAACCGGTCGCCGGCGTCGATCAGGATGTCGATCTCGTGACCGGTGGCGTCGCGCCAGAAGAACAGCGGCGGGGTCCGCCCCACCGCGGCGAACGCCTTGACGAGTTCGCTCACGACGAACGATTCGAAAACGGCGCCGCGCAGCGGATGGTGTTCCAGCGTCGCGCCGTCGCGGATGCCGAGCAGGTAGCAGACGAGCCCCGAGTCGAGGAAGTGGAGGCGCGGCCGCTTGCGCAGGCGCTTCGAGAAGTTCTGGAAGTGCGGCGGCAGGGTGGTCGCCAGATACCCGATCTCGAGGGCGCTCAGCCAGCGGCGGGCGGTCTGCTGCGAGATCCCGGTGTCGCCCGCCAGGCCGTTCAGGTTCAGTTCCGACGCGGTGCGCGCGGCGGCGAGCCGCAGGAAGTTTTCGAACGCCCGGAGATCGGCGACCTGCAGAACCTCGCGGAGGTCCCGCTCGACGTAGGTGCGCACGTAGTCGCCCAGCCATTCGAACGCCGGCGCTTTCCGGTCGTGGACGGGGGGGTAGAAGCCGGTGGCCAGCGTGTCCCAGAGGCCGGTGGGACGGGAGGGCGCGGATGCCGCCTGGTGCGGCGCCGCTTCGGGGCGGTCCACCGCCAACGGGTCGAACGGAGGCCGGCCCTCGAGTTCGGCGATGGAAAACGGGAACAGCCGGAGAATCGCGGTGCGCCCGGCGAGCGTCTGGGAAACCGTCTCCATCAGCAGCAGGTTCTGGGAGCCGGTGACGATGAAGCGGCCCGGCCGACCGTCCTCGTCCACGAGCCCCTGAAGGTAGGAGAGGAGGTCGGGCGCCCGCTGGATCTCGTCGAGGATCAGGTGGTCCGAGGCGGCGAGCAGTCCCCGGGGATCGGCGAGCGCCCGCTCTCTGACGTCGGGCGCTTCGAGAGACAGGTAGAGGTGATCGGGAAAGACGGAGCGAACCAGGGTTGTCTTGCCCGATTGGCGGGGTCCCGTCAGGGTGACGACCGGATTCGTCCGGGCCGCGCGCTGGAGAGCGGGAGTGAGATGACGCCGAACCACGTCCCGAATCTTCTACGCGCTCTTGGGCTGTGTCAATTCCTCCATCGGATCATCAAAGTGACGGTTTCGACATGTTCCAAGACCAAATCAGGTCGCGCAGGAACCCGCCCGGCGGCGGAGAGGGTGTCTGCCATACATTTTCATTAAACCAATGATTCTAAATCGATTATACGTCTGCCTTTTCGCGGTGGTCCCACAGAACCGACCCCGATTTCGGAAATCCCCGACCCACGCCCTCCGCCTCGGGGAGGAGAGTGGGACCAAGCGCGGCCCCCGTGCGCCCTGCGCGAAAGACGCTCGCCACCTGTCGATCGCCTACACACCTGGACGTTGTCATCGGAACCCGCGCTGCCGGTGGTTCCAGAGTCCCGTCCCGCCTGTCCACCGGCGTCAAACCCGAGCGGATGCTGCGGCAATGGGTAGCGCGGTAACCTCTGGCTGATGGATGCCAACCCGCGCGCGGAGTTGAGCGGCTCGTTGCCTGGTTGCCGGAGCGCGTTGCTGCGCCAAGCCGTCTACGGACTCCGGTTCACGCCCGAGTACGCCTGCCTAAGGGACATCCCGGGCGGTTGTGCCCGGCGCTTAGCCTGCTCAGAAGATCATCCGGATCCGTCCGTTCTGGTCCGTACCGTGCCTGGCGACCATCTTTCCTGGGACGGTCCTGACCGGCGTGCCTGGCTTCGCCGGTTACGGCGACTCGGCGTAGCCGACGGGTTCGCAGCCGGCCTTCCCGCCCAACACGGCGTTTCGCCGCGGACGCCGACTCGAAGCGCGAGAGCCGGTTCGGCCGACCGCGTTGGGCGACCTGCCCTACGATGCCCACGGCCGCGCCGAGCGCGCGGTTGATGTCCCGATAGGCGCGCGGGGCGGCTCGCAGGGCTACCACTTGGGCGCGGCGCTCCCCCTGTTGCGATGCAAACACCGATACGGACACTAGGAGCCGTCCACGAGCCCTCGAGGGCTTCCCGCCCGGCAACGGGCCCGCACTTTGTCGCGGCGCGCGCAATCACCCCCGAGCCGTGTGTCTCCTCGGCAACACGCCTTCCTCTAAGACACGGCGAACCAGCATCTCCCGACCGCGCGAGGGCTGTCGAGCCTGCTCGTAGATCTTCACGCGGGTCGCTCCCCGGTTGATGGATGGAAACTCGATGACGACGGCGAACACATACCTAGACCATCAGGCCACAACACCACTTGATGAACGGGTTCTTGAGGTCATGTTGCCGTGGTTGGGACGGCCTGCGAATCCACATTCGAGTGAGCATTCCTTCGGGCAGGATGCTGCCGCGGCGATCGAGTTGGCGCGAAAGCAGGTTGCGGATGCGGTCAATGGTGATCCCAAAGGAGTTGTGTTTACTGCCAGTGCCACGGAGGCCGCGAATGTCGTTATACGTAGCTTCGCGCATGGCCGGAGTCACCTGTTAATCAGCGCGATCGAGCATCCGTGCGTCGCCGAGACTGCGGCGGGGTGCATGAAGGAAGGGCGCACCGTGGTAACGACGGTTCCTGTCGACGAGGACGGAGTGGTGGATCTGGATGCACTGTCGGAACTGATGGTCACTGCCGATTTGGTTTCCGTCATGACGGTCAACAATGAGGTCGGCACCATCCAACCGATCGAAGACATCGGCGCACTTTGTATCGGGCAGGGAGTGCCCCTGCATACCGACGCGGCACAGGCGATTGGGCGGGTACCGGTCGATATGGAGACGGGAATCACCTTCGCGACGCTCTCGTCGCACAAGATCTACGGGCCACCAGGTATAGGGGCGATTTGCGCACAGCCGGAAGATATATCGCTCCTGAAGCCGCTAATGAGCGGAGGTGGCCAGGAGCGAGGGCTCCGCCCCGGAACGCTCCCGACGCCGCTCTGTGTGGGGTTTGGGGAAGCGTGCGCGCTGGCGGTCCGGGAGCGCGAACGGGACGCGGAACAGGCCTCTGCGCTGGCAGAGTCGTTCCTGGAACACTTGGATACCGCGGGCGTGGTGTACGCAGTAAACGGGAGCCGAGACGAGCGGGTGGCGCAGAACCTCAACGTGAGTTTCGACGGGGTCGAGGCGGAGGCGCTACTGGCGCGATTGCCGTCGGTGGCGCTTTCCACGGGCTCGGCGTGTTCTTCGGGCGCTATTCGCCCGTCCAAGGTGCTGACGGCGATGGGGCTGGACGGTGATCGGGTTCGGAGTGCGGTACGGATCGGCTTCGGGCGTGGCACAGGACCGCGCGACGTGCATGACGCGGCGGCCAAAGTGGCAGCCGTGGTGACGGCGCTACGGGGGCAATCGGTTTGATGGCACGGGAAACGACAGGGGTCGATAGTGGCTGGAATCCCTCGGGGGGACATGCCCGCGTGTTCTCGGGACACGAATCGTTCACATGTCGCTATGGGTGGCTACCGAAGCTCTATGAGGCAGTGCAGCACGATGAACAGCTCTTCGCGAACGACGAACGCGCGATCCTGACGCTAGGGCTCGGCAAGAACATGGTTAAGGCCATACGGTTCTGGGGGCAGGTTTTCGGGTTACTGGCCTTGCAACGCGGGCTGGCCAAGAACACAGAGCTGGCGCGGCGACTGCTCGACGCCGAGGTGGGCCTCGATCCTTACCTTGAGGACCCGGGGTCCCTCTGGCGGCTGCACTGGATGGTGACGGTACACGCGGGGCTGGGCGCGTGGGTTAGCACGTTCCTGGAGCTGCAGGACGCGCAAATCACGCGAGATCGACTGATCAACGTCGTCCGCAATCGCGCCGTGGCGGCACGGGGATCTGTGACGCAGAGAACTGCCACGACACATGTCGATATCTTGTTGCGGACCTATGACTGGGCACGGATGGACGCGGCGGCGGCGGGGGAAGATGCCTCCGGGTGTCCATTCCAAGAGCTGCACTTGATCGAGACATCGTCCGTCAACGCGCACACTCAAGTGAGTGTGAAGCGCGGTCCCAAGCCTCAGTTGAATGTCGGAGCGTTCGCGTTTGCCCTGAACGACTACTGGCAGGGGACGGCCGCGGATAGCCAGTCACTCTCACTACGGAGTTTGCTGGTCGGCCGACGTTCGCCGGGGGTCGTATTCCGGCTCGACGAAGGATCTCTGTTCGCGTACCTAGAGGAGCTGTGCAGCGTGTCCGATATACAGCTGCGTAGCGACGGAGCGGGAGGCATGGACGTAGTTGGCGATCGGCACGTGCAGAAACACCTCGAGGAAGTCGCGTGGCCCGGGAACTGATCGCGCAACGCATCAGTATCGGGCGGCGGTACGTGCGGGCCGTCGACATTCTCCGAGATCTGGAAGACCCGCGAGCGCTAGAGGGGTATGTGCTGACACCTTCCGTTCGAGACGGCCTCCGCAGGCTGCTGGCTGGCGTACGGCCAGCGTCCTCGCAGCGAGCGTTCCGGGTGACGGGGCCGTACGGTTCGGGAAAGTCGTCCTTCGGTTTGTTGCTGGCGCGACTGTTCAATGAGGGAACCCAAGGTGGGCCGGCCACGAAACTCGCCAGAAATCTGTTCGGGGACAACGAGGTGCCCGCCTACCGGCCGTTGGTGATTGTCGGCCGCCGCGCCAGCCTCACGAGCGACCTCGCCACGGCGACGTTCGACCTTGCGCGAGCCGAGTTCGGCGAGAACGACGAGCTGGCGGTGGTTGCGGCGCAGGAGCGGGACAAGCAGATCTTGGGGTACGGGAGCGACGCAAAAGCAGTTCTCGATTGTCTGGCCAGATGCTCCGCACGGTTGAACGCCGAGAGCGGCGGCGGGCTGTTGGTGCTGATCGACGAGATGGGACGATATGTCGAGTACGCCGTTTCCAGTCCGGGCCGGGAAGATCCTTCGGTGTTCCAGCAATTGGCCGAACGTGCAGGCGGACCGCGGAACGGCTTGGCCGTTGTCGGGTTCCTACACCATCGTTTCGGCGACTACGTGGCGACACTAGGCGACTGGGTGGAGGGGGAGTGGCGACGATCTTCAGAGCGTTACGAGGAGATCCCATTCCACGAGAGCCATGAACAGCTGCTCTACCTCTTGTCGGAGGCACTGGTCGTGCGGCGGGCGCATAGTGGCGCAGTTAGCGCAGCGGCGCGGTCTCAATACCTTGAGGCAGGAACCCGGGGATTGTTTACCTTGGCAACCCACGATCTCGCGGCAATCGGGGAGCGTCTTTACCCGTTCCAACCGGGTGCGCTTGCGTGCCTCTGGTCGTGTTCACGGCGTTTTGGGCAAAACGAGCGGTCTGTCTTCGCCTTCTTGCAGTCGTCCGAGCCGTTTGGATATCAGGAGTTCGCGCATCGCACCGTGTACGGCGCCGTCAATTGGTACCGAATCGACGATGTCTACGACCATCTGGCCGCACAAGGGTCGTTGCGATTCCAGAACAAGGACAGGGAGAAACGCTGGGAGATCGGGCAGGACGCCCTTTTGCTGTGCGGGGACCTGCCTGCCGAAGTACGCCGCGTGCTAAAGGCGGTGAGCTTGATCGCAGTATTGGAGCCCGTGCCCGGTCTCACGGCGGACGTCGACACCCTGGCTTGGTTGGTTGGGTGCGATCAGGACGACGCGAGGGAGGCCTTGGGACAGCTCGAGAAGCGGGGGGTGATTCACAAACGGCAAGCCCAAGCCGACTGGAGCCTGTGGTCGCACAGCAGCGTCGACCTGGACCAGTGGATGGACAAGGCGAAGGTGGCCGTCCCCGAGATGAGGCGCCTCCATGAGGACTTGTCCCATGTCACTTCCTTGCGGCCGATGGTGGCGCACCGGCACTACCACCGCACCGGGACGCTTCGTAGTTTCTCGGTCCGGATCGGCGAACATGGCGCCCCGGATTCGGGCTCCGATGGTCTAGTGGTAGTGCGACCGACCTATCCGGACGAAGACCGTGTGCGAGCTAGGAAGGATGCGGCTCGAATCTCCACGAGTCTTGGGCCTCTCGCTGTGGTTCGTGTGCAGCGTATTGCACCGGGACACTTGGCGATCGCACGGGACCTAGCGTGCTGGCGATGGATCGGGGCGACCTGTGGCGAGTTGCGGATCGACGACTATGCGAGGGCGGAGGTCGAGCGCCGAATACGGGGTCTCGAGAACGGGCTGCGACGACGCCTGTTGCCATTTGGGCAAGCGGGCGCGGACGGGGCGGGCGTCGAGTGGCTGCATGAGGGCCAGGTAGTGAAGATCGAATCCCGGGCCGGCCTGAACCGCTTCCTGAGCGACGTGTGCGACCGAACGTTCAGCGCGGCGCCCATTCTTCGCAACGAACTGATCAACCGCGACAACCTGTCGAGTCCCGTCGCTGCAGCAAGAATGAGACTGTTGGGGCTGATGCTCAACAAGGAGGGAGAGGAGTTTCTGGGCCTTGCAGGCGCACCGCCGGAGCGCACGATCTACTTGTCTCTGTTCCACGCTTCCGGTATGCACCGGGGGATGGGGAGTCGGCTCCGTTTCGGGGATCCCGGGCCGCACGACCCGCTCGGCTGGGGCCCAGCGTGGCGAACGGTCGACGGCATGGCCCAGGGTGGCGAAAGCGTCGGAGTGGACACCGTCGTCGCCAAGCTCGGCGAGCCTCCGGTCGGGTTGCGTGCTGGACCCGCGCTTCTGCTGATTGCAGCGTACATGCTGCACCACCGAAGCAACATCGCGCTCATGGAGAGAGGGAGCTTTCAACCGGAGATAACGCAGGCGCACTTCATGAGACTTGCGAAGTCGCCGAAGAACTTCGCATTGCGAAGGATCGCGGCGATCGCGAACAAGGAGGTTCTCCGAGCCGTGGTCGAGGGACTGTCGATCTGGGCTGACGACCGCCCGAGAACGGACATCAAGGAGGTCGTGGAGGCACTTTACCGGTGGTGGGGACAGTTGTCCGAGTTCGCGCGCCGTACGCGGACCGTCAGTCCGATCGCGCAGAGCGTTCGCACCGCAATGCGAAAGGCCACAGAGCCGATTGAATTGTTGCTCGATCAACTGCCCCGAGCCTGCCAGGTGGTCGGGTCCGGTGGCATCGACATTGAGCGGTACACTCTGCAGTTGGATGGAGCGTTGACCGAACTCGAGGACGCACTGCCGACGCTTCGTCGCCAAGTCAAGGCGAGTGTCCTTCAGGCATTCGGAACGCGGACGCTAGGGGAACTGCGCAAACAGATGGTGCTGGACTACGGAGATCATCTGATGGAGCTTGGGAGCTACGAATTGCGTGCCTTCGTGGACCGAGCGCTGAAGGTCGAGGTCGACGACGAAGCCTGGATCAATGGCGTCGCGGGGCTCGTCGTGGGGAAACGCGTCGAAGGGTGGGACGACACACTCGTCGACCACTTCGCTTTCGAGATACGGGGTATCGCGCAAAAGCTGGCCCGGCGCCTCGCGATAATTAGGCAGGGCAACGCCCGAGCGGCTCCGCTGACCGCTGTCCACCTCACCACGTCGGACGGACGGGAGCGGTCGCTGTTCCTGCGGGATGGAACAGACTACGATGGGCCTCTAAGGGACCGGATTCGGGAGGTCCTAGCGCAGGCCGAGCGCCCAGATGCAGTGCTTGTCGATCTGCTAGGTGAGATGATGGACACCGAGACACAGGAGGACGCGAAGTGACGCGACACATTCTCAGCCTGTCCGGAGGCAAGGACTCGGCGGCGCTCGCCATCTACATGCGTGACCGGGTGCCCAAGATGGAGTACGTGTTTTCGGACACGCGCAAGGAGCTGCCCGAAACCTATGAGTATCTCGAACGGATCGAGGACTATCTCGGGACACGCGTGCATCGCCTGAACGCAGACCTTGGGTTCGACCATTGGTACGACGTGTATGGAGAAATGATCCCGTCGAACCACCGACGCTGGTGCACGAAGATGCTGAAGTTGAGGCCGTTCGAGGACTTCGTCGGGGATGATCCGGTCATCAACTACGTAGGCCTGCGGGCCGACGAAACCCGTGGCGGGTACATCAGCCACAAGCCGAACATCAAGGCGGTCTATCCCTTCCAGGAGGACGGCTTGAAGCTGGAAGACATCAGAGAGATCCTCCTCTCCTCGGGTGTCGGTCTCCCGCCCTATACTCAGTGGGGAAGAACAAGATCCGGCTGCTTCTTCTGCTTCTACCAACAGAAGATCGAGTGGGTACGACTAAAGGAGAAACACCCAGACCTCTTCGAGCAGGCCAAAGCCTATGAAAAACCGTACGAGCAGAGCGGCAGGACGTTTACATGGAACGCGGGAGAGAGCTTGGCGCAACTTGAACAACCTGATCGCATGGCCGCGATCAAACGCGAGCACGAACTTCGCGCGGCGCGCCGGCGGGAACGCCGGGAGAATCTGACTCTCGCGCAGGTCTTCGGGGACGAGGGTCCCGAAGAGGACAATGACGGTTGCCTGATTTGTTCTCTCTGAGATACGCCAGATGAGCTTTTCGTTTGAGGCGAGAACGCTCCTAGAGTTGGGCAAGGAACTCATCAGCACCGATGAGGTTGCACTCTTCGAGCTGATCAAGAACGCGGTGGATGCAGGATCGCCCACTGTCGAGATCTTGGTTCAAGCCCGTCTGTCGCGCACTGACTACCGAGAAGCGATTCGTAGGCTACAAGAAACGAACACCCCCTTGTCGGAGGTGACGACCTTCCTACGAGGCAAACTGATCGACGGAGGAGGCCCGGAGGGCGACCTCTTGTTGGCTACGCTCAATCGGGCGGTTAGCCGCACCGTGTATGAGGAGATTCTCAAGGATCGCTACGTCCATCTCAATTCCATCACTATACGTGACACCGGGGACGGCATGTCGTTTGACGACCTCGAGAATGTCTATCTGCGGATCGGCACTCGGCACCGGCGGCGACAGAACGAAGAGGGCGCCACAAATCTTGGGGACAAGGGAATTGGCCGTCTGTCCGCGATGCGATTAGGCGACCTACTCACGGTCGAGACGACCAAGTCGGGCGAAACCTGTTGGAACATCCTGAAGGTCGACTGGGGCCTGTTCTCGCACGCAAAAGAGATGCTGGTGCACGACGTACAGGTTGCGCCAGAACGGGGCGCGCGGAAAGATAACCGAGAACAGAGCGGCACCAGCGTTCGGATCGAGAATCTGAGCGGCGATTGGGACAAGGCGCGCTTCATGGAACTCCTCGACGGCAAAGTGGCGCGTTTCGTCGACCCGTTTGAGGCCGGCTTGGCGAACAAACTCCTCATTGCCAGACACAATGGCGATCGGATACTGATTCCATCTGTTCCGAAGCCGCTCATGCGGCACGCCCATGCGATTTGCCGCGCGACCCTTGAGTTCCAACGCGGCGAGCCGTTCATCGGCGGAAAGATCGATTATCGACAGAAGCACCGGGCGACGAAAATTGAGGCGAGGGGCGCCGAAGTCTTGGCGCCCATCCGGACGGTGCGCAAGCGCCGCGCTAAGCGCGGGCATGCGGCTCACACCGAAACGCCGATGAGCGCACGTGCGCTTCAGAAGCTCGGTGGGTTTACGCTGGAGGTCTACTGGTACAACCGTCGCATCGTGGAGGGAATCGAGAATCTCACTGAGAACAGGACCGCATCGCGGGCCGAAATCGCCCGTTGGTCGGGTGGGCCGATGCTCTATCGCCATGGGTTCCGTGTGTTGCCTTTCGGTGAACCTGACGACGACTGGATCTCACTCGACAAACTGGCGTTCGGTGCCTCGGGCTTCAAGCTGAACCGGCAGCAGGTATTCGGCCGCGTTCGAATCAGCACTCCGCATCGTTTCCTTAGCGAACAAACCAATCGAGAAGGCTTGGTCCAATCGGAAGTCTCGGATGCTCTCAGGCGGTTAGTGACCTGGGTGATCAACGATGAGTTTCGAAACTTCATCAACGAGGTTGACGACGACGAGAAGCTCCAGTTTCGCAAGGAGGAGCTAAAGAACAATCAGATTCTGCGGGCGGAGAACACTCTAACGAAGGCGGTTTCCGATCTACGAAAGCAACTCGATGGCGACTATGAGGAAGAGATCGAGCGCGTTCTGAAGACGGCACAGGCGCTTCGCACGGAGGCACTTGCCGTGCTCAAGCGGCTGGATGAGGCCGAGAGGCAATCCGTCGAGGATCGAGAAAAGTTCGTCTATTTGGCTGGCGTTGGGCTGATGACCGAGTTCATATTTCACGAGCTAGAGCGAGCCGTTGCGCACACAATGAGTGCCATCGCCGCCGCGGGATCGACCCCCGCAAGTCTCTCGGCACTACACGATCAGTTGCACACGCTGTACAAGCGTGTCGCGGCATTTGATGAACTCACCGGCGAAAAGAGGCAGACAAAGTCTCGGTTTGACCTAAGGCAATTGATCAGGGATATCTTGGGCAATCATGAACGTGAGTTCTCGCGCCACGGAATAGCCCTTGAACTACGCCTTCCTGATCGTTCTGTGGAGATTCGTGCGGTCAGGGGAATGGTCATTCAGATTCTCGAGAACCTAATCGTGAACGCCGCTTACTGGTTGAAGCGGCAAGCGGAGTACGAGGTGGGCTTCAGACCGAAGATGATCGTGACACTCGATTCGGAGGCACGGCGTTTGATCGTGCAGGATAATGGCCCCGGGGTACCGATATCCCGGAAAGAGCGTATATTCCAGCCTTTTGTGACAACGAAGCCGTCCGGTATGGGAAAGGGGCTCGGACTCTTCATTGCCCGTGACATGGCCGAATACCACGGCTGGTCGTTACAGACGGAGTCGAAACCAGGACTCGTGCGGGCGGACCGAGTGAACGGCTTCGTGCTTCAAATGGGACAATCGTGAACTACACACAGCAAATCATTCAGAGTTTCAAGGCAAGTTCGGTAGAACGGATTCTAGTCATCGACGACGCATACGATCCACCCCCGCTCGACGCGCGATCCGGTGGGGCGCTGCTTGACATTCTGTCGGCAGCCGAGCTACGGGACCGCGTGAGCACTGATGTGCTTAGTGACGAGGTCCGGGAAGCTGCGATTGAAGCGCTCAATAACGACGAGCTAGATGACGGCGCAGTTTCGGATTCTGCGGCGGCGTTGTATCACGTCTTTGTGGAACGCCGGGGAGGCGCGTTTGATCCGGGCGGCGCTTTCGCCGCGGCCAAGGGCTCGGCGCTTGAAGCACTCGATCCACTACTGGAGTTGCTGCATTGCTGTAGCGATGAACCAAGGGTCGTGACGGTCGGAACAGGTGACGCCGCCCGCGTCTCTCGGGATCTTGACCCCGATCTGATCTTCATGGACTTTTATCTGAGCCCCCCAGAACGAACTACCAAGGACATTACGAGCGCACAGTGGGCTGGGGATAGGAAACGATCTATCGCCTTGCTGAAGGCGATTCTGACGGATCTTGCCAACAACGTCCCCGCGGTCGTGCTGATGTCCTCTGAGGAGGTTGCAGACCGCAAGGAGGCGTATTTCGGTCGGCTCGACGATCGGGTGATGGCCCTGCGTTTCGGTTTCCTCCTGAAGAGATGGGTGCAAGGGCGCGGACAAGAGTTGACCGCGTCGGGTGACGCTGCGGAGGTGCTCTTGGACACCTCCGGAAGCTTCGAATTCGGGCGCGTCCTGGAAACCGCGCTAAAGGCGTGGAAGGTCGGGGCAGAGGCGGCACGCAAAGCGCTCTATTCGGAATTGCGAGAGTTCGATGTCCAGGATTTCGCCTACCTGTTGCGATTTCGCATTTACAAGGAAGGCGAGGTGTTTGCGGATTATCTTGAGTGGTTCTTGGGCGAGTCCCTCCGCGCGATCATAGACGACAAGGTTGATTGGACCACAGACGAATTCACACGACTGAACGACAGCACATTGACACACGCGATCGAAGGAGCGAACCCGCGACCATCGGCTCGGCTCGCCGAGTTCTTTCATCGTATGCGTTTCAACTCGCGAAGAACACGTCCGAGACGCCGATTTGCGCTCGGTGATTTGTTTATTTCATCCAATCGCAGGAGCGTTCGAATGGTCGTTTCGCCCGAATGCGATTTGGTTCCCCGGGGTGGCAGCCCGGCTGCCAGTCGCTTCTTGACGATTGGTGGAAATATTCGGGCGTTTCATGAAGACGGTGCCTTGGCGGTCGACCTCATCATCCACGACACCCCCAAGGCGATCAAGTGGAACTACAAGGATCTGATGACACATGACTTCGGAGGCGCGTCGACGCTTAGGGTCAACGGTAGCCTCTATTCATACTTCGCATCGATGCGTCCTATGCCTGCGCAGACGATTCAAAAGGCGCTTCTCGCCGATCTGTCCCGTGTTGGTGTGGCCGCCCCACCGACGGTCGACCTTGGAGCGCCCGTCAGGGTGTATCTGACAAAAAACGTCGGCAACCAGGCAAAGACGGAGGAACTCGTCGGGTTCGGGGAAGAACAAGCGCAGGTTTTTATGCCGCGGGGTGGGAACGACAAGCGCAGGCGAGTCCTGTTTACGTCTAGGTTCTTCCGGGAATTGCTTGCACGGCTACAGGAAGTTGCAGAAGACGACTTGTCGGATATCCATCGCGGGAATTGGAAGGCATGTCTTGCACACCCGGAGAAGGTGCGAACAGCCATGTTGCACGACGGTTTGGAGCTGCCTGGCGAGAGCAAGTTTAAGCTAGCGACTTCGATTGGTACCCCAAAGGGAAAGAGCTGGCTTGAGATTGTGGTAGACATTTCCGAAGGCGCCTTGATCAGTGCGTACGGCACCGATCTGCTGGAGCAATAGGTGCCGCGCTTGTTCTGGATGGGTGTCGGCACAATGGTGAGTCCAACGGCGCTCTACCGGAGAGCATGATGGTTCTCGGAAACACTAGGAGAGTCTCAGTCTTCCGGATCATGTAGGGCCGAATTCCGGAGCGGTGGCGGCCACGTGAGCGGTTTCCTGGAACGACCCAGGTTGATTGGGTCGGCTGACTAGCACTTGAAGCTGGTGTCGTGCGCCTCCAGCCGGTGCATTGGCCGTTCCGCTGAGGCCAGACCAAATACCCTTCTGCAGGGACTAGGACGGCCGCGTTAAGCGTCAAAGGGAACGCCACGAGGTGGGCCGTTTTCGGTTTGCCGAGAGGGCGCAATCTCCGGTTGCCATTGAGAATTCCCTCTGATTTCCTCACCGCGCTCGACGGCAAAGGGCGGGCGGTGCCATGAACGAAGAACGTAGAGCTCGATGGATGCGCGCGATTCGGAAATCGCGCCGGGGAGAGCGGATCTCGCCGGAAGAGCACGGCAGCCTGCTTTGTGAAGGTCTCTTTCGGGGGCTGGACAAGGTCGCCGCCGAGGAAGAGGCCCGGTACGTCGTGCGGTATCTGCTTTCCGGAGAGGACCTCTCGGACATCCCGCCACGCGGTCCACTGGAGGCCCGCAACTGGTTCGCGATGCGGGACGAGTGGGGCGCCGAGCGCCAGACGGAGAAGCTCCGCAACATGATCGCCGCCAGCCGGCACGACCTCGACTACTGGATGGCCCTGAACCACATCGCGATCCGGATCCAGGAGGAGCGCCGCTGGTGGCCCGCCATGCTCGCGGACTGGGACATCGCGGTTCGCCGGGGAACCTGGTCCCGGCCGGCCCAAGCGCGCAGCAAGGACGGGCGACCCCACTACGCGAACGACGCCCGCAACCTATGGATCGCGTACACGTTCACCCTCCTCGTCCGCCTTGGACTGGGGAGGACGGCGGCCTACTACGTCATCGCCGACGAACTCGACAGGAACGAGCGCACCGTGATGAGGGCGGTCCGGGCGGCGAGTGCGCGGATCCGGCGGCTCCCGGCTCCCTGGGAGTGCTGGCCATGCTGGCCGAAAGCGGGGACCGAGCGTCCAATTGACACTTATCCGCGGATAAGCGTCTAACGCTCGCCCGGAAACACCCGGCATCGTTCGGGCCCTTTCCCGCAGGGGAGGTGCCCGACATGACCACCCAGACACGGCTGCTACGCCGCACCGAAGTGGAGCGGTTCTGCCAGATCGGCCGCTCGACGATCTACCGGCTGATGCGGGAGGGGCTGTTCCCGGTGCCGATCCGGGTTGGGCCGCGGGCCGTCCGCTGGCCCGAACACGAGCTGACGGCCTGGCTGGCCCGGCGCCCCCGGGCGACCGGCGAGACGGGACCGTCGGCCGCCGCCGCCCGCGGCCCGCAGCCGCCCCGCGACTGACCGGCCCCGCTTCCGTTCGGGTTCCGGGTTCGCCATCGCACGCGAGTCATGCGAGCAGACGCCGCCGACGGACTCCCCGAGGGTCCGCCTGCACTGCCTCAGAAGGCGAGTGCGGCGGTGGACTACCTGAACACCCTCTACCGGCCGGACGACCGCCTGGCCATCGTGGCGGTCGGGCGGCACGGGGAGAAGCCGAAGGTGGAGCAGCGCGTCGTGACGGCGCGCGCGGCCACGCGCCCCGCCTACCAGCGATTCCTGCGCCACCTCAACGCCACGGGCCACGACATCTTCGTGTCCATGAACCCCATCCGCCCGAACACGAAGTCCCGCGAGAAGGCCGACGTGCTCGAAGTCCGCCGCCTCCAGCTCGACCTGGACAAGAGCGGTACGGAGTCGCTCCGGCAGGTCCTCGCGGACGTGAACGCCGGCCACCTTCCCGCGCCGGCAGCGGTGGTCCGGTCCTCGCGCCAGAACTACCAGATCCTCTGGCACGCGGCGCCGGGCGCGTGGACGCCGGACGCCGCCGAGGACGCCATGCGGCGGCTCGCCGGCCAGTACAAGGGCGATTCGTCGGTCTCCGACGTGACCCGCGTGATGCGGCTCCCGGGATTCCGCAACAAGAAGCCGGAGCGCGACGACGCCCCGGTGGTCTGGACGCCGCACGACGGCGGCCCCGTGCTGCCGGAGCTGTTCGCCCACCTGCCGCCGCCGGACAAGGCACCGCCGGCCCGCAGCGAGAAGAAGGACACCCCCCGGGGCGAACCCTCCCAGTCCGAACGGGACTGGGCCTACGTGAAAGACCAGCTCCGTCGCGGGACCCAACCCCAGCGTCTCGTCGCCCACCTCGAGCAGACGCGCCAGGACAAGCACAACCCCCGCGACTACGCCGAGCGCACCGTCCGCAAGGCACGGGCTGCCCTCGGCCTCAGCCAGAGCCGTGCCGTCCCGGCGCGCTGACCGGAGGACCCCCCATGGCCATCACCGAAATCACGCTCGAAGGCGGCGAACGCGCCGTCTCTGTCGACACCGAGGAAAAGTTCGCGCGCGCCCTGGACCGCGGCCTCCCCATCGTCGCCCCCGAGGAGATCGCGGCCGCGTTCGGCTTCCCCATCCACCAGGACGGGCAGGAGACCGACGACGCGTTCGGCGCGGAGGTCGACGACCGCTCCGCCTACGCCGCGGCCTGAGCCGTCCGGAGACACCGCCATGGCCCAAGCCAACACCGACGCTCCCCGCAAGGACCACGTCGGCGAGTACCACCGACAGTTCGCCGACTCGATCATCCGGCAGATCGCGGACGGCACCGCCCCGTGGCAGAAGCCGTGGAAGCCCGGCGAGCGGTTCATGCCCGAGAACGCCTTCAGCAACAAGCCGTACACGGGCGGCAACGCGCTGTATCTCGCGCAGGCGGGCCAGGAGCGGGGGTTCACCGACAACCGCTGGGCCACCTATCGGCAGATCGCCCAGGCCGGCGGCCACGTCAAGAAGGGCGAGCACGGCGAGAAGATCCTCTACTTCGACACGAAGAAGCTGTCGCCGAAGAGGGACGACAACGGCCTGGCGGTCGTCGACGGCGACGGGCGGCCGGTCTACGAGCGCCACGACAAGGGGCGGGCGTTCGTCCGCACCTACACGGTGTTCAACGTGGAGCAGGCGCGCGGCCTCGACCTCCCGGCGCGCGCGGCCCCGGTGGCCGACTGGCAGGCCCACAAGTCCGCCGAGGCGGTGATCGAGGCCGCGAGCGTCACGATCAAGCACGCGCCCGGCGACCGGGCCTACTACTCCCCGAAGCGCGACGAGATCGTGCTTCCGGAGCGGGGCCAGTTCCCGAGCGCGGAGCGCTACTACGCCACCGCGCTGCACGAGCTGTCGCACGCGACCGGCCACGAGAGCCGGCTCGACCGCGAAACGTTCCACAACGCCGTCAAGTACCCCACGGGAGGCTTCGGCAGCGCCCCTTACGCCCGCGAGGAGCTCCGTGCGGAGATCGCCGCCATGATGACCGGCGAGCGCATCGGGATCGGCCACCACCCGCGGGACGGCCAGTGCGGCAACAGCGCGGCGTACGTGAAGAGCTGGATCGAGGCGCTCGAAAAGGACCCGCGCGAGATCCACCGCGCCGCCGGCGAAGCCGACCGCATCTCCCGCTACCTCATCAGCCCGGCGCGCGAGCGCCTGGACGCGATCGCCAACGAACCCCGGGCGGTCGCCGCGATGGCGCCGCCCGACCGCGCGCTCCCTGCACGGTCCCCAGCGGCGCCGACGCGCGACGCACCGCCTCTCTCGCCGAGCCGCTGACCCGGGAGGAACCACCATGCCCGAAACCCAGACCGACACTCCGCGGCGCGGCACCGCCGTGGCCACCGGCATCGCCGCCCCCTCCCGCTACCACGAGAAGTTCGTGGAGACTGTCATCAAGCAGATCGAGGAGGGAACCGCGCCCTGGCAGCGCGAAGCGAAGGCCGGAGAACCCGCCCTCCCGCGGAACGGCGTCACCGGCCGGCGGTACACCGGCGGCAACGGCGTCTACCTCTCCTCCCGCGGCCAGGACCGCGGCTTCGCCGACAACCGCTGGGTGTCCGCGAAGCAAGTCCGCGAAAACGGCGGGAAGCTCGCCCGCGGCGCCGTCGGCGAACGGATCCTCTACCGCGACGACGCCGGCAAGCAGCCCGTCTGGCGCACGACCACCGTCTACAACGTCGAGCAGACCCGCGGCCTCAAGCTCGACCGCCGCCCGCCGCGCGCCGAGTGGCACGCGCACCGGGCGGCGGACGCGGTGATCGCCAGCTCCGCGGTCCCCATCAAGGAATCGCCCGGCGACCTCGGCTACTACGCGAAGGACCAGGACCGCATCGTCATCCCCGAGCGGGCGCGCTACTCGAGCGCGGACACCTACTACAACACCGCATTCCGCCACATGGCCCACGCCTCCGGCCACAAGGAGCGGATGAACCGGGAGACCTTCAAGGAGGCGCACTCGGAAGGACTCGACGGCGAGGCCCACGGACGCGAGAACCTCCGCGTGGAAATCGCCACGATGACCACCGCGCAGCGCGTCGGAGTCGGCTACCAACCCGCCGACTCCGAGGCGTACAAGGACCTCTGGGTGAAGGCGCTCAAGGCGGACCCCCGCGAGATCCACCGGGCGGCCGCCGAGGCCGACCGTATCTCGAGGAACCTGCTCCGGCCCGCGCGCGAACAGCTGCGCGACCTGGCGCGGGAGGCCCGGCAGCCCCGCACCCGCACCACTGCGGAGCGGGCACCGGACAGTCCCGAGCGCGCCCCCGCCACGCCTCCCCGGCCGGCGCCGGAACGCGCCGCGCCGAGCATGACGCCCGGACGGTGACGGCCGCGCCGTGAACTCCCGCAGGCCCGACCCGCGCCGCCCGGCTCCGGCGGTCGCCGTACGGCTCGACGCCCGGCGGCGCTCCGGCCACCGCGGGGAGGGCCGCGAACGGGGCGAACCCCGCTCCGCCCGCGCGCGCATGGAGTCGGCGCTCGTGGACGTGAGCATCCACCGCACCGTCGCCTACCGGGACATCGCGGCCGTCCACTACGACGGCCACCCCTACGCCGCCCGCCGCGCAATCGACAAGCTCATCGCGGAACAGGACCTCGACGAGCGCACCGCCACCGCTGCCGGCGGCGGCTCCTTCCAGACGCTCGCCGCCACCCGGAAGGGGGCGCGCCACGCACGCGCCGCCGCCGAGCGGCACGGCTTCGACGCCGGCCAGCACTTCTGCGCCGGATGGGGCAGACCCCAGGACGCGGCGCACGACGTGGCGATCTATCGCGCGGTGCGCGCGGCCCGCGCAGAACTCGCGGCGCAGGGAGCCACACTGCGGCGCATCCGCCTCGACGGCGAACTCCGCGGGATCGTCGCCCGCCGCAGCGAAGCCGCCCGGGTGCGCGCCGGCAAGCTCGCCGCCGACGCCGAGCGCCGCCGCGCCGCCAGCGAATACCACCTCCCCATCGGGCCCGACGGCAAGGTCGCCTTCCCCGACGCCCAGGTGGAGTACACCCTCACCGACGAGGAAGGCCGCGACACCTTCGGGCGCGTGAACATCGAAGTCACGTCGCCGCACTACAACGGCGCCACCGTCGCCGCGAAGGCCGCTGCCGGCTTCGCCCTGTTCGGCTCGAACGGCCGGGCCGCCCGGAACATCGTCCGGCACCTCGTCCGCGCGGGGAAGGCCGCCACCGGCCCGGACACCAACGCGCGCGGCGGCTCGAACCGGCCGCCGCCCGACCTCTTCGAGATCTGACGATGTTCGATTCCTTTTCGCCAGCGGCGTTTGCGCTCCGCTCGTTCGAGATCGCCCGCCTGAGCCTCCGCGTCGCCCTCACGGCTTTGTACCTCGCATCCGTCCGCCTTCTGATGGCCCTCGTGCGCGCCGCCCTCTTCGTCGCCCGACTCATCTGCCCACCCGGCACGACGCCACCACCGGCGAACGACCCATGCACCCCTGGAAAGTGAGCCTCGGCCTCACCGTCGCCGTCGTCGCCTCCCTCGTGTTCGTGGCCGCCGCCCGCTTCGACTACCTCTCCCCCCACCGCCGGCTGATCCTGACCGAGCACTGGTGGCCGGTCGCCCTCTTCGCCAGTTCGGGAGTCCTCAACATCGTCGTCGGCTTGGCCGGAGTCCTCCGGAGCCTCGGCCTCTACGACGTGGGCCGGAAGGTGGACCTCGTGGAGCGGTCCGTCCGGCGCGGCGACGGCGATCCCGAACTCGCCCGCCGCCTCAAAGACCAGGAGCACGGTGACTTCTCCGACTGACCGGCGCGGCGCTGCCGCCACCGCTCACACCCCCGCAAGGAGCACTCCCATGACCCCCACCACGCGCCGACTCACCGTCGCTGCCGCCGCGGCCGCCGCCCTCTTCCTGCCGGCCACCGCGCTCGCCCAGGGCGTCAGCCCCTGGCTCGACGCCGTCCAGGTCCTGCAGGACGCCTTCACCGGCCCCATCGCCCGGGGCCTGTCCCTCATCGCCATCGTGATCGGCGGCCTCATGTTCGCCTTCGGCGAGGGCGGCTCCAAGAAGGCGCTCGCCGGGATCATCTTCGGACTCGGGATGGCGATGGGAGCGGCCAACTTCCTGGCCTGGCTCTTCTGAGAACGCGCCTTGACCGGATCGAAACCCTGGCACGGCCACCCGGCGCTTAGCCGGCCGCTCACCATCCTCGGCGTCGAGCGCCGCTGGTTCCTGCTGTCGCTCACCCTCGGGCTGGCGATGTGGAACGCCCTGAACTCCATCGTCACCGGCGCCGTCATCTTCTCGACCCTCTACGCGGCGGGCTGGTGGGCCTGGCGGAAGGACCCCCGGATGCTCTCCATCGTCGCCGCGAGCGCCGCCGGCAAGGTCCGCTACGACCCCGGCAAGCCGAGCGCCTGGCACGTCGACATCCTCGAATGAACCTCCAGGCCGAGCGGCAGGACTTCCAGGCGGCGGGGGCGCTCGCCGACGAGCTGCCCTACTGGGGCTGGCTCCGGCAGCACCCCTTCTGCCTCACGCGCGCGGGCGAACTCTTCGCCGTCGCCCGCATGGCCCCGGCCGTCATCGACGGCCGCACCCCGGAACAGCTCGACCAAGTGCTCGGGCGCTGGCAGCGCGTCCTCTCGGGCCTCGACCGCCGCACCCGGCTCTACTTCTATCTTCTCCGCCGCCCGGCGGCGCTGCTCGCGCCCGAGGGCCTCGAAGGCGTCGCCCAGCTCTCCCAGGAGAATCGCCGCGCCTTCCTCCTGCCGCGCGTCCAGGACCTCCAGACCTACGTCGTCTGGTGCACCAACCCCGGCCTCGAGCAGGCGGCCGTCCACGGCACGAGCGGCGGTCCGTGGCCCCTGGACTACGCCCGCAACTGGCTCCGCGCGCGCCGCAACCCCCACGAGAGCGCCTACCTCGCGGCCGAACTCCGGCAGGCCGCCATCCGCTTCCGGCAACTCGTGGACGCGAGCGCCGCGCTCGCCGACGACGTGACCCCGCTCACCGTCCTCTCCGCTGCCGAGGCCACCGCGTTCCTCTCCGAGCTGGTGAACCGTCCCGGGCGCCCCTGGCACGGCGACGGCGCCGCCAGCGGCCTCAACTGGCGGCTCGCCCTCTCCGAGCTCGAAGCCGAACGCCAGCACCTCCGGCTCGACGGCGAGCCCGTCATCCTCTATTCGCTCAACTCGCCTCCCGTCACGGCGAAGGCCAACCTCCTCGAAGAGCTCAACCGGCTCGAAGCCCGGCTCACCATCACCCTCGAATGGCGGCCGCAGTCGCTCGAAGCCGCCCGGCGCCGCATCCGCAGCGCACAGCGTCACTACTTCCAGAAGCGCTACTCCATGATGGCGCACGTCCAGGAGGCCGAGGGCTCCGCCAACGCGATGGTGGACACGGCTGCCGAGGCCGAGTCCTCCCGTCTCGGCTCCGCGCTCGTCGAACTGGAGGCGGACGGCATCGCCTACGGCGACCTCGCCCTCACCGTCGCCCTCCACGGCGAACTGACCGAGACCGAGCGGCTCGACGCGGAACTCCGCCGCATCTTCGCCGGCTGCGACGCGAAGGTGATCCGCGAAGGCTACGGCCAGCTCCCCACCTGGTTCGCCCGCATGCCGGCCATGCCGCGCAAGCGCCAGATCCGGAGCGTGTTCGCCAGCGCCGGCGTCGCCGCCTGCCTCGCCCCCCTCTTCGGCCCGCCCAAGGGCGAACCCGTCAGCCGCCACCTCGGCCGGCCCGTCCTCGCCACCTTCGAGACCCGGTGGCGGACCCCCTTCTTCTACGACCTCTTCGCCGGGGACGTGGGCCACACCCTGATCCTCGGGGCCACCGGAGCGGGCAAGAGCTTCCTGCTCAACTACCTCCTCGTCCAGAGCCTCCAGTACGCCCCCCGCGTGCTGGTCCTGGACCTCGGCGGCTCCTACCGCTGGCTCACCCAGTTCCTCGGCGGCGGCTACCTCCAGCTCGCCCCCGACCACGCCGACGGCGCGCTCGCTCTCAAGCCGTTCACCCTGCCCCCGGGCGAGCGCACCTACCAGTTCCTCACCGGCTGGATCACCCGCCTGCTCCGGATTGGCGGCCACGAGCCCTCCGGGGCCGACCCCTCCGAGATCCGCGCCCGGATCGAGGACCTCTACGCCTTCGAGCCGGACGCGCGCTCACTCTCCGCCTTCGTCAGGTCGCTCCCGAAGCGGATGTGGCCCGCCATGAGCCGCTGGCACGGGGACGGCGCCTGGGCCGCCTACTTCGACAATCCCCAAGCCGCTGAGATCCAGCTCGCCGACTGGCAGGTGATCGACCTCGCCGGCGCCGCCGAGCACGAGGACCTCTGCGAGGCCGCCCTCTTCTACCTCCTCGAGCGGATGCGCCTCGCGCTCGACAGCCCGGCCGAGGCCGCCCGCGTGAAGCTCATGGTGGTCGACGAAGCCTGGCGCTACCTGAACGACCCCTCGGTCCTCGCCTACCTGGCCGAGGCGGCGAAGACCTGGCGGAAGCGCAACGCCGCGCTCGTCCTCGCCACGCAGTCGGCGGTGGACGTGACGGCCTCCCCGGCCGCCCAGGGGCTTCTCGAGTCCATCCCGACCAAGCTCTTCCTCGCCAACCCGGACCTCCCCGCGGCGGTCGCCGAAATCTTCCAGCTGAACCCCACGGAGATGGCGACGATCCGCCAGCTCGTCCCGAAACAGGAGCTGTACCTGCGCCGCGCCCAGTCGGCCGGCGTGGTCCGGCTGAACGTCGATCCCGAGAGCTACTGGCTCTACACGTCCTCCCCGGTGGACGCGGCGCGCCGCGCCCAGGCCATCGAGGCCCACGGCCTCCGGCGCGGCCTCGCCCACCTCGCCCAACAACGGAGCTGACCCCATGATCCCCTCGTTACCGACCCTCGTGCCGCGCCTCGTCGTGGCGCTCGTCCTCTTCCTGGCATGTCCCGCGCCCGCCATCGCCCAGGACTCCCACATCCTCCGGCTGGACGACACGCCGGAGGACACCGTCTGGCGGCTCCAGGCCCGCGTCCGGCACACCACCGTCATCACGCTCCCGGCCCGGGAAACGATCCTCGACTACGTCGTCGGCGACGCCGAGTACTGGCACCTCACGGGAAGCGCCAACGTCGCCTTCCTCAAGCCGGTCTCGGCCGACGTTGAAACGAACATCGCCCTCGTCTGCGAGTCCGGACGCATCTACAGCTTCCTCGTCGCCGAGTCGGAGGACCTCGACCCGCACCTCGTGGTGCGGTTCCACGATCCGGCTGCCGGTGACGAAGCCACCGGCCTCGCCGCACCCGTCCGCCGCGGCGCGCACCAGCCCGCCTTCGTGGCGCGGTCCCGCATCCAGTCCTACCAGACGATGGCCACCCAGGCCCGCGCAGAGGCCCAGGCCACGCGCACCGCCGCCGAGGAACAGGTCACCGCCGCGCGCGAAGCCGCCGCGGAGGAGATCGACGCCTACCGCGCCCGCTACCCGCTCCGGATCGAGTTCCCCTACACCCTCGACAGGAAGGCCCGCGAGTGGCCGTTCCTCGTGGAAGCCATGTGGCACGACGGCCAGTTCACCTACCTCCGCAGCCGCGCCCAGGAATCCCCCGCGCTCTACGAGCGCAAGGACGGCGAACCCTCGCTCGTCCCCTACGACCTCACCGAGGGCGGGCTCTACATCGTGCGCCGCATCGTCGGCGAAGGCTGGCTCCAACTCGGCAAGGAACGCGCCCGCTGGCGCTTCACGCCCCCGGACCCCCTGCCGTGACCGCCCTCGCGTATAGACAACTCCGCGCCCCCGCGACAATAGGCAAAAGAGGGT
>VXNL01000011.1 GCA_009840635.1 Acidobacteriota bacterium | reverse complement strand
GGCGCCGCGCGACGCCGCGGGCACGACCCTCGATCTCCGGTTCGGCACGTTCGACCGGAACGTCACCGGAAACCCCATGGACGCCGGAAACAGCTTCTCCGGCGCCCTGACCCACGCAGCGGCCGTCAGCGACACCTTCGCCTACCGGTTCAGCGTGAGCTTCAGCGGCTCGGACGCGTTCGCCCGCCCGGTCGGCGAGATCCCCAACGGCACGGGAACGCCCTACCCGTCGATCGAGGGACTGGAGTCCCGGACTCCCAAAGTGGACTTCCGGGCGGACTGGGACACCCCGGGAGACGCCCGGGTGAAGCTGTCCGGCGGCTACGGCGGAAACCAGGGCGTCTTCTACACCGCGCTCGGCCCGTTCGGCTTCGAACCCGGCTCCCGGATCGCCTGGGGACGGGCGCAGTACCAGCGGGACGCGCTGGAGATCGGGGCCTTCGTGAACTCCTCCCGCATGGACATCCGGTCGCTCCTGGTACGCAGCAGGCCCGATGAGCTCCTGACCGGGCACAGCGACCAGGACACCTACGACCTCAGCGTGAAGGACACGCGGGTTCTCGGCGGCCGTCACGTTCTCTCCTTCGGCGGAAACCTGCGGTGGATCAAGGTCGACATGGGGATCGCCCCCGACGCGGAGGACCGGAACGAGCAGGGGTTCTACCTGAACGACGAGATCTTCCTCGGGAACCGCTGGCGCTGGATCGCCGGCGTCCGCGCCGACCGGGTGAGCATCCTCGACGAGTTCATCCTCTCCCCGCGGACCACCCTCATCTTCAAGCCCGCGCCGGACCAGGCGTTCCGGGTGTCCTACAACCAGGCGTTCCGCTCACCGTCGCTGCGCAGCTCGTACGCGGACTTCGGGGTGGGCAACGGCGTGCGATTCGACCTGCGGCCCTTCCTCAGGAGCCTGCCCGGAGGGGCGCGGGTGCCGGAGGCGCTGCTGCCGGCGCCGGTCGGGTTCTTCAGCCCGCTCCACCTGGCCGGCAACCCGGAACTCCTCGCGGAGCGCCTCGTCGCCTACGAGGCGGGCTGGGCCGGCGCGCTGAACGACTGGATCGGCGCGAGCGCGTCCGTCTATGTCAACGAGCGCCGGGACGTCATCGACGCGACCACCACGGAACTCTGGTCCACCGCGAATCCGCCCCCGGGCTGGAACCAGGCGTTCGCCGGGGTGCAGCAGTTCGTCGGCGGTCTCGCCCGGCGCCTGCCGCCCGGGACGCTGCCGCGTCCGGTCGCCGCCATCGCGGTGAATCCGGCGGTGCTCGTGGACATCCTGGGCGCCACGACCGGCCTCGAGCTCCCCGCGACGCTCAGCTGGGTGAACCGCGAGTCCATCCGTGAGTCCGGGTTCGAGGTGGGGCTGAACGGCCGCCGCGGCGGCGTGGGGGGGTACGTCAACTACTCGTGGCAGTCCGAACCCGAGGCGAAGGGATTCGGCGGCGAGGAGATCAGCATTCCCGCCGCCCACCGGGTGAACGCCGGGTTCGACGCCACCTCCGGCCCGTGGACGTTCGGGGCCTCGCTGAACTACAGCGACCGCTCCTATTGGACCGACGTTCTGAACGAGCGGTTCCACGGCTGGACGGAGGCGTTCACCATGGTGAACGCCAGCCTTCGCGTGCGTCTGTTCGACGGCCGCGTCCAGCCGTCCGTCCAGGTGCTCAACGTGCTGAACCAGGAGATCCAGAACCACATCTTCGGCGACGTCCTCCGCCGGCAGGTCATGGGCCAGATCCGCTACCGGTTCTGAGGCGCGCCTCGCAACACGTACGGCTTGGAACGCCGGCTTCAGCCGGCACAGCCCGCCGCAGGCGGGCGGCGGCGCGGACCTCATCCGTGGAGTTGTCCGACCGCCCGGGACAACCGGCAACACGGCGAATCGCCGTTCCGTTGCGCTCCGCGCAGCGGGTGCCGGCTAAAGCCGGCGTTCCAAGCCAGTGCGTCTTGTGGTATATTTTGCACATAATATGAAGAACCGCGCACCGCACGCCGACGAGGCGGCCGAACGCCGGGCCCTCCTCCGCGCCGCGCTGCTCGAAACCCGGGTGCGCAACCAGGCCGAACTCGTCGCCCATCTCGATGCCCACGGTCACGCGGTGACCCAGTCCTGCGTGAGCCGCGACCTCCGCGACATCGGCGCCCGGAAGATCAACGGTCACTACCGGATCGCGCCCGACCGCCGTCCGGGCCTCCCCGGGCTCGCGGGGCTCGTGGAGAGCTACGCCCCTGCCGGGCCGCACCTGGTGGTGGTGCGGACGCTGCCCGGGGGCGCCCAAAGGGTGGCGCACGCCATCGACACCGAGTCCTGGCCGGAGGCGGCGGGCTCGGTGGCCGGTGACGACACCATCTTCGTGGCCAGCCACACCGGGTCGGGGCAGCGCGGCATCCTCGACCGGCTGCGGGCCGCCGTCGGTTCGAACGGCGCGGGAGGGCTCGGATCGTGAGCGGCAACGGTGCCGACCCGGCCGGCGTCGTCGTGCTCGGCGCCTCGGGCTACGTGGCCGGAGAACTGCTCCGCTGGGTCGCCGGGCATCCCGGGATGCGGCTGGCCGGCGCGGTCTCGGCGAGCCACGCGGGACTCCCGATCGCGGAGTCCTTCCCCAACCTGGCGGCCAGCTTTCCGGAGGAGACCTTCGTCCCGCCCGGCGATCTCGCCGAGACGCTCGCCGCCGCCGCCGCGGAACATTCCGGCCTCGCGGCGTTCTCCGCCGCTCCCCACAAGGCGTCGGCGCCGCAGGTGGCCGCCCTCCTCGCCGCCGCCGACGCGGCCGGCTGCGATCTGCCGGTGGTGGACCTGTCGGCCGACTTCCGCCACGCCGACCCGGCCCGCTACCAGGAGATCTACGGGATCCCCCATCCGGAGCCGGGCCTCCTCGCCGAGTTCACCTGCGGCCTCCCGGAACTGGCGGGGGACGACACCGGCGGCGGACCCGGGCGGGTGGCGCATCCCGGGTGTTTCGCCACCGCGGTCGCGCTCGCCGCCGCGCCGCTCCGGCACGCGGGGCTCGTGGAGCCCGAACTCCACGTCTCCGCGGTCACCGGCAGCACCGGATCGGGCGGCATGCCCAAGGAGACGACCCACCATCCGCTCCGGCACGCGAACCTCTTCGCCTACAAGCCGCTCCAGCACCGGCACGCCCCCGAGATGGAAGACCTGCTGTCGGTGCCGGGGGAGCGCCCGGCGCGGGTCCGCTTCGTTCCGCACTCCGGTCCGTTCGCCCGGGGGATCCACGCCACGGTCTTCGCCAGGAGCCGGTCGCCGCTGACCACCGGGGACCTCGACGCGGCGTTCCGTGACTTCTACGCCGCGGCTCCGCTGGTCCGGGTCGCCGCCGCGCCGCGGCTGAAGGAGACCGTGGGCTCGGCGATCACCGTCGTGGGCGGCACCACCGACGGCGAGACCGTCGTCGCCTTCGCCGCGCTCGACAACCTCGGGAAGGGCGCCGCGAGCGGCGGCGTCCAGTGGATGAACCTCCTGCTCGGCTTCCCCGAAACCGCGGGACTCACGGTCCCCACCCCTGCCTGGTTGTAAACCTGATGTCCGCGGAATCCCCGGCGCTGTTCCCCGTCTACCCCCAGCTTCCCCTCGAGGTCGTCTCGGGGGAGGGCGTCGTCCTGAAGACGGCGGACGGCCGGGAGCTCATCGACTTCTACGGCGGCCACGCGGTCGCCGGGCTCGGTTACCGCCATCCGGCGATCCTCCGGTGCCTCGAGGAGACGGCCACCCGCCTCTTCTTCCAGACCACCGCGATCCCGAGTCCCGAACGCGCCGCCGCCGGCGAAGCGCTGGTGGACTTCGCCCCCGACGGGCTCGACCGCGCCTTCCTGGTGAGCAGCGGCGCCGAGGCGAACGAGAACGCCCTGCGGCTGGCCTTCCGGGCCCGCCCGGGGCGGGACACGGTGGTGGCGCTCACCGGCGGTTTCCATGGCCGCACCGCGGCGGCCTCGGCGGCAACCGACGGCTCGGCGAAGTGGTACGCCTTCCCCGAGATCCCGTTCCGGGTGCGGACGGTTCCGCGCGAGGACCCCGAGGCGCTCGCCGCCGCGGTGGACTCGCGGGTCGCGGCGGTGATCATGGAGCCCGTTCTCGGGATGGCGGGCGCGGTGGATCTCTCGGACGGCTTCCTGCGGGCCGCGCGGGAGGCGTGCGACGCCGCCGGCGCGCTGCTCGTCTTCGACGAGGTGCAGTGCGGGATGGGCCGCAGCGGCAAGCCCTTCGCCTGCGAGTGGGCCGGGGTGCGCCCCGACGTGCTGACCACCGCCAAGGCGCTCGCCGGCGGTTTCCCGGCGGGGGCGGTGCTCGCCAGCGAGGAACTCGCGGGCGGCCTGCCGATGGGGTCCTTCGGGACCACCTTCGGGGGCGGACCCGTAGCCAGCGCGCTCATCGCCACCGTCGTCCGGGTGATCCGCGAGGAGGACCTGCTCGCCCGGGTGCGGCGGCTCTCGGACCGGATCCGGGCGGAGGCGGTGGTGGGGCCGGTCCAGCGGATCCAGGGCCGGGGCTTCCTGCTCGGCCTGGTCTGTTCCCGGCCGGCGAAGGAGGTGCGGAACGCGCTCCTCGAGCGGGGCATCTTCTCGGGGACCTCCACCGACCCGGCGGCGCTCCGGCTGATGCCGCCGCTCGTGCTCGAGGACGGGCACGTGGACGCGCTCGTCGCGGCGCTTTCGGAGGTCCCCGCCTGAGGGACACGGCGATGCGCGAGGTCCACCGGCTCGAAGACCTGGGAGCGGCCGCGATACGCGAGCTGGTCTCGCTGGCCGGCCGGCTCCGGGAGCGGCCCGAACCGCGGGCGCTCGAAGGAAAGGTGCTCGCGCTCCTGTTCCTGAATCCCTCGCTGCGGACCCAGGCGTCCTTCCAGGCGGCGATGTCCCGGCTCGGCGGGGGCTCGTTCGTGATCGCCCCGGACCGGTTCATCCACAAGCTGGAGTTCGATCCGGATGCGGTGATGGACGGGGAGACTGCCGAGAACATCGCCGAGGCGGTGCCCGTGCTCGCGTCCTACGGGGACGCGCTCGGCGTGCGCATGTTCGCCGCGCAGCGCGACCTCGCCGAGGACCTCGCCGACGCGCGCTTCGAACGGATCCGGGGGCTTTGCGGCAAGCCGTTCCTCAACATGGAGTCGGCGGCGCGCCACCCCTGCCAGTCGCTGGCCGACTGGAGGACGCTGGACGATCTCGGGATCCCGGCATCCGGGGGCCGCCTCGTGCTTTCCTGGACCCAGCACCCGCATCCCCTGCCCCTCGCGGTGGCCTCCGACACCCTGCGGATGGCGGCGATGCGGGGCATGGAGGTGACGGTGGCGCGGCCCGAGGGCTACGAGCTGCCGGAGGGCCTGATGGCGCAGGCCGGCCAGTTGGCTTCCGCGTCAGGGGGATCGGTGCGCGAGAGCGACGACCCCGCCGAGGCGATGGAAGGCGCCCACGCGGTCTACGCCAAGTCGTGGGCCTCGACGCGGCACTACGGCGACCCCGAGGCGGACCTCGCGCTGCGGGCCGGGCTCACCGGCTGGACGGTGGACGAGGGGTGGTTCGCCGGCGCCCGGGAGGACTGCCGGTTCCTCCACTGCCTGCCGGTGCGGCGCGGGGTGGTGGTGGCCGGAGCGGTGCTCGACGGGCCGCGGAGCGCGGTGGTGCACCAGGCGGAGAACCGCATGTGGGCGCAGATGGCGGCGCTCCACCGGATGCTGTCATGAGCAGCTTGGAGAACCAGATCCGGATCAGGGCGCTCAGGCACGCCGCTCCCTACCTGAAGCGCTTCGGCGGCAAGACCTTCGTCATCAAGACCGGCGGCGCGGCCGTCGCGGACGAAGCGAGCATCCGCGACCTCGTGGAACAGGTGGCGCTGCTCTTCGAACTCGGCGTCCGGGTGGTGCTGGTCCACGGCGGCGGCCCGCAGTCCACCGAGCTGTCCCGGAAGCTCGGCGTCCGCACGCGGTTCGTCGGCGGGCGCCGGGTCACGGACTCCGAGGCGCTCCGGGTCACCACCATGGTGCTGAACGGAGAGGTCAACACCCGCATCCTCGCCGCCTGCCGGGACTTCGACCTCCCGGCGATCGGGATCTCCGGGGTGGACGCCGGGCTGATCCGGGCGCACCGCCGGCCGCCGGTGAAGGTGAAGGAGGGGGCCGGGGAGGAGACGGTGGACTACGGCTACGTCGGGGACATCGACCGGGTGGACAGCGGGCTGCTGGAGCGGCTGCTCGGCATCGGCGCGCTGCCCGTGGTGAGCCCGATCTCGGCCGACGAGGCCGGGACGCTGCTGAACATCAACGCCGATACGGTGGCTTCGGCGCTCGCCGTGGCGCTCGGCGCCGAGAAGCTGATCCTGCTGGGCGAGGCGCCGGGCCTGCTCGCCGACCCGGAGGACCCGGAGAGCGTGGTCTCGTTTTTGGACCTCGCGGGGCTCGAAGAAATGAAGGATTCCGGAGCGATCCGCACCGGGATGCTCCCCAAGGCCCTCTGCATCCGGAAGGCGCTCGAGGCCGGGGTGACCCGGGCCCACGTGCTGCCGGCGGGCATCCCGGACAGCGTCCTGCTCGAGGTCTTCACCCCCGAGGGCTGCGGCACGCTGGTGGTCCCGGACCTCGACGGCCTGTCCGAGGCGGAGCGGACGCTCCGCAGCGCGTCGTAGTACGGGACCGCCGCGTCAGAACGCCGGGTCGGAGCGCCGGCTTCGAGCCGGCATCGCGGCCCGACAGGGCCGCGAAACGCTCGCAGCTATTCACTCCCATGGCACGTACGGCTTGGAACGCCGGCTTTAGCCGGCACAGCCCGCCACAGGCGGGCGGCGGCGGCGTCCTCATTCGTGGAGACGAGCCACCGCCCGGAAGATCCGGCCACCCGGCGTTTCGCCGTTCCGCTGCGCTCCGCGCAGCGGGTGCCGGCTGAAGCCGGCGTTCCAAGCCGTCGCGCCGCCGGGCCGGCTAACGAGCCGGACCTCCGGCCCTCAATACCGCCAGCTCGACGTATCCGCCCCCGCCGGCGCGCTCACCCGGATCCGCTCCACGATCCGCGGCGCGAACATCTGGATGTAGCGCAGCCGGGAGAACCCGTTCCCGCGGGTGTGGTCGCCGTTCCAGCAGTGCTCGTCGCCGTCCCCGTAGTCCACTTCGCCGCCGTAGGGTGGATCCGTGGTGGACTCCAGGAACTCCTCGGTGAGCTCCACCGCGTTGTTCAGGTAGTAGTTGTCCATGTCGCCGACGTAGATGTGGAGCTTGCCGGCGAGCCGGGGCCCGAGCGTCTCCCAGTCGCGCTGCAGGATGTGGGTCAGGTCGTAGTTCTCCCGCCAGTGGGCGGCCACCTCCGGGTCGATCTCGCCGGTGACCTTGTCCCAGATGCGGCGCGGATACCCGTCTTCGCCGACAGGTGAGTAGACCGCTTCCCAGACGTCCCACTGCTGGCCCGAGCGGGTGCGGGTCCCCAGGACCAGCTCCCGGTGGTTCATCTCCTCGAGCGTCGACGAGATGTGTCCCTTGCCGTCCCGCCGGCCGGGCCGCGCCGTCCGCTTGAACGCGCTGTCGAGGTAGTAGGCGTTTTCGTCCTCGTAGAGGTTGACCACCGTGAACGCGCGGAAGTCGATGGGGTCGGGACAGGCGACCCAGGCCCCGTTGTAGTCGTCGGGATAGAGCACCTGCGCGGCCATGGACTCCCAGCCGCCGGTGGAGCCGCCGTAGAGGAAGCGCGACCACCCCTCGCCGAGTCCGCGAAACCGCCGTTCGATCTCGGGGACGAGCTCGTAGGTGATGGCGTCGCCGTAGGGGCCGAGGTTCTCGGAGTTCACCGCGTAGGAGTCGTCGTAGTAGGGATTCGGGTGCTGGACCTCCACCACCAGCATCCGGGGGAAGTCGTCGCTCGTCCAGTCCTGGTAGAGCTGCCAGGCGTGCTCCTCCTGGATCCGGTTGTAGCAGTCGAGGTCGAACCGGGCGGAGTACTCGCACTCGAGGTCGGGGTCGGGGGGCTCTTCCCGCCAGCCCCCGAAGGTGTAGGGGAAGTGGCCGTGGTGGATGGCGATGGGGTAGCGCGCTTCGGGGTTGTCGTCGAAGCCGTGCGGGATGAGCACCCAGGCCCCAAGCTCGGTAGGCGTCCCCCAGAACTCGGTGAGGAGGTCGCTCTGGATCTTCACGTGCTTCACATACTCGGACTCGGGAGGCACCGGCAGCGGGGGGATTTCCTGGTCGAGGACGACCTCGATGGTGGCCGTCCCGCCCGGTCCGAGCGAGACCGTCGCCGGGGTGGAGTAGAGGTTGCCGGGCTTCCGGTTCCACACCTGTCCCTCCCCCCGGTCGGGCGGCAGCTTCACGACGTGGCCGTCGGCGCGCTCGTAGGTCTGGTCCGTCCCCGGCGAGCCCCGGACACCCTGCGCCGGCCCCGAACCGAGCGCCGGTGGCGGTCGGCCCAATCCCGCCCCTGACCGTCGTCGAAGGTCGTTCGGAGTCGGTGCACGTCGCGTCGCGCTTCTCCGATCCCGACGGGGACCGACTCGCCTATGGGAGCGCCCAAGCTAACGTCGCGACTTCCTCCCCGATCCAGGGGGCGGAGGAATCGGGACTCGAAGATCTCCGCATTTCGGCCCTCGATCTCCGTCAACTCCCGCTACATGCCCATGAGTTCCACCAGCGTAAAGCATGTGCCGGGTTTGACTCCGAGGCCGACCACCACCGCGGGGTGAGTCTTGCCCACGCCTGGAGGGCCGAGGAAGAGCACTGATTCGCTGAGCGCGATGAATCTGCATCAGGAAGCATCACGGAACGGACGCGATCTGTCCCGGTTGGGTAGCGTCTTAGTCCGGAGCCGGAAAAATACAGCGCAGCGCGTCGATGTCCTCGTACGTGACGCCCCCAAGTGGAGCGGGCCAGCCACCACTTAGGGTCCGGGACATTTGGACGCCTTCGCCGGGAGGGGCCTGACTCTGACCGGAGACGAGCGGGGAATGGACGAAGCCAAACAGGTGGAAGACCTCGTGCACCGCAGCGTCGTAGTTGGTCTTGAAGATTCCCTGACCCCAGAGGATGACAGCGCAGTGCGACCTGGCGGCGGCATAGGGGAGGTCGGCGGGATGGACCGTTGCGACGATGGTTCCGGCTTCCGTCCGGGTCTCTGACGGTCGCTCCGCGTGCCGCCAGCCTTCGCAGCGGGTGATGTTGTTGTCGGAGAAGTCGAAGCCACGTTCGGACCCAGGAATCCACCCGGCTGATTCCAGAATCGAGTATCCGATTTGGTCCTCGATGACCTCCGACAACTCCTCAATCTCCGCGAGCACCAGTTCCGCAGTACCCCTCATGCTTTCCGATATCGAGGCGTCAAAGTAGAACTTGAAGGGTTCGCCTGTCCACTCGTGGACGAGGAGCGGGGACACGCCCGACGAGAACCCCTTGTTGATGGCGAGTTCGCGTTCATCGGAGCAGGTCCGGGGAGCCGGGACCGAAGGCTCAGAGGGCTCCGGGGTTTCGGGCGACGGCGCTACTGGAACCCCTGGGGCCAGTGCCGGACCGTCCCCGCCGCACCCGGAGAGAATCAGGACCAGCAAGAACCTACGCACGTTGCCACGTGGAGCCCGGCCCAATGTACTCGCTCGTGCGATTACCTTAGTGGAAGGCCGACTTCCGTCGGGCTCCTCACTGAATACAAGAGCCCTCTGCAAGGCGACGGGTAGCTCCCGGCGTTGGCGAATAGGCGGGTATTCTCCTTCGATAGGGGCAACGCAGGCCCGGCCCCAGTTGGGGTCGGCAAGGAGCGATTGCCCATGAGACCAACACGATACGAGCGTCTGGTAGGGGCGTTCCTGTCTGCCACCACCTTGGCCGCTTGCGCCGCAGTCCGGCTGAGGAGGCCCTTGCAAGGTGTGAGGCTGCCGGTGACGCCTATGCGGCATCACAGCAAGCATACGAGGCCACACAGGCAGAGTTGGAGCAGCGAGTCGAGGCACTAACGAGCCAGAAGCGGGATGAGTGGCAACTAACGCGGCGACCCGGCCCTTCCCCGTCGTCTCGCGCGCGTGTTCGAACAGCCAGCTCGCGTCACCCTAAACGAGGGAGAACGCCCCGATTGGCGCAAATAGTATGGCGATAGGGCGCAATACGGAGCCTCCATGACGCCGAGTATGTCTCTTGCGTAGTTTCCTGGGCCAACAGAGTGCTATGTTCGCCTCCCCGACCCTCGGGAGGACACCGTCATGGTCCGATGCCACGTCCTTTACGTGCTCCTCGCGTTTTCCCTCGCTTCCGGGTGCGGGAGCGCCGCCCCCGCCGGACCCGCAGAGACGGTCGAGGAGTTCTATCGGTTGATCAATGAAGGCGATTGCGGCGAGGCGACGGCGATGATGGGCGGAGAGTTCGTGACAGGGGGAACCGCTGCGGAGATCTGTGACGCGGTGGTTCAGGGAGTGAGTGCCAGGGGGGGCCTCGTCGGCGTCGAAATCCTGCGAGAGCTAGTTCGGGGCGACACCGCCCGCGTGGCGGTCTGGCTGGCCTTCGGCGATGCAGGGTCCCACGAGTGGGGCCACGATCTGGCGATGATGGATGGCGCGTGGCGAATCACCAGTGTGGACTGAGTGGTTTCCGGGTCGAGGTTCACGAGCGGGCGAGCGAGGGGACCCAGCGACGCACTCTGGAGCAGTATTCGGCGTAATCGGGCTGTGTGCGGAGGAGGAAATCCTCCTCGCGCTGGGCTTGGAAGGCGAGGCTCACCAGGGTGGCCGCCAACGCTCCCACCATCAGCGCGTTCGGAGCCATGAGGAAGAACCCGATGTTGGCCATCCCGATCCCGAAATAGACCGGATGGCGCACGCGTGCGAAGAGACCCGTGCGGACCAATCTCGTTCTTTCGGAGGGGTCGTGTCCGATCCGGAACGAGGTGCCCATTTGGGCTTGGGCGACGGCTGCCCAGACGATCGCCGCGCCGCTGAGGAACGCGCCGAACGCCTGGCAGGCCTCGAATTCCAGGTAAGGAACTGGGATCAGGTAGGGCTTGAGGGCGGGAGCGAAAGCACACACGGCCCCAACGAAGATGATCACGAACGCCCGGGCGATCACCACCCGGCCCATGACCTCCGGCCCGGCTTTGCCGGACCGGATCGGAGAACGGCCGATTCTGCGGCGTACGAGCAGGGGACGCGCCACCATCAGTCCGTAGAAGGCGACCACCAAACCAAACAGCACGATCCCGTACACGGCGGGCCTCACGCGTCGGATCGGAGCGAGGGGTGGGGCGACCGCGTGAGGTGACGAACGACTCGGCGAACCATCGTCGGCATGTCCCTATGATAGGTAATCGGCTCCGGGTTGGAGGTGGACGTGTATCCCTACGGCAAACTGCTGAAGCGCTGGATGTGAGCGGACCGCAGACCGGCCGATCGTGATGCGCGAGAACACGGCTGGAACGCCGCGGATTCGGTACGAGCCTAACGAGAAACCCGGATGGCCACTCTCGGTCGCTTTGGGCTTGCAGTCGGCCGTCCCCGTTCTGGTTGGCACCGTTGTAGTCTCGGTGATCACGGCCCGCACCGGGAGTGCCGGCGAACCCTATGTCATTTGGGCGGTGTTCGCCGCTTTGGTGGTGGGCGGTCTGACGACGGTGCTCCAGTCCGTCCGCGTTGGTCGTCTGGGCGCCGGACACGCGATGGCGATGGTGAGCTCCGGGTCGTTCATCGCCGCCTCGGCCACCGCGCTGCGCCTCGGGGGTCCGGGGTTGCTGGCCAGCTTGGTACTGGCCTCTTCGTGCCTCCAGATCGCGCTTGCGAACCGGCTGTCCGGTCTCCGTCGGCTTCTCACGCCGACGGTGTGCGGCACGATCATCATGCTGATTCCAGCTGCGGTCCTGCCCATCGCGTTCGCGATGCTGGGGAACACGCCGCCGGACACTCCCGGGCACGCCGTTTCGGTGTGTTTCGCGGTCACGCTCCTTGTAATCACGGTCCTCACCCTGCGAGGCAGCGCCGCCATCCGGATTTGGGCTCCTCTGATCGGGATCGCCGCCGGATCGCTCGCCTCGATACCGCTGGACCTCCACGACTTCGGTCGGGTGGCGGCCGCCGACTGGGTGGGAGTGCCGACCGCGGGTTGGCCGGCAGTCGCTCCGAGCTTCGGACCGCGGTTCTGGGCCCTCCTTCCCGCGTTCCTCTTCGTGGCGCTGGTGAACACGATGAAGACGATTGGAGACGCCACCGCGCTCCAGGCCGCATCGTGGAGAACGGCCCGGGCGCCGGACTACCGGGTAGCGGAAGGCGCCGTGGCAGCCTCCGGCGTCGGGAATCTGCTCTGTGCGGTTGCCGGAGTGATGCCGAACGTCGCCTATTCCGCGAGTGCTTCAGCGGTCCATCTCACGGGTGTAGCGGCCCGCAGGGTCGGCGTCTGCATCGGTGCCGTCCTGCTCGCGCTTGCGTTCTGCCCCAAGGTGGTGGCGGTCCTCCTCTCGGTCCCGGACGCGGTGATTTCCGCCTATTTGGTCGTGCTCTTCGGACTCCTGTTTGTCGGCGGCGTGGAAATGGCCGTATCGGAAGGGATGAATCTGCGGCGGGCCACGATCATCGGAATCTCGTTCTGGATGGGAGTCGGTTTCGGACAGGGAGCCATTGTCCCCGGGGACTCTTCGAGCTTGTGGGTGACGCTGCTCACTGACGGCATCAGCGTCGGTGCGCTCACCGCCCTCGTCTGTACCGGGTTCGTCGAGCTTACCGGCCCCCGCCCGAGGCACTTGACGACAGTGCTTGACGCGGACGCAGCACCAAGGATCGAAGCGTTCCTGAGCCGATTGGCCGATCGCAGTGGGTGGGGCGACCGATCCAAAGATCGGCTGGTCGGTGTAGCCGAGGAGGTACTCCTACTGTTGCTCGGAGAGGTGGGCTCCCGCGACAAGACCGCATCGTCCAGTTTGCGGCTGACCGCTCGGGCGGGATCGGGTTCCACGGAGTTGGAGTTCGTCGTCGCCGCCGGGGACACCAACATCGAAGATCAACTGGCGCTCCTGGCTGGCCCCGCGGGCACTCCAAGAGAAGAAGACGTTTCGCTTCGGCTCCTACGGCACTACGCCCGGACGGTCCGTCACCGGAAGTATCACAGCGTCGACATCGTGACGGTGGCGGTGGATTCGCACGCATGATCCGGGCGAGAGTCGACCGTGCATCGTGAGTTGCGCGCCGCAATCGAAGTCAGCGTCGGGTCTCTGTTTCCAACGTGTGTGCCTGTTGATTCGGGGCCTCACGGGCTAACCCGACCGCGGAGGGATCCGTAGCGTCAGGCGTCACACCACTCGAACATCATGATGCAGACCTCGAGCTGGAAGTCCCGTACGCCGGCGCAATTGCTCCCCCCGCTCGCGTGGCAGTCGTAGTACTCATTCCACACGGACTGGATGCACATGAGCGCCTCCCACGTGCAGTCTTTCTCGGCATCTGTCTCAGCGGTCGCGGGGATCGCCAACGAGAGCAACGCCGCCAGTAGGACAAGGAAGGCGAGTCTCCTGCTCAATGCCGGTTCTCCCGGGCCTTGTGCGCCTCTTCGTATTGCTCGAGCATCCGCGCACCTTCGGTGGCCGTGACGAACCGGCGCTCGATCGAGCGGCTGATGATTTCCTCGAATGCCGCCATGTACTCCTCTGGAGTGCGGGGTGGTTCCCACGTCCCGTTGCGCGCCGCCTCGAGCATTGCCTCGACCTGAGCCTGACGCTCCGCGATCAAGTTGTCAGGAACGCCCCGCTCCTTCATGTCCGCAATGGCGGCGTGAAGGCGCGCCAGAGCCTGGGCGATCACGACATCTGTGATGACATCGCCTCCTTCGTCCCCTGCTGACGCCGTGGCCGCGTCAGCAGCCGGCGCGGTGGCTGGGTTTTGGGACTGGCACGCGGCCCAGAGCCCTCCGCAGAACAACAGTGCCGCCGCGATCAAGCGCCAGTGGTTGATGGGTCTCATATGGTTTTCCCTTCCAGGCCTTCGCCCGATCAGAAGCAATCAGCAACGGGTGTGCCGAAGCTGTTCCTCACGGCCGAGACCACTCTCCTATTTAGCCGCCTCCGCCAATCTCCGCAAGGCTCTTGCCTGTTCTCATCGCCGGGGAGTACTCCGGTCGCTGTCCTACTTCGGGCGCGAACTCAACGGACAGCGAGCACTCGATGGGTTGCCAGCGGGTGCGCGGGTCCTCCCCGAGGGCGTTCTAGACCTCGTGGAGGTCTTCCGTCGAGGCGACGGCGGCACGGTTCGCCCACGGGACGCGTGGGACCACAACGGTGCGGGGGTTCGGGGGCTGCGCCCCCGTCCGTGCGCGGCTCCGGTAGCGGCGCGGGAGCCGGGCGTTCGAAGGGGGTCCGCCAACTTCGCATGCGTAAACCTTTGATTCCCTGCCGTTTATGGGATACGATGAGCTGCTCTGGCCCCGCCGAGGCCCCCCTCGCGGATGGGTTCTTGCGGTCAGTTCTGGGCCTGCGCGGGAACACAGGGATACGATTAACGCGCAGGCGCAAGGGCCGACGGACTCAGCATCCGCACCCCGACTTTCCTCGCCGACATTTTGTCCGATGCGACATGACCTGTTGTCCGAACTCCGACCGCGAAGCGGCGAGGGAAAGCGCGCCCCGTTGGAGGATTTCATCACCAACGCCTTGGCTTGGACGCTGCAGAACACGTCGCTGGGAACTCAATTCCGCGAGTGTATTCGCGACAAATTGCGCGCCCGCGGAGTTTGCGTCCCGGTGACGGAACATTCCGTATGGGAGACCCAAGTAAATCTCTCTGGCAAGCGACCGGACATGGGATGTTTGGATGGCGATGCAGCCATACTGTTCGAACACAAAAGGGGTGCCAACAAGGTAGACCCAGCCCAGATAGGCCGCTACAAGCGGCGCGCGAAGGCAAAGTACTCACGCGGGCACGCGATTGTTGTCATTGCTGCGGACGACCCACCCTTCAATACCGAAGCGGACATCGAACTACCCTGGAGGCAGGTCTATGGGTTCGTCAAAGAATCGAAGAAGGCCTGTGCCAAGGAGGAGTTTGTCGCATCCTGCTTTCTGGACCTCCTGGACAGCGAAGGGCTCGGACCGATGAAGGAACTCGACCTGACCGTACTGCCGTACTTGGATAAAGCGCGCGCCTCAGAGAACACGCTCTATGGGTTCGCGCAATGCTTGGCGAGGAAGCCTTGGGATAGCCTGCCGGGAATCAGCCCGGATGACATCCACGAGAATCCTCTCCATCGCTCCTCCGGGCGCGGGCGAGCAAAGCACCGGGATGGCAGGATAGGTGTGGACCTTTTGGAGTCGTGGAGCCCGGGGATCTTCGTTGGCGTTCTTGTTGACGGCCGAGACCACCGTACGAAGCCGAGCGACCCCGAGCTAGGGCCGGACTTCTCTATAATCATGGACTTCGGTGACGAGTTCCATAAACGGTATCCTGAGGATGAGCACTACAAGGCGCTTGTGGTACGACTGAGGGAGCTGGTCAGGCAAGGCCAGCTTGCCGACGCCGACGCCCCGTTCGACGGGTGCCGGTGGCAGTTCTGGAATCACCTTGAGGAGTGTAAGGACCCCAACAAGTGGCACCCGATTCACCTCCGCCGGCCCTTGGCGACACTTCTTCAGGGCATCACCACGGGCGAGGATCAAGTTAAACGCCTCTGGGACGTGTCACGCGAAGGGCTTGGAATCCTGTTTCATCGTGGCGAAATCGGCGCTTTGCGGCAGGCTATGAGTCGGTAGGCAGCGGATCGGGATTAGATCGACATTCCCTGTTCCTATAGGACCGCGCAGGAACTCCGGACGCTCGAGGGCCGTCTAGCATCTTTCTCCGTCATTGTCGGAGCGCGCCGCCAGGGTGCCCATCAGGGTCATGACCCAAAGCCGACCGCACCGGGTCGGCTCTTGTCCCGGCACTGAGTGGCGAGGTCGTCGGCGAGCCGCGCCGGATCATCAAGAAACCGGAGCTTCTCGGCGCGCTCGTGAACGAGCGCGAAGTCGGCCGGAACGAGGCGCGTGAGGCTGCGCACCTGAGCCGGACACTCGCCATCGAAGAAGAACTCCCAAGCCCGGACGACGCGGGCTTCGTCAAGGAACTTGAACGTCGCCCGGAAGAGAAAGCGGCGAGCCACCGCGGGGTCGAGGCGGTCCGCCAGGTTCGTGGTGAACGCGTAGGGGAGGTCGTGGCTTTCGAGCTGGCTCAGCATCTCGTTCACCATGCTGATTTCCCAGTTCCGAAACGCGTCGCGCCGGTCCGCGAGAAACGAGTCCGCCTCGTCAACGATCAGGAAGCTGTTCGTCGCGCGGGCCTCCGCGAACGCGCCCGCGATCTGGTGTTCCGTTTCTCCGACCCACTTGCTCATCAACTCCGAGGCGCGCTTCGGGAGCGGATCCAGATCCATGCGCCTGGCGAGTTGTTTCGCGTACTCCGACTTGCCGCTACCCGACGGGCCGTCGAGAAGGATTCCCATGCGCTCCGAGCCCAGAGCCCCGATCTCGTCCGTCAGCACTTCCAGATCCGGGTCCGCGTGAACCAGCGAGATGTCGTACTTCGCTGTCGCGTTCGGCTCCACCGCCCGCTTCCCCCGCAGGAGGTACGCCTTCTCGCGAACCGCGCGCCGCGCGGTGTCAGCCCCGCCACCCGCAAGGCGGGCGACGAGTTCGGCGTGCCGCGCGCGGCGCGGGGTCGCCCGGCGGTCGGCCGCCAGTTCTTCGGCGAATGGTGCCATCTCGGCTGAATCGCCCAGCAGTCCGCGAAAGATGTCGGCGCGGCGCCCGCGCGGCATGTGGTGGAACTCGAGCGAGCCGGTCAGCCGGTCGAGGAAGTACGGCCTCCAGCGTAGGGCGTCGATGTCGTTGGCGGTGAACAGCAGGGGGACCGGAGTGGTCTCCACGAGGCTGTTAAGCCAGTGCTTGGATGGGACGCAGAAGTCCTCGAACTCATCGAACAGGATCACCGCGTTCGGTTCATCGGCGAGCGCCTCGATGGCGTATTCGAGGCTCTCCGACCGAGGCACCGGAAGACGCGCGTCCGGTCCAATTTCCCTGCCGCCCACGGAGTAGAGCGTCGCTCCGGTCTCGGCGGCAAGGGTCCGGCAGAATTCAGTCTTCCCGCAGCCGGGAGGACCGTAGGCCAGGAAGGTGATAGCGGAGCTGTCCGCAGCCTTGTCCCGCCGGACGCCAAGGGCCGCGGTAAGGAGGCGGCGCACATCCTCGGCTTCCGGACCGAGATGCGCAAACGCCTTCCACGGCAGCTCGGCCTTTGCCGGAGCCTCCAGTCGAGGGCGTGCGATGTGGGTCGAGATCGTCCGTTCATGACGCTCGGCGAAATGGAAGAGGTCAGCTGGCGAGCCTTCGACCAACACGGTGGACCGGATCGCGCGTTCGATAATGCCCGGGGGGCACTCCAGTTCGTCGGCCAGGCGGGAGGCAAGGCGCGCGAGAGACTCCCCGTCCAGGCTCGGGATCTCGGCGCTCTCTAGCATCCGCCGAACGACCTCCCGGCGGCGGGTAGGGCTGTGAGCCTTGAAACGGATTGTCAGATCGAAGCGGCGCAGCATCGCCTCGTCAAACCTGGAGAGATCGTTTCCGGTGAAAACGACCGGAACCTCCGCGTCTTCCAGCAACCTATGGTTCTCGCGCCGGCTTCCCTCTCCAGACGAGAGCACATCCTCGACTTCATCAATCAGGATGGCCGCCCCAGGCTCACTGCGCAGCAGGGCCAGCGCCATGCGCAGCCGGTTCCGTTTGTCGGCCGAACGGTCTGCTTGAAGATTGACTGCCTCCCCCTCCGCACGGCACATTCCCCCGGGTTCGGGTTCCGACAGGTCGTAGAGGCGCGCGCCCGCAGCGTGGGCGAGACTCTTGGAAAACTCTGTCTTGCCGGTTCCGGCTCGCCCGTAGAAGACGAATCTCACGCCGTTCCGTGTCTTGATGGCTGCTGTGAGCAAACGCAACGCAGCCTCCCCTCCATCAACATGGCCGAAGGCGTCGAGGTCGAGTAGCGGCGGCGGCGCCAATGGGACGAGACGCTCCCGAAGTTCCTCTTCGGTGGCGACGGCAGGCTGGTAGACCTTGTCAAGCCAGCCACCCACGTACTCGTCCGGGTCGGCGGCGTTCGTACCCCAAGCGGTGGGATCCGAGAGGCCGACCTCGCTCAAGCGCCGAAGGGCCCGCTCGACGGCACTCCGCGGCACGCCGAGCAGGACCGCCGAAGCCTCGATGTGATCGCCCAACACCTGGTTCATGGCGTGCCAGAGACTCGGGACGCCGAATCTCGATTGGCCGCAGACGCCAGCCAAGCCGAAGAGGCGGGCTAGGCCGAGGACAAGTGTGCACGTCGCATCAAGACCAAAACGGCGCACCACGATCTCTGTCGCCTTGGCTTCGCGGCTCCCAACAGGCGGTTCGGCGAGCGAGCGCTCGAGTTCCGCAACTGCCCAGTGCAGATACCGCGTGACTGCCTTGCTAGACAGAACAGGGGCGCGTTTCTTCCGGGAGTGGTCGAATAGTCGGTTCTTGCCCTTGCGGGCGAATTCCTCCAATTCCGATGCTGTGGGCGGACTACCGACGAGGCTCGCATTGATGTGCCCTAGCCCAGCCCGGTTTTGGCCGTGGCTCTTGTGGGAAGCGTTGGGAGGGTGCTCGAACAGGCGGTGTCGACCCCAGTGGGCGAGCCTCTCCAGCTCGGACTCCCTGAGCGGCGCAATCACGAAGCTCGCATCGATGTCACCGAGTTCATCCCTGGCTTCCCCGAGCCATTCAAGGAGGCTCGGCCGGATCGCCCTATCCTTCGCAGCCCGCGTCATTGCGCCAAACAGGCAACGACGCGCCAGGAAGCGGTCGTAAGTCTTCAGAGTTTGCCCCTCCCGTTTTGGGTCGGTCACACTACTTGGCGTCTAGGCCATTTCTCGTCACCGCGGAACACGGGGCCGTATCTGGCACTGAATACCGGGTTGACGTCACCCCGTCGGCAAACGCCCGTTGCTCGCCGGTGTGCTCTTCACCATCGTCGGCGAACTCACGAGTCGGGCGGCGGGGCATGACCACCGGAGCGCCGAGAGTCGGCAGGCCCAATTGGTCGTGGGCCAGCCTGCCCGTTGTGTACACACTGGGCTCTGGCGAGGGGATGCTGCGCCCCGCTTCGAACCCCCGGCTCCTGCGCCGCTGCCGGAGCAGCGAACGGACGGGGGCGCAGCCCCCGCACCGGTGCGCTCCCGGCGGAGCGGCGCATCGTTGTGTTTCCCGCCCGCGTCAGTCGGGCGGAGTAGGTCGCCTGGCGTTTGGCGCGGAACCCTGGTCCGGTGCTTGTTCTGGACTACGTTGCGACCCGCGCCGCCAACGCCCGAACGTGCTCCCGCATTAGCGGCTCCAGCGACGGGTTGCGGAGAAGGAGCGCCGGGTGGTGCAGCGGGAGGAACTCCCGTCCCGGCCATTCCGGCAAACGGAAAAACCGGCCCACGTGGGCGCTGAATGGTCTCCGCTTGGGGGCGAACCGCCTCAGCGCGAAGGTTTCCAGCAACACAACGAACCTCGCGGGAGAGAACGCGAGTTGCCGCTCGAGGAATGGCCCGCACCGAGCTAAATCCTCCGGCTGCGGATCTCGGTTGCCGGGAGGATGGCATTTCACCAGGTTCACCAGGAGGAGGTGCTTGTTCGTGGAGAGACCCTCCGCCGCGAAGAGTTCGTCTAGCTCCTGCCCGGCGCGACCGCAGAACGGGATGCCTCGGGCGTCCTCCACGCGGCCCGGAGCTTCGCCGATCCCGATGATCGCAGCGTCCGGATTCCCGCGGTCCACCACAATGTGCCGCCTTCCGGCAGCCAGCCCGCAGCGCTGGTAGTCGCTCTCGCGGAGCCGCCGCCGAAACAAACGCCAGGCGATCTACTGTCGGCCCGAACATCGATCTGCTGAGGTACGGGGGCGTCGGAAAGCTCCGGAAACTCTGCCCCTGGACGCCCAGGCGGCGCGTTACCGTGCGGCTACGGCTTCCTCGAATCCGTAGCAGACGGAACCCAACCCGGAGAGATCTTCCGGCCAGACTGGCGAGAATGTCCCGTCCGTCGGCGCGTTCTCGATTAGTGAACGAAGGAACTCCAATCCGACCGCGACACTGTCCGGACCGCCGAAAAGCACGCCCGGAACGGCCTCGTCCTCGGTCAACATCGCCAGAATGATCGATGCTGAAAGAGCAGCCACGCGGTCTATGTCCCCAAGAACCGCACGGCGCGATATTGTGGCCCATCTTTCGGCCGCATCCCGCCGGATCTCGTGTTCGGCATCGATGCGACGGTCCAGCCGGCTCACGTCCCGCTTGATCTCGTCTAGCGGCTTTCCGTCCAGACTCACCCGGAGCAACGCGATATCGAACGCCTCCGGCGACACCTCGCGGGCGCGTTCGGCTCCTTTGAAAAAGAGCTCCGCAAGCTCGTCGTTTGGCATCCCCTTGAGCGCGCCCACGGACGCACTAATCGTTACCAGGACGGTGCCGCCCGCCCTGAGCGGCTCACAGGATTCGACGGCTCGGGAGAAGGCGGTAACGTCGAAGTTAGTCAGGATCTCTGCCCATTCCTGCCCCGCTTCCGGACGGGCAGCTTCCCCACCGTCTGCGCGACCGACCGCGAGCAACACCGTCCCGTCCTCCCCTCTTCCCGCAGTGGCCCCGGTGACGGGCCGAAATCCAGTCATACCGCCGGTGGAAACTGTCGCCTCCCGCGGTTGAGCCCGCTCCGGTGCAGCGGGTTCTGCGTCCTGCGCGCTGCAGGCTTCCATTCGCTGCTTGGTCGCTCGGAGCCTCGCGACTTCCGACCGCCCCTCCTCCATGTTTCGGTCTGCTGCTGCCGCTCGCTCGGCCGCACCCGAAGCCCTGCTGCGGGCACGCTCGGCGTCTCGGGTTGCTTCTTGAGCGTCCTGTTCGGCGATGAAGGCTTGGGTGTCCGCTGTGGACGCATCACTCTTGAGTCGCGCACATTCCAGTAGACTCCGGTCGGCGGCCTCGCATTCTTCAGCCGCCGCCTGGGCCCTCTCCGACGCTACCAGAGCATTGCGAGCTTCCCGTTCCTTTTCCTCGGCGGCAGCCTCCAACTCACGTGCCCCTGTTTCCGCGTTCTTGGCCTCAACGCCAGCTTCCTGAGCTACGCTGGCTGCGCGCTCGGATTCCTCCACCGCCCGCCGAAGGTCGCCGGTCAGGTCCCCCAGATAGACGCGGGAACAGTCCAAGGCTTGAGGGGCCTCTGTTGCGAAAGCAACGGCACCCGATGTGGCGAGGCAAACAACGACCGCAAGACGGACTCGCGCCTGCCTATCGGCGATGACGAGTGAGTTCAGCATGGCGCAATTATGTCCAGGCCCTGCCAGTCAGATGGACGGTACACGCCCGAATCGACTACGTGAACTGGACAGTGCGCCGGTTGTTGCCGCCAAGAGAACTGTGTCTCGGCCCGCCCATAGAGGGCTTCGCATCGGATCTCCAGATTCAAGGCCGGCGGACTGGCCAGCCGATCTCAAACCGGGACAGCCGCAGTAATAAGGGGTCCCCGAGGTTGCTGCCGGCCTCGTTGGCCAGCTCCGCGAAGTTGGGGAGTCGAAGGCCTCCTTCAGGCCGACGGCGATCTGGTCCGCCTGCGGGACGCGGAGGATCACTACGGTCCGGCGCTACGCGCTGAGAGCGCACCGGTGTGGGGATTCGGGGGCTGCGCCCCCGTCCGTCCGATCTTCGGCAGCGGTGCGGGAGCCGGGGTTCGTAAGGGGGGCGCAGCATCCCCTCGCCAGAGCCCAGTTGTACACACTGGGTAGGCTGGCTTGCCGCCCTTAGACGATCTTGGGGACGGCGTCACCAAGGCACACGGAGGGGAAATTACATCGAAAGTTAGCCCCTACCCGGCAAGCCCAATGACCACCTCCGAGACTGCGGTTGGGGCGTCAGTCTTCCTGTCTCCCGAGGCGGATGTCAATCCTCCGGAGGACATCGACGGCCTCACCGATGGCAGCCCAGTCGGTGAGCGCCCGGAACACGTCATCGGGCAATCCACTGTCGTTGAAGTACCCGAGTGCAATCATGTTGTCGGCGCTCATGGCGAAATACTCCATGACCTCGTTGACCGCCATGAACAGCGCGTCATGGTGCCGTCGGGAAGCCTCCCGGATGTTGGCGGAACTGAACTCCCTCAGCCAACGGTGATCCGGGGCCTCCAGTTGGCCTTGATGCCGATCCACGAAGGAGCCGATCCGCTCCTTCGCTCCTGCCGACAGCCGCATCGACGGGTGTGCCGTCGCGTAGTAGAAGAACAGGGAGGGTCCGGTCATCACCGCCAGTTCCCAGTTCTCGACGGTGCGGGCGTATTCCAGCACCTTCCCGGCTACCTCGTCGTGGTAGAGCCCACGCCTCCACGTTTCGGTGGGGTGAGCGGCGAACCGTTCCGAGTGCCATTGTGCTCTCTCGCGGAAGTAACCGGCGAGCACCGGTAGCGCCCCGGAGAATCGGTCGAGTGAGTCCGCAGCCTCCCCGGCCAAGGCGCTGACTACCGAGTCCTCGATCTGTGCGACTGACGGAGGGGCCGCGAGAACGGCGCAGATGAACGCGGGCACAACCATGCGGCTAGCATCGCGCACATGGTACAAGGTTTCTCCCAGATCGCCGTCCTGTCCCGTCGAGCCGCCGCCCACGGTCGGGATATCGCCTCCGGTGCCCGAACCCAAGCCTCCTGGTCCAAGGATCGCGCCGCCTCCGAACTCGCAGCCCGTCTCGCCCAAGCAGCCTCTACCTACGCGGAGAGCGTGGCCGGGATCGCCGCCGCCTGCGCGGGTGCGGACCCGAATTCCTCGTCCATCCGGGGTGCCGCTGCGGGTGCGAGGAGTATGGCTACGGCCGCGAGACGCTACGCCGAGAGTGCTGGCTCAGCTGCCAGACGGCGGCGGTAGACCTCGTGCCACATAGGTCGTTCCAGGTCAGACTCCGGACCTCCTTCTGCGGAAATGCGATGAACGCTTCCCCCCTTCCCTTCCTGATCTCCGCGCTTTTCGCTAGGGCCAACCATCGGCCCGCGGTCTCGTTCTGTACCGCCCCAGAGCAAGTGGCCGCCGCGCTGCGGTTGCTCGAACGAAAGAGCTTGCTTGCCGCACAACCGCTTGGCCATCTGCTCGGGGGGCAGTTGATGAAGCCTTCCAAAAGGCTGCGAAGGCGTTGCAGAAAAAGGTCGCAAAGTGGAATGGACCCATGTTCGAGAAAGCTATCCGGCAGGCGTTTCGTGAGCAGGGCTACGAGGTGAAGCAACACCGGCACCATGACGGACAGGGGGATGATGCCGACATCGTGGTTTCGCCACCAGCGCGTCACGGTCTATTGCAACCGGAGGAAGTCGCGGTTCAAGTGAAATGGAAAGAGGGGGTCGATGCGAACGACGAAGCCGCGGTGGACCAGATCGTAAAGTGGGCCAAGTCCCAAAAAAGCAACGCCCTAAAGTACGCCATTAGTTCGGCGACGGGGTTTACCGAGAACGTCCAGAGTCGGGCGGCCGAGGAACAAGTTGTGTTGATTGGGGGTCTTCAGACGATGTGCTTTCTTCTCGGTGTTCCCGACCGGTATCGGGCGGACTGGGAGGGCGACGGGTAAGCCTAGGGCGGATCGGCCGGGACGCCGATCCGGACGATTGGTCACGAAACCCGGCGTCCGTAACGCCGGTTCCTGCACTTGTTGTTTTGTGGCATGGGCCACGGACCAGGTATCCGTGGCTGACACGGCCTCCTCGAAGGGCCCGCCGGTCAACGGGTGATGCCCCGGTCTCGTTCTCGCCTCAACTGGAGTTCAAGCTCTCGTTCGAGCGTAGAGATCTCGCTTGTCGCGACGCATTCGTTTCGTTCGAGCCATTCGAGTCCCTCTCGGACTGATCGGACTTGGATCAATACGGCCCTGCTTCCGGTTTCGAGGTTCTCCTCGGTCACGTCGATCCTCATGGGACCCTTTTCCTCGAACGTGATCAGACTCGGTGGCGGTTCGATGACGCCGCTCGCGGCCATGTGCAGTGACGCCAGCACCCTGTTATGCGACTCGAGCTTTGGCCACCGCGCCTGCGGGTTCTGTTGAAGCCGTTCTCCGAGCCGTTCCAGGCTCTGCCGGTCCACCTGGGCCACCAGGTTTCGGGCTGCCGCCCCGATGTCTGCTCCCGCTCGCCGGAGTGCTTCGAAGTCTTCTCCGTCACGCGCGCTGTCCCGCTCGATCATCGCCGCCAGTTTCCGGGACGCGAGGTCGCTCGGCGCTGCTACGTGCAGCCCATTGTCAGCGCGTAGGGGTGGCGCCGTCATCTGCCAGCGGTCTGTCCCGTGGATCTCGATCTTCGGACTCGTCTCCGTGGCGAAGAACTTGATGACGACACCCGTCCGCCGTTGCAGCACCTTGTGCTTGCCGATCTCAGTCCGGATGCTCCGCCGGATCGTGCGAGGGTGTTCGGCCGCTCCCCTGCAACTGAGGTCTACGTCCACGGATTGGCGATGGTTGCAGTACAGCGCAATCGCGGTTCCGCCAACCAGTGTGTACTGCGGCCCGATGCTGCCCAGGTCTTCCCAGATGCGGCGGATTCTCGGGTCGAGCCGCTCCGTGTGCGTCGGCTTTAGCCCTCTCTTCACGGCTTGCCGACCCACACCTCCTGATCTTCATCGAGTTGGACGTAGCAGCGCTCGTCCATGGTGTCCTCGCTGGTCGTCTCCCACTGGAACGGCTCGTGGAATCGCACGTTGCTTGTGTCGGCCGTCGTTGGCTCCTGGCCCGCCCGTCGGGTCCAGTACGCCCATGTCTGCCGCGTCAGCCGCCCCTGTCGGGCGAGGGCGTCCCGCGCGCGAAGAATCCCGTTTGTCCCGAGCGCCTCATGGATATACGCCACCCCGCTGTGCTGCGGGTGGTCTGGATCTCCGATCTCAGTCAGCACCACGGCGAGCTGCTCGTCCTCGCTCAGCAGCTCGGGCGCTTGCCAAAGCGCGGCGCGGCGCAGCCAGTGCCACACTCCGCGTCGATCGAGCTTCTCGATCGCCTCCGCGATTTCCCGATCCGTTGTCCTGGGTTCCGTCCGTTGGCCGTTAAGGCAGGCGTGGATGCTGAGCACCACGGATCCTCTTGGCCCCTGTGTTCTGATCATCAATCGCTCGCCCGATCGTTTCCCGCAATCGTAGACGATTCTCGGCGTTCTTCGGCGTTACGGCATTCGGGTTCTGGCTCTGGTGTAGCCAGTGGCTTGCTCGCGCCCGTGGCCGTGTCTCTCCAACGCCGGGGGTCTTTGATGGCGACACGATACCCTGTTCTTGGTGACCCGGTTTGACACGATCCTTGGGTTCTTGGCGGTCGCCACGCTGTTGGTCGTCGCCTTCTTCGTGGGGACGCTCCCTCGGACGATGACCCTGCTGGTCCTGACGATTTGCCTTGTGCTGGCGGGTCTCGTGGGGCTGGTGCTGCTGCTGTTCCGGCGCCGCCCGCCCGGGTAGCCGTTTTCGAGTCGCGTTGACGAACGCCGGAGTGCATTACCGTTTCCGGTGCTCACTGCCGGCCAGGAAGACCGCCTACTGCTCCATGAGGGCTCGCCGCCGCTCGAACAAGTTGGTCCGCCGGTAGGCGGCATCGATGGCGTTCGTGTTCACGAGGGCCAGCGCCAACTCGCACACCTCACGCGGGGCGTCGGAGGCGCATCGGCGCTACCGGGCGGGACGCCGGGTGGCCAGTCCGTTCAGATCGCTTCGGAGGGCGTTTCCCGCCAGATGTCGCGCCGCGGGAGGCGGCGGCGCTCGGGATCCGGCTCGACGAGCTGATGAAGCTCGATCCAGGCGAGTTGCGGCCTCAGGTGGTGCTCCCGATGCATGGAGAGTCCAAAGGAAAACCAGTACGCCAGTTTGCCGAAGTAGTTGTGCGAACGTCCCGCGGGATCTCCCGTCGAATAGCCCTGGTGGGTCAGGTGGGCGAACGGAATCCAGAGCACCAGCGCTACCAGCACGCAGACCGGCAGGGTGCCCAGCAGCACCCGCCACGGACCCACCAGCAATGCCACTGCGAAAAAGCAGGCGCTGATCGCCAGGTAGTTCAGCGCAAGGTCGCGCGCATGGCCCGGGGGGAGCCCTCCGCGCCGCCGAATCCAGAAGAACCACTGGTGCGGCATCGCCAGCGCGCGGAAGGGAAGCTGCCACCGGTGAGGGGTGTCGAGGAACAGGTCCGGGTCCTTGCCCGGTTCATTGGTGTGGCGGTGATGCTGGAGGTGGGTGCCGCGGAAGTCGGTGAAGGGCACGAGAACGGGCAGCAGCGCCAGACGGCCCCACAATGCGTTGACTCTCCGGGTCCGGCCGAGAAGGCCGTGGACGCCCTCGTGCGCCATCACCGTACCGATGAAGGCCAGCCAGCTCCGGAGGACGATGTCCACGGTCCAGCCCCACCAGGTGGCGGGCACGTTCAGGAGGCCGGCGAAACTCAGCACCACCACGGCCAGAATCACCGCTCGACTCAGCAGATGGACCCGACGGGCCGGCCAGCGGCGGATAGCGGGACGGGCGTGAACTGCTTGCATCTGCCGGATGCGCGCGGCCATTCTACCTTCTGGCCTGCTCGTCTCGATTCACGCAGCCGCTATGCGAGAAAAGACGCCCACTGCTCCATGAGCGCCCGCCGCCGATCGAACAGGTCCGTCCGCCGGTAGGCGGCCTCGATGGCGTTCGTGTTCACGTGCGCCAGCGCCAGCTCGCAGACCTCGCGGGGCGCGTCCGAGCACTCCGCCGCCCAGTCCCGGAAGCTGGACCGGAACCCGTGCGGCACCGCGCCGATCCCGAGGGTCCGCACCATCGTCGGCATCGCCACCTCGGAGAGCGGCCGGCCCCGCGGTGACGGGAAGACCAGCCCCGAGCCATCCGCCAACTCCCGCGCCTGGCGGAGCACCGCCAGCCCCCCGGTGGAGAGCGGAACCCGGTGTTCCCGCTTCGTCTTCATCCGCTCCGCTGGAATGCGCCACTCTCGCGCCTCAACGTCGATCTCTTTCCACAGGGCGCCGCGCACCTCCCCGCTCCGGCACGCCGTCAGCACCAGGAACTCGAACGCCAGCACCGTCGCGGGATACGCGCCCGACCGGCGAACCTGCTCGATGGCTCCGGCGACCTCCGCATACGGGAGCGCGGGGAGATGGCGGACCTGCACCCCGTTCTTGGGCAGCGCCGCACCGATGGCCTCTCCCGCCGGGTTGTCTTCCCGGTAGCCCTTCGCCACCGCCCAGCGCATCACCGCGGAGATCCGGTGCCGGACCCTGCGCGCCGTCACCCGCTTCTCGTTCCAGATCGGGCACAGCACATCCATCACGTCCGACGTGGTGATCCGGTGCACGGGCCTCCCGCCGAGCTTCGGGATCGCATAGTCCCGCAGCGTCGCCCGCCACAGTTCTTCCTGCCGGCTGCCGTCTTTCCAGCCGGCCCGGTGCACCGCGATGACCTTCTCCAGCGCTTCCTCGAAGGTGGGGACGGTCCGCTTGCGACCGGTCACCAGTTCTCCGCGCCGCCGCGCGGCGAGGTTGAAGGCGCACTTCTCGCGCGCCTCGGCGAGGCTGACGTGGGGCCAGGAGCCGAGTCCGAGGTTGCGCTGGCGACCGTCGATGTTGATGCGCTGCGCCCAGGACTTGGCCAGGTGGCCTCGGGTCGTATGCTTGACGAGGAGAGAGAGTCCGCCGGAGCCGCGTCCGTCGCCGTAGCGTCCGGGCCGCTCAACAGTGGCAACGAAGCGGGCGGAGAGTCGGTAAGGTCGTTCCATCATGTGCATTTCGTTCCTGAAGGGGGCTCCGGGTTCCCGGAGCTACCAAGTGGATATCAGAAAAATGTCGGGAACCAGCGGGTTTCGCTCGCTCTCGGATGGAACATTGTAGCACGTTAAGACATTGATAAATCTTTACTATCGAGGTCTATGACGGCACCTCTTGGAAACCGATGGAACCCATGCATCGCGGACCTGCGGGCCGCGGTGCCGGTCTGAAGGCCCCCACCGGGAGGACTGGCCGGCGGTCCCCGCCTAGCCGCCGTACTTGTCCTTTGCCGCGGTGATGAAGGCCGGCCACTGGGGGGTGGACGGGTTGTTTTGCGGGTCCCAGACCTTGAGGACGTCCTGCCAGGCCTGTTCTTCGGACATTCCCTTCCGGAGCGTCCGGTAGAGGTAGACGAAGACCGACACCCGCATGTTCGCGAAGCAGTGGACGTAGACGTTGCGGTCCTCGTTCGCCTCCATCACGTCGAAGAACAGCTCGAGGTCGCGGAGCGAGGGGTCCTGCCAGTCCACCGGGATCTGGATGTAGGTCATCCCCGCCTGCGTCACCCGGAAGCCCTCCTCGAAGTTCCGCTCCCAACGGGCGGGCGCGAGGTTCACCACCACGTCGAAGCCGGCGGCGTCCACCGCCTCGATGTCGTCGAGGGAGATCTGGCCGGAGGTCGAAAGCCGGTCGGAGATTTCGACGAAGTTGTAGACCCCGGAGAAGTCCGGTTCCTGGGCCGCGCCGGCGGCCGGAATCAGTGCGGCGGCGATCACCACCGCCGCGAAGCGCTTGCTTGAGGACATCGAAGTTCCTCCCTTCCCTTGCGGGAGTCAGTTCCCGGACGGGTCCTCGTCGTGGACCGCGGCCCCGCCATCGGGCCGGCGCCGGTCCACCCCGCCCTCGAGGACGCCCTCGTCACGGAGGACCACGATCACCTCGGCGGCGCCCTGGGCCTCGGTCTCGCTCAGCCGGTGGCCGTAGGCCTCCAGGATCGAGAGCGTGTCCGGCGAGAACATCTGCTTCTCGTAGCGGATCTGGTCCGGGAGCCACTGGTGGTGCATCCGGCCGGCGTCCACCGCTTCCTGGGCGTTCATGCCGTGGTCCACCACGTTCATGATGGTCTGCATCACGGTGTTGATGATGGTCCGCCCGCCCGGGGTGCCGGTGACCATGAAGAGTTCGCCGTCCCTGGCCACGATCGTGGGGCTCATGCTGGACAGCATCCGCTTGTTCGGCTCCGCGAGGTTCGGATCGGTGCCGATCAGGCCCCGCTCGTTGGTGAGCCCCGGCGCGCCGTTGAAGTCCCCCATCTCGTTGTTCAGGAGGAAGCCGGCCCCCGGCACCACGATGCCCGAGCCGTAGCCGAACTCCAGCGTGTACGTGAGGGACACCGCGTTCCGGTCCTTGTCCACCACCGAGAAATGGGTGGTCTCGCTGCCCTCGGTGTTCCACTCGAAACTCGAGGGCGAGGAGACGGAAGCCCGCTCCGGGTCGATCGTGGCCCTGAGGTCCTCGGCGTAGGCCTTCGAGGTCAGGCGATCGATGGGGATCCCGGGGTTGAAGTCGGGATCGCCGAGATGGAGCGCGCGGTCCGCATACGCGCGCCGCATCGCCTCCGCCATCAGGTGCATGTTCGCCGCCGACCCGAAGCCGTTCCGGGCGATGTCATAGCCCTCCAGGATGTTCAGCATCTGGACCATGGCCGTCCCGCCCGAACTCGGCGGGGGCATCGAGAGGATCTCGTAGCCGCGGTACTCGCCCCGGATGGGTTCCCGGACCACCGCGCGGTAGTTCTTCAGGTCCTCGAGGGTGATGAGCCCGTCGTTCGCCGCCATCTCCGCGGCCAGGAGCTCCGCGGTCTCCCCCTCGTAAAAGCCCGCCGTCCCGTTCTCCAGGATCCGCTCGAGGCTGCCGGCCAGGTCCGGCTGGCGGAGGACCTCGCCGGGTCCGTACGGGGTTCCATCCTTCGAGAACTGCGCCACCGAGGCGGGATAGGGCGCCATCCGCTCGAGCACCCGCGCGAGCGATCCGGCGAGGCCGTGCGAGATCGGGAACCCGTCGCGGGCGAGCTCCACCGCCGGCCGCACCAGCCGCTCCCACGGCATCGTCCCCTGCTCCTCCCAGGCGAGGCGGAGGCCCGCCACCGTCCCCGGGACCCCCACCGCCTTGTGGCTCAGGTGGTGGATCTGGAAGCTGTACTCCCCGTTCTCGTCGAGCCACATCTCGGGATGCGCCGCGGCGGGCGCCTTCTCGCGGAAGTCGTAGGCGAGCGGCTCCCCGCTCGCGGGCCGCCAGACCAGGAACCCGCCGCCTCCGATGTTGCCGGCGGTAGGGTGGGTCACCGCCATTGCGAAGGCGGTCGCCACCGCGGCGTCCACCGCGTTCCCGCCGTCGCGCAGCACCTGTGCGCCCACTTCCGAGGCGATCGCGCTCTGCGAGACCACCATGCCCTGGCGGGCGCGGATGGCGGCGCTCTCGGCTCCCGCGAAGCCGGCCGTCAGCGGCAGGGCGAGCAGGAGCGCCGCCGGCATGCCGCTTCGGGAACGGCGCGCGCGCTCGGGGTTCCAAAGCCTCAGATTCATTCGATTCCCCCGCGCCCGGAGAACCCGGGCCAGCCGAATATCGTAGCAGTCGGAAACGTCATCAAACCCGGCTGGACCCTGGTCCGCCGCTACCATCCCGGCCTATGAAACATCCCACCTTTCGGTTGGCGGCGCTCCTCTTGCTGCTCGCCGTTCCCGCCCCGCTCTTCGCGCAGGCGGCGGTCCCCGTGGAGGAGTTCACCCTCTCGAACGGGATGCGCTTCCTGGCCGTCGTCCGCCCCGAGATGACCACCGTGTCCGCGGGCTGGGCGGCCCACGTCGGCTCCTCCAACGAACGCCCCGGGATCACCGGGATGAGCCACTTCTTCGAACACATGATGTTCAAGGGCACCCCCACCGTCGGCACCACCGACGCCGAGCGGGACCAGGCCATCATCGAGGAGCAGGAGGCCATCCAGGAGAAGATCCGGGCGATCTACCGGGACCGGCGGGCAGCGGCCCGCCTGGGCCTCATCGAGGATCCCTTCGGTCAGGAGGACCTGCCCGGGGAACTGGTGACGCTCCGCGAGGCGTTCGACGCGCTCGTGGAGGAGCAGCGGACGCTCATGGTGAAGGACGAGTTCGACCGCATCTACACCGAGGCGGGCGCCACCGGGATGAACGCCTTCACCTCCCACGACCAGACGGTCTACTTCATCACGGTGCCCCAGAACCGGCTGGAGCTCTGGTTCTGGATGGAGTCCGAGCGGCTCCTGCGCCCCGTCTTCCGCGAGTTCTACGCCGAGCGCGACGTGGTCCACGAGGAGCGCCGGCTCCGCACCGAGTCCACCCCCACCGGCGAGTTCGACGAGGCCTTCGACGCCATGTTCTGGCAGTCGCACCCCTACTCGTGGCCGGTCATCGGGTGGCCGTCGGACCTCCGGGTCTACACCCTCGCCCAGGCCGAGGATTTCTACGACACCTACTACGCCCCCGGGAACCTCACCGGGGCCCTCGTCGGCAACTTCGACCTCGACGAGGCGAAGGCGCTCGGCGAGAAGTACTTCGGCCGCCTCGCGCCGGGCCCCGACGCCCCCGACGTCGTCACCCTGGAGATGGAGGCGAACGCCGGGAAGCGCCTCGACGCCTCCTGCGACTGCCAGCCCCAGGTCGCGATCCGCTACCACACGGTGCCCTTCCGGCACCGGGACCAGTACGCGCTCGACGTGCTCGCCGGCCTCCTGAACGGGCGCACCGGGCGCCTCTACAAGACCATGGTGCTCGGCGACGAGGTCGCGAGTTCGGCGGCGGCGTTCCAGCAGAACCGCAAGTGGGCGGGGTTGATCGAAATCACCGCCGAGGCCAAGGGCGACGCGACACCCGGCGTTCTCGAGGCCGCCATCGAACGCGAGCTGCAGCGGCTCGTCGAGGAGCCGATTCCCGCCGAGGAGATCCAGAAGGTCAAGAACCAGGTCTCGGCGGCGGCCTGGGAGCGGCTCGACAGCGGCTTCTTCCTGCTGGTCCAGCTCCTGGTCTACGACTCGCTCGGCGACTGGGAATACATCAACACCTGGGCGGACGCGACCCTCGCGGTGACCGAAGAAGACATCAAGCGGGTGGCCGCGAAGTACTTCGTTCCCACCAACCGGGCAGTCGCCCATTACACCCGGAAGGCCGGCACCGCCGCCGAGGAGGTCCCGGCCGAGCTGGCGGACCTGCCCGGGCCGGTGCAGCAGCAGGTCATGGCCCAGATCCGGCAGATCCGGGAGTCCACCGACCGGGCCGCCCTCGAGGGCATGCTCGCCCAGTTCGGCCAGATGATGGGACAGGCGCCGCCGCAGATGCAGGGGGCGCTCCAGTACGTGGAGCAGGTGATCCGGGAGCGGATCGCCGAACTTCCGGAGCAAGAGGAGGACGCACGATGAACCGACGCACGGTTTTCTTCCTTGTCGCGCTGGTCGCGGCCGGCTCGTTCGCCGCCGCGCAGGACATCCCCGACCGGCCCGAAGAGCTGGTCTTTCCCGACTTCGTCTTCGAGGTGCCCGACGGAAGCGAGTACCACCACACGCTCGGCAGCGGCATCCCGGTGGTCATCGTCGAGGACCACACCCTGCCCCTGATCCGCCTGGGGGTCACGTTGCGGATCGGCAGCTTCCTCGACCCCGCAGACCGGGTGGGGCTCTCGTCGCTGACCGCGCGGATGATGCGCGAGGGCGGCGCCGGGGACCGCGCCCCCGATGAACTGGACGAGCGGATCGAGTTCCTCGCCGCCCAGATCTCGACCTCCTCGCGGGACACCGAGGCGCGCGCCTCGCTCCGCACCATCACTCCCGCGTTCGAGGAGAGTCTCGACCTCTTCTTCGACGTGCTGATGCGGCCGCGGTTCGACGAGGAACGGTTCTCGGTGCGGCAGGAGAACGTCCGGGAAGACCTGAAGCAGCGGAACGACGACGGCGACAGCCTGCTGTCGCGGGAGTGGTCCAGGCTGCTCTACGGGCCGGACACCTACCTCGGCCGGCAGATGACCGTGGCCCACCTCGACGCGATCACCCCGGATGACCTCCGGGACTTCCACCGCCGCCACTGGCGGCCGGAGCACATGGTCTGGTCGGTCTCCGGCGACGTGGACACGGCGGAGATCCTGGCGGAGCTGGAGGAGCGGCTCGCGGCCTGGCCCGCGGCCGACGACGCGGCGGAGGTTCCCTGGCCGCCGCCGCACGAGAACGAGGCTCCCGCGCCGGGCATCTACCACGTCGAGAAGGACATCCCGCAGGGCAAGGTGCGGATCGGCAACCTGGCGCCCCGCTGGGACGACTGGTCAAACCCCGAGCGCGCGGCGATCCAGGTCATGGACCACATCCTGGGCGCGAGCGGCTTCACCTCGCGGCTGATGCAGCGCATCCGTTCCGACGAGGGGCTCGCCTACGGCGCCGGCGGCCGCTTCGGTTTCAACCCGCTGGGGCCGAGCGCCTATTCGCTGGGCTACCAGTCGAAGAGCGAGACGGTGGCCCTGGCCGCCGCGATCGCGCTCGAGGAGGTCCGCCGGATGCGCGACGAGGCGGTCTCGGAGGAGGAACTCGGCCTCGCGAAGCGCTCGCTGGTGGACAGCTTCCCACGCCGCTTCGAGAGCGCGGGGGCCCGGGCCGGCATCTTCGCGAACGACGCCTTCCTCGGCCGTGACCACGGCTACTGGATCCGCTGGCGCGAGCAGATCGAGGCGGTGACCGCGGAGGACGTGATCGCGGCGGCGCAGAAGTACCTCCAGCCGGACGAGATGGTCATGCTCGTGGTCGGGATCTGGGACGACATCGGCCCCGGAGACCCCGAGGGCCGCGCCACCATGGCGGACGTCCTGAACGGCGACGTCACCCACCTCCCCGAACGCGATCCGCTGACGCTGGAGGTGGTCGGCAGCCCCGAGTAGCGCGGCGGCGTGGGGCGCCGGCTTCAGCCGGCATCGCCGAGCGCAGCGAGGCGAAACGCACGCCGCCACCATTCGGGATGGCGCAACGGCTTGGAGCGCCGGCTTCAGCCGGCACAGCCCGCCGCAGGCGGGCGGCAGCGCTGACCTCATCCGTGGAGATGGGTCAGCGTACGGACATCCGGCAACGCGGCAGTTCGCTGTTCCGCTGCGCTTCGCGCAGCGGGTGCCGGCTGAAGCCGGCGTTCCAAGCCGCCGTGCCGGCTGAAGCCGGCGTTCCCTAACAGACCGCGATGGCGTCGATCTCGACCAGGAAGCCCTTGCCCGGGAGGCGTTGGGGTTGGATGGTGCTGCGGGCGGGTTTGTGGCCGTTGAACATCCGTTCGTAGACCTCGTTCATCGCCCCGAACTCGTCCATGTCGGCGACGAAGACCCCGCAGCGGACCACCTTGTCCAGGCTCGAGCCCGACGCCTCCAGGATCGAGGCGATGTTCCGGAACACCTGCTCGGTCTGGGCGGCCACCCCGTGGGGCGCGAAACCCGTCTTCGGGTTCACCCCCACCTGACCGGACACGAACACCAGGTTGCCCACCTTGGCGGCGGGGCTGTAGGGGCCGGCCGGCTTCGGCAGGCCCTCGCCGGCGATCAGGGTGATCTCGTCGCTCATCTCAAGTCTCCATTCAGCGCCTCGTGAACCGGCGCCGGACGACCCCGGGTTCACCGGGGTCGGGGTGCGGGGGGCCCGCGATCCAGCGGGCCTCGTCGATCTTCGGGAAATGGACCGCGCCCTGCCCCGGCTGGAGCCGCACGCGGTCGGGAACAAAGGTCAGGTCGAGGAAGTCCGCGTACTCCATGGCCTCCTCGTAGATGCGGGCGCCACCCAGGAACCACACCGTCTCCCCCTCGCACGCCGCCAGCGCCTCCGCCAGCGAGCGGAACGACTCCGCGCCCTCCACCGGGCGCGAGCTGATCACGATGTTCCGGCGCCGCCGCATCGGACGCCGGGGGAGCGAGTCCCAGGTCAGGCGTCCCAGGATGATCGTGGTGTCCTTCGTGAGCCGCCAGAGCCGCTTCCGGTCGCCCGGGTAGTCCCAGGGGATCCCGCCGTCCACGCCGATGATCCCCTCCGGCGAAACCGCCGCCATGCTCGCCCGGAAGGGGGCCGGGGGAAGCGCCTCGGGGTCCTCCCGCCAGCCTCCGCTCATACCGCGACCGCGAACCGGATGCCCGGGTGGGGGTCGTAACCGTCGAGCACGAAGTGGGACATGATCTCGGCGGTGTCCCGGTCGAGGAGCGACATCGTCCCGTCCAGCGTGGACACCGTGTCCGAGAGCGTGAGCGTCGGCAGCGCGCGCGGCTCCCGGGTGAGCTGCTCGCGGAGCCCGGGCACGTGGTCGTACTCGGCCATCGATCCGTCCGCCTTCTTCGTGTAGATGTGGGCGTCCACCAGCGTATGGCCCATCACCCCGGGCTTCAGTCCCGACCAGCGCGAGAACAGGTGCAGCAGCAGCGCGTACCCCGCGATGTTGTAGGGCAGCCCGAGCGCCACGTCGCAGCTCCGCTGGGTCAGGTGCAGGTTGAGCCGTGGCTCGCCCGCTTCGTCGTACTGCACGTTGAACACGAAGGCGAAGTGGCACGGCGGGAGCGAGCTGTGATGCGCGTTCTCCGGCGACCAGGCGCTGATCACCAGCCGCCGCGACGTCGGGTTCCGCTGGATCTCCTCGAGGACCCAGCGCACCTGGTCCGCGGTCCCGCGGGACCCCGGATGCGCCCGCCAGAGGTTCCCGTAGGGGCTCGGCACCGCGCCGTGCTCGTCCGCCCACGGGTCCCAGAAGCGGCACTTGTGCTTCTTGAGGAGCGCGATGGTCGGTTCGCCGGAGAGGAACCAGAGGTTCTCCACCACGATGTTCTTCCAGCTGATCTTCTTGGTGGTGAGCAGCGGGAAGCCCCGGTCCATCGGGATCACCGAGTTCACGTTGAAGGTGGAGATCGTGTCCACCCCGGTGCGGTTCGGCCGGCGGGTTCCGGTCTCGAGCACCCGGCGGACGGTGTCCAGATAGACCTTCACCGCTTGCCCCAGAGCGCCGACGCGAGCGCGGAGACGAACGCCTCGATGTCCTCCACGTCGTTGTAGAGGTGCGGGGTGACCCGGATGGTGTCCCCGCGGATGCTCACGAAGACCCGCCGTTCGGAGAGCCGGGCACGCACCCGGGAGAGGCCCTCGGGGCCGCTCTCGGCGGGTAGCCCGAGCGCCAGGTAGTGGGGCGAGCGGTGCAGGTCGTGGCCGGTGGTGCACCCGAGCTCCGCCGCCGCGGCCGCGAGCCGGCGGGTCGTCGGCCCGATGGTCCGGAGGATGTTCTCCGGGCCCCATGCGAGCACCTGCCGGGCCGCCGCGAGCGCCGCGGGCACGAGCGCGAAGTTGGAGCGCTCCCCGCAGTCGAGCCGGCGGGCGCCGGGCTGCCAGTCCTCGGTGTAGTCCACGAGGCGGGCGAACTCGCGGGCGTTGGCCTTCTGGATCCAGTTGTGCTCGACCGGCGCGACCTCCTCGAGGTGCGGCGCGACGTAGAGGTAGCCGAGCGAGTAGGGCCCCATGAGCCACTTGTAGCTGGCGCCGGCCACGAAGTCGGCCCGGCTCTTCTCCACGTCGAACGGCAGCGCCCCGAGCGACTGCGTCGCGTCCACCACCAGCGCCGCGCCCGCCTCCCGGGCCCGCGCCCCGATGCGCGCCAGGTCGAAGATCCCCCCGTCGGTCCAGTGCACGTTGGGCAGCGCCACCACCGCGACCCGTTCATCGATTTCGGCGAGCACCGCGCGGGTCCAGTCGCCGTCCTCCGGGCGCGGCACGAAGCGGACCTCGCCGCCCGTCCGCCGCGCCTTGTCGGTCCAGGGATAGACGTTCGAGGGGAACTGCTCCTCGGCGAGCAGGATGCGCTGTCCGGATCCGACTGCGACGTGGTTCGCGGCCAGCGAGATCCCGTAGCCGGCCGAGGGGGTGATGGCGACCGCGTCCGGGCCGGCGCCGAGGAGCTCCGCCCACGCCGCGCGGAGCGCTTCCGAGTCGTCGAAGAAGTCGCTGACCTCGATCTCCCATGGCCGCGCCTTCCGGCGGAGCCCCGCCGTCCCCGCCTCCACCACGCTGTGGAGGAGCGGCGACATGTAGGCGCAATTCAGGTAGGCGACCTCCCGCGGCATGTCGAAGAGGTGCCGCTGGGACGGGATCGTGGCGACGCGAAGGGAGGCCGGCGTCATTCGCCGGAACGCGCGGCGAGCATCTCCCGCACTCGCCGCACCGTGGTCTCGACCTTGAGCTCGATCCCCTTCTCGCCGAGTTCGCGCGAGGCGAGCGTGGGATCGCCGCTCACGCCGCTGCCCTCGAAGCCGCCGTCCCTGACCCGCTTGTCCGGCCGGATCTGCTCGGGCGCGACGTACCAGAGCTGCGAGGTGTCCGTCACCCCCGCATGGCGCCCGATGGCGTCCTCGGGGATGCCCTGCTCCAGCAGCCAGTCGCGGAAGCCGTTCCCCCGGTAGTACTCGGGGACGTAGAGGACGCGGGAGGGGTTGCCGGCCGCTTCCCACTCCCCGTTCAGCTTCTCGGCCACCGCCGCCATGCCCCGCTGGTTGCCGCCGCTGTCCCCGATGAAGATGACGTTCTCGAAGCCGTGGAGCGCGAAGCCGCGCGCCGTGTACTCGAGGAGCGCCTCGAAGTGCTCCTGCGGGAGAGTGATGGCGCCGGCGTAGCGCATGTGGCCCGTCGGGGGGTCGATCCCGCCCTCGGGCACGTAGGCCACCACCGGGGCGACCAGGGTCCCGCCCAGCTCCCGCGCGATCCGCTCCGAGGCCTCCCGGATGATGAAGTTGTGCTTGCCGAGCACCATGTGCGGCCCGTTCTGCTCGGTGCCGCCGGTGGGCACGATCACCGAGCGGGTGCCGGCGCGGACCCGGGCCGCGACCTCGGTCCAGGTCAGTTCCTGGACGAAGACGGTGTCGGGGCCGGTGGTGGCGTCGGCGGGCGCCGGGATGATCTCCTGGGCGGCGGCCGCGGGGGCGAGGAGGAGAACGAGGGCGATCAGGGTTCGGGACATAGGCGCTCGGGAAGGATCGTACACGTCCTTCGGGCCGTCTGGAGGGCGCGAATTCCGGATCGCAAATGTGATACTCAAAGTGATACCGGGCATCTTGGGGTTCCCACAGACCGGATGGCGCGACGGCTTGGAACGCCGGCTTCAGCCGGCACAGCCCGCCGCCGGCGGGCGGCGGCGCGGAACTCATCCGCGGAGATGGCGCAACGGCTTGGAGCGCCGGCTTCAGCCGGCACGGCCCGCCGCAGGCGGGCGGCGGCGCGGACGTCATCGGTGGAGATGGGCCACCGCCGCGGGAATCCGCCACACGGCGATTTGCTGTTCCGCTGCGCTCGGCGCAGCGGGTGCCGGCTGAAGCCGGCGCTCCAAGCCGTACGCGCCTACTCGGGCGCCGTACCCCCAGCCGCCTGGAAAGCTTCCACGATGCGGTTCTGGCGGAGGAGGGCGAGGCCGACCATGACCGTCGCGAGGATCGCGAAGACGAACACGAGGTAGCCGGCGGCGGTGTGGATGACCGCCGGGAACGCCCGGGTGTGGGCGCCGCCGCCCAGGATGAAGGCCGCCATCGGCAGGATCATCCCGCCCATGGCCCAGGGCATGGCGCTCGCCTTGAGCCGCCGGCTCCGCGCCAGCAGCTCGGGGCCGCGCGGGTCGTCCACCAGTACCGCCGGGCCGCTCTCGCCGGCCAGCGCCTTCCGCATCATGCTGGTCATGGCGACCAGGTAGAAGTAGCTCATGGTGTGGGCGAACACCACCAGCATCACCGCGATGAGTCCGGCCCCGATGTGGTACGCCAGCGTCCCGTCGCCCACCCCGAAGCAGGTGTAGGCGAAGAAGGCGAGCCCCGCCAGGTGGACGGTCAGCAGACCGAGCGCCATGAACGGAGGGGACTACGCGGGGCGTCGGCCCCGCTCACGCATCGGCCGGCTCTTCGACGACCAGATCCGGGACGACGAACTCGCTCCGGCGGCGGATCAGGTCGATGAAGTCGTGGATGAACGACACCACCTCGTCGTGCGAGAGGCCGTGCGAGCGCGCCAGCTCCTCGAGGTCGTCGGCGTCGAGTTCGGCGCGCGCGGCGGCGACCGAGCCCGGTCCGAACTTCTCGGAGAGCGCGGCGAGCAGCGGTTTCGCGAGGCCTTCGGGGACCGCGCCCATGATCGCCTTCGGCAGGGCGGCCCCTTCCTCCGGCTCCTCCCCGCCGCCGGCGTCCGAACCGGCCGCCGCGGCCGGGATATCCACCACCCGGGCCGACCGCGGAACCCCCAGCTCCGCCGCCGCCGGCTCCGGGCCGACCGCGGCGCGCTTCAGGCGGAGTTGCGCCACGTCCCAGCGGGCGTAGTGGCCCATGCAGTCGAAGACGTTCTTCGCGACGATCCGGTCGGCGAGGTCGAGATCGGCGATCACCAGCCCCTCCTCGCCGAAGAGCGGCTCCGCCGCATAGGTCCCGAACGGGGTGGCGATGGCGCTCCCGCCCATCGCCCACTTCCAGTTGGTCGTCTTCTTGTAGGGGAAGTCGTCGGGCACGTCGTCCTCGGTCAGGAAGAGCGACGCCGAGACCACGAACGTCTGGGTCTCGAACGCGTACTCGCGCACCGCGGCGTCCTGGTCCGAGCGGTGCAGCGGATGGAGGGTCCCCGTCATGTCGCGGACCGTGTTCCCCGGACCCCCGTAGGCCCAGTAGCCCGGCCAGCAGGCGGCGTGGACTTCCTCGCCCTTCACCGCCATCGCCGCCTTCAGCAGCGTCATGTGGTTCTCGAAGCAGATCAGCCCGCCGAGTCTCCCGAACGGCGTCTCGAACACCCGAAGGTCGCTCGCGTCGCCCCGCCCCCAGAAGATCCGCTCCTGGTGGGTCGGCATCAGCTTCCGGTGGCGGCCCATGATCTCCCCGTCGGGGCCGATGAAGAGCATCGTGTTGTAGAGGGTGCGCGAGCCCGGCCGGTCATCCTGCTCGTTCAGGCCGATGACCGCGGTGAGCCCGGCGGCCTTGACGGCGCGCCCGAGTTCCTCGGTCTCCGGCCCCGGGATGCGCACCGCCTCGTCGTAGAAGCGGACCACCGTCTCCTTCCAGCGGCGCGCCGACTCCGGGTCCGTGTAGCCGAAGTTGTTCCGCCAGTAGGGATAGACGGGGATCCCGGTCTCGGGGGTCACGATGAGGTCCACGCCCTGCCGGCCGGCCTCGCGGATCGTCTCGCCGTACTTCTCGACGCTCGCCCTCTTGTCCATGAAGACGGGGCTGATCTGGGCGGCGCAGGCCCGCAGGCTTCGTTTCTTGGTCAAGTCGCTAGTGCTGATGGTTGTGATGCTCCGGGTCGTGGTGGTCGTGGTGCGGGTGGCCCTCGCCCGACCGCCAGTCGTCGGGACAACTGCAGATCAGGTTGCGGTCGCCCCGCGTGTTGTCGACCCGGCCCACCGGCGGCCAGTACTTGTGGGCGTTCAGCCACGGCGCCGGGAAGGCGGCCTGCTCCCGGCTGTAGGGGCGGTCCCACGCGTCGGAGACGACGTCCCGGGCGGTGTGCGGGGCGAGCCGCAGCGGGTTCCGCTCCGGGTCGGCGCGGCCCTCCTCGATGTCGCGGATCTCGGCGCGGATCCGGATCATCGCGTCGCAGAAGCGGTCGAGTTCCTCGCGCGACTCGCTCTCGGTGGGCTCGATCATCAGCGTGCCCGCCACCGGAAAGGACATCGTGGGCGCGTGGAAGCCGTAGTCCATGAGCCGCTTCGCGATGTCGTTCGCCTCGACCCCGGCGGTCTTCTTGAACGGCCGGCAGTCGAGGATGAACTCGTGCGCCACCCGGCCCTGCTTGCCCACGTAGAGCAGCGGGTAGTGGGACTTCAACCGGTGCGCCATGTAGTTCGCCGACAGGATCGAGACCTCGCTGGCCTCCTTGAGGCCCGCCGCCCCCATCATCCGGATGTAGGCCCACGAGATGGGCAGGATCGCGGGGCTGCCCCAGGGCGCCGCCGAGATCGCGCCGACCCGCCCCGGGTCCTGCGGGCCGTAGGGGTGCCCCGGCAGGAACGGGGCCAGTTCCTCGGTGGCCGCCACCGGCCCCATGCCGGGCCCGCCTCCCCCGTGGGGGATGCAGAAGGTCTTGTGCAGGTTGATGTGGCAGACGTCGGCGCCGATCTCCGCCGGACTCGTGAGCCCCACCTGCGCGTTCAGGTTGGCGCCGTCGAGATAGACGAGGCCGCCCGCCTCCCGGACCATGGAGCAGACCTCGCGGACCCGCTCCTCGAAGACCCCGTGGGTCGAGGGGTAGGTGATCATCAGCGCCGCGATCTGGTCCGGATAGGCCTCGATCTTCCAGCCGAGGTCCTCCACGTCGATGTCCCCGGCCTCGGTGGTCGTCACCGGCACGACCTGGAGCCCCGCCATGGCCGCGCTCGCCGGGTTCGTCCCGTGCGCCGAGAGCGGGATCAGGCAGACGTTCCGCTTCCCCTCGCCCCGGCTCTCGTGGTACGCCCGGATCATGAGCAGGCCGGTGAACTCACCCTGCGAGCCGGCGTTCGGCTGCAGGCTGACCGCGTGGAAGCCGGTCATCTCGGCGAGCTGCGCCTCGAGGTCGGCGGCGATGCGGGCGAACCCCGCCTGCTGCTCCGGCGGCGCGAAGGGGTGGACGTCGGCGAACTCCGGCCAGGTCACCGGCAGCATCTCGGCGGTCGCGTTCAGCTTCATGGTGCAGGAGCCGAGCGGGATCATCGAGGTGGTGAGCGAGAGGTCGCGCTCCTTCAGCTTGTGGAGGTAGCGGAGCATCTCGTGCTCCGAGCGGTGGACGTGGAAGACCTCGTGGTCGAGGAAGATGCTCCGCCGCTGGAGCTTCGGCGGCAGGCGCGTCTCGGCCCCCTCTTCGGGCAGCAGGCCGGCGGCGGCGGGCGCCTCGCGGTCGCCGGCGAAGACGGCGAGGATGGTGTCCACGTCGTCGAGGGTGGCCGTCTCGTCGAGCGAGACGCCGACGCCCCCGCCCTCCTGCCGGCCCAGGTTGATCCCCCGGGCCTCGGCGGCGGCCAGGATCCGCGCCGTCTCCTCGTCGTCGGTCTCCACCGTGAGGGTGTCGAAGACCGGCGCCCCGCCCGTGGAGTAGCGCAGACGGGACAGCCCGTCGCGGAGCGCCAGGGTGAGCGCGCGTACCCGTCGGGCGATCCGGAGCAGTCCCTCCGGTCCGTGCCAGGCGGCGTACGCCGAGGCGACGAGCGCGGGGAGCACCTGCGCCGTGCAGATGTTGCTGGTGGCGCGGTCCCGCCGGATGTGCTGCTCGCGGGTCTGGAGCGCGAGGCGGAAGCCGACCCTCCCGGAGGAGTCGTGGGAGACGCCCACCACCCGTCCGGGCGTCCGGCGGGCGTGCGCGGCGGTGGTGGCGAGGAACGCCGCGTGGGGTCCGCCGCCGCCCATGGGCATCCCGAAGCGCTGCGTGGAGCCGACCGCGATGTCGGCGCCGAAGGCCCCCGGCGGCTCGAGCATGGTCAGCGCCAGGAGGTCGGTGGCGACCACCGTGCGGGCCCCCGCCGCCTGGACCTTCTCCACCAGGGGGCGCCACTCGCGGATCCGGCCCCGGGTGTCCGGGTACTGGACGATGACCCCCGAGACCTCTTTCGAGATCTGCACCTGCGGATCGCCCAGGTCCCGCACCTCGAGGCGGATGCCCGCCGCCCGGGCGCGGGTCTCCATCACCGCGAGCGTCTGCGGGTGGAGCCAGCGATCGGCGAGGAAGGTCGTCCGGCCCTTGCCCGAGCGCTGGCACATCGCCATCGCTTCGGCCGCCGCCGTCGCCTCGTCGAGGAGCGAGGCGCCCGCGACCGGGAGGCCGGTCATGTCCCCGACCATGGTCTGGAAGTTGAGCAGGATCTCGAGCCGGCCCTGTGAGATCTCCGACTGGTACGGGGTGTACTGGGTGTACCAGCCCGGGTCCTCGAGGATGTTCCGGAGGATGACGGGCGGCGTGATCGTGCCGTAGTAGCCCCGGCCGATGAAGTTCCGGCAGGTCCGGTTCTGCCGCGCGATCCCCCGCAGTTCCTCGAGGAGCTCGCCCTCCGCGAGGGCCGCCGGAAGGTCGAGTTCCTCCCGGACCCGGATGTCTTCCGGGATCGTCTGGGCGATCAGCTCGTCCCGCGACGTGAGGCCGAGGTCGTGCAGCATCTCGACCTGCTGCGTGAGGCTGGGTCCGACGTGGCGGCGGACGAACGGCGCGGCGCCGCGGGGCAGCGAGGGGGCCGCGGTGGCGGTCTGCGACTTCAGGGTGGCTGGGGATGCGGTCAAGGGAACTCGGGAGATGCGGGGGTCAACTCAGTGCCGGGACAGCGCCGGAAAACTCCGGCCGGTGGGGGCTGTCCCGCCCCATTCGGCCTTCCAGCCGGACCCGCGATTTTAGCAGCCGGCAGTGAAACTGGACGTGGCATATCCCGCACTCCCCGGACAGTCCCCAAACCGCGAACGCCCGCACGGGACAGGGCCCCTGGCCACGTCCCAGGTGACCAGAAATCGCGAATCTGTCGCTATCGAATCTCGACATAGCGCCCGTAACTCACACAAGACTCGGTATCGTTTGTCAGTTCGCGTTCCGGAGCCTCCGGACGAGCGAGGGATCCGCGAAAGGGCACCTCTCATGACACACGGCGAAACCAACCACCGGTGGCAGGTGCCCGATCCGTACGCCACCGCTGAAGTGGAAACGCCCGACGGCACCCGCATCATCCTGCGCCGGCACGGCAACGCCGACGGCCCGCGGCTCGTGCTGAGCCACGGCAACGGCCTCGCGGCCGACCTGTACTACCCGTTCTGGTCCCTGCTCGAAGACCGGTTCGATCTCGTGCTCTACGACCTCAGGAACCACGGGTGGAATCCGCCGGGCGACCATCGAAACCACAACGTGGCGACCTTCGCGGCGGACGACGAACACGTCCTGCGGGGCATCGCCCGTCACTTCGGGGAGAAACCGCAGATCGGCGTCTATCACTCCATCTCGGCGGTGGCGGCGCTCAACCACCGAACGCCGGGGAGCGGTTACGAGGCCCTCCTGCTCTTCGACCCGCCGATCTACACGCCCGGAGCCGACCGGCTCGCGACCGAGGTCCTGTGGCGGAGGATCGCCCGCGCCACCAGGCTGCGCTCGGAACGGTACGAGGACCGGGAGTCGATCCTGCGCGAGGTTCGGGGGAAGCTGGCGTTCTCGCGGCTGCTGCCCGGCGTGGCGGACCTGTACGCGGAGACGACGCTCCGTCCCGCGTCCGACGGGAACGGCTACCAGACCTGCTGCCCGCGCGAGTGCGAGGCGCGAGTGTTCGATCACGCCTTCGCCTACAGCCTCGAGCCGGACGCCGCCGACTTCCGCTGCCCGGTGAAGGTCATCGGCGCCGATCCGGTGGGGCCCTACGCGTTCCTGCCCAGCATGGAGCTGGACCGTCTCGCGGGAGTGGACTACGACTTCGTGCCCGAGACGACCCATCTGCTGCAGCTCGAGAACCCGGAGGCCTGCGTCGACCTGATGCTGGAGTTCCTCGAGCGCCACGGCCTGGACTGACGCGGGCGGCGCGCGAAGCGGGACAGCGGGTCCATTCCGGCGGCGCCCTGCGCGACCGCCCGGATTGGACATCGCGGTCCCGGACGTGGCCGGATTCGCGACAAGATTGATCGCAAACCGAAGTCAATCGGACGCTTGCGCGGTCGCAGTTCTCTATGTGAGACGAATCGGATCGAAGGGGACCCGATATTCGAGATATTGCAGTGTCTTCATAGGGTAGGTGCGCGATAGGATCGCGCGTTTCTCGCCGTGCCACACTCGGCCCCCTGAACCCCAAATGACCTGGGCGAGATGCTGCGCGTCGCGCCCCGGAAGGCTGTCAGGGGCGGCCGACGCGGGGCCGTCATGAGGACGCTCGTCGTCCCCTACCGCTGTGACGGCGGCGCGGACCACGTGGGCTCGGCGCTCGGACTCCGGAAGTCCGACTCCGAGTGGATCGGCGACTGCCCCGCGTGCGAGGCCTCCGACGCCCTGACGGTGCGGCCTTCCGGCGATGGCCGCCCGGCCCACGTCCTCTGCGTCTGCCGGGGAGCGTGCGCGGACGCGAAGCCTCTGCGCGCCGTCCTTTCCGAAACCCTCGGTCCGGGCTCCCGCGCCGACCCGGAGCGGGACCCTCGGACGGCTGCCACCAAGGACTTCGGTGGAGCGCTCCCCCGCAAACGGGACTGAGCGGGAATGGCGTAACGGCTTGGAACGCCGGTCTCCAGACCGGCACCGCGGCGCTCCGCGCCGCGCACGTCGCGACGCTGACCGGCGAGAATGCACGTACGGCTTGGAACGCCGGCTTCAGCCGGCACCCGCGGCGCCCCCCAACCGGGAGGACTGGCGCGCCGCGCACGTCATAACGCCAACCGCTCTCACGGTGCCCGCCGCGCGCCGCGCAGCGGAACGGCGGCCTCCCCCCGGGGGTCCGCTCAGTCGGCCTCGCTGGCGACGTGTTTGTCGTAGTCGCCCGCCGAGAGCATCGTCGCCGCCGGCGAGCCCGCATCGTCCAACCGAAGCCGGATCAGCCAGCCGTCGCCGTAGGGATCCGAGTTGACCACCTCGGGAGCGTCCTCGAGGGACTCGTTGACCGCGGTCACCGTGCCCGCCACCGGGCAGAAGATCTCGGAGACCGCCTTCACGGACTCCACGCTGCCCATGACCTCGTCGGCCTCGAGGGCGCTGTCCGGGTCGGGAAGCTCGACATAGACGATGTCCCCGAGTTCCTGCTGGGCGTGGTCGGTGATGCCGATCGTCGCGGAGCCGTCCCCTTCGAGGCGCAGCCATTCGTGCTCTTTGCTGTAGTAGAGGTCGTCGGGGGTCATCGTGTCTCCGGGAGGGTCCTCCGGGGTCAGACGGCAGCCGCCGCTGCGCGTTTCTTCTTCTTCTTTTTCTTGCCGGGCCGGACGTAGAACGGCGTGGGCACCACCTCCGCGGGGACGGGGCGTCCGCGGATCACGACCTCGAAGGCCTGACCCGGCTCGCAGGCGTCCGCCGGCAGGTAGGCGAGCCCGAGGCTCTTCTTCAGGAAGGGGGCGTGCCCGCCGCTCGTCACCTCGCCGAAGGGCTCGCCGTTCACCACGATGGGATAACCGTGGCGCGGCACGCCGCGGTCCCGCAGCTCGAAGCCGACGAGCTTCCGGGTGACGCCGTTCTCGCGCTGGGCCACCAGGACGTCGCGGCCGATGAACCCGCCCTTGTCGGGCTTCACGATCCAGCCGAGGTCCGCCTCCTCGACGGAGTGGTCCTCGTCGATGTCGTTCCCGTGGAGCGCCATCTTGGCCTCGAGCCGCAGGGTGTCCCGGGCGCCGAGCCCGGTGGGAACGAGCCCCTCCGGCGCCCCCGCGTCGAGGAGCCGCCGCGCGAGTTCCTCCGCCCGGTCGGCCGGCACCATGATCTCGAAGCCGTCCTCCCCGGTGTACCCCATCCGGGCGACCGTCCCCGGGACCCCCGCGACCTCGCCCTCGGCGAACCGGTAGTAGCGCACCGTGGTCAGGTCCAGCTCGGTCAGCGTCTGCAGGATGGCCTGCGCGCGCGGCCCCTGGAGGGCCAGCAATGCCGTCTCGTCGCTCAGGTCCTCCACGCACTCCGCGGCCGTCCCGCCCCGCTCCCGGATCCAGGCGAGGTCCCGGGGGGTGTTGGCGGCATTCGTGACCAAAAGGAAGGACTCCTCCCCGCGGCGGTAGACGATGATGTCGTCCACGAAGCCGCCCGAATCGGTGGTGAGCGCCGAGTACTGCGCCCGGCCCGGCACCAGCCGGGACACGTCGTTCGGGGTCAGCCGCTGCAGGAGCGGCAGCGCCTCCGGCCCCGTGACCCGCAGCTCACCCATGTGGCTCACGTCGAAGAGCCCCGCCTGCCGCCGCACCGCGAGGTGCTCCGAGACCACCCCGCCGAACTGCACCGGCATCTCCCAGCCGGCGAACGGGACGAGCCTGCCGCCGAGTTCTTTGTGGAGCGCGTGGAGCGGGGTGCGGCGGAGCGACATCCGGGCGATTATAGGAACGGGTGGTCCCAACCGAGCCTTCTCGTTTCGGAGGAGCGGCTGTGTCGGGCGGAATAGAATCGGACAGAGGGCGATACCCGAGCAACCCGATGACAGTCCCGCTCTATTTCCGGTTCCGAACTCCCGTGTACGGACGTGGGTTTGCGGCCGATGTCCATATCCGCGGCCGGATTACCTGCGTTGAGGAGTACGGCGCCACATGCATCTATGGAGTCAACCCCGGCGGGCTCGCGGCAGGCGGAGAAGACATGAACTCCGCGTGCCTGGATTTCAAGTCGGGGTTGGCCGCGACCCTGTTCGACCTGGCCGAAGACGCCGACACGTTCGACGAGTTCAAGGCGGCCGCAAACGACTTCATCGCGGCGACGGACGAAGAGAGCGTGGCGGAGTGGGAAAGGGCCCGTAGCGGAATACGAGCGGGGACAACCCCTGCTAGCTTCCTACGCTCATGACCGGGAAAGTGCGGGCGTTCCTTGAGGGCGTCGGCAGCCTCATGAACCTGTTTCCCGGCCCGGAACAGTTCGAGAAGTTTCAACTGAAGGGCAGCCCGGAAGAGCGGCTCGCCGAACATTGGCGACGAGTGGGGGGATACCTCCGTAGCGCAATGGACGGATACGGCGATGCCGAATGCGAGCACCGGGAACCGACCCCGGCTCGGGAGGAGTCTCGGACGGGGCGCTAGCCCTCCGCCCCAACCTCATGCTGCGAGAGCATGGGAACTACGGCGTGTGCGGCGCTCCAGTTCCCGTGACAAAGCAGTTGTGCGGGGTTGGCCATCAGCCGGCATGGCGCCGCTGGCTTGGAACGCCGGCTTCAGCCGGCACAGCGGCCCGTAGGGCCGCGGGCGGTTCATCGCTACCCCCGGGTGCATTGGTGCGCGCAGCCGAGCCATCTCGGCGAATGAGGTCCGTCCCGCCGCCCGCCTCCGGCGTGCTGTGCCGGCTGAAGCCGGCGTTCCAAGCCGTACGCGCCACCTTGCGTGAGCAGCGGTACGCGGTTGCGCTGGGCTCTGCCCAGAGCGCGCCGGTCTGAAGACCGGCGGTCCCAGGCGTACGCGCTACCGGGCCGGGTGCGACCCCTCCGGGGCCGCGTCCGGCCAGGGCGCCTTTCGCAGCTCCTCCGCCCACTCGCCGAGGACCGGGTCGGCGTCGTCGCGGATCACGCGGCCGTAGTCGGTGAGCGCGGTCCCGCGCTGCCCGGCGCCGTCGCGGGCGTTGCCGCGGCGGAAGAGCAGGATCGCCCGCACCTCGGGGTTCGGTTCGGCGGCCAGGCCGCGGCTGAACACGGTCTCGGCCTCCTCCCAGCGCTCCTGGAACAGCAGCGCCTCGCCGAGCCGGGCCTCGGCGAGCCCCGGCAGCACCAGGCGGTAGTTCCCGAAGCCGGCCTCCCGGCGTTCGAGGACCCGTTCGGCGAGCTCGCGGGCGGCCTCGAAGTCGCCCAGCGCGGTCAGGATGCTGACCTCGTCGAGCACGAAGTCCGGGTTCTTGGGGAACCGGGTGTTCAGCCGCCGGATCGCCGCGAGCGCCTCGTCCTCCCGCTCCTCCCGCTGCATCAGCAGAGCCCAGGTCCACAGCCCGCCCCAGCGCGCCCGCCGGCCCTCGTCCGCGGTGATCCACACCCCTTCGAGCCCCCCGTCCCGATCGCCGCGGATTCCGAACAGGAAGGCGAGCCAGCGGAGCGGCCGCGGCAGGGTCGCCACCCCGTAGTCGTAGGCGCCCGGGACCGCGTAGGCGTCGCGGAAACCGGGATCGAGTTCCTGCACCCGCCGGTGGCGACCCACCCCGCGCCGGATCTGCCGGGCGGCCCGGAACCAGGCCCGGTCCACGATCACCGACCAGCCCGACTCGAGCGCCTCGGTCGCGCCGAGGTAGTAGAGAGCCTCCACGTCGTCGGGATCGCGTTCGAGGAGCGTCCGGCCCCGCCGGTAGGCCTCCTCCAGGTGCTCGCGGAAGGCGGCCTCCTCCTCCGGCGTGGCGTCCGGACGGCCCTGCTGGGAGAAGAAGCGGTCGTTGCGGAGGCTCGACCCGCGCATCCCGTTGCTGCGCTGGGCCAGCCGGGTCCAGATCGTGGTGGCGAGGTTGTAGGGGCCGGTGGGGTGTTCCGGGTAGCGCTCGCTGACCCGGGCGTAGTGCTCCATCGCCTCGTCGAAGTCGTAGTCGAAGAGGAGCTGCGAACCGGCCGTCTCGGCGGCAGCGAGTTCCGCCGCCGGTCCCGCGGGCGCGGGCTGCGCTGCCGCACTTGCCACGGCGGCCAGCAAGACCGGCGCGGCGGCGACCAGGCGGAGGGCGTAGCGGACCACGGGCGCCGGGGAGTGTGGCACGCGGCGAGTCGCGAGGCTGAATCAGGGTCACGACGTGCGCGGCGCGCCAGTTCTCCCGGTGGGGGGCCGCGTGTGCCGGTCTGAAGACCGGCGGTCCCCTTACCTCCCCGGATGGGAACCCGCGGGCGCGGCGTCCGGCCAGGGGGCCTGCCGGAGCGCGTTCGCCCAGTCCTTCAGGACGTCGTCCGCATCGATCCGGATGACCTCGCCGTAGTCGTAGAGCGCCTCGGGCCGCCGCCCGGCGCCGTCCCGGGCGTTCGCGCGGCGGAGGAGCAGGCTCGCGCGGACCTCGGGGCTCGGATCGGCCTCGAGACCCCGGCTCAGGACGGCCTCGGCGTCCGCCCAGCGCCCCCCGAACAGGAGCGCCTCCCCGAGCCCCGCTTCGGCGAGGCCGGGCAGCATCAACTGATAGTTCCCGAACCCAGCCTCGCGGCGCTCGAGGACCGCTTCCCCGAGCTCCACGGCCGCTTCGAACTCCCCGAGCGCCGTCAGGACGGTGATCTCGTCGAGAGCGAAGTCCGGGTTCTTCGGGAACCGGCGCCGGAGCCGCCGGACCGCTTCGAGCGCTTCGTCCTCCCGCCCTTCGCGCTGCATCAGCAATTCATAGGTCCAGAGGCTCCCCCACCGCGCCCGCCGGCCCTCGTCGGCAGTGAGCCGAATGTCGCGCAGCCCGCCCTCGAGGTCGCCGCGCATCCCGAACAGGAAGGCGATCATCCGCAGCGCGCGAGGCAGCCGGGCGATCGAGTAGACGTAGGTCCCGGGGATCACGTAGGCGTCCCGGAAGCCGGGATCGAGTTCCTGGAGCCGCCGGTGGCGGCCCACCGCGCGCCGGATCAACCGGGTGGCGCGGAACCAGGCGCGGTCCACGATGACCGCCCACCCGGCCTCGAGGCCCTCGGCGGCGCCGCGGTAGTAGAGCGCCTCCGGGTGGTCCGGATCGCGTTCGAGCAGGGCCTCCGCCCGCCGGTACGCCTCCTCCAGGTGCTCGCGGAAGGCCGCCTCCTCTCCGGAGCCGGGCTCCGGCCGCCCGTCCTGCGAGAAGAACCGGTCGTTCCGCAGGCTGGGCCCCCGGACCGCGTTGCTCCGCTGTGCGAGCCGGGTCCAGGTGATGACGGCCACGTGGTAGGGCCCGCTGGGATGCTCCGGGAACCGCTCGCCCAGCTCCCGGTAGGTCCGGAGGGCGTCCTCGAAGTCGTAGTCGAAGAGGAACTGCGCCCCCGCCGCCTCGGCGGCGGCGATTTCCGCGGCGGGGTCGGGGGGCAGGGGCTGCGCCACCACCGCAGCGCTGGGAAGAAGCAGCCCGCCGGCAATGGCCAGAAGCGCAGCGCGGCGGAACACGATCCCGTCCTCACACGTCGGACAGTGGAACGACCTCGATCCCCTCGAACCGCATCAGGTCCTGCGGATTCGCGGTGACCACCCGGGTGACGCCGTGTTCCAGCATGGTCGCGGCGATGTTCGCGTCGTGGAGCGCCTTGCCCGCGCACCGGGCGGCCTCCGCGACCCGGGGCAGGCGGTTCGCCACCCCGCGGGTTTCCTCCAGCACCGTGGCCCGCTCGGCGAACGCCCGGTTGTTCCCCACCGCGGCGGCAAGCGTGAGCCCCAGTCCGTTCGCTTCGACCGGGCGCGTGCTGACCACCAGGCACTCCCGCAGCACCTGCCCGCTCACGCAGAGTTCGACTCCCTGGTTGGGGACCTCGTTCAGGATCCGAAACGCTCGCGAATGGAGGGGGCGTCGCCGGTCCACGGCGCTCAGCAACACGTTCGTGTCGCAGAACAGCCGTTCACCGGCCCTGGTCGCCATAGATGTCCTCGCGGGTCCAGGGAACGCCGCTCCCGACCTCCACGTGCTTCAACCGGATCGGCGGATAGCCCTGTTCCGGCGGGGCCGCGCTCGCGGCAGCGTCGAGGATCGCCCGGATCTCACCCTGGACGGAGCGGTGGTGCGCCCTCGCGCGGCGCGACAGCGCCCGTAGCGTTTCCGCGGGTACGTCTCTGACGTGAACACCGGGCATGGTGCAATTATGCTACAGGTAGCGTTTCGCTAGCACAAGGCCGCGCGGGTCAGAAGACCCAGCGCCAGCCGGCCAGCGCCGCCGCCTGCGCCCCGAGGGCCGCCCGGTGTCCGGGCCAGTGGCTCCAGACCGCCCCCAGCCGCAGCTCACCGAGCGGGAGCGCCCGGTTCCACTGCGCCGCCAGGTCGAGTTGCCGCTCCCCGGGCGCCAGATCGGCCCGGAACGACCGGTACAGCACCTCGCCCGCCTTCGTGCGCGCGGACGGCGCCGTCAGGGCCGCCCAGCCGTTCTCCACCCGGAGCGGCTGCGACACCGAGAAGCCGAGCGAGCCCGCCCGCGCGAACCCCCGGCTCGCGTGCACCGCGAACGTGCTGGTCGCGAGCGGCGTGATCTCCTGGATCAGCCCGCCCGTGGCCACCGGGTTCACCACCCCGAACTCCCCGTGCGCCGCGAGCGTCCACCCGGCGAAGTCCATCCCCCCGTCGAAGCCGAAGAACGCCGTCCCCGCCGACAGGCCGCCGAACGCTCCCGTCCCCAGGCTCCCGAGCATGGTCTCGCGCTCCGAGATCCAGCCCGCGCGCAACCCCACCGGCAGCGCCCTCGGCCGCCACGCCAGCGCCGCGCCGGTCGCCGGCATGGCGGGGCGCCACGGGCCCGTCGTGAAGGCCGTCGCCGACAGCCCTCCCACCTCGGTTGCGCCCACCTGCACCGCGCCCTCCGCGAGCGCCAGGTGGCCGTTCCCGGCCGCCGTCGGCATGCGGACGATCCCCGCCGTCGTCCCCATGGCGCCGGGCATGCCGCCCGAACCGCCGCCCGCCGTCAGGCCGCCCGTTCCCGGCCCCAGGAAGGTCCGGAGCCGCGCGGACATCGAGGGACCGTCCGTGGTCGCCGCGAAGTCCCCCATCTCGTACCAGAAGGGCGCCCCGTAGTCGTCGAGCGCCATCAGTTCGTCCCCGTCGAACGCCGCCGCCAGCCCGTCCCCGAAGGCGGCGCCGAGGCGCAGCCCGGTGGACCCAAGCGACGCGTGCGCCCGGGTGGCCAGCGCGGTGCCGAGGGGCACTTCGAGCACCCCCACCGGCGAGGTGGCGGCGCCGAGGTCCATCCGGCCGTGGCCGTAGGTCTCCCGGTCGGCGTAGATGCCGCTGCTGTCGGCGGTCGCGAAGAGCCGGCTCACCAGTTCCTCGCTCGAGAGCTGGTCCCGGAAGAGCTGCTTCATGATCGCCAGCCCGCCGGCCACCATGGGAGCGGCGAACGAGGTCCCGCCGCCGGTGCCGTAACCCCGGACGACCTCCCCCTGGTGGGGCCCGAACCAGGCGAACCTGACGTCGAAGCCGGGCGCCGCGATGCAGTAGTCGGCGGCGATCCCGCAGCGGTTCGAGAAGGAGCTGAGCGCCTGGTCGTGAGGGTTCAGCGCCACCGCCGCGACGGAATGTCCCCGGAGTTCCGGGAAGTAGGCGGGCAGCCCGGCGGTGATCGAGGTCGAAGTGGCGTTGACGCGCCCGTTCACGCAGCCCACAACGCCGGCCTCGCAGCGGTCGCCGTGAGCGTTCGCCGCCGCCCAGACGAGGATCGTCTTCTCGTCGGCGCCCGCCTGCGCCAGCGCCGCGACCATCTCCGGCAAGGCGGCCCGCAGGTCTTCCGCGCCGTAGTGCTCGATCAGGCCGTCGTAACCGATGCTCAGGTTCAGGATGTCGAGCCGGTTCCCCGCGTCGCGCCAGGCGAACGCCGTGTTGAAGATGTAGGCGAAACCGGCGTCGGAGTTGCCGAGTTCCTCGAGCGTGATCGGCTCGTAGAGACCGCCGCCGCTCCCGAGCGGGATCGACCACATCGCGACGTCGGCCCCCCAGGCGACGCCGTGCACCGCGGCCTCGCGATCGAATCTGCTCCCGGCCGCGATGCTCGCCACCGCCGTTCCGTGGGAGGCGCGTTCCTCGCCGGTCTCCGGCTCGGCGCCGAGCAGCGGCTCGAAATGGATCGACTTGCCGGCGAACGCCGGGTGTTCGACGTCGATGCCGCTGTCCACGAAGCCGATGGTCACGCCGGCTCCCGGCTCGGCGTCGGGACCGAGTAGCAGGTTCAGGTTCGCATAGGCGGTCTGCGCGTTGATGCTGTCAAGGCCCCACTGGTTCTGGAAGTGGGGGTCCTCGGCGTACTCCGTCGCCAGTTCCTCCGCCATGGCGCCGAACTGCGCCGCCGAAACGCAGTCGCCCCCGTGGGTGGGCACGCAGGGCGGTGGCGGCGGCGGCGCCGGAACGGTCTCGGAACGCGAGGAGCAGCCGCCGAGGGCGGCGGCGACGAGCAGGAGCAGCAGGGAGCGGACGAAGACCATGCGTGACACTGTAAACAAAACCGGAGTTCACGGACTGCCGGACGTCACGGGACTCCGGCAGTCCCTCTCGTAGCGACGGTGCTCAGAAGGTCCAGCGCCAGCCGGACAGCAGAGCCACCTGCGGCCCCAGCACGTCCCGGTGCCCCGGCCAGTGGCTCCAGATCGCCCCCAGCCGCAGCTCCCCGAGCGGTAGCGCCCGGTTCCACTGCGCCGCGAAGTCGAGCTGCCGCTCGCCCGGCGCCAGGTCGGCCCGGAGCGCGCTGTGGACCACCTCGCGCGCCTTCGTCCGCGCCGACGGCACCGTCAGCGCCGCCCAGCCGTTCTCCACCCGGAGCGGCTGCGACAGCGACAGGCTCAGCGACCCCGCGCGTTCGAACCCCCGGGTGGCGTGGACCGCGAAGGTGCTGGTCGTGAGCGCCGAGATCTCCTGGATCATCCCGCCGTGCGCCACCGGGTTCGCCATCCCGAACTCGCCGCCGGCCCCGAACCGCCAGCCGCCGAGGCCCACGCTCCCGTCGAAGCCGACGAACGCCGTCCCCGCCGAGAGATTCCCGAAGGCGCCCTGCCCCAGGCTCCCGAGCATCGTCTCGCGTTCCGAGATCCACCCGGCCCGCAGACCCAACGGGAGTTCCCCCGGCCGCCAGCCGAGCGCCGCCCCGGCCGCCGGCATGGCGGGGCGGAGCGGCCCGGTGGTGAAGGCCATCGCCGAGAAGCCGCGCCCCTCGGTCCCCGTCACCGCCACCGCCCCTTCGGCGAGCGCGAGGTGCCCGTTCCCGGCTGCGGTCGGCATCCGGACCACCGAGCCCGAGACCCCATGGACCGTCCGCCCCGACCCGCCGCCCAGAGCGGCCAGCCCCGTTCCCGAACCCATGAAGGTCCGTAGCCGCGCCGCCATGGACGGCCCGTCGGTGGTCGCGGTGAAGCTGTCCAGCTCGTACCAGAACGGAGACCCGTAGTCGTCGAGGGCCATGATCTCGTCCCCGTCGAACGCCGCCGCCATCCCGTCCCCGAACGCCGCCCCGAGGCGGAGGGTGGTCGAACCGAGCGACGCGGACGCCATGGTGGCCATCCCGGTCGTGATGGGCACGTCGAGGAGCCCCACCGGCGAGGTGGCGGCGCCGAGATCCAGACGGCCGTTGCCGTAGAGGTCGCGATCGGCGTAGATGCCGCTGCTGTCGGCGGTGCCGAAGAGCCGGCCCACCAGCTCGGCGTTCGAGACCTGGTCCCGGAAGAGCTGCTTCATGATCGCGAGCCCGCCGGCAACCATGGGGGCGGCGAACGAGGTCCCGCTCCACTCCGCGTAACCCCGCACCCCGTCCTCGCCGTCCAGGGGACCGAAGTAGGCGACAGCGACGTCCTGCCCGGGCGCCGCGATGCAGAAATCGGCCGCGATGCCGCAGCGGTTCGAGAAACTCGCGAGCGCTCCGTCCGACTCCCGGATCGCCACCACCGCGACGGTGTGTCCCTGGAGTTCCTCCATGTAGGTGACGAGACCCGGGAGAATCGAGGCGGAAATCGCCTCGAACCGGTTGTTGACACAGTTCTCGGTGCCGGTCCCGCAGCGGTTGTTGTTCGAGTTCCCGGCCGACCAGACCATGATGGTCTTGTCCTCGCGGCCCGCCTGGGCCAGCGCGGCGATCGTCGCGCTGAAGTTGGCCCGCAGGTCCTCTTCGCTGTACTGGGAAATGATGCCCGAGTAGCCGAAGCTCATGTTCAGGATGTCGAGCTGCCGATCCCCGTCCCGCCAGTTGATGATGTGGCTGAACTCCTCCGCGGTGGCCTCGTCCACGCTCGCGAGCGCTTCCAGCGAGATCGGCCGGTACACCCCGTCGCTCGTGCCGAGCGGGATGGCCCACACCGCCAGATCGGCGCCCCAGGCGACCCCGAGAGGAGCGTTCGGGTCTCCGGTCTTCCCGCCCGCGGCGACGCTGGCGACCGCGGTGCCGTGAGAGTCCTCGTCCCCGAGCTCGTCCTCGGCGCCCGCCAGGAACTCCTCATAGACGTACTTCCCCTCGAACATGGGGTGTTCGACGTCGATCCCGGTGTCGAAGATGCCGATCGTGATCCCCGCGCCCGGGGCGCTGTCGGGACCCTCCAGCAGGTTCACGTGGCTGAAGGCGAGGTGGGCGTTGATGTGCGACAGGCCCCACTGGTTCTGGAAGTGCGGGTCCTCCGCGTGCGTCTCCGACAGCTCCGTCGCCATCGCGTTGTACATCGGCGAGGGCACGCACTCGCCGCTGTGGATGGTCACGCAGGTGTCTCCCGGCGCCTCCGGCAGCGCCCGCGGCGGCGGCGCCGGCTCGGGCGGGGGTGGCGCTGTCGAGTATACACATCTCCGAGCCCACGGGACAATAGGCAAT
>VXNL01000038.1 GCA_009840635.1 Acidobacteriota bacterium | reverse complement strand
GCCCACAGCAGCTCCCTCGTGCCCCTTGACAAAAGGTAGAAGGTCCGGCGTTCCAAGCCGGCGGTGCCATCGCGCCGTTTGGACGACCCGCGGGACGGTAGGGCGACTCCTTCGGCAGGGAGTCAGCGGATGCCGAGTCGTTCTAAGGCTTCTGCCAGGGACAGATCCCGGCCAGCCTCCAGGTCCGCGAGACCGGCGACGACCGCACGCATGAACTCCCGTTCCTCGGCACTAGTTTTGACGTCGGTCATCGGAATCACATCCTCGGAGAGTCTGGTCGCCATGGTTGTCCGCGAAGGTCTGGAAATCAGGCTACGAACAGCGCCTGCTTAAGGGATGTTAGCGGTGGCTCAGCCGTCGGGAGGATCGGCGATGCGCCCTTCCGCGGCCCGGAGGGCCGCGGGTGCCGACCGGAGGTCCACTTGAGGCTTCTATAAGTCAATGATTCAGCTCCGTTTACACCCTTCGTGATTACCGGCTATCAGTCTGCTTACCACATCTGTGGAGTTCGGGTCGCAACGGGAACTCTTGGGCATGCCGGAGCGCCGGTGCGCCGGTGTAACCGTTCGGTCGTCGGGGTATGGCGATACAGTCGCCGCCATGAACCTCTCATGGCTCGGAGAAGGAGTTGCCAGCGGCGTTGCGATCATCGCGGTGGTGGGCGTCGGTAGTTGGATCAGGTCCAAGTGGAGGCAGCAAGAGCAGATCAAACACCTTCGGACCCTGATCCAAGACTCCTACAGTCGAATGATGGCGGTGCCAGAGCAGAAGCAGAACGAGTTCTTCTGGCTCTTGGCGGTCCTTAGCAGCACCTTACAGCACAGGACTCCCGACCTTTCTCACAAGAGGATGGGGGAGCTGCAGAACGTTCTCGCAAAGGCCGACTCGACACAGAAAAGAAGCGGCATTTCGACCGACGAAAGCATGGCACGCTACGACTGGGTTCTCTTCGAGCAGATAGAAACCGTCGAGTGGCTCGGCCTCGACCTAGCGTCGATCAGGGATCAGTTCTCAAACTGATACACCGGCCAACGCACCATAGTCACAAACTGAGACCCTACCGCAGGTCCAGAACTTGCGTGCGTCCCCGGCGCTTGCCGGATTGGTTGCGAACCCCGGCTAGTCCCGGACTGCCGCTGCCTGAGACGCCGTCGCAGCGGGTTCGAGAAGAGACCACTCAGCATGAATCGTGCTCGCGGCAAGCTGGATTCGCCGGATTGTGATCTTGGCGTCTGACCGGTCGAGTGACACCTGCGCTGCCGAAGCAAGGCCCCGGTAAGGGCAGTCGATAACTGGCCCGTCAGCCGCGAAAGCTGAATCGGGTACATCCTCCAGCGACCTGAACAGGTCGCTAGGAATCTCGATCAACTGATACCGGTTCGGAATCTCGCCCGGCTCACGGAACGCTCGGAGCAAGAGGATTGCGTCCACGGCCGCTCGATACTCGCGGAACAGTTCCAAGGTGCGACTTCGCCTTGCTCGGGCGCTCCTCACGTCCTGAATCCAAGCCGCCTCCGTCAACTTCGAAATGTGGGCCGTTTGTTCCGAGAGGTTCCTGGCGGCCGTTGATTTCAGCGACAGTCTCCGTGTTGTAGCGTCCTTGGTGGTGAGCGTCAGATCTACGAATCGTCGCGTCGCCGATCCGGGCGAGTCCATTGACCATTTCAACGCTTCACACGCGTTACGAAATACGATTTCGAAGCTTGTCAGCCCGAGAGGTTCGGTCGTCGTGCCGTGGTGCGCCGAAATCGCAAGCCCGAAGTACTCGATCCATTCGGGATGGCGGTTCAACCAGGTCGGGGTGACCGTGTTCGGCTTGGGTGCGTCGGCTAGCGAGTCCACAAGCCGGGCAACGAAACGGACGGCAATGGGCGACAGACCGTCAATGCGCGCCTTGAGACGGTCGCGATCGTTCATCGGCAGACGCGGCGTTCGATCAGGCGCACGAACTCTGGCTTGATTTCAATCCCCACCCAGCGCCGCCGCAGCTGAGCTGCTGCAAGAAGGGTCGTGCCGGAGCCGGCGTACGGATCCAGCACCACGTCGCCTATTTCGCTTGTCAGCGTGACGCAGCGGTGGGCCAGACTGATTGGCATTGGCGCGGGGTGCTCGTCGTCCGGAAGGTCGTCCCGCCGACGCGGGCTAGTCGGGATATCCCAAACCGTCCTGAGGCGGCGGCCGTTGGCCCCGCGGATGGCACGAATGTTGTAGTAGTAGTCTTGGTTCTTCGAAAGGAGAAAGACCGTTTCATGGGCCTTGGTTGGCCGGTCCGCGACTGACTCCGGGTGCGCGTTCGGCTTGTACCAGACCACCTCGGATCGCACCCACCAGCCGTCCTCCTGCAGCGCGAAGGCCACGCGCCAAGGCAGGCCGATCAGATCCTTGGGCTTGAGTCCGCGCGGCGTCGGGGGGCGGACCGTCATCGCGCGCGCGCGGTTCTTCTTGTCGGGCGCCCGGTAGCGGCGATTCCCAGACGTGTAGGCGTCGCCGATGTTCAGCCACACAGTTCCATCGCCTGTCAACACGCGTCGGAGTTTGCGGAAGTCATCGACGAGGCGTGACACGTAGTCGCTGAGCGCGTCGTCCCGCCCGAACGGATCGTCGATGTCGTAGTCCCGCAGCGACCAGTACGGCGGGGATGTAACGACCGTTCGAACCGTCTCAGGGGGAAGCAGATCGAGGGCCGTCGACGCTCGTCCCTGAATCAGGGTGCCCGCCGGCAGCGCGGAGAGTTCAGCGTCTACTTCCGCGTCCAAACGGACGTACTGTCGGGCACGGTCATCCCGTTCTCGGAAGGGAACTGGCTCAGCGGACTCGCTCGGGAACAGCGTGATCACGGCGCTCGGCGCCCAAGTCGCACATCGTCAGCAGGAGTTAGCGTCCGGCGGTTACAGGGCGACTCGAATACGAGCCCATCGTACCACGGGGATTCGGTCACTCTCGGAAGGATTGAGCCGAGGTGCCAAAGTCTTCCACGTTCGAGTGAGCCTGTGAGGATTTTTGTGTGTTTGAGCCATACCCTGAACCCCTCGAAAGGAGAGAGGTATGGCAAAGAGACACAACGATGGGATTCCACGCGAGCTGCTGGATGAGCTGATCGCGCGGCGCGGTGCCCGTGGGGCGCTGGACTTCGAGTCGCTGGCCGCGGAGCTGAAGAAGGCCCTGGCCGAGCGGATGCTGGGTGCGGAGATGGAGGTCCATCTGTCGGATCCGGGGGAACGCCACGCCGGCAACCACCGCAACGGCACCTCCCGCAAGACGGTCGACACTGGCAGCGAGCGGATCGTGCTGGACATTCCCCGGGACCGCCAGGGCCGCTTCGACCCGGTGCTGATCGGCAAGTATCAGCGCCGTTTTCCGGGGTTCGACGAGAAGATCATCGCGATGTATGCCCGGGGGATGAGTACCCGGGACATCCAGGCGCACATCGAGGAGCTGTATGGCATCGGGGTGTCCGCGACCCTGGTTTCGGCGGTGACCGACGCGGTGCTCGAGGACGTGCTGGCCTGGCAGAACCGTCCCCTGGAGCCGGTGTATGCGATCGTGTATTTCGACGCACTGCGGGTGAAGATCCGGGACGAGGGCCTGGTGCGGAACAAGGCGGTGTATCTGGCCATCGGGGTCACCTGTGATGGCGACAAGGAGGTTTTGGGGCTGTGGATCGAGCAGACCGAGGGCGCGAAGTTCTGGCTACGGGTGATGAACGAGCTCAAGAACCGCGGCACCGGAGACCTGCTGATCGCGGTGGTCGATGGGCTGAAGGGGTTCCCCGAAGCGATCACCACGGTGTTCCCGGACTGTGTGGTGCAGACCTGCCTCGTCCATCTCATCCGCTACTCGCTGCAGTTCGCCCCCTGGAAGGAACGGCAGGGGCTGGCCCGGGCGCTGAAGGCGGTCTACACCGCGCCCTCGGCGGCGGCCGCGGCGGCCGAGCTGGACCGGTTCGAAGCCGGCCCCTACGGGGAACGCTACGTAGCGGTGGTGGCCAGTTGGCGCCGGCGCTGGGAGGAGGTGATTCCGTTCTTCGCCTTCTCCCCGGCGGTGCGCAGGATCCTCTACACCACCAACGCGATCGAAAGCCTGCACAGCCAGGTCCGCAGGGCGATTCGCAACAAGGGGCATTTCCCCAGCGACGAGGCGGCGACCAAGCTGATCTACCTCGCGCTGAGGAACATCACCGCGAAGTGGAAAAACACACCCAGGGAATGGCATGCTGCCAAGGTGCAGTTCGCCATCCAGTTCGGAGACCGATTTGCGCTGACGGCGTAGCTATGAACCACGGCTCAGCACACAAAATCTCTTACAGGCCCCGGCGAGTGGCCACGAATACCGGCTCGCCTTCTGGCAGGCATCATCGGCTCGGAGTCTGATCCCGGTCCTGGTTAGGTCCGCGCCGCCGGATCACTTCCAGAGCCCGCCCAACGCCGCGGCGAGCGTCTCGTAGTCCTGGGCCAAGCCGTTCAGTTGCCCGTCGAGCCGCTCGAACTGCTCCTGCAAGATGTCGCTCTCGGCGTCCTGCCGCTCGACCAGCCGCTGCAAGGCTGCGCTCCGCTCGGCCTGCTGCTCGACGAGCATCCGCAAGGCTTCGATCTGCTCGGCGTGCCGCTCCCGTTCCCTCTCGGACTGCTCGGACAACCGCTCCAAGGCTTCCGTCAACTGTCTCTCTAACTCGGTCATAGAGCCCCCTCACTCGCTCGACAGCTTCCAGGCAGGCCGCCCGTCCACGGTCCAGGGCTGACGGTCCAGCGTCCCGTCCCGCAGCACTATGAAGCGCTCCCCGGCGACCTCCACCAGGTTCACGCCCCAGGTCGTCTCCTCGATCACGGCCAGGGTCCCGCGAGCCTCCTCGATCTGGATGTCGAGCGCCGCCCGGGTCTCGATCCGGCGCTGGATCCCCGCCGACAACGATCGCGTCAGCGCCCAGCTCCCGCCGCTGAACCCGAGAAAAAGGCTCAGCCCGACTACGAGGGGCCGCAGCCACGCGTTCAGCAGGAGTCGGCGCGTCCTTGCGGTCGCCGCCGCCGTATCGCTTTCGATGGTAAGCAGCGCGCCGCTCGCGACGCTGCGCAAGCTCTCGCCAAGCTGCCTCAGCTCGCTCGCCGCCGTCTCCTCGATCTGACGGCGGTCGGCTGCCATCCGGCTCCTTAGCCGGGCGGTCCAGTCGTTCGGGTTCGAAGTCATGCTGGTACAGCGCTCCTTTCAATCGCAACCGTTTCCCGCTCTCCGGGTCGCGGACGGTGAGGTAGTCCTTCCCCTGACGGGGCACCTCGAAGCCGGCCTCCTCCAGGAAGGCGACAACATCGGCGCGGTTCTTCACCCCACCGCTCTCGACCCGCTGCAGGAGGTAGTCGCGGATCAGCTCCCGCGGGCCGGGTTCCACTTCGAGGCCGGCCCGGAGCCTCGCCGCCTCGATGTAGGCGCGATGGCCCGGCTGCTGCGCCTTGGCCCGCGCCGGGTCGTCGGGGCGGGCCCAGCCGTGCTGGTGGTTGAAGGCGTCGCGCAGCGCGTCGAACGTCTTCTGCCAGCCGGGGGGCGCGATGTTCAGGCTGCGGCCCGTCTCGAGGTCGCAGCGCGCGGTGAGGACGTGCACGTGCACGCCGTCGCCGTGCTCCCGGTGGAGGACCGCCGTCCAGGAGTAGCGGTCGGGCTCCAGCCCCGCCCAGGCCGTCTTCTCGAACTCGTCGAGGACGGCCCCGATCTGGGTGTCGGTGGGTTGGTCCTCCGGCGCCCACGCGATCACGAGCGAGGTGTACTTGTGCTCGAAGCCGAGCGAGTCGGCCACGGCGGCCACGTGGTCGGGGTTGCCCCGCAGGACCTCGATGCCCGGACGCACGAGTCCGGCGGAGTCGCGCTCGCCGACGAGATAGTCGGCGGCGGCTTGGGCGGAGCCTTTGCCGCGGCCGGCGCAGCTAATGAGCATCGCCGTCCTCGCCGTCGAACCGGGCGACCTCGCGCAGCGACCGCTCGAACGCCACCAGGTTGGCGATCACCGTGACGGCCCTGGCCGCCGACCGGTGCGTGTTCGCCCAGCGCGCGAGCTGGTTCAGGTTGATGCCGATCCGGGCAACCTGCCGGCTGCGCTCGCGCTCGATGTCGGCCGCCGCCGCGGTCCAGGTGCGCGTCCGGGCCATCGCCCGGCGGAGCAGGTCGGACAGCGGGACGCCGGCCGCGACCGCCTTGGCGTGCCAGGCGGCACGCTCCACCGCCGACACGCGGAGGTGGATCTGCACGGTGCGGCGGTCAGCCATGGGCGCACCGTGCTGGGGGTTCGGGGGGTAGCGCCCCCCGTCCGGGGGGGGGGGGGGGGGGGGGGGGGGGGGGGGGGGGGGGGGGGGGGGGGG
>VXNL01000041.1 GCA_009840635.1 Acidobacteriota bacterium | reverse complement strand
GCGCGGGCTGCGGGGGTGGCGGGCAGAAGACCCGGGCCACGTCCGGGAGGTCGAACATGGAGAGGAAGACGCTGACGCCTTCGACGATGGAGGTCCGGAGCTTCGTGTCCAGCTGGAGCCAGTCGAACTGGTACCAGCGGTCGATGGCGGCGACGCGCTGTGCGTGCTCGCTCGGCGGCCGGGAGTCCTCTTCGACGGTGGCCTGGATCCCGAGCGAAGCGAGGGTGTCGAGCAGTTCCTGGTCGTAGGAGGTGCGGACCCGTTCGCCGTCGGCCGGCTGCCACTGGTAGGTGGCGAGCCGGTCGTCATGGGAGACGTACGCGGTGGTGGGGATGAGGATGGAGGACGCGGGCGCCGGCCCGGAGAGCGCGTGCGCCTGCTCGATCTTCGTGGCGATGCGCTTGGGGTCGATGGCGCAGTGGTAGAGGTCGCGGAAGGTCACCCACTGGTCGGGGAGCGCGCGGTGGAGTTCGATGAGCCAGCGGATGAGATTGGTGTACGCCTGCTGCCAGAAGGGCTCCTTGCTCTTGCCGAAGAGCTGGTTGAGGAGGGACGCGACGGTGTAGGCGAGCGAGTAGCTGTCCAGGGCGGTCGCCAGGGGGTTCCACTGCCAGCGGCCCCCGAGAGCGAGTTCGGTGTAGTCGTCTCCCCGGCCGGCCTCTTCGAGGACCGCGCGGATGTCGTGGCAGAAGTCTCCCTTGACTTCGAGGACGAGACCGGCGGCCCGCTTCTGCGGGTCCGCGGATTGCCACGAGAGGAGCTGCTGGGCGAAGGGGCGCATGCAGGCGGAGGTCTTGCCGGTCCCGACGGCGCCGAAGATGGCGACCCCGGTATAGAGGCCGCGCTCGGGGAGCGTGAGCCAGGCCGGGCGGGTGATCTCGCGCGGGTCGGTGGGATGGTGGACTTCCCCGACCACGAGAGCGGGAGAGTCGTCGTCCGGTGACGTGGGCCAGGGCGGCAGGGCGCCGCGGCCGAAGCGGCGATCCCGCGTGCTGGAGCCGAACCAGAGGCGGTACGAGCTGGTGACGACCATGACGCCCATGAAGGCCATGGCGGACGGCATCAGGAGATGCCAGGCGCGGATGACCGCGTAGAAGCCGGGGTCTTCGAAGGCGATGAGGTCGAGGATGGGAACGTCGCCGGGCGCCGGGAACGGACGTGTTGCGAAGGACCAGGCGAGGACGAGGAGCGCGAGAAAGATGGCGATGACGAGCCGCCAACTGAGCAGGCGGTCGGCCGTTGCGGCGGCGCCGGCGAAGTGGCGTCCCGCGAAGGCGGCCGTCCGGCCGGCGGCGCGCCGGAGGGGCGTGGCGTAGCGGACGACGATGCAGCTGAGCGAGAGGGTGACGCACGCCGGCGCCGCGTAGTACCAGACGCGCAGCACCGTGTGGGCAAGAGGATCTTCGAGCGCGATCAGGTCGAGGACCGGAACGTCCCCGGGCGCGGGGAACGCGCCGTAGCGGAGCGTGAGGTAGAGCGCGGCCAGGGCCGCGGTCGCGGGGATGAGGAGGTCCGCGGGCCGGGTCCTCGAGGTGAGCCACGAGGGCCGGAGCGCGGGTGGCGCCGTCATCCCGGATTCGCCTTCCCGCAGGGATCAATCGCGCCGGCGGCGCGGGCTGGGAGCGACCCCGAACATGAAACAACCGGCGAAACAAGCGCCGGGTTTTTGGGACGTAGATCGTCCGATCGGAGGGGGGTCGCTCCCAGCCCCACTCTCCGCTCGGAAGCGGAGAGTGCGGTTCGGGAGTATGCGAGCGAACCGTAGCGGTGCCAGGGAGTTACGCGCACGCGATGAGCGGAACGCGTGAAACAAGGCATGAAACAAGGGGGGTGCTGTCCTTGTTTCGTACGAAAGTGGCCCCGGGAGTGACCCCGCGGACGCGGAATCACTCCTCGGAACCGGGGGTCATCTCGTCAACGGCCTGGTGCGCGCGCTGGGCGAGCAGCGCCAGGTGCGGCAGGTCGTTGAGCCCGAAACTGCCGGTGCTGCGCCAGCCTTCGTCGGTCCGGTATAGGCGCGAGAAGGTGACGGAGAAGAAGGACCGGCCATCGGACTCGTTCTTCCAGATGGCGGCCTTGCAGGAGCCGACGCGGAGTTCTTTCGTCGGGGTGTTCTTCTCGGGTGTGTCGGTCATGGGAGGACCTCCTGATGGGTCAGAGAGCGAGAGGGTCGGGAGCGAGACGCTCGGCGACGTGGGTGCGGTACGCGTCGATGTGGCCGGCGGCGGCGCGGGCGGTGCGCTCCTGTTCACGGATGGCGCGCGCCGCGTTCGTGGCCTCGATCGGGCCGCCGTAGTCGGCCAGGGGGGCGAGGTCGCCGGTATCCCTCGCACGATCCACGGCCGCGAGGAGTCCTTTGTCCCGCTCGGGCAAGGGAACGGCCGGCGCGTGTTCCCCGCGCCAGGAGTCGAGGATCGCCGCGTTCACGGCGGCGTCGTCGCCGGTGCGGGTCACGGCGACGACGTGGACGGCGCACCCGCAGTCCCGGAGGGCCTGCCAGAGAAAGCCGTGGGCGTCGGCCCAGGCGCGGATGCGCTCGCGTTGGACGCGACGGCGACCGCCGATGTCGGCAAAGACGAAGGTGGTCGCCGTGCCGTTGCCGGCGACGGGGAGCTTGAAGGCGAAGTAGCGGCGCGTGGAGCGACGGGAGGCGCCGCGATAGTCGCGGCGGGGGAGCGTGGCGACCGGGATCCCGAGACCCTGGAAGTAGGCCACCTTCTCCGGCTCGGTGGGGAGCCAGCCCAGGTCTTCGTGTTCGAGGACGTAGTCGAGGGAGAGCAGCCGGCGCATGATGAGGTCCGCGGCGCCCCGGCGCCGGTGACGGCTGTTCTCGATGCCGAGTCCGCGGTACACGCTGCGGTGGTGGACGTGGCAGAAGACTTCCGGTCCCCGGCGATTCGGCATGGGCTCTTCACGCGCGATCCCGGCGTCGAGCAGAGCGCTGACGAATCGGCCCGCGGTCGGCTTGCTGAGGCGGTAGCGGGCCTGGTACTGGCTCCGCGTGAACACGCCGGAATGGAGGCAGACGAGGGCGAGCCATTCCGCTTCGCGGGCCGTCCAGCCCAGGCCCCGAAGGGCCGCGGCCCGCTCTGCGAGCGTGGGGGACGGGGAAGCGGCGGCGGTCACGGTGAGGGCAGCGCGGGGAGCAGCGGCCGGAGCCGGTCGGCGAAGATGACGAGCAGGGCGACGGTCCAGGCGGCGGCCGGGATGACGATGAGGACGAGCACGCCGGCCTTCGATTCGCGGCGGTGGGAGGCCGGGTTGCTCACGGGGCGTGGATGTCGAGGGCGGCCAGTGCAGCGGCCGCGCCGGCTTCGAAACCTGCGTAGTAGATGAGCGCGCCGAGGCCGCCGAGGATGGCGCCGACGACGAATCCAAGGAAAGAAAGTTGGAGAGTCGAGAGTTCGGCGCGGCCGCCTCGGCAATGCGGGCAGATGCTCATTCGAAGCCGATGGCGCGGTCTGCCTGGAGGTAGGTGACGAGCAGGCCCATCGGGTTGAACGGCAGGAGGTCGCCGGGCACCTGGTCGAGGAAGAGGAAGCGGAGGCTGACGCTCCACCGTTCGCGGTCGAGCTCGTTCCCGCGCTGGAGCGTCACGAGGTCGAAGTCGGCGGTGGCCGCGTGCGGCGGCTCGGGGTTCGGGTTGATCCGGAGCACGACGTTCTCGACCTGCCGTTCGTCGGAGGCGAGCCCCGCGGCGACTTCCGCGACGCCGGCGCCGGCGGGGCGGAAGGCGGCGTTGGCCAGGTCGGAGGTGAGGAAGCGCAGGGAGCGGCCCCACGACGCCTCCACGGTGGCGATGCGGCGGCTGTAGAAGTCGGAGAGGAACTGGTTGAGGAAGTACTTGGTGGTGGGGTCGAGCGGGTCGGCGTTTGCCTCGACCGCCTCGTAGGCCAGCGCCTCGGCCCGCCCCACGTCGTCGACGCGGATGACGATGGGCTTGGGGGCCTCCACGTCGGAGAGGCGGACGACGGCGACGAGCAGGAGCAGCGCGAGTCCGGCGAGGCCGAAGAGGAAGGTGCGAAGGAAGCGGTTGGAGGCGACCTGTTCGCCCCATATCTCGGCGAACTCCCGGCCGGGGTCCGGCTTCTTGCGGCGCGGCATGGCCGGCTACGCCCCCTTCACCGGGGAGGCGGCGATGGTCGCGCTCCGGATCATCATGGTCCCGGCGCCCGCGAGGCCCATCGCGCCGGAGCCGCCCGCGCCGCCGCCGGTCACGAGAGCGGTGGCGATGTCGCCCACCTTCAGGGTGCTGAGGACCGCCGCGATGCAGAGCGGGATGATGGCGATGGACCAGAGCAGGTGGGTGCCGATGGTCGAGTAGTCGAAGCTGAAGTTGGTCATACTGGTGATGTAGCCGACGGCGATGCCGGACCAGACGCGGAGCAGGCAGGCCGCGATGACGCTGTAGAGGCTGAACGTCAGCAGCCCTTTGAACCAGCCCCAGAACAGGAATTGGAGGGGCTGGAAGACGTAGAAGGGGATCATCACGGGGCCGAGGAAGATGAAGATGGCGATGGCGACCTTGGCGAAGAGGACCTGGGCGACGCCGATCCCGAAGATGACGAGGAAGAGGAGGAAGAAGAGGGCGCTGAGGACCACTCCGGCGACGAGGGTGACGAGCAGGGAGTGGCCGGCGTTCACCAGCTCCCAGAGGCTCAGTTCGTTCCAGGCGGTGGTGATCTGGAGGGAGACCTGGTGTCCGAGGTTGGTGAGTTCCTCGGTCATGGTGGCGATGGGGTTGCCGGCGAAGTAGGCGGCGATCTCGTTGGCGCCGCGGGGCAGGATCATGGGGAACGGCATGCCGATACCGGGGATGTCGGTGTCGTAGGTGGAGAGGAGGAGCCAGGGGATCCAGAGGGTGAGGACGAGCGACACGATGTCCCACGCCCTCCAGCCGGAACCGCTGTAGGCGATGCGGAGTCCGGTCCAGACGACGAGGACGATGGCGAGGCCGCGCCAGAGGTCCATGCCGGCGTCGAGCATCGGCGGGGTGCCCGGGGTGAGCAGGTCGACGAGGACGCGGTCGAGAATCCCGATGGTGTTGGTGAGTTCGTCTTCGGGGATGACGGTCGGGACGTTGGGGTCGATCTGCTGGGCCGGAGCGAGCGCGGCGGCCGCCGCCGAGAAGGCGGCAGCGAGGCCAGCGACGCGCGAGCGGAGCCCGGACGGCCACAGCGGGCGCGCGCGCCGCGCGCGGTCGGGAGCGGTTGCGACATCCGGCGTCACGAGGTTCTCGATGGTCGTCATGTCGTGTCGATCACGGTTGTCATGGAGCCGTGTAACGCGTGTCACGCAGTCCTGTCACGTGTTCCTGTCACGCCGCCGACGGGTGGGCGGGGGCTATTCGCCGCCGTGGCGGCTCGGGAGCAGGAGTCCGGTTTCGAGGGCGGCGGCGTTCGCGGTGAGCGTGGCCGCGTGGGCCGCGAGGCGTGTGGCCACGTCGATCTCCGCGTCGGTCCAGCGGGTGAGGTACCGGCGTCGCTCCACTTCGCGCCGCTGCCGGTGGAGGGTGTCGCGGACGGCGTTGTAGCCGACGACCTGGGCCACGGCGACCTGGATCTCGGCGCCGGTGAGCTGGCCGGCCATCTGCGCCTGCTGGAGTGCGGTACCGGAGAGGTTCGTCTGGTTGCGGAGGTCTTCGAGGTTGGTCTGGGCGCCGGCGATGAGTTCGGTGAGGGTCTCGGCGGCGTCGAAGGCGGCGTAGTCCGCGGCCATCTGCTGCTCGACCCGGTCCCGCTGGAGTTCGAGGGCCTCGGCGGCGGCCTGGCCGCTCTCGGGGTGGTGCGGGAAGAGGCCGAGCATGTCGGCTTCGCCGATCTGGTCGGCGTTCGCGAGCGCCGTCCGCCAGTGAGTCGTGAGGGTGTTCGCGCCGGCGTCCTGAAGGTCGGTGAGGACGCCCGCGAGCTGGATCGTCTCGGGGTTCAGGAAGTCGCCGGTCCACGGAACGGTGCCGTCGATCAGCTTCGCTGGATCGCCGGCGAGTTGCTGGATGGACTGGGTGAGTTGGCCGATCTGGCCGAGCACTTCTTCGCGGTGTTGGGCGAGCTGCTGCTGCAGGCGGCTGGACGTGCTGCGGAGCTGGGAGATCATCGTCACGGCCTGGCCGATCTGCGTGAGCTGGTTGGCGATGATCGCCGGCCCGCTGAGGAAGGCGGGTGCCGGCGCGGTGCCGACGACGAGCAGGGCCGGGACGAGCAGAAGCACGAGGCCCCAGCGGATGGCGGTATGGATCATGGGAGGTCTCCTTGTCAGGTGGTGGGGAAGAGGGCGTCGCTGGTGAACCAGATCCGGAGCCGGTGGCCGGCCCGGATCGTCACTTCGGGGAGGCGGTTGAGGAAGCGGCGCATGATCTGCTGGCCGCTGGCGGCGGTCCCCTGGCTGAAGGCGGACTGGAAGCCCGGGAAC
>VXNL01000080.1 GCA_009840635.1 Acidobacteriota bacterium | reverse complement strand
TCGCCGTCCTCGGTGAAGATCTGGATGCGGTTGTTGGTGCGGTCGCCCACGTAGACGCGGCGGTCCCGGTCCACTGCGAGCCCGTGGATGAGGTCGAACTGGCCCGGACCGTTCCCGAGTTCGCCCCACTCCATCAGGTACTCGCCCTCTGCGTTGTACTTGATGATGCGCGAGTGCCAGTAGCCGTCGCCGACGAGGAAGTCGCCGTTCGGCAGGAACGCCATCACGGAAGGGTCGCCGTACTCGAAGGGACCCGGGTTCGGGTTGGCGCGCGCCTCCGCCCGGGTCGTGGGGTGATCGGGATCGACCAGCCGCATCACCAGTTCGCTCCCGTCGTTCGAGAACTTGAGGACCTGCATGTTCACGTCCTTGCCGCCACCGCGCTCCACGAGCCAGACGTGCCGGTCGGGGTCGTAGGGGCTGATGTAGAGCTGGTGCGGCTTGTTGAACGTCGAGTCCCACTGCGACCAGTTCTCGGTGAGGTTGCCGTCGCGGTCCACGGCGACCAGGTAGTTGGTGCTTCCCTCGCGCTCGCGGTTCTCGGCGTCCCGGTCGCCCCAGATGCCGACGATGATCCGGTCCGGAGTATCCACCGCCACCGCCGAAACCTGTCCCCAGCCCCAGGGCTCCACGTGGTCCGGCGCGGGTTTCCACCAGCCGGGCACGGCGTCGTACTCGCCGGTCCGGTCGTCGCCGCCCTTGACCAGCGGCGTGTCCGGAGTCGATTCCGTCACGTCCGTGGAACTCCCGGCGCCGCAGGCGGACAGCAGGGCGAGTCCAGCGGCGAGGAGCAGGGATGCAATCTTCATGGGGCTACCTCCATCGGCGCTCCATTGTGACGGCTTCTCCACCGGGATGTGAACGCCGGCGGAGATTCACGTGGCGAGCAGGGCCCGGAGTTCGTCGAACGAGGTGAACTCCCGGCCCAGGATGAGGACGCGGCAGCCCGCGGCCCGGGCGGCCGCGCCGTCGGTGTCCGCGCGGTTGCCGACGTGGAGCAGCGCCGCCTCGGGGATCCCGAGATCCGCCAGCGCCGCGTGGAACACCCGTGGATCGGGCTTCAGGGCGCCGTGGCGCTCGGCCGCGTACACCCGTTCGAAAACCCCGCGGAGACCGAGGGCCTCGAGCCTGGCTTCGGGGTCGAAGTCCGAGACGGCGACGAGGGTGTACCGATGGAGGCGTTCCAGGAGTTCGGCGACCCCGGGACGGAGCCCCAGGCGGCGGATGACCGGGATCAGGATCCGGGCTTCGGCGGCGAGCCGGGCGGCGGCGTCCGACGCGGGGTCACGGCGGTTGCGTAGAGTGCCGAGGTCCCGCAGCGAGCCGCGCCGGATGGCCTCCCAGGCGACGCGGGTCCGGAGAAACCGGTCGGAGTAGAGGGTGCCGTCCACGTCGAAGGAGACGGCCGTGATGCCGGCCAGGGGCGTGCGTCCGGGCTCCTTGGCAGTCATGCGGTACGCGCAATGAGAGTTCGGAGCGGTGCGTCGACCGCGGGCCTGCGGCCCGCTGTGCCGGTCTGAAGGCCCCCACCGGGAGGACTGGCCGGCGCTCCCCGCTCCCTATTCGCTCCGCGTGAACTTGCGGACCATCTGCTGGCGGACCTCGCCGCCGTAAACGCCGCCCTGGGAGTCCACCGCGATGCCCTCCGGGCCGCTCGTCACCGGTTCCGCTCCCGGCTCCAGGTCCGACACGTCATCCGGCAGGTAGTACTGGATCGTGCCGTCCACGGCGCTGCCGACGCGGATGCCCCGGCCGAATCCCGGGTTCGCCTCCGAGGTGGACTCCGAGTCGGCCACGTAGATGGTGTCGTCGGCGGTGATGAAGATGCCGCTCGGCCGGCCGAACTGCAGCCACTCCTCGATGAAGTTGCCCTCCTGGTCGAAGAGCTGGATCCGGTTGTTGGCGCGGTCCCCCACGAAGAGGCGGCCCATCGAGTCCATCGCCAGCGCGTGCGGATCGCGGAACTGCCCCGGGCCGGTCCCGGTCTCCCCGAAGCTCATGAGGAACTCGCCGTCCGCCGAGAACTTGACGATCCGGTTGTTCCCACCGGAGTTGTGGCCGTCGGCGACGAAAATCGTTCCGTCCGGCGTGACCAGGACGTCCGACGGCATGTTGAACTGCCCGTCGGCGGTGCCCGCGACTCCGGGCTCGCCGAGCCGCATCAGCACCTCGCCGTCGGGGCTGAACTTGATCACGAAGTGGCCGAGGCCCTCCGGGACCCGCTCGTCGGGCACGAAGCCCTTCGCGTCCGTCACCCAGACGTTCCCCTCGTGGTCCACGAACATTCCGTGGGGCCAGGCGATCAGACCGGCCCCGAAGCTCTTCAAGGCCTCGCCCTCGGGGCTGAAGAGAACGATCGTGTCCACCTCCGGCGTGTCGCCGCAGAAGTTCGCGCCGCACCGTTCCGCCGCCCAGATGTTGCCGTCCGCGGCGGGATAGATCGCGCTCACCGCGCCCCAGGTCCGCTCTCCCGGCAGATCGCCCCACATCGCCTGCGCGGTGAAGGGATTCGGGAAATCGTCGTGTTCGGAGACCATCGCCTGCGGCTCGGCCGGTTCTTCCATGGTGCCCCCGCCGCAGGCGGAGGCGCCGAGCAGGAACCCGGCGCCGACGATGCCGGTTCCGGCGGTCTTGAGAATCTTCGTGAAGTGGCGCATGTGTGCCTCCGTGCCGCGCGTGGCGGACCGCGAATTCTAGAGGTGGACCGGCGTTCGAGTCACCGCGCCGAGACGGTGATCAGGAAGACGTACTCAGTCGGCGGGATGCGGGTCGCTCGGCCGGGAGGCGCCGCCCCCAGGATCCGGATCTCGAAGCCCTGGAAGGTGCCGACGGCGCCGCCCTCGGGGGGGATCCGCATCCCGAGCGCTCCCTGCGATTCCGAGGTTTCGAGTTCGAGGAAGACCCCCAGGAACCCCGGTTCATCGCAGGAGGATTCCGGGGGACAGCGGTTGTCGGCGCCCAGCGACTGCACGCTGATGTAGAGGTAATCGGCCTGGCCCTGGACGTAGCCGAGATCGCCGGCCCGCAACGGGAAGCTGGCATTCAGCGGCGCCTGGAAATCAGGTGTGGGGAGGGCGCCCGGGGTCGCTCCGGTGTTGCATCCCGGTGCCGCCAGCCCGGCAAGAAGCAGCAGCGCGAGCGCGTTGGCGCGGCGGGCGCGGGGACGCGGCATCGGGTGCATTCTAGGTTCAGGCGAGCCGGGTGAGTTCATCCGCGTCGAACACGGGCAAATCGCGGCGCACCGAGCCCCGCGCCAGTTGGATGCCGGACGAGCGGCGGAGGAAACGCCCGATCACGTGGCCGGGGGTTCCCGCCCCCTGGAGGCGATCCAGCAGTTCCCCGGTCTCCGGCTCCGCGCAGGCGATGAGGAGGGCCCCCGAACCGATCGCCCCCAGGATGTCGAGGCCGAAATGGGCCATCAGGCGCTTGGATTCGTAGAACCGGGGGATCTCGGCGTCCGCCAGGACCGCGCCAAGCTCCGCGGCGTCCGCCATCTCGCGGACGGCGGTCGCGATGCCTCCCTCGGTGACGTCGTGCATCGCATGCACTTCGGGCAGGCCGGCGGCGATCCGCGCCTCCTCCACCACGCTGATCCCGGGGTCCGTCAGGAAGGCGGCGGCGCGGCGCTGGAAATCCTCCCCGAACACCCGGCGGACCTCGTCCTCCCGCTCGGCGGCCACGATGGCGGTGGCCTCGACCGCGACGCCCTTGGTGACGATCAGCATGTCGCCCTCCCGGGCGCCTCCCGTCGGCTTGACGCGCTCGGCGGTGGCGACGCCCACCATGGTTCCCGCGACCACCTCGCGCGCGACCGCCGACGTGATCTCCGTGTGTCCGCCGGCGGGAACCGCACCCACTTCATCGCAGCCCCGGCGGATGCCGTCCGCGATCTCCGCGATCCGATCCTCGGTGGTCCCGGGGGGCAGGAGTACGTGGGAAAGAAAAAAGCGGCACTCGCCTCCGGTGGCGGCCACGTCGTTGGCGTTCACGACCACCGCGTGCCAGCCGGGGTCGGCGGTCGGGAAGGTGATCGGATCGGCCGCCAGCACCAGGCGCGGCTCGCTCCCCGCCGGGGCCACCGCGGCGTCCTCCCCCGCCGCGGGCCCGAGTTCGAGTCCGGCTCCCTCGCCGAGGCGCTCCAGCATCTCCCGGAGCGCGCGGGGCGGGATCTTCCCCTCCGGCAGTCTTTCCTCGGGCACCCCGTTAGGGTAGTTTCCCGCGCGCCGGATTCCCCCGGCAACGAGGTTCCCCCCATGCGTCTTGTAGTTTTGGGTGCGGGCCGGATGGGGGAGCACCTCATCCGCCAGTTGAGCGGACTTCCCGAACACCACGACATCACCCTCGTGGAACGGGACTCCGAAACCCGGATCCACCTGCAGCGGAAGTACGACATCGGGATCGCCGAGGGTGACGCCCGCGTCCCGGCAATCCTGACGCAGCACTGCTCCGGCGCCGACGTGCTGTTCGCGCTGACCAACTACGACGCGACGAACATGCTCGCCGCCCTCACCGCGACCGACCCGGCGATCGGGGTCAAGCGGGCGGTGGTCCGCCTGAGCGACCAGCGGCACCGGGAGAATCCGCTGCTCGCCGAGGGGGGGCGTCAACAGACGATCGAGACGATCTTCCCGGAGGAGCTGGTCGCGGAGGAGATCCTGGGCATCCTCCGCTATACGGGGGCGCGGTCGGTGCGCTCCTTCGGAGAAGGGGTGCTGGTGCTCCTGCGGGCGACCCCGACGGACCCGACCGTCTTCGACCGGCCGCTGGAAGAGATCGACACCGCACCCCGCGGCTGGATGCTGACCGGAATCCTCCGCAGTGGGGACGGACATCTCGAGATCCCCCGCGGCCGCACCCGGGTCCAGGAGGGCGACGAGATCTTCGCGGTCGGCCCCGCCGTCGAGGCGCGGAACTATCTGAAGGCGATCGGCGTGGACCAGAGGCCAGCCCAGCGCGTGGTGATCGCCGGGCTGGGGCAGGTCGGCCACCGCCTCGGTGAACTGCTGCTCGACGACCGCGTGGACCTCACCGCCATCCGCCGCCATCCGGCATCCGGATTCCCGCTGGCGGCCCACACGATCGTCGGGGACGCGACGGACGAGGACATCCTGCAGGAGGCCGGGGTCGGCGGTGCGGACTTCTTCGTGGCCGCCACCGACGCCGACGAGGTGAACCTGATGGCGGCGCACCTCGCGAAGAAGCTGGGCGCGCAGCGCACCGTGGCCCTACACAACCGGGGCGATCTCCACGACGCTATGCAGGACCTCGGGGTGGACCACCCGATCTCCCCCGGAGAGGTCTCGGCGGGAGCCCTCATGAAGTTGCTGCACACCCGCGCCATGGTCCGTCTCGACTTCGTCGAGGGCGGCGGGGAACTCGTCGAGATCGAGGTCGCGCAGGGCAGCCCCGCCACCCGGGCGCCGCTCCGCCAGCTGGGGCTTCCTCACACCTGCATCATCGGCGAGGTGGTCCGGGCGCGCGCGGCGCCCTTCGTGCCGAACGGCGACACCGAGTTCGTGGCCGGCGACCGGGTGGCCCTCTTCATGAGTCAGCACGCGGAGGGAAAGTCCGGCGAGCCCGATTCGCTGCTCTCGGAGCTCGAAGAGCTGTTCGGCCGCCGCAACTGAGCCGCCGCGTCCGGAACGGACCTACAGGAATGACCCGCGCCGAAACGATCGCGCTGCTCGGCCGGCTGGCGGAGGCGCTCGGACTGGCGCTGCTCATTCCCCTGGCGGTGGCGCTGGCCCACGGGGAGCCGGCGTGGCTGGCCTTCGCCGCGCCCGCGGCGCTGGGGCTCGGGGTCGGCGGCCTCAGCCGCCGTTTCGCGCCGCTGATCGGCAGGTCCGGCTCGTCCACCGACGGCAGCCGCGCCTACCGCTTCGTGGTGCTGGCGTGGTGCTTGTGCACCGTGTTCGGGGCCTTGCCGTACGTCGCGGAATTCGGCTTCGGCTTCGTGGTGAACGGCCTCTTCGAATCGGCCTCCGGGTTTTCGACAACGGGGGCCACGATCTTTCCCGAGGTGGAATGGCTCCCCCGTTCCCTGCTGCTCTGGCGCGCGATGACCCAGTGGCTCGGCGGACTCGGGATCATCATCATCTTCGTCTGGCTGCTGGGCCGGCGGCAGTGGGGGGTGGACGTGCTCTCCGCGGAGGCCCCCGGCCCCACCGCCGAAAAGACCGAACCCAAGATCACCGAGACGGCGCGGGACACCGTCATCGTCGGGTCGGTCCTCACCGCGATCCTCATCGGGATCCTCCTGGCTCTCGACGTCCCCGCGTTCGATGCGGTCTGCCACGCGTTCACCACGCTGGCCACCGGCGGTTTCTCCACCCGGAACGCGAGCGTCGGGGCGTTCGATCCCGCCGTGCAGTGGGTGATCATCGCCTTCATGGTGATCGGCGGGATGCGCTTCGCCATCCACATCTACGAAGTGAAGCGCATCGTCGCCGGCGCCCGACGGCTCTGGCGGCGTCTCCGGAGCCGTTCCTGGAAGCGGGTGAGCGCGGCGCCCGCCGCCAGCTACTTCTCGGATCCCGAGCTGCGTCTCTACATCGGGGTGGTGGTGGTCAGCACCGGACTGTTGTTCGCCAGTCTCTACCTGATGGGGCAGGGATCGATGGACGGCCTGCGCCAGGCCGCGTTCACGGCAATCGCGGTGATCACCACGACCGGCTACTCCGTGGTGGACTACAACCAGTGGTCGGACTTTTCGAGGATGCTCGTGCTCGTCCTCATGTTCGCGGGCGGTTGCGCCGGCTCGACGGCGGGCTCGATCAAGATCCTGCGCTGGGTGATCCTGTTCCGGAAGGTGCCGCTCGCGCTGCGGGTGGCGACCCAGCCCCACACAGAACTGCGGGTCCACATCGGGCGCCGCCCGGTCTCGCTCTCGCTGAGTTCGACCATCGGGGAGGTCGTGCTCCTGTTCGTGTTCTGCGCGGTTGCCGGCGCGTTGGCCATCGCGGCGATGGGCGTGGACCTGCTGACCGCCTTCAGCGCCGCCGCCGCCGCGGTGACGAACGTCGGTCCCGGGCTCGGAGCCGTGGGGCCGGCGGCCAGCTACGCACACCTCCCCGACGCGGCGAAGCTCATCCTCGCGTTGCTGATGATCGCCGGACGGCTCGAGATCGTCACCGTGGCCGTCCTTCTCCTCAGCCCGATCCGCACGGCCCGCCGCCGCGTCCGCCAGGCGCTTTTCTGAGGGCGTGAGGGTCGGGAACACCCACCGGGAGAAAGTCCCATGACGGGGTGGTCCTGCACACCCGGCCCATCGCGACGATGGCGGAAGCGGCTTGGAACGCCGGTCTCCAGACCGGCACGCGTGGCGCTGCGCGCCGCGCACGACGCAACCTCAAACCGACCCGACGGCACCGCCGGCTTGGAACGCCGGCTTAAGCCGGCACAGCCCGCCTCAGGCGGGCGGCGGGACGGATCTCATCCGCGGAGGTGGGGCGCTGCCCCCAACATCGGGCAACACGGCGATTCGCGGTTCCGCTGCGCTGGGCGCAGCGGGTGCCGGCTGAAGCCGGCGTTCCAAGCCGGCAGCGCCATCACGGCTCTTGGCCGACCCGCGGGACCTCGTCCGGCGAAATGGGTCGCAGCGATCTGGGTTCCGGCCGCGGAATCACCCGATGTTGGCGTTCCGCTCTATCGGGAAGCCTCCTAAAATCGCCCGATGGCCGAGCAACCCGAGCAGGAAATCCCCGAGCAGGAAATTGAGGTCCTGCTCGACGAGCAGCGGGCGTATCCGCCGCCGGAGGCCTTCCGCGAGCAGGCCTGGATTCAGGACGAGTCGATCTACCGCGAGGCCGCCGCCGATTCGGAGGCGTTCTGGGCCGCCCAGGCCGAACGGCTCGAGTGGAGCCGTCGTTGGGACCGGGTCCTGGACTGGAAGCCGCCCTTCGCGCGCTGGTTCGTCGGCGGCAAGCTGAACGCGAGCGTCAACTGCCTCGACCGGCACCTCGCGAACGGCCGCGGCGATCGGCCGGCCATCTTGTGGGAGGGGGAGCCCGGTGACCGGAAGACCCTGACCTACGCCGACCTCCACCGGGAGGTCTGCCGCTTCACGAACGTCCTGCGCGGTCTCGGCGTCAGGAAGGGTGACCGGGTGGCGATCTACCTGCCCATGGTCCCGGAGCTCCCGGTCGCGATGCTCGCCTGCGCCCGGATCGGGGCCCCCCACAGCGTGGTTTTCGCCGGGTTCTCGGCGCAGTCGCTGCGGGACCGGATCAACGACGCCGAGGCCGAGGTGCTGATCACTGCCGACGGCGGTCACCGGCGCGGCGGGATCGTGCCGCTGAAGGCGATCTCCGACGAGGCGCTTGAGAACACCCCCTCGATCACCGGAGTGGTGATGGTGCGCCGCACCGGCGAGGACGTCCCCATGGTGGCCGGCCGGGACCACGACTGGGCGGAACTCATGGCGGAAGCCGCCGACACCGCCGAACCCGAGGAGATGGACTCCGAGGACATCCTCTACATCCTCTACACCTCGGGCACCACCGGGAAGCCCAAGGGGATCGTGCACACCACCGGCGGCTATCTCACCCAGGTCACCGCCACCGCCCGGGCGGTATTCGACCTGAAGGACTCGGACGTCTGGTGGGCGGCGGCCGACATCGGCTGGGTGACCGGCCACTCCTACATCGTCTACGGCCCGCTCGCCCTCGGGGTCACGCAGGTCATGTACGAGGGGGCGCCGGACACCCCGACCCGCGCCCGGCTCTGGTCCATCGTGGAGCGGTACAAGGTCACCTGCCTCTACACGGCGCCGACCGCGATCCGCGCCTTCATGAAGTGGGGAACCGAGCACCCGGCTGCTCACGACCTCGGCTCGCTCCGCCTCCTGGGAACGGTGGGGGAACCGATCAATCCCGAGGCCTGGGTCTGGTACCACCGGGAGATCGGGGGCGGCCGCTGCCCGGTGGTGGACACCTGGTGGCAGACAGAAACGGGATCCATCATGGCTACCGCGCTCCCCGGCGTGACCACCCTGAAACCGGGTTCCGCGACCCACGCCTTCCCCGGGATCGCGCTCGAGATCCTGGACCGGCGGGGCGAGCGCGTCGAGGTTGGGGGTGGGCTGCTGGCCATCACGAAGCCCTGGCCCTCCATGCTGCGTGGCATCTGGGGCGACGAGGCGCGCTTCCGCGACACCTACTGGAGTCAGTGGAAGGACATCTACTTCCCCGCCGACGGCGCCCGCCGCGACGAGGACGGCTACTTCTGGGTGATGGGCCGGGTGGACGACGTCCTGAACGTCTCCGGACACCGCCTCGGAGCGGCCGAGGTGGAGAGCGCTCTCGTCGAGCACGAGGCGGTCGCGGAGGCCGCGGTCGTCGGCCGTCCGCACGAGATCAAGGGCGAGGGGATCGCCGCATTCGTTGTCCTCCGCGAGAGCGCCTCGTCGCACGATGGCCTCGCCGCCGAACTGAAGGCGCACGTGGCCCGGGCGATCGGGCCCATCGCGCGCCCCGACGACATCGTGTTCGCGGCGGACGTGCCCAAGACGCGGTCCGGAAAGATCATGCGCCGCCTGCTCCGCGACATCGCGGCCGGCGAGGCGATCGGAGACACCACCACGCTGGCCGATCCGGCGGTGGTGCAGCAGCTCAGAGAGGAGTACGGCGATGAGGACTGAGACACCGAAGGTTCAGGTTTCGGCGGACGCGTCGGCACGGGGCGGGTCGCTGGTGGCGTATCTCCTCGACGACGGCCTTGAACTCGCCGCGCCCCGGCCGGGGTGGGAAAGGGAGGTGGTGGCGAACGCGAAGCGGATCTTCGCGGACTCGAAGGTCAAGCAGGGGGTCGCCGGCCACGGTGGCCCGCGGAGCGCCTCGACGCTCGCTCTCCACACGCGGGCTACGGCCAACTATCCGGCGTCCGACGGCGTCCGCATCCTGGCGGCGCGCGCGCTGAAGCACGCCCGCGACTTCCACCACCGCGAACTGGTGTTCTCGCTGCAGGGCGCCGACGGTCCCGGGTGCGCGGGCGCGGTCGCGGAAGGCGCCACGCTGGGCGCCTACCGGTTCGCGAGGTACTTCAAGGATCCGGACGACCCGGCATCTCCCCGGGTGCGCATCGTGGTCGCCGAGGAGGCCCTGGACGAGGCCCGGGAGGAGGTCGCGCGCGCGGTGAGGATCGCCTCCGAGGTGAACCGCGCCCGGGACCTCATCAACGAGCCCGCGGAAGCGGTGACCCCGGAGATCCTGGCCCGCGAGGCCCACCGGATCGCGGCCGACACCGGACTGGAAGTCCAGGTGTGGAACGAGAAGGCGCTCCGCGACCAGGGGTATCCCGGCCTGATCTCCGTGGGGCAGGGGAGCAACCGGCCCCCGCGCCTGATCGTGCTGCGGCACCGGCCGGAAAACGCGCCGGAGAACGGGCGGCATCTCGCGCTCGTCGGGAAGGGAATCACCTTCGACACCGGCGGCATCTCGCTCAAGCCGCCCTCGGGGATGTGGACCATGAAGGGCGACATGTCCGGCGCGGCGGCGGTCCTCGCCGCCATGTCGGCGGTGGCGCAAGAGGGCGTGCCGGCGACGGTCACCGGGATCGTGGCCACCGCCGAGAACTTCCCCGGGCCGTCCGCTACCCGGCCGGGAGACATCTTCCGCGCCCGGAACGGGAAGTCCGTGATGGTGGACAACACCGACGCCGAGGGCCGGCTCGTGCTCACCGACGCCCTGGCGCGGGCCGGGGAGGAGGGCGCGACGCACATCGTGGACGTGGCGACCCTGACCGGCGCGGTGGTGCGGGCGCTCGGCACCGGAGTTGCCGGGGTCATGGGGAACGACGCCGACTGGGTGCGGGCGGTGATCGAGGCCGGGGAGCCGCACGGGGAGGTCTACTGGGAGCTGCCGCTCGTGAAGGAATACGCCGAGGAACTCCGCTGCGACTCCGCCGACCTGAAGAACATCGGCGGCATCAACGCCGGCACGATCACCGCCGCGCTCTTCTTGCAGGAATTCGTTCCCGACGGCGCCAAATGGGCTCACCTCGACATCGCCGGGCCCTTCATCGTGGAAAAGCCGTGGAAGTACTACCCGAAGGGAGCGACCGGCTTCAGCGTGCGGACGCTGTTCGAAACCGCGGCGCGGTTCGCGGCGCCGTAGGAGGAGCGCCGGTCCGGAGCGCCGGCCTCCTCAGTCCTCGCCGTCGTCCGTCGTGATCGCGGCCGGGGGCGCCGACCGCTGGCGAAGATCGGCGATGAGCAGCCGCACCACCGTTCCGTAGCTGCGGGCGCCGTCCGGGATCCGCATGGTGCGCAGGTAGGAGTCGTTCACCCGCCGTGCGGCGCCGCGGACCATCCCGCGGTGTTGTGCCCAGAAGGCGTTGAGCGCATCCAGGTCGCGGCGCGGCCCGGGCCCGAGAGCGGCCCAGGCGCGGTCCCGGTCCTCGGCGTCGGCGTTCCGTACGGCCGCCAGCAGATGCCGGGCCGCGTAGAAGGAGGCGGCATAGGAAAGGTAGGGGTGCCGCCGCTGGCGGGAGAGCGCCAGATAGGCGACGAAGCTCGCTTCTCCCTCGTGGGTGACGGCCCGCTGGTGCGCCTTCTCGTGGGCGGCGGTGAACGCCACGGCGACGTCGGGCGGCCCGGTGTTCACCGTCGGCTCGCCCGTGAAGGGAACGAAAATGCCGCTGATTCCGAGGCGGGACATCAGTCCCGAAAAGACGGCCGGCTTCACCGGGCTCATTCTTCCGGGACCGGGGTCGCCGGGCAGATCGATCGCGTCGTACGCCTCGTCGATGGCGGTGCTGAGGTCGGCGAAACCGAGGGGGTTCTTCGAGACCGCGGCGGTCGGGAGGCCGGCGAGCCGGTGGAAGCGGGTGGTGTCGGCGGCGACCCGGGTGGTCAGCCGGACCAGCTCGGCCTCGGAGATCTGGCCGATGTGCAGGTCCAGACGGTGCTCAAGGCGGGGGCGGGCGTAGTTCAGACCCCACACGACCACGAAGATCGCGTAGAGCGCGCCGGCTCCGGCGAGGGCGAACACCGCGGTGTAGGCGAGCCGCCGGAGCACCGCGCGAGGCGCCGGGGGCCGCGACGGCGTCACACCGGTTGGGGTTTCTCCGCTCGGGGCCGGCTGCCGGAAGCGGCCGGTGAAGCGCCAGGTGATCCGCCCGATCACAAAGAGGGCGGCGGTTGCGGTAAAGAGCTCGGCCAGCGAGAAGGGGACGAGGCCGCTCAGGAAAGAGAAGACGCGCACCACGAGCGGGTAGATGCCAGTGGTGTAGAGCGATTCGACCCGTTCAGGCGCGGTGAGGGCGCCCTGGAACAGAGCGATCCCGATGGCGCCGGCCCCCAGGCCGGCAAGCACCAGGATCCGCTGCCTCCGCGGACTCGGCCGCCTCATAGGCGAACTCTAACCGGGTCGACAGGGTGCTCTCGGTGCCGCCCGTGCGCCACGGCGCCGGGGCCGGGCGCGGGGTGCCTTCAGCCCGTTTCGGGAGCGGCCATACCGGCCGCGGCGTGCCGCAGGTGGCGCGTCGCCAGAGCGTCGAATCCGATTCCCGGCGCTGTCAGCATCCGGCGGCTCAGCCGCTCCGCCATCAGGCCGTGCCTCGTGTGGGGGCACTCGGGCGCGATGGTGTGAACCAGCTCGTGGGCCAGGACGCGGCCGAGGGCGATACCCAGCCGCCGGGACTGCGAGCCCGGCAAGCGACGACTGCGGGGTTTCACCTTGGCCGAGGAGTTCTGGCGCCGGGCCAGCGGCAGTCCCAGAGCCCGTTCGGCGGCCCCCAGCGACAGGAAGATGGACCGTGGCCCTCCGTGCACTCCGATCGCAACCCCAATGGCCTCGGGAGCGACGTCCCAGCGGTCCGGAAGCTCGGGATAGAGGGTCGCCGGAATCACTCCGGGGCCGCCACGGCCGACGAAGGTGAGCCCGACTTCGCTCGCTCCGAAGGCGCGGACCACCTCTTTTTCGAGCCAGTCATGGGCCTCGGGGGAGAGCAGGCGGTAAGGGTCGTAGAACCGCACCCGGAGCGGCTCTGGTTGGGGGACTGCCGGGAGCCCGGCTGCGGGGAGAAGGGGCCCCGGGGATGCGGCGGCGAAGCTCGACACGGCGAGCAGGGCGCCAGACAGTAGAAAGGATCGGAAGCGGAGACGCATATCCCCGGCAACGAGGCCTCGGTCCGGTGGTTCGGAAATGGCGGTGAATTCAACGAAATGCGGGGAAGTTCTGAATTGGCGTTCAAGCGGTTGGGGGGCATCGCGATCCCGCCGCCTTCTGACACCATCACCGCGGCGGGCCAATGAGCGGGGCGGACGGGACGAGGCCTCTCGACGTCCTGGTGGTCGGCGGCGGGATCGTGGGGCTGGCAGTGGCCCGCCGTCTTCAGGAGCGGAACCCCTCGTGGTCGATCCTCGTCCTCGAGAAGGAGCCCGGCGTCGCCCGGCACCAGACCGGCCGGAACAGCGGCGTCATCCACTCCGGGATCTACTACGCGCCCGGTTCGCTCCGGGCGCGGAACTGCCGCCGCGGGGTGGAACTGCTGCTTCGCTTCTGCGAGGAACACGGCGTCCCGTACTCGCTCTCGGGCAAGGTGATCGTCGCCGCGGACGACGCGGAACGGGATCGGCTGGCAGGACTGCTCCGGCGCGGCGAGACGAACGGCGTCCCCGGACTCCGGATGCTCGACCGCGCCGGGCTTCGGGAAATCGAGCCCCACGCCGAGGGGGTGGCGGCAATTCACTCACCGACATCGGGGGTGGTGCGCTTTTCCGAAGTGGCGGCCGCTCTCCGGCGCCTCTTCGAGGCCGGGGACGGACGGGTCCTGACCGGCGCCCGGGTCGTCGGGATCGGGCGCTCCGGCAGCGACGCAAGGGTCGTCACGAACACGGGGGAGTTCACCTGCCGCCGTCTGGTCACCTGTGCCGGACTCCAGTCCGACCGGGTGGCCCGGCTGGCCGGCGACGAACCCGAGATCCGGATCCTGCACTTCCGCGGCGAGTACTACCGGGTACGGCCGGAGCGCGCCGGACTGGTGCGCGGCCTCATCTACCCCACCCCGGACCCGCGCTTCCCCTTCCTGGGGGTGCACCTCCACCGGAATCTCGACGGACACGTGGACGCCGGCCCGAACGCCGTGCTCGCGCTCGCCCGCGAGGGGTACCGCCGGCGCGACCTGAACCTCCGGGATCTCGCCGAGATGGCCCGGTATCCGGGTTTCCGGCGGTTGGCCCTCCGCGAGTGGCGGGTGGGGGTGGACGAGATCCACCGGTCGCTCTCGAAGCGCGCCTTCACCCGGCGGCTGCAGCGGCTGGTGCCCGAAGTCCGGGCTTCGGATCTCAGCGCCTCGCCGTCGGGTGTCCGGGCGATCGCCGTGCTTCCGGACGGCCGCATCGCGGACGATTTCCGCATCCTCCGGCGGGAGAACCGCACCCATGTCCTGAGCGCGCCCTCGCCGGCGGCGACGGCCTCGCTTGCCATTGCCGAGCAGGTGGCGGCGCTCGTCGAGGAGGAGTAGAGGCGGTTACGGCGCCATCGTCTTCAGGATGAACCGCGCCATGGTCTCCCTCAGATGCAGGACCAGGTCCGGGTCCCCGACCCCGTGGCGCGATTTCGGATAGACCATCAGCTCGAACGGTTTCCCGGCCTTTTGAAGGTCGTGGGTGAACTGGATCGTGTTCTGCAGGTGGACGTTGTCGTCCATCGTCCCGTGGATGAGCAGCAGCTCGCCGTGGAGGTCGCCGGCCGCCCCGCGCACCGAACTCTTCCGGTACCCCTCGGGGTTCTCGTCCGGGGTGCTCATGTATCGCTCGGTGTACACGGAGTCGTAGTCGCGCCAATCCACGACGCTCCCGCCCGCGATGCCGGCGCGGAAGCGGTCGGACTTGGTGAGCGCGGCGAGCGTCATATAGCCGCCGAAGCTCCAGCCGTCCACGCCGATGCGGGAGGCGTCCACATAGTCCTGGCCGGCGAGCCAGTCCACCGCCTCCACCAAGTCGGCGAGTTCCTGCTCGCCGAAGTTGCCGTAGACCGGCCAGGTGGACTCCACCCCCTTGCCGGAGGCGATCCGGTTGTCCACCACGAGGACCACGATTCCCTGCTGCGCGAGGTACTGGAACCACATCCCGCGGGTCCCCGGCCAGGCGTTCCGCACCTGGGGCGCGTGCGGACCTCCGTACACGTGCACCCACGCCGGGTAAACCCGGCCCGGGTCGAAGCCGTGCGGCCGGACCATCATGGCCTCGAGTTCCGTCCCGTCCGCGGTGGGGATCTGGAACAGCTCGGGGGGAGAGATCTCGAAACGGCCGAGGTCCGGCACTTCGCCGCCCCCGAGGTCGCGCAGGACGGCGCCGTCGGCGGCCCGGCGCAGGGTCATCGCCGGTGGGCTGTCGAGGTCGTGGGAGACGGCCACGTAGTGAGGAACGCTCTCCCCCTCCGGGAAGTTGGCCTGGTGCGTGGCCGGTGCCTCGCTCAGCAGGCTGACCCCGGACCCGTCGAGGGCGACCCGCAGGATGTCCGAACCGAGCGAGGTGCGGTAGGTGCCCGAGACGTAGGCGGCCCCGGCCCCCTCGTCCACCGCGTGCAGCCGCCGTGCCTCGAAGCGCCCCTCGGTGAGGGGGCCGATGAGTTCACCGTCGGTGCCGTAGCGGTAGAGGTGCTTGAAGCCGGTGCGTTCGCTGAACCACAGGAAGCCGCCGTCCGACAGGAACCGTGGTGCACCGTGCCCGTTGACCCACGGCCCGGTGTCCTCCCGCAGGACCCGGCCGGATTCCCCGGTGCGGGCATCGGCCCGGTGGAGATCGAGGAAGGTCTGGGTCCGGTCCTGGATCTGGTACCAGAGGTCGCCGCTTGGCGAGAAGGCGACGTTCACGATGAGGATTTCCTGGTTGCCGTAGCCGCCCGGGTTCACCCAGACGATGTCGCCGCCGGCGGCGGGAACGATGCCCAGGCGCACGCGCGGGTTCGGGTCGCCGGCCTTGGGGTAGGGATAGACCTCCAGGTCGAGGTGGTAGGGGATGTGGTCCACGACGGTGAAGCGCGGGACGTCGCGCTCGTCGCTCTGGAGGAACGCGATCCGGCTGCCGTCGGGACTCCACCAGTGGGCGTAGAAGTTGCCGCGGCCGTAGATCTCCTCCTGATAGACCCAGTCGAGCTTCCCGTTCAGCAGGTCCGGCCCGCCCCCGGTGGTGAGCCGCAACTCGGCGCCCTCGAGGTCCGTGACGTGGAGGTCGTTGTCCCGGATGAAGGCGATGCGGCGCCCGTCCGGGGAGAAACGGGGCAGCTCCTCGGTCTCCGGGCCGCGGGTCAGGCGGCGGAGTTCGTTCTCCGCCGTCTCCCACGCGAAGAAGTCGGAAGCGAGGTTCAGGAGCAGCCGCTCTCCGCCCGCGGACATGGTGAGGCGGCCCGGACGCGCCGCCGCCATCGCCTCTTCTTCCGGCAACGACAGCGTCTCCACGAGCGCAGCGGCCAGCGCGGCCGGGTCGTAGAGCGGTCGCGATGCGCCCGTGGCCGCCTCGACCAGTTCCCAGGAGCGTTCGCTGCCTTCGCCGGAGCCCGTCAGGTAGTGCGTTCCTCCCGGCATCCAGCGAACGCTCGGCAACTCGGGCGAGAATCGGAGCGCCTCCGGTCCGTAGAGGTGGCTGAGCTCGATGGGCTCGGTCTGGCCCGCCGCTCGGGCGGGGACCAGCAGGGCAAGGGTGACGGCGAAAACGGCGCTGGCTCTCATGGCCGCGATTATCCGCCGTGGGCCGGTGGCGCCGGTCTTCAGACCGGCACGCGCGGTGCTCCGCACCGCGCTCGTCGTAACCCCCCACTGCCGGGCCACCCACACCAAATCCGGGTACGATCGCGCGCCTCTCCCGGAGGAATCCCGATGCGTTTCATGTCCCGTCTCGCCCTGTTCGCCTTCGCCGTTGTCCCGGCCCTCCCGGCCGCCGCCCAGGACGGCGAAACACCCATCGTGATCCGGGCCGACCGCCTCATCATCGGCACCGACGCGCCCCCCGTCCTGAACCCGGAGGTGGTCATCGAGGGCGAGCGGATCACGGCGGTCGGGCCGACGGGCGCCATCCCAATTCCGCGCGGCGCCACCGTGATCGACCTGAGCGGCCACACCATCCTGCCGGGGCTCTTCGACTGCCATGTCCATCTGGGCGGCATCCCGGGGGACGGCGGAGACACCCAGAAGATGCGGGAGACCGTCGCCCACGAGGCGATCTACGCGGTCGCGCACGCCAAGATCACGCTCGAGAAGGGCTTCACCAGCGTCCGGAACATCGGAGCGGGCAACTACCACGACGCCGCGCTCCGCGACATGGTGGACCGGGGGATTGTCCCGGGGCCGCGGATCCAGGCGGCTACCTGGGGGGTGGGCTCCACGGGCGGCCACGCGGACATCAACGGTTGGAACGCGGACATTCCAACGCCCGGTTACGCGATGATCGCCGACGGCGTCGACGAGTTGCGCAAGGCGGTCCGCTACCAGGTCAAGTACGGGGCCGACGTCATCAAGGTGACCGCTTCGGGCGGCGTGCTCTCCCACGGCGACTCGGTCTACGACCAGGCCTACTCCTTCGAGGAGCTGAAGGCGATCGTGGACACCGCCAGCATGCTCGACACCCCGGTAGGGGCGCACGCCCACTCGCCGGCGGCCATGAACGACGCCATCCGGGCCGGGGTGGCCAGCATCGAGCACGGCACCCTGATCGACGAGGAGGGCATCCGCCTCGCCAAGGAGCACGGCACCTTCATCGTTCCCACCATCTACACCCTCGACTTCATCATCGAGGAAGGCGCGGAGAACGGAGTTCCCGAACACTCCATCGACAAGGCGAAGGAGATCGCGACGATGCAGCGCGAGCGGCTCGCCGCCGCCTTCCACGCTGGCGTGAAGTTCGCCTACGGGACGGACGCCGCGGTCTTCCCCCACGGGCGGAACGCCAAGGACTTCGGGATCATGGTGGACGAGATGGACATCTCGCCGATGGCGGCGATCCAGACCGCCACCATCAACGGGGCGGAGCTGCTCGGCTGGGAGGCGGACCTCGGCTCCATCGAGGACGGCAAGCTCGCCGACATCATCGCGGTCGCGGGGAACCCGCTCGACGACATCCGGCTGCTCGAGGACGTCAAGTTCGTGATGAAGGGCGGCGAGGTCGTCAAGAGCCCGTAACGGACTCGTGGTTCAAGGCGCATCCGTAGGGCGGCGTTGCAGGCTACCGCGCTTCCTGCCGGTTGGCGGTACGCGGTTTCGCGGCCCTGTGGGCCGCGGTGCCGGCTGAAGCCGGCGTTCCAGGCCGGAGGCGCCATGTGGGCCTGATGTTCTGAGCGCTTCCGCTGCGCTGCCGCGCAGCGGGTGCTGGTCTGAAGACCGGGCGGTCCCTCAGAGTTCCGCGAGGAAGTCCTTCAGGAGCTCCAGGAACTCGTCGATGTGTTCGGCGTGGGTGCGGAAGATGCCGGGTGAGGGGCGGAGCCAGAACCGCTCGTTCAGGTAGGTGGCGGAGACGAAGATGCGTCCGTCGGCGTGGAGCGCCCGGATGAGCCGGCGGTTCAGGTCGTCGACTTCTTCCTCGGTTCGCCCCGCGGGCCGGTAGCGGAAGCACATGGTCGAGAACTGGGGCTCGGGCCCGACCTCGATGTCCTCCCAGCGCCTCAACTCGTCCTGGAGATAGCAGGCCAGCACCCACTTCTCCTCGAGGGCGGCCGCGAACGGATCGGTGCCGTGGAGCAGCAGCGGCACGAGCAGGCGCATGCCGCGGAAGTGGCGGGTGAGTTCGATGGACCGTTCTGAGGGCGAGATCTCCTTCTGGGGAGCGTCGACCAGGTAGGGCGCCTTCCAGCGGAAGGTCTCGAGGTGGGCTGCGTCGCGCACCACCACCGCGCCGCTGCCGTAGGGGAGGAAGAGGCTCTTGTGCGGGTCGAGCACCACGGAGTCGGATCGCTCGATGCCGCGCAGGACCCCCTGCCGGGCCGGCACCAGCACGTAGAACCCGCCGTAGGCGGCGTCCACGTGGTGCCAGAGACCCTCGGCGCGCGCGATGTCGGACACCGCGTCCAGCGGATCCACCGCTCCCGTGTTGGTTGTCCCGGCGGTGCTCACCACGAGCCAGGGGATGAGCCCGTCGGCGCGGTCCTTCCGGATGTGGGAGGCCAGGGACTCCGGCGCCAGCCGGTAGTCCTCGTCGACCGCGATGATCCGGCAGGGGGCCTCTCCGACGCCCGCCAGGTGGACCGCCTTGCGGACCGAATAGTGCTCCTGGCTGGTGACGTAGACGGACGCTCGCGAATAGTCCTCCGAGCGGAGCCCCTTGGCGTCGCGGGCCGCGATGATCGCGGTGAGCGCCGCGACGCTCCCCCCGGAGGTCAGCGTCCCGCCGGCCTCCTTGGGATAGCCGACGATCTCGGCGATCCACTCCACGAGCCGGTTTTCCACCCGGGCCGCTCCCGGCGAGGCCGGGAAGTAGCCGGAGAAGGCGTTGCCGACGGCCGCCAGGTAGTCGCCGAGGGCCGACGAGTAGATCCCGCCGCCGGGCACGTAGCCGAGGTCCCGCGGCGACGCGGGATTCAGGCCCTCCTGTTCGACCTCGCGCCGGATCAGGTCGAGGATTCCCGGGAACGGTTGGCCCTCCGGCCCGATCGGCAGGTCGGTGAGTTCCGACGACTCGCGGGGCGGGTACCAAGACGGCCCGGTCTTGAGAGCCTCGAGGAATTCTTCCGCGTGGCGGACGGTCGCCTCCGTGAGTTCGCGGCGGCCCTCCGCGTCCGGCTCGAGCGGCTCGGCGCGGCGCCGGAGCGCCTCGGCGCGTTCGCGGAGCGTGCTCGTCAGCACGCTCATCGGGCGCCCCCCGGCTTCGGCTCGGGCTCCGGCCCCTCGAACGCGGCCCCCGCCAGGTAACCGGCGGCGCTGGCGCCGGTGAGCCCGATCGCGTTCGGGATCAGCACCCCCGCGGGAGCGAGCGCCGGCGCGAGGAACCAGTCCCAGCCGAGGCTCAGATGAACCACCCAGAGGACGACCCCGCACCCCATGGCGGCGAGCGCCGCCGTGCGGCCCGCCCGTTTCCAGAACAACCCCGCCGTCAACGGCACGAAGAGCCCCACGAGGGTGAGTTCATACGCGTCCTCGAGCAGGGAGTACGCACTGAGACCACGGAACGCATAGAAGAGACTTGCCGCACCAACGATCAGTACCGAAAGGCGGCTCAACCGCAGGAGCCCTGCCCGGGGCAGGGAATGGCGGAGCAGGTTCTGCGCCAGTACGGACGCCGCCGATATTAGCGCGCTGTCCACGCTGGAAAGGACCGCCGAGACCACCAGCAGGACGAGCCCCAGCGCGGCGAGCGGACTGAAGAGAATCCGTCCCAGCGCCGCCAGCATGTCCCCCTCCTGGCCGGGCAGCAGGAGTCGGCTGGCGAGCCCCAGCACGACCGGAATGGCGCCGAGGACGAGGTAGAGGCCGCCCGCGATCAGGCAGGCGCGCCGGGCCACCCGCGGCGTCCGCGAGGCGAACACCCGTTGGAGCACGTCCTGGCCGGGGATGTTGCCGAGCGCCCCGGCGACGAGCAGCCCCGACCAGGCGAGGAGAGCCGTCAGCTCGCCAGGAACCACTGCCAGGAGGTCCGGCGGCGTCTCCCGCCCGAGCCGCGCGATCCCCCCGGCGAGCGAACCCCCACCGAGTTCCGCCACCGCCGAAACGCCGAGCGCGAGGAGCGCCAGGACCACGATCACCCCCTGCACGGCGTCGGTCAGCGTTACCGACCACATCCCTCCGATCAGCGTGTAGCCCACCGCCACCGCGGCCACCAGCGCCAGCCCCGCCCCGGCGGGGATGCCGAAGAGCTCGCCGAGGAGGGCGGCCAGGACCGAGAACTGGGCGGCGATCCAGCCGAAGAAGCTCGGCACCATGATGGCGGCGCAGGCGATCTCCGCGCGCCGCCCGAAGCGCCTGGCGAAGAAGTCACCGAGCGTCAGGAGGCCCGCCCGCCGCAGCGGCGCGGCGTAGAACACTCCCACGAGCAGGAGGCAGATTCCGGGGCCGATGGGTTCGAGCGCGGCCGCCGAGAGCCCCACCGCCCGCACCTCCTCCGCGGAGGCGAGCAGGGTGCCGGCCCCGAACCACGTGGCCAGCAGGCTCAGCGAGGCGAGCGGGACGCCGAGGTTCCGCCCGGCGACCAGGTAGTCCGAGAAGTCGTGGATGCGCCGGCTGGCGATCCACGCCACCCCGAACAGGACGGCGGTGTAAAGGAGCAGTACCGCCGCGGAGAGAGTCGCCGGCAACGGGCGTCGCTCAGCCGGGCTGGTGCAGCCGCTCCACGGCCCGCGCCCGGTCGGAAGGGTCAGCGCGGCCCCAGAGCCCGCCGGCGAGCATCGCCAGGAGGCTCACCGGGAGGGCCACCAGGATAGGGCCGAGCCCGATCCCGAACCCGGGGCCGAACAGCAGGACGAACGAGTAGGTCCCGACGCCGGCAACCAGCGCCGCCAGCCCGCCCAGGAGGTTCGCCCGCCGCCACCAGAGGCCGAAGACCACCGGCACGAACAGTCCCGCCGAGAGCAGACCCACGCCGGCGGTGTAGAACTGGGTGAGCAGTTCCGGCGGCGACCACGCCCAGTAGAGCGCCGCGGCGCCGACCAGCCAGGTGGCCCCGAGGCGGGCGAAGGCCTGCGCGCGCTTGCTCTTCCGCCCCAGGTAGCCGCCGAGCAGGTCGTGGGCGACCGCTGAACTCACCGCCAACAGGAAGGCGTCGGTGGTGGACATCACCGCGGCCAGGACCGCCGCCACCGCGAGCCCGCGGAAGAGGGGAGGGAAGTTCTCGCCGATGATGCGCAGGAAGACCTCGTCCGGATCGGTCAGCCCGGGGAACTCCAGGATGCCCACCGGGGCGATCAGCAGGATCGCCGAGAGGATCATCACGCCGTACATGACGGTCGCGAGATTGAGCGAGAGCCGGGCGCTTCTCGGGTCCCGGGCGGTGGCGACCCGCATGACGATGTGCGGGATCACTGGAATCGCGGAGGCCCAGATCACGAAGTAGTCGAGATAGCCGGAACCCCCGGCGGGGAGCTGGCCGAAGGCCGGCGAGGCCGCCGTCGCCGCCTGGAGGGAGCCGAGCGGCGACCCCGCGTTCATGGCGAGCACGACGGCGGTGACCCCCATGAGCAGGAACAACAGCGCCCCCTGCATCACGTCGGTGACCGTCACCGCCACCATCCCGCCGAAGGACACGTAGAGGACGAACACGACGGTCGCGACCGTGATTGCGGTCCCGTAGTCCACCCCGAGGAGCGCCTCGGCGGTGATGCCGGCGGCCTTCATCTGCGCCACCATGTAGACCGTCAGCGAGATCACGATGATCGTCGGGACCAGCGCCCGGACCAGCCCGTGGGGATACCGGAACACCATGAAGTCCGTGATCGTGAACTTGGCGAGGCGCCGGAGCGGCGCCGCGACCAGGATGGTGGCGAGCGGGAACCCCACCACCGCGCCGGCGAAGAGGGCGAGCGTTGCGGGAATGCCGCCCGAGTAGGCGAGGCCCAGCACCCCGACCAGCGAGCCGCCGCTGGCCAGGCTGGCCATGATCGCGAGGGCGTTGACCCCGGTCCCGACGCGGCGCCCGGCCACCCAGTACTCGTCCGCCGAGCCGAGCACCCGGCGGGTGGCCAGCGCCCCGACCACCACGCAGACGAGCAGGTAGACGAGGACGAGCCAGCGTTCGATCATGGATCCGGTGCGGTGTCCTCCGGCCCGCCGGCCCCGGTGTCTCCGCTTCCCGATTCGCCGAGCACGAGCAGGAGGAGGATCGCCGGCGATCCGAGCAGCAGGATCGCCATGAGCCAGCCGAACACGGCAACCCCCAGCACGGAGACTTCTCCGAACACCGGCAGGAAGGCCACCACCGAGAACGCGATCAGGGTGAAGAGGGCGACGCGCTCCCTGCGGGGCATGGGGAAGAAGGAATTCATGCGGGGTCGCCGGGCACGAAGTGTAGGGGCTTCCGCCGTTTATGATCCGGCCCGCCCGTCCCCTTGCGCGTCATCACCTGGAACCTGAATTCGATCCGGACGCGCCGGGCCCGCCTGCTCCGCCTGCTCGAGCGGCACGAGCCCGATGTCCTCTGTCTCCAGGAGCTTCGCGCGCCCGCCGAGACCTTCCCCTGGCTGGATGTCCAGGCCGCGGGATACCGCGCCGTGGTGCACGCCCAAGCCGCCCGGAACGGGGTCGCCGTGCTCGCCCGCGAGTCCCCGGAGGTCCTCGAAAGAGGGCTTCCCGCCTGCCGGGCGCGGGACGAGGCGCGGCTGCTGGATGTCCGGGTGTCCGGCGTACGGGTCATCACCGCGTACGTGCCGAACGGGAAGGCGGTGACCCGGGTCGAGGACTGGAACTACAAGCTCGAGTGGCTCGGCGCGCTTCGCGAGCATCTGGCCGGGCGCGCGGACCCGGGAGAGCCGCTCGTCCTCTGCGGCGACTTCAACGTGGCGCCCAGCGACCGGGACTCGGCGACCGCCGATCCGGGAGGGGTGCTCTGCCACCCGGACGCCCGGGCGGCGCTCGCGGGCGTCGTGGGTTGGGGGCTCACCGACGCGTACCGGGAGATCTACGCGGAGGGAGAGGAGCCCGAGAAGGGCCTCTACACCTGGTGGGACTACACCCGCCTGGCCTTCGCGAAGAACGTCGGCGCCCGGATCGATCACATCTACCTGACCGCGTCCCTGGCCGGCTGCATCGCGTCGGTGCGGGTGGACCGGGACGAGCGCCGCCAGCGCAAGGGGGAGGACATCCCCTCCGATCACGCGCCGGTGCTCTGCGACCTCGATCTCTGACCGGAGACGGCACAGCCGTCGCCGGACCGGCGGTCACGCCAGCTTGAGCCCGGGGATGTCCCGGAAATCCTCGGTGTTGAGGGTCCACAGCGCCGCGTCCTCAACGAGCGCACAGGCAGCGATCGCGAGATCCATCTCGCGGCTCCCCACCCTGCTCAGTTCCACGTAGAGATCGGCCGCCCTCGCGGCGGCTTCGGTGTCGAACGGAACGGCCGCGCGCCGGGGCAGGAGGGTTTCCTGGTCCTGCAACTCACCGACGGTCCGTGGGCCACGCAGCCACTCGTAGAGCACCGGTGCGGAGAGCTTCAGGCGATGCCCCTCCCTGACCAACTCGTGTAGCCGTGGAAGCGCCAGCCGGCGGCCGGCAAGTGCGCCAACGAGCGCCGAGGTATCGAGATGGATGATCACGTCTTCGAGCGCCAGGCCCGCTTCCGCGCCTCGCGGATTTGCCGAAGTTCGGCCTCCACCTCCTCCTGGGGACGGCTCGGCGGAGAGTCCCGGATCCGCTCCAGCACCTCCAGCATCCGCAGCCGCTCCGCTTCGCTCAGCCGGTCCTTGCGCGCCGCGTAGTCGGCGACCGCCTCCCGCACCATCTGGCTCTGGGGAATCCCCAGCCGGGCGGATACCGCGCGGATCCGGCGCACCGTTGCGTCATCGAGCGAGTAGGTGACCTTGACCATACTCATACCATACTACCATAACGATGCTCCCGGCCGCCCCTCCGCCGGGACGGATCAAGTCGCCGTAAGGGACGTTGCAAGTCCCCCGATCCGGGGGGCGATGCGGCGCATCACGGGCCCGCGCGGAGGCCGCATCCGGCGCCCGAAATCGGGGTTTGCGCTGGTTGCAACTACCCCGGCTCGTCACTATCCTTTATCAATTGGCCCGGAGCGTATTCGGGGGCGGAAAAGCCACCCCGCCGCGGCCGGTCACAACATCCCATGCGCCTACTCAAATTCGTCGCCGCAGGGTCCCTTGGCGTGGGCGCGTTCGCGCTTCCATCCGTGGCGGACGCGGGCGAAAAACCGGGTTCCGAGCCGGCTCCGCCGACGGTGGCGTCCGTCCGGAACTGGACTCCGGAGGGTTCCCTCCCGGCGTCCGGGGTCACCCCGGAGACCGCGGCCGCGCACAACGGGATGCTGCGGACCTACTGCATGGTCTGCCACAACGACCGGATGAAGACCGGCAACATGTCGCTCGCCGGTTTCGACGCCGGCGACGCGCCGGCCAATCCGGTCCTTGCGGAGAAGATGGTCTCGAAGCTGCGGCTCGGGATGATGCCGCCGCCCGGCGCCCGGCGTCCTCCCGAAGAGACGCTGACCGAGGTCGCGGCGTCGCTCGAGACCCAGCTCGACGACAGCGCGGCCGCGAATCCGAACCCCGGACGCCGTTCCTTCCAGCGCCTGAACCGGGCGGAGTACACCGCGGCGATCCGCGACCTGCTGGACCTCCCGCTGGACGCCTCCAAGTACCTCCCCCAGGACACGATCAGCGCCAACTTCGACAACATCGCCGACGTCCAGTTGCTGTCGGCGACCCTCATGGACTCCTACCTGCGCGCCGCCAGCGACATCAGCCGGCTCGCGGTGGGTGATCCCGACGCCACCGCCGCCGAGTCCGGCTACCACGTGTCCCGCTGGGCCGCCCAGCTCGGCCAGGTCGAGGACGCGCCCTACGGGACCCGGGGCGGGATCGTGGTGGACCACGTGTTCCCGGCGGACGGTGAGTACCGGTTCCGGGTGGCCTTCCACCACGAGACCACCGGGGCCATCGTGGGGTCGGGATCGAGTGCGCTCCACACCCTGGACAAGCCGGAGCAGGTCGAGATCTCGATCGACGGCGAACGCGTCGCGCTCCTCGATGTCGACCGCTGGATGCACGTTTCCGATCCCGACGGCGTCAACCTGCGGTCCGAGCCCATCTTCGTGCGGGGCGGGCCGCGCAAGGTGGCCGCCGTCTTCCTGAAGCACTACGAGGGGCCGGTCCTCGACATGATCTCCCCGCACGACTGGTCGCTCGCCAGCACCGCGACGTCGAGGACGTACGGCATCCACAACGTGCCGCACCTGCGGGATCTCTTCATCACCGGGCCCTTCGACGCCACGGGGGTGTCGGACACCCCGAGCCGCCGGACGATCTTCACCTGCCGGCCGCTCGCACCCGAGGAGGCGCGTCCCTGCGCCGAGGAGATCCTGTCCCGTCTCGGGCGTCTCGCGTACCGGCGGAATCTCACGGAGCGCAACCTGAACGCGCTGATGTCCCTCTACGACTCGGGCGCGGCGGCGGAAGGTTTCGAGGAAGGAATCCGGATGGGGATCGAGGGGATGCTCGCGAGTCCCAACTTCGTGTTCCGGATCGAGGAGCCGCTGGACCCGCGGGAAGCCGAGTTCGGCTACCGGCTGACCGACACCGATCTGGCCTCCCGGCTGTCCTTCTTCCTCTGGGGGACGATCCCGGACGGCGAGCTCCTGGATGCCGCGGAGGCCGGCCGGTTGACGGATCCCGCGGGATTCGAGGCGCAGGTGCGCCGGATGCTCGCGGATCCCCGTTCGGAGGCGCTGGCGAAGCGGTTCGCGCACCAGTGGTTCCGGCTGCAGGACCTGGACAAGATCAATCCGAACGTCCGGCTCTATCCGGACTTCTACCAGCAGTTGAAGTGGGCGATGGTGGAGGAGACGGAGCGGTTCTTCCACCACCTGGTGTCCGAGGACAAGAGCATTTTCGATCTGTTCACCGCCGACTACACGTTCGTGAACGGCCCGCTCGCGAAGCACTACCGCATGCAGGGCGTCGTCGGCCCGGAACACCGGATGGTGCAGTACCAGGATCCGAACCGGCGCGGGATCTTCGCCCACGGAAGCATGCTGACGCTGACCTCGCATCCCTACCGGACCTCCGCGGTCCTGCGCGGGAAGTGGGTGATGGAAGTGCTGCTCGGGAGCCCGCCGCCGCCTCCGCCGCCGAACGTTCCCGACCTCGACACCGGGGAGTCCGGTGAGACGGTCCGCAAGCTCACGGCGCGGGAGGCTCTCGAGATCCACCGGGACAACCCGGCGTGCCGGTCGTGCCACCGGATGATGGATCCGATCGGCCTGGCGCTCGAGCAGTTCGACGTGACGGGCCGCCTGCGGGTGAAGGACGCGGGACAGGCCATCGACGCGTCCGGCGAGTTCTACGACGGCACTCCGATCCAGGACATCGGAGACCTGCGCAACGCACTGCTGAAGCGCCCGACCCCCTTGCTGCGGACGTTCACGGAGAACCTGATGGCGTACGCGCTGGGCCGGCGGGTGGAGTACTACGACCAGCCGCGGATCCGGGAGATCGTCCGGGCCGCGGAGGCCTCGGACTACCGGATGTCCTCGTTCATCCTGGGGGTGGCGAAGAGTCCGGCGTTCCAGATGAAGGGCGGCGCGGCCGAAGAGGTCGAGGCCACGGTCGCCGGCGAACACTAGAGAAGACCAGAGAAGACAGCCAACGGAACCGAAGGAGAAGACGATGAACTACCTGACCGGAAAGAGCCTGCCGCGGCGCACGTTCCTGCGCGGGGCCGGCGCGACGATCGCGTTGCCGTTCCTCGACGCCATGGTGCCGGCGAGCGCCATCGCGAAGCCGACCGAGGCGGATCCGACGCGGCTCGTGGCCGTGGAGATCGTTCACGGCGCGGCGGGGAGCAACAAGTACGGCCGCGAGCAGTTCCTGTGGTCTCCGGAGAAGGAGGGCACGGACTTCGACCTCTCGAAGGGCGCACTCAGCCCCCTCGAGCCGGTCCGGGACTACGTCACGATCGTGAGCGACTGTGACAACGAGCCCGCGGAAGCGGAGACCGCGCGGGAGATCGGCGGGGACCACTTCCGCTCGAGTTCGACGTTCCTGACCGCGTCCCATCCGAGACAGACGGAAGGGTCGGATGTCTTCGCCGGCACTTCGTTCGATCAGTTCTACGCGCAGCGCTTCGGCCAGAACACGCCGATTCCCTCGATGCAGCTCTGCATCGAGACGGTGGACCAGGCGGGCGGTTGCGCCTACGGCTACGCGTGCGTCTACACGGACACCATCAGTTGGGCGTCGCCGACCGAGCCGCTGCCGATGACGCGCGACCCGCGCATCGTGTTCGACCAGTTGTTCGGCGCGGGCGGCACTCCGGAGGGCCGGGCGGCGCGGCAGCGGGCGCGCCGGAGCGTCCTGGACTTCATCGGTGAGGAGGTCCGGGATCTCCAGGGCGCCCTCGATCCGCAGGACGTGCGGCGGATGGACCGCTACCTGACGGACATCCGGGAGATGGAGCGGCGGATCGAGAAGATCGTGGAACGGAACACCAGCGGAGAGCTCCGCGAGCTTCCCGACGCGCCGTCAGGCGTGCCGGACTCGTTCGACGAGCACGTGAAGATCATGTTCGACCTGCAGGCGCTCGCCTTCCAGTCGGACATGACCCGGGTGTTCAGCTTCAAGCTGGGCCGGGACGCCTCCAGCCGCGTCTATCCGGACAGTGGGGAGGCCACCGCCTTCCATCCGGCGTCGCACCACGGGAACGATCCCGAGCGGGTCGAGATCCTGGGGCGGATCAACCGGTATCACGTGAGCCTGGTCCCGTACTTCATGGAGAAGCTGCGGAGCATCCAGGAGGACGACCGGACGCTGCTCGACAAGACCATGATCCTGTATGGGTCCCCGATGGGCGATCCGAACATCCACAACCACAAGCGCGTCCCGTTCTTCGTGGCGGGCGGCGCGAACGGCGCCCTGGAGCACAACCTGCACCTGCGGGCCCAGCCGGGTACTCCGCTGGCGAACGTGATGCTGACGCTGCTCCACAAGCTGGGGGTGGATGACCTGGAGAGCTTCGGGAACAGCACGGGCGGGTTCTCCCTGTCCCTGGCGGTCTGACCGGCCCGGGAACTCCAGCCGAGGACTATCGAGAAGAGAAGAGGAACGAGCCATGAAGATCCAGAAGCGATGGGTTGGCCTCGCAGCGCTGCTGTGCGCGCTTGGCCTGGTGGTGGGCGCCGGCTCTGCGGCCTTGGCGCCGGTGCTCGATGCGGCGAAACGCGGTGACATCGAGTCCCTGAAGGCGGAACTCCGTTCCGGCGCCGACGTCAACGCGGCGCAGGGGGATGGGTTCACCGCGCTCCACTGGGCGGCGAAGCTCGGGAACCGAGGCGTCGCCGAGGTGCTGATCGCCGCGGGTGCTGACATCAAGGCCACGACGCGTATCGGGAGCCACATGCCGCTCCACGTCGCGGCGGCGGCCGGTCAGGCCGGAGTTGCCGAGGCCCTGCTGCAGGCGGGGGCTCCGGTGGCGGTGCCGACCAATACCGGCGCCCGTTCCATCCACTTCGCTGCGGCCTCCGGGGACCCGGAGACGGTCAGGGTCCTGGCCTCGCACGGCGCCGACGTGAACGCCGTCGAGCCGAATTGGGGCCAGACCCCGCTCATGTTCGCGGCGGCCACCGGCCGGACCGCGGCCGTCGGGACGCTGATGGAAGAGGGAGCCGACCCGGCGATCACGGCTGCCGTGCTGGACGTTGCGGCGCGCGCCGAGCAGGATCTCGCGGCGCGGCGGGCCCGGCAGGCCCGGATCGCCCGCGAGCGGGGTGGAGGCACGGCCGGCGTCATCTACGACGAGCGGGAGCGGGACAAGCGGGCGAAGGAAGCCCAGCGGCGGGCCCGCGCCGCCGCCGCCAAGGCGGCCCGCGAGAAGGGCCGGACCGATGAAGGGCCGGCGACCGCGTCCACCGCCGGTTCCGGCACGACCGGATCCGCCGACCTCGCCGATCTGAAGAAGCCGACGGCTGAGGAAATCGCCGCCGAGAAGGACGAGCACGCCGCGGCCCACGGCCACCCCGAGGACGAACTGGCCCGGGCGAAGGCCATCGAGGAAGCGCAGAAGCGCCGGGAGGCCCGGCGGCGGAACCGGAACCGCCTCCAGCCGCTCCGCTACGCGGAACTCGTCGGCACCCACGGCGGCCTGACCGCGCTGCTGCTGGCGGCCCGCGACGGTCATCTCGAGACCGCGCTCGCCCTGGTGGACGCCGGCGCCGACGTCAACCAGCGGGCCGAAGGACACCGCACCTCACCCCTGCTGATGGCGGCGCTCAACGGTCACTACGACCTCGGCATGGGCCTGCTGGAGCGCGGGGCGGATCCAGACCTGAAGAACGTCTCGGGCGGGGCGCCGCTCTACGCGGCGATCAACTCCCGCTGGATCGCCCAGCCGTTCCATCCCCAGCCGGCGGACCACCTGCGGCAGGCGACCTCGCACATCGAGTTCATGGAGGCGCTCCTCGACGCCGGAGCGGACATCGATGCCCGGCTCGAGCGCAAGCAGTGGTACACCACCTACAACACCGACCAGCTCGGCGTGAACCGCGCCGGGGCGACGGCCTTCTGGCGCGCCGCCTACGCACTCGACATTCCCGCGATGAAGATGCTGGTCGCCCGCGGCGCGGACCCGCACATCCCGACCATGAAGGTGCCGGAGCGGGTCCTCCGCCGGCTGACCGACCTGACGGCCGAAGAACCCGAGGAGGATCCCTCGGGCCTCCCCGAGGTTCCCTACGGAGGCCCCGGGGTCTATCCGATCCACGCCGCGGCCGGCGTCGGCTACGGGCTCGGCCTGGCCGCGAACTCGCACCGCCACGCCCCCGATGCCTGGATGCCCGCGGTGAAGTACCTCGTGGAGGAACTGGGCGCCGATCCGGCCGCCCGGGACCACAACGGCTACAGCGTGATCCACCACGCCGCCTCCCGGGGTGACAACGAGATGATCCTCTACCTCATCTCGAAGGGCGCCGACCCGCTGGTCATCGCCCGGTCCGGGCAGACCACGGTGGATCTGGCCAACGGGCCGGCCCAGCGGATCAACCCGTTCCCGGAGACCATCGCCCTCCTCGAAAGCTACGGAGCCAAGAACAACAACCGCTGCGTGGGTTGCTGAGGCATGACGATGGGAGTCGCCCCGATGGAAGCAGGAAGAGTCATCCGGCCTTCGCTGGTCCCGTTCCTCGTCGCCGGTCTGCTGGCGGCGTCGGCCGCGGCGTCCGCGTCCGCGGAGCCGCCGACGCTCGCGACTGCGAGATCGTGGGAGCCCGTGTCAGCGGCGGAGACCGCTCCGGCCGTCTCTCCGGAGAACGCGGCCGCCCACAACCGGATGCTGCGGACCTACTGCATGGTCTGCCACAACGACCGGATGAAGACCGGCAACATGACGCTCTCCGGTTTCGACGCGGGGAACGCGCCCTCCAGCCCCGAACTCGCGGAGAAGATGGTCTCGAAGCTCCGGCTGGGGATGATGCCGCCGCCGGGCTCCCGCCGTCCCGCCGAGGAGGTGCTCGAAGAGGTCGCGGGGTCGCTCGAGTCCCAGCTTGACGCGAGCGCCCGGGCGGAGCCGAATCCGGGGCGCCGTTCCTTCCAGCGGTTGAACCGGGCGGAGTACACCGCGGCGATCCGGGACCTGCTGGCGCTCGAACTCGACGCCGCGGAGTACCTCCCGCAGGACACCATCAGCGCGAACTTCGACAACATCGCGGACGTGCAGCTGCTGTCCGCGACGCTCATGGACTCCTACCTGCGGGCGGCGAGCGAGATCAGCCGGCTCGCGGTGGGCGATCCCGACGCCGCTCCCGCCGAGACCAGCTACTTCGTCTCCCGGTGGGCCTCGCAGCGGCGGCAGGTCGAGGGGGCCCCCTACGGCACCCGGGGCGGGCTCGCCGCGGACCACACCTTCCCGGCCGACGGGAACTACGTCTTCCGGGTCTCGCTCCACCATGAAGTGTGCGGCCCCGTGGTCGGTACCGCGGTGGGGGCGCTGAATTCCGAGGAGAATCCCGAGCGGCTCGAGATCTCGATTGACGGCGAGCGGGTCGCGCTGCTCTCGATCGATCCGTGGATGCACACGTCCGATCCGGACGGCGCCACGATGATCACCGAACCGATCTTCGTGAAGGCCGGTCCGCGGAAGGTGGCGGCGGCGTTCCTGCGGCAGTTCGACGGCCCGACGCTGGATCTCGTCTCCCCGCACGAATGGTCGCTCGCCAGCACCAACATCGCGCTCACCTACGGGATCCACAGCCTCCCGCACCTCCGGGACGTCCTGATCCGCGGTCCCTTCGACCCGACCGGCGTCTCGGAGACGCCGAGCCGGCAGGCGGTCTTCAGTTGCCGGCCGCTGTCGCCGGACGAGGCCCGTCCCTGCGCCGAGCAGATTCTCGGGCGCCTGGGCAGGCTCGCCTACCGGGGCAATCTCAGCGACGAGGGCCTGGCGGCGCTCATGGAGCTCTACGACGCGGGCGCTGGGACCGTCGGCTTCGAGGAGGGGATCCGGATGGGGGTCGAGGGGGTTCTGGCGAGCCCCAACTTCGTGTTCCGGATCGAGGAGCCGCTCGACCCGCGGGAGGCGGAGTTCGGCTACCGGCTGACCGACAACGACCTGGCTTCCCGGCTGTCCTTCTTCCTGTGGGGGACGATCCCGGACGACGAGCTGCTCGACGTCGCCGAGGCGGGGGATTTGTCGGACCCCTCCGTCTTCGACGAGCAGGTGCGCCGGATGCTCGCGGACCCGCGCTCGGAGGCGCTGGCGAAGCGGTTCGCGTATCAGTGGTTCCGGTTGCAGGACCTCAAGAAGATCAATCCGAACGTTCGTCTCTATCCGGATTTCCACCAGCAGTTGAAGACGGCGATGGTGGAGGAGACCGAGCGGTTCTTCCACCACCTGGTGTCGGAGGACAGGAGCATCTTCGATCTGTTCACGGCCGACTACACGTTCGTGAACGAGCGCCTCGCCAAGCACTACGGGATGGTGGGGGTCAGCGGACCGGAGCACCGGCTCGTCGAGTACCAGGACCCGAGCCGGCGCGGGATCTTCGCTCATGGCAGCATGCTCACGCTGACGTCGCATCCTTACCGGACGTCGGCGGTGCTGCGCGGGAAGTGGGTGATGGAGGTGCTGCTTGGTAGTCCGCCACCGCCGCCGCCACCGGATGTCCCCGACCTCGATGCAACCGCCGCGGCGGCGGACGGCCGCGAGTTGACCGCGCGCGAGCGTCTGGAGATCCACCGCGACAACCCCGCGTGCCGTTCCTGCCACCGGATGATGGATCCCATCGGCGTGGCCCTCGAAGCGTTCGACGTCACCGGCCGGGTGCGGGTGAAGGACGCGGGGCAGCCGATCGACGCTTCCGGCGAGTTCTACGACGGCACCCTGATCCAGAACATCGGGGATCTGCGCAACGCGCTGCTGAAGCGGCCGACGCCGCTGCTGCGGACGTTCACGGAGAACCTGATGGCGTACGCGCTGGGCCGGCGGGTCGAGTACTACGACCAGCCGCGGATCCGGGAGATCGTCCGGGAAGCGGAGAACGCCGACTTCCGGACCTCGGCGTTCATTCTGGGCGTGGTGCGGAGCCCGGCCTTCCAGATGAAGGGCGAGGTCCTCGAAGAGATCGAGACCACGGTCGCGGCCGAACACTGACGTCCGTTCGGCGGGGCGCTCTCGGGGTCCCCGCCGGGCGCCTTGCCGCTTGCGTCGGGGCGCTTGATTTCCTATCCTAGCCCGGTTATGGGAGTTCGACGATCCCGTACTCTGCGGGCGTCGTCCACCCACAGCAAAGACTCCAGCCCCGCCGGACACGGAGACGGTCGGCGGGGCACCTTGGCAGGAAGAACCTGACAGGAGAAAAAGATGAACTACCTGACCGGTAAGAGCCTTCCCCGGCGGACGTTCCTCCGTGGAGCGGGAGCGACGATCGCGTTGCCGTTCCTGGACGCCATGGTTCCGGCGAGCGTCCTCGCGAAGCCGACCGCGGACGACCCGACGCGCCTCGTCGCGATCGAGATCGTTCACGGCGCCGCGGGAAGCAACAAGTACGGCCGCTCGCAGCATCTGTGGACCCCGGAGAAGGAAGGCACGGACTTCGATCTCTCGAAGGGCGCCCTCAGCTCCCTCGAGCCGGTTCGCGACTACGTCACCATCGTGAGCGATTGCGACGTGGAGCCGGCCGAGGCGCGCACCGCGCGTGAGATCGGCGGCGACCACTTCCGTTCGAGCGCGGCGTTCCTGACCCAGTCGTATCCCAAGCAGACCGAGAGTTCGGATGTGTTTGCGGGCACCTCGTTCGACCAGATGTACGCGCAGCGCTTCGGCCAGGACACGCCGATTCCGTCCATGCAGCTCTGCATCGAGACGGTGGACCAGGCGGGCGGCTGCGCCTACGGCTACGCGTGCGTCTACACGGACACCATCAGTTGGGCGTCGCCGACCGAGCCGCTGCCGATGACGCGCGACCCGCGGATCGTGTTCGACCAGTTGTTCGGCGCGGGCGGCACGCCGGAGGGCCGGGTGGCCCGTCAGAAGGCGCGCCAGAGCGTCCTGGACTTCATCGGATCGGAAGTCAGCCGGCTCAAGAACTCCCTCGACGCGGAGGACGTGCGGCGGATGGACCGCTACATGACCGACATCCGCGAGATGGAGCGGCGGATCGAGCGCATCGTGGAACGGAACACCAGCGGGGAGCTCCGCGAGCTTCCCGACGCCCCGTCAGGGGTGCCGGACTCGTTCGACGAGCACGTGAAGATCATGTTCGACCTGCAGGCGCTCGCCTTCCAGTCGGACATGACCCGGGTGTTCAGCTTCAAGCTGGGCCGGGACGCCTCCAGCCGCGTCTATCCGGACAGTGGGGAGGCCACCGCCTTCCATCCGGCGTCGCACCACGGGAACGATCCCGAGCGGGTCGAGATCCTGGGGCGGATCAACCGGTATCACGTGAGCCTGGTCCCGTACTTCATGGAGAAGCTGCGGAGCATCCAGGAGGACGACCGGACGCTGCTCGACAAGACCATGATCCTGTATGGGTCCCCGATGGGCGATCCGAACATCCACAACCACAAGCGCGTCCCGTTCTTCGTGGCGGGCGGCGCGAACGGCGCCCTGGAGCACAACCTGCACCTGCGGGCCCAGCCGGGTACTCCGCTGGCGAACGTGATGCTGACGCTGCTCCACAAGCTGGGGATGGATGACCTCGAGAGCTTCGGGAACAGCACGGGCGCCTTCTCCCTTTCGCAGGCGGTGTAGCGAGCGGGTTTCACAGCAAAGCCTCTGACCGGGAGCGAGGGACAGGGCATGAAGATCGGGAAGCGATGGATTGGCCTGGCGGCGTTGCTCACGGTGTTGGGCGTGCTGGCGGGAGCCGGAAGCGCGGCACTGCTGTCGCCGGTGCTGGACGCGGCGAAGCGCGGCGACGTCGAGTCGCTGAAGGCGGAGCTCCGTGCCGGCGCGGACGTGAACGCGGCGCAGGGTGACGGGTTTACGGCGCTCCACTGGGCGGCGAAGACGGGGAACCGTGAGGTCGCCGAGGTACTGATCGCGGCGGGTGCGGACGTCGAGGCCACCACGCGGCTCGGGAGCCACACACCGCTCCACGTGGCGGCGGCGGCCGGTGAGGCCGAAGTCGCCGAAGCCCTCCTCCAGGCCGGCGCCCCTGCCGACGCCCTGACCTCCACCGGAGCCGAGCCGATCCACTTCGCGGCGGCGGCCGGAGTGCCCGAAGTGCTGAACACGCTCGTCGCTCACGGGGCCTCCGTGGATGCGCGCGAGACCGAGTGGGGCCTGACGCCGCTCATGTTCGCCTCCGTCCGCGGCCGCGTGGCGGCCGTCAGGGCGCTCATGGAAGCCGGTGCGGATGCGTCCCGGACCGCGAATGTGCTGGACGTCGTCGAACGGTCGCGGCTCGACATGCAGGAACGCCGCGCCCGAGAGGCGCGTCTCGCGGAAATGCGGGGCGGAAGCGGCGTTCTCCAGGCCGAGCGGCCGCTCCCCGCCAACGGCGTGGACCGCCGGCCGGGTGCGGGAACCGGGGCTACCGGAGCCGGGGCCCCGCCGCCCGACCCGCTCGATCCCTACAGCGACCTCGATCCCAACGAGCCCAAGCCGAAGACCTACGAGGACCGGGTCGGAACCCACGGCGGTCTGACCGCCCTCCTGCTCGCGGCGCGTGAAGGCCAGATCGAGACTTCGATGGAGTTGCTCGACGCCGGCGCCGGGATCAACCAGCGCGCCGACGGCAGCGGAACGACTCCGCTGCTGATGGCGACCATCAACGGTCACTTCGACCTCGCGATGCGATTGCTCGAGCGCGGCGCCGACCCGACCATGACGGATTCGCAGAACGCCACGCCGCTCTACGGGGCGGTCAACACCCAGTGGATCCCGAAGGCCCGACACCCGCAGCCCGCGGACTACCTGCAGCAGGAGACCTCGCACCTCGAACTCATGCAGGCGCTGATCGATGCGGGGGCCGACGTGAACGCCCGGATCGACAGCTCGCTCTGGTACACCGTCTACAACGTGGACCAGCTCGGCGTGGACCGGAGTGGCGCGACCGCCTTCTGGCGCGCCGCCTACTCGCTGGACATTCCGGCGATGAAGCTGCTGGTGGCGAATGGCGCCGACCCGCACATCCCGACGATCAAGGTGCCGGAGCGCCGGCGGCTCCCCATGCTCATCGAAGAGGGAGATCCGGATCCCTCGGGTCTGCCACCCGCGGAGTTCGGAGATTCGGCCGTCTATCCGATCCACGCCGCGTCCGGCGTGGGATACGGGCTGGGACTCGCGGCGAACTCCCACCGCCACGCGCCCGACGCCTGGCATGACGCGGTGCGGTACCTCGTGGAGGAGTGCGGCGCGGACGCGAGCGTTCGCGACCACAACGGTTACTCCACGATCCATCACGCGGCGGCGCGGGGCGACACCTGGCTCGTGCAGTACCTGATCGACCACGGCGCCGATCCGCTCGCGGTGGCCCGGACCGGCCAGACGACCATCGACCTGGCGAACGGGCCGGTGCAGCGCATCAACCCCTTCCCGGAGACGATCGCACTTCTCGCCAGCTACGGGGCGAAGAACAACAACGCCTGCGTCGGCTGCTAGCCGACGGCCGCTGATTCCTTGTCAGGCCGCCGGGATTCGTGTGGTCGCAATTCCTTCCTTTCCGGAGTCGATTTGAGATGCATCTGACTGATTCATTCGCCCGTCGCCCGCGGCGGCTCGTCCTCACTGCGATCTGCCTTTCGCTCGTCGCGTTTCCGGCGCTGGCCCAGGACGTGGACTGGGACGCTGTCTCCATCACCAGCCAGGACCTGGGCGGTGGGATCCACGTCCTCTTCGGGCGCGGGGGCAACATCGGACTCTCCACCGGCGCGGACGGGGCGCTCCTGGTGGACGATCAGTACGCGCCGCTCACCGACAAGATCCTCGCCGCGGTGCGCTCGATCACCAGCGAGCCGGTGCGCTTCGTGGTCAACACCCACTGGCACGGGGACCACACCGGCGGCAACGAGAACCTCGGCAAGGCGGGCAGCCTCATCGTGGCCCACGAGAACGTGCGCCGTCGGATGAACCCGGCCGAGTTCGCAGACCTGGTCGGACGCAGCGACCAGGCGGCTCCCGAGGCCCTTCCGGTGGTGACCTTCAACCACGGCGTCACTCTGCACTGGAACGATCTGACCATTGAGGCGGTCCACGCGCCCACCGCCCATACCGACGGCGACTCCATCATCTTCTTCCGGGGCGCGAACGTCGTCCATATGGGGGACCTGTTCTTCAACGGCGCCTTCCCGTTCATCGACGTGGATTCCGGGGGGCATGTCGACGGCCTCATCGCGGCCGCCGAGAAGGTCGCCGCGGCGACCGACGATCAGACGACGGTCATTCCCGGCCACGGGCCCGTGACCGACCGCGCCACCCTGATGAAGTACGCCGAAGCGCTCAAGATGGCCCGCGAGCGGATCAGCGAACGCGTCGCGGCGGGCCAGAGCGAAGACGACGCCGCGGCCGACTACGTGGCGCTCGTGACCGGGATCGGCACCGACATCGGCTGGGCGCCGGACGCGGCCGGTTTCGTGAACGCGGAGCGCTTCGTCCGCCTGGTCCACCGCAGCCTTTCCTCCCGGTAGGGGAGCGCCGGCCGGTTCTCGCGGTAGCGGCCTTCAGACCGGCACGCGCGGCGCCCCCCACCGGGAGAACTGGTGCGCCGCGCACGTCCTAACCCCACCCAGCCGCGCGGCGCCCCGGCCTGAGAGCGAACTCAGACTGATCCGGAATCCCGCCAGGACCGGGTGAGCCGCAGCCAGACCAGCGACAGCCCCTGGAAGGCGGCGGCGATCAGGAACGCCGCCGCGAACCCGGCGCCGGCGAAGGAGGCCTCGGGGCCGTCCCCGTGGAACCGGTCGATCACCGCGCCGAAGCCGGTCTGTACGGAGAACGCCGCCGCGAAGACGAGCAGGTTCATTGCCGAAGCCACCCTCCCTGCGAGTCCGGGCGGGTAGTGGGCGACCAGAATCGCGAAGCTCAGCATCCCGGAAGCCCCGAAGAACCCGAAGGCGGCCCACAGGATCGCCGGCGCTCCGGTGAAGCCGGAAGCCAGCACCAGGAGCGTCGCGGTGAACGCCAGGTTGACGCCGCCGAGCAGCGAGACTGCTGAGATCCCCCGTTTCGCGAGGGCGCCCGCAAGTGCCCCGGAGATCAGGAAACCGAGCACCATGGCGACGGCGAGCACCAACAGATGGTTGGCGACCCCGTCCCGGTCCATCGCCGCGACCTCCGCCAGCCACGGGCCTGCCCACAGGCTCTGAATCCCCAGGAAGGTGCCCTGGTGGACCACCCCAAGCGGGGCGATGCTCCAGAACACCCGCTGCCGCAAGACCTCGCGGACGCCCACGGTGGCCGCGAGGAGACCGGAAGCCTCCCCCTCACCGGCCGGCTTCGGGTCCCGGGGGACCAGCAGGTACAGGACTACCGCGCTCATGAGCAGCGCGACCGCGAGCAGGACGAACAGCTCGCGCCAGTTCATCAGACCGAGCAGCCACTCGGTTGGAGTGGTGGCCGCCAGCGCTCCGATGGACCCGACCGCCATGACGAACCCGTTCAGGAACGGGAGCCGCGCCTGCGGGGCCCAGAGCACGAACGCCTTGAACGAGGCCATCAGGCATGCCGCCACTCCGAGGCCCGCGAGGAAGCGGCCCACGAGCAGGATCGGGAACCCGTCCGCGACGCCGAAGAGGAGGCAACCCGCGGCGGCGACCAGCAGCAGCGCTCCGTTGGTCCGCCGTGGTCCGAGATGGTCGAGCGCGCCGCCGATCGGCAACTGGGACAGGGCGAAGGCGAGCAGGTAGGTGCTTCCCAGCAGGCCGACCCCGAAGGCGGACAGCCCGAGATCCCGGACCAGGTCCGGAGCGATGATCGCGGTGACGGAGCGAAGCAGCCAGGAGATGAAGTACCCCAGGGCGAACGGAACGAAGACCCGAACCCAGAACCCGGCCCACGAGTTGGGCCCACCGGCTGACCCGTTCGTTTCTGCTACTCCGGAGTTGCCGCGTCCCGGGTGGGCGAGAACTGCGGAAAAAGCGCCGGCACCCGGTTACCGCATCCCCAGTTTTTCGCCCCGGCGCAGCTTCGCGAGGCTTTCCGCGAGACGGTGGGCCCGGGTTTCGTCCCGCTTGGCCATGCCGATCCAGACCTCGTAGCGGCGCCGTTCCGACGGGCTGAGCGCGTCGTAACCGGCCCGTGCTTCGGCGTCGCGGCCAAGAGCGTCAAACAGCTCGTGGGGGGTGCCGACCGCGGATGCCCGGGCCGATCTGTGCCACGCTCCGGTCCGGATGGAGGCGGCGACAGCTTCCTCGCCGGCGGCGGCCATCAGGCCCTGCGATCTCATCCGGGCGAGCCGCTCACGGTTGGTCTCCGACCAGTGGCTGTCGGGCTTGCGGGGTGTGAACCGGTGGGTGTAGCGCTCGTCGTCGATCCGCAGCTTGAGCCCGTCGATCCAGCCGAAGCAGATCGCCTGCTCGACCGCCTGTCCGTAGGTGAGGGTGGGACGGCCGGCACGCTGGGCCGCCTTCTTGTAGAAAACGACCCAGACCTCGCGAACGGCCGCTTGGTTGGCCTCGAGCCAGCGGCGCCAGGCGTGCTGGCTGCGGGGGGTTACCTGTCTTCCGGGAAGGTTGGGGGAGCGGCTCACCGCGCCTTCCCCTGGGGCTGCTAACCCCGGACCTGGCGGCCGGTCTCGTCCACCAGGTTGTAGCGGCGGGCGTCGGTGCGCCAGCGGTCCACCTGGATCAGCTTCTGGTAGGCGTCGCCCGGCAGCGCGCGGTCCGCGTATCCCGGCCAGGTGGCGCCGTCGTGGATGTCCTGGAGCCCCTGCCGCATCGCGCCGAGGGCGAGCCGGAGCATCTGTCCCGCGTAGAGCACGAGCGGAACGTTGTTCTCCCTGAGGGTCGCCATGGGGGTGTCGTGGACGCTCGCGATCACCGGCCGGCCGCACGCCTCTGCGACCCGTCCCATGCTCTCGGGAGGCAGCCCGGCGAAGAAGACAAGGTCCGCGCCGGCTTCGACGTAGGCGGCGCCCCGCTCCGTCGCTTCCGCTTCGCTCTGCCCGATGGAAACCGAGTCGCAGCGCGCGACGATCATCATTCCGCCTTTCCGCGCGTCCACCGCCGCCCGCAGCTTGTCCTGCATGTAGGAGGTCTCGACCAGGACCCCTCCGTCGCCGAGGTGCTTCGCCTGCACGTGGTCCTCGATCATCACCGCGGCGAGCCTCGCGCGTTCGTAGCCCCGGATGGCCCGGGCCACGGCGAGCGGGCTGCCGCCCCCGTCGTCGGCGTCGGCGAAGACGGGAACGGGCACGCTGTCGGCGATCCGGGCCGCCATTTCGATCAGCTCCGTGATCGACGCGAGTCCATAGTCGGGGACGCCATGGTTCGCCGCTGAACCGGCGCTTCCGCCGAGGAGCAGCGTCTGGAACCCCATCTCGACGATGAGGCGCGCCGAGATGACGTCGAAGGCTCCCGGGCAGATCACCGGCTCGCCGCCCGCGAGCATCGAGCGGAACTGGTGGCCCGGATCCGATGCCGCGTCGGAGCCCGCGGGAGCGCAGGCCGCGCCCGTCGCGCCGGCCCCGAAGGCGGCGCCGCCGGCGGCGCCGAGGGCCGCCCCGCCGGTTCCGGCCGAGATCCGGCGGAGCGCCTCGCGACGTCCCATTCCGTTCTTCGGAGCTTTGGTCATTCTGCTTCTCCCTGCTCTATGTGATCGAGTGCGCACCGGAAACCGATGCTGTGAATCCTGGTGTCGGGCCTCGTGAAGTTCCGGTAGAAGACGCTGGCGATCCGCTCGTCGGTGTCCGCCCAGCTCCCGCCCCGAAAGATCCGGTAGGGCGCGTCCTGCGGTCCTCGCGGCTCCGCCAGCGGGCTCACCGCGTAGTAGCCGAGGTCGTAGCCGTCCGCCACCCACTCGGCGATGTTCCCGACCATGTCGTAGAGGCCGTAGCCGTTCGGCGGGAAGGACGCCACGTCGGTGGGCGATCCGGGATGCGCGATCCGCGCCGGCGGCGGGACCCGGGTTCCCTCGGGGGCGCCCTCTTCCGGATCGGGCCGGTACTGGCCGCCCCACGGCCACGGCGCTCCCACCAGCCCGCCCCGGGCCGCCTTTTCCCATTCGGCTTCCGTCGGCAGCCGCTTTCCCCGGAACGCGCAGTACTCGCTCGCGTCGCTCCAGTCGACGTTGTAGACCGGGAACCGTGCCTTCTCCTCCGGAAAGCCCTGACGCCAGTGGAACGGCTCGGGCCGTCCGGTGGACCAGGTGAACTCCCGGTAGGCCTCCTGGGTGACCTCCTTCTGGTCGATCCAGAAGCCGGGAAGCGTCACCCGGTGGACGGGCCGCGCGTCCACGCGGTCGCGTGTCTGCCAGTGGATCTCGTCGATCAGCCAGAGCCGGGTCCGCCCCATCCAGAAATCGCCTGGGGGCACCCAGCAGATGTTCTCGGCGCGGTCGTCGCTGCAGTGCGGCTCGGGAGGATCGTTGCCCGCTGCGCCCAGGGCGGGCAGGAAAGCGCACGCCGCGGCCAGCAGTCCCCGGAGCACGGGGCAGCGTGGTTTACCCATCGCCACCGGTCAGTGGTTTTCCGATCGAATCAGTGCTGCCGACTCAGGCGAAGATCTCGGCGATCTCGTCGTCGAACATCATCTCCGACCCGCCCAGCGAGACCGAATCCACGTAGACGTACTCGCGGCCCGAAGGGGTGTTGTGGACCACCTTCCTCCAGTCGATGCCGAGCGCCGAGTAGATGGTGGCGACCGTGTTGTCCATGAACGGCTGCCCGTCGTGCTTCCAGCCGGGATCGATGACTTCCGATCCGTCCTCGTTGGTCTTGCCGACGACCCGGCCGCCCTGCACGCCGCCGCCCGCATACATGCTGGTGTAGGCGAAGCGGTAGTGGTCCCGGCCGGCCACCGGGTTCATCTCCGGCGTGCGGCCGAACTCGCTGGTGACCACGATGAGCGTTTCGTCGAGCAGCGTCGTGCCGGGTTCGCTGCCCGGGCGGGCACCCAAGTCGGTGAGCAGGGAGGTGAATCCCTTGTCCAGCCGCGGACAGGTCGTGTAGTGGTTCCAGGTGCGTGAACGGTCGAAGATGCCGGAGTGGTGGTCCCACTTGTCCCCGTCGTAGATGTAGATGAAGCGGGTTCCGGCGTCGGCTTCGATCAGGTTGCGCGCCAGGATGCAGCCCAGCCCGAATTCGTCCGCGCCGTAGCGCGCCTTGTCCTCGTCGCTGGCGACGAAGAGCTTCGGCCAGCGTTCGTCGGTGAGGAGCCCGTAGGCCGACTTGTAGTAGTCGCGGTAGTCGTTTTCCTTGTCACCGAGCGAGGCGCGTTCCGGAATGGAGACCTCCGCAAGCCGGTTCAACAAGCGGAAGCGCTCCTCGAGCACCCGGCGGCTGCCTTCCACGTTGCCTCCGAAGGAGTCGAACACCGTGGTCGGATCCAGGTCGAGGCCGGAGAAGCGGGTCGGCAGGAAGCCGGCGCCGATGGATCCGGCGCGGGCCCGGGTGAGGTAGGTGCTGACGTATGTCGGGAAGCTGTCCGTCTCGCGCCGTTCCTTGTCGAGCTCGGCGGCGATGACGCTCCCGAAGGCGGGGACCTCGCGGGCGAGCGCCACGTTCAGCACCCGGCCGGTCTGGGTGTGGTACTGCCCGTTGAAGTGGATCAGCTCCGGCGCCCGCATCGAGCGCACGAAGGCGACCTCGTCCACCCGGTCCACGAGCGTGGGGAACAGAGTCCGGGACAGCGAGACCTCGTCATTGATCTGAACCATGTCCAGATCCTTGGGCGTCCAGCGGGTCTGCTTGAAGTCCCAGGTGTCCATCGGACTGATGGCCCCGCCCATCTCGATGAAGATGCAGTAGCGCGCGGTGCGCCGCGGGTTCGCCTTGCCGGTCGCGTGCGCCTGGAGCGGCCAGACGACCTGGTTCACGAAGGACCCGGCGAGCGCCAGCCCCCCCATCTTGAGAATCTCCCGGCGGGCCGGGATCAGATCGGCGACGCGGGGTTCACGGCTGCACATGTTCGGCCCCTCAGTGGTTCAGGAGGAACTCGGGAGAGTTGAGAAGCGCCCACTGCAGGTCCTGGGTGCCCTGCTGGCGGTCCGCGGCGATCCGCTCGGCGCCGAGTTCCGCTTCGGCCGCCGTGGGCGGGCGTCCGAGCGTTCCCAGGAACAGCTCGTTGACCAGGTCGCCGTCGCCCTTTTCCGAGGCGAGGAGGTCGGCCACCCGTCCTCCGGACTCGCTGGAAACGCGCCGGTTCACGACCCCGGACTGCATCATGAGGAGCGCCTGCAGAATGGAACCCCGGTTCCCCACCGGAGCCGGCGTCATCCGGTTGCTCTGGAAGAAGCTCTGCATGAGCGCGTCCACTTCGGCGCCCTCGCCGCGTCCGCGCCGTCCGCCGAGGTCGGACGGAGTGGTCAGTTCCTTGACCCGCTCGACGGTCGTGCCCGCGAAGGCGAACTCCGTGGGCACTTCGGTGGCGCGCGCCAGCGAATCCACGAGTTCGGGCCCGGTCAGCACCCGGACGTAGCGGCGCGGGTAGTAGCCGGTCCAGGCATCGTCCCAGTCTCCGTCGAAGTGCGGGGAAAGCCCGTAGGTCTCGGACTTCATGATGGTCTTGACCAGGTGCCAGAAGCTGAAACCGCTGTTGCGGAAATCCTCGGCCAGCGCCTCCATCAGCTCGGGATTGAGGGGGCGGGAGGGGAGGGGATCCTCTTGGCCCGCCGCGAGCCGCCCCATCCGGTCCAGGTCGAACGAGTTGTAGGGCTCGACGAAGGCGACCGTCATGAGCTTGCCCCAGACCAGGTTCACGGTGGCCCTCGCGAACTGCGGGTGGCCGGTCAGCATGCGCCCGAACGCGTCCCTGGGGTTTTCCCCAGGCTCCGGCGTCTCGCCGGTCAGGAGGAAGGCGGGTTCGTAGGCCAGCCCCTCGAGCCGCGGGAAACGGCCCTCGGAGAGGGTGTGGTACGGCGCGTCGTCGCCCGTGTCGTAACCCTTGGCGAGGTCATCGACGAGGAGGTCCACCACCACGTTCTTGGAGCGGTCGTCCCAGGTGGTGATCTGGCGGGCGTTCCCCATGAACGCCGAGTGCCGGTAGAACTCCTCGCGGGTCCGCTTCGAGAGCCACTCGTTCAGGGGCTCGAGGTGCGCCGCCCCGTCGTGGCAGGAAATGCAGGAGGTGTTGATCCCCAGGAAGATTCGGGAAACGTCCACGTTGAACTGGTCGATGGCGTCCAGCCGGTTGTGGATGGAGTAGTCGTCCGGGCTCATCACGATCCGGCTCTTGGCCTGGTGCGAGCGCGCCAGGAAAGCCAGCGACGGGACGCTGCCGTGCGCCTTGGCGACTCCGGTGAGCAGATCGCGCACCACCTCGTCGTAGGGCCGGTCGGTCGTCAGCCATTCCTTGATCCAGCTCTGGAACGGGTTCCGGACCGGACCCACCTGGTGGGCGAGCCGGAACAGGTCGCCGAAGAACCAGGCCCACTGCTCGGCGAACTCCTGGCTGCCCACCAGCTCGTCCACCAGGCGGGCGCGTTTGTCGGGCGAGTCGTCGGCGAGGAAGGCGCGCACCGCTTCGGGGGAGGGGATGAGCCCCGTGGCGTCGAGCGTCGCCCGGCGCAGGAACGCGGCGTCCGAGGACGGCGGCGCGTGGGGGATCCCGAGCGCTTCCTGCTGCGCCCCGAGCACTTCGTCCACGAGGGTGCGGCGGACCAACCGCCCGACCGGGGCCGCCGCCTCGTCCCGCGGCAGCCGGCCGGCGGCGGCGATGGCCCGGCGCGCCTTCTCACCGGCCGTCTCGCCCTCGGCGGCGATGCGGTGCGCGCGGTCGGCCAGCCGGTCCTGGATCTCCTGCTGGCTTTCCTGCTGGTCGGGTGCAGGTTGAGCCGGGGGCGGTTGGCCGAACGCGGCGATCCCGACTCCGGCGGCGAGAAGCGCCGAGAGGGTCACGCGAAACGGGTTGGGCATACGCGGGCTACGTCTCCGAATAGGCCATTTTATGGGGGCTCCCCGAGACTGGCAAACGCCCGCCGAAACCGCCGTGGCGCGGGCCTTGCGCGAGGCGATGCATCATGTTCGAACCCCTCGATAGACTGACCCCGATGACAATCTCGGCGACCCCCCGCGGGTCTTCTGCGAAGGCTCCCGCCGGAGCCCTTCCTCTCGTCCTGGGCGGTGCCCTCTTCTTCGCTCTCGCTGCGGCGCCGGCCGCGTCCGCGCAGAGTCCGGCGGACCTTGCCGGACTCTGGGAACTCGACCCCGAGGCGAGCGACGACCCGGCCGAGGTCATGCAGCGGGCGGCGGAAGACGAAGACCGGCGCGGCGCCCGCGGGGGCCGGGGTTTCGGGCCTCCGGGCGGCCGGGGCGGCATGGGAAGAGGCGGCATGGGCCGGGGTGGCGGGCGCAGCGGTCCGGGCGGTGGAGTTCCCCTCCTGAGCCTGCCGGACCTGCTGGAGATCGAAGCCGACGCGGGCGAACTGCGGCTGGTCCTCGACGAGCGGGTGCAGATCCTCTATCTGGACGGCGAGGAGCACGCCCGCGAGGACGGCCGCGGGGGGCGGATCACCAGTGTGGCCGAGTTCCGCGGCGGTATCGCGCGCGTCCGGGAGGAACGGCAACTGCCCTTCGGGAAGCTCGAACTGTTCCGGACGCTCCAGGCCACGGATGACGTGCTGGTCGTGCGCACGGAACTCAAGATGCCGCGGAGAGGGGATCCGCTGCTGCTCCGGAGCGTGTACCGGCGGCTCGACTGAACGGCCGGGGAGCGCCGCGGATCGTCCGCCAGGCCGCGGGGAGAAACGGGGCGCTGAGCGCCGCGTTCAGAAGCAGGAAGGTCAGGTGGGCGGACAGGCTGTAGGCGAGGAGGGCCGCTTCACCCCCCGCTGACGAGGCCGCGGCGCCCGCGTGGAAGTAGATCCAGGCGGCCTGGCTCGTGCCGATGCGCGCCACGGCGATCGGGAGGGCGCCCGCGAGAAAGATGATCGGGAGGGTGGCCAGGAGGGTTCCCACGGGAATCTGGATGCCGAAGGCCCCGAGGGCGAAGTGGTGCCCCACCGCGGCCCCGACGATCAGCGGCGCCTTCAGGGCGAACACCGCGGCGTAGTGCCGGGGGGCGGCTCTCCGGAGGGATTGGAGCAGCCTCCAGCGGGGCGGCCCGAGGCCGGCGCCCCGGAGCCGGCCCCGAAGGAAGGCGACGAGCAGGCAGAGGCCGGCGAAACCGAGAGCGGCGGCCACCGGGACGCGCTCGGGCGCGGCGCTGCCGAGGACGATGGCGCCCCCCGCCGCCCAGAACAGGAGATGGCCCCGCTGGCAGAGATCCAGAAACAGGATCGTTCCGGCGCATTCCCAGTAGCCCGAATCCGGATGGCTCTCGCCACCCTCCGCCGCCCCTCCGAAGCGCCGTCCGAGGGTGCCCACCATGGCGGCCTGCGACGCCCGTCCATTCCAGAGCGAAACCAGGTAGTCCACCGCCCGGACCGCGAGCGATTCCCGGAAGCCGATCCCGGGAGGGTGAAACCAGCGCAGCACGATGGCCAGGAGGACCCCGTCGAGCAGGACGTAGAGGACGGAGACGGGGAGGAGCGCCGCGAAGAACAGCACCGGATCCGCCCCTCGAAGCGCCTCCAGCATCCGCTCCGGCGGGATGCGGCGGAACAGCAGCGCGAGGATGAGCGCCGCCCCAGCGAAGGGGAGCGCGCTCAGGAGGACCCGCTTCGGGGCGAAACGCGAGTTCATCCGCGGCGCGTCAGACCCGTGACCATGAGCCCGGCGTGCCGGGCCGAGTGCCGGTTGAGTTCCAGGAGCATTCCGAGCGCGGCCTCCGCCGCGCGCGACTTCCGGAGCGGCCCGACCGGGACGGCCCGGAGCCCGGTGAGTTCGACCATCCGGGCGGCCGCCTCGCGGTCGGCGGCCTCGTCGGCGAAGACCAGGACGTCCGGCGCCGGTTCAGGACCCGCTTCTTGCGGGGAAAGGCGGAGGAGACCTGCGGCGACCGTCTGGAAGGCGGCGGCCATGCGGACCTCACCGGCGCCGGCTCGCCGCAGAACGCGCTCGGCCTCCTCGGCCGCGGAGGTTTCCGGGCGGGACCCAGGCGGCCAGAGCACGCCGCAGCAGATCACCAGCTTCCCGTCGAGTGCGGAACCAAGCTCCTCCAGGAGAGCCTCCTGGCCGGCGAAGGGAACCGAGAGGAACACCACGTCCCCGTCCCCGGCTGCCGCCCGGTTCGTCGCGCCGGACACCGGGAGTTCCCGGGTTTTCTCCGGAGCCGAGCCTCCCGTACCGAGGCCGGACCGCACCCGCGCCGCGGCGTCCTCCGCCCTTCGCTCGTTGCGGGAGCCGATCACCACCTCGGCTCCGCCGAGCGCGAGCCGCCACGCGAGCCCCAGTCCGAACTGTCCGGTCCCGCCGAGCACTGCGAGGCGGGGACCGGTCACCGGAAGATGTCTTCCCCGCGGCTACGGAGGAGCGAGGCTCCCGTTCCCGGTTCCGCTCCCGGATGCGACGGGACGCCCTGCGCCAGCACCGCCGGAATGCGCCGCAGCTTCCCCATGACGAGGCCGGCCGCGCCCGCCAACTCGTCTGCCACCGCCATCGTCGAGGACTGGAGGGTCCGGCCGCCAAAGTCCGCCTGGCCGCGGTAGTCGTGGAGCGCCGGGACGACGGCGATCCCGATGGCTACGTTGACCGCGCCGAGGCGGAAGGGACGTCCCCAGGTGTCGGTGATGACGACCCCCAACCGCGTCTCGGTCGCCTCCGAGAGGCGTTCGGCAAGCTCGCGCGCCGAGGCGTCGGGATCTTCCGGCAACAGGCACACGTGGCCCTCCGGCACGTTCGAGCGGTCCACCCCCGAGTTGGCGCAGACGAATCCATGACGCGTCTCGGTGACGAGCACCCCCCGCTGCACGCGGACCATGTCCCGAGCTTCGCCCAGGACCGCCTGGACTTCCCGGGGATCGCGCCCGTACTCCGCGGCCCACGCCCGGGCGATCTTCGTCGGTCGCAGCCGTTTGAGTTCCACGAGCCTCCCCTCCGCCTTGGAGACGACCTTGTGGCACACCACGACGACGTCGCCGTCCGCGGGTTCGGCCCCCGAGTGGAGCATCCCGTCAAGCAGGAGTCGCGCCAGATCGTCGCCGGCCTGGACCTCGGGAAGTCCTTCAAGGCCGCGGAGCGTCAGCATGAATCGCGAAGCCTATCGGTCCACGGACGCCGAGAGCGAGCGAAAGTCCAGAAAGTCGTAGTGGACCCGCCGGCGAATCCGCCGGATGAAGAACATCCGGGCATCCACGGTCATGGTGACCCGCTTGGGGAGCCAGATTTCGCCGTCGAACTCGCTCTCCACGTCGGCGCTCGTCCCGCTGTGGAGACGGCCGAAGAGCCCGGCGATGAAGTTCTCCGCCTCGGTTAGCACCGTGCGGACGCGGGCGATCTGCCGGCTCTCCGCGTCCACCCAGAGTTCCCCCTCGCACTTCGACACCACCGACATCATCCGGTTGGGGGCGTCCCTGAATCCCGGGCGGGGCCAGAACCGGACCACCTGGACGGGCCGGCCGCGCCAGGTATCGCGCCGCAGCAGCTCTCCCTCGAACATATCGAGCTCGATCGCGTCCTTGACGATCTTGTAGAAGAGATCCATCCCGTTCTTCGGGCGAACCTCGTAGTCGGGATCCCGACGTTCCAGCGCCAGGCGGTCCTCTTCCGCCTCTTCCTTCGCAGCTTCGATGGCTCGCCGGTAGCGCCGCTCCTCGCGGCGGAACCGCCGTCCCGCGATCGGCTCTCCGTCGAGTTCCAGCAGCTTCCAGAGGTGCCGGCCGAACACCGGCTCGTACTCGTAGAGCGCGTTGGCGCTCGCGACGACCTTCCGCTCCTCGTCGAGCCGCTCGGTGGTGATCAACTGGCGGAAGGTGAGCCCGCCTTCCAGCGGCCGCACCGCCTTGCGGTGGTCGATGACCCGGGCGAGCAGCGCTTCCGCGGCGCCCTGGTCTCCGATCGCGACCTCCTGGGTGGCGGCCGCACTGGCCGCCAGCGCCAGCGAGCCCCAGAGAACGGCCGCGACGCGCATCGGAGGCGAGAGTTTAGGCCGCTCCCTGGACAGAACGGCCCAACGTTCGGTTACCTTTTCGGCCGATGGCATTCGGCGGCCTGGACTGGATCGTCTTCGGGCTCTACGTGGGCGCGGCGCTCGCCATCGGGCTCTGGGCGGTCCGCCTCGCGGCGAAGGACAGCGACTCCTTTTTCCTCGCCGGCCGGCGGCTTCCCTGGTGGCTCCTCGGGACCTCGATGGTCGCGACCACCTTCTCCACCGACACGCCGAACCTGGTCGCCGAACTGGTCCGCCAGAACGGGGTCGCCGCCAACTGGGCCTGGTGGGCGTTCTGCATCACCGGGATGCTCACCGTCTTCGTCTTCGCGCCGCTCTGGCGCCGGAGCCGCCTGACGACGGATCTCGGGTTCTACGAGATCCGCTACGCGGGGAAGCCGGCCGCCTTCCTGCGGGGCTTTCGCGCTGTCTATCTCGGAGTCCTCTTCAACTGCGTGGTCATTGCCACCGTCACCCTCGCGGGCGCCAAGATCGGGGGCGTTCTCTTCGGACTCGAAAAGTCCACCGCGGTACTGATCGCCGGGAGTCTCGCGGCCGCTTATGCGGTGGTCGCCGGATTCTGGGGGGTGGTGGTCACCGATCTCCTGCAGTTCGTCGTTTCGATGGTGGGGGCCGTGGTGGCGGCGGTGTGGGCGCTCGACCATCCGGCGGTGGGCGGTCTCTCGGGCCTCGTGGAGCAGTTCGGGGACCGTCTCGCCGTCGTCCCGCCGACCGGCACCGAAGCGTTCGCCGTCCTCTTCGTGGTGCCGGTGGCGCTCCAGTGGTGGAGCGTCTGGTATCCGGGTGCCGAACCCGGGGGCGGTGGCTACATCGCCCAGAGGATGCTCGCCGCCCGCAGCGAGAAGGACGCGCTCCGGGGGACGCTCTGGTTCAACATCGCCCACTACACGCTGCGGCCGTGGCCCTGGATCCTGGTCGCCCTGGCCTCACTGGCCGTCTATCCGGACCTGGCGGCGCTCCAAAACGCGCTGCCCGGTCTCGACCCCGCGCTGGTCGGCGACGACCTTGCTTACCCGCTCATGCTGCGGCTGCTCCCGCCGGGCCTTCTCGGCCTAGCTGCCGCGTCGCTCGCCGGGGCCTACATGTCCACGGTGGACACGCACCTGAACTGGGGAGCCTCCTACGTGGTGGAGGACGTGTATCGCCGGTTCTTCCGGCCCGCGGCCGGGGCCTCGGAATCCGTGGCGGTGGCGCGGGTCGCCACCGTCCTCCTGATGGCGATGGCGGGGCTGCTCACCCTCTTCATCGACACCGCCCGGGGAGGCTTCGGGCTGCTCCTTCAGATTGGGGCGGGCACCGGGCCGCTCTTCATCGCCCGCTGGCTGTGGTGGCGCATCAACGCCTGGAGCGAGATCGCCGCCATGGCGGGATCGCTCGCGGTGGCGGTGTCCCTCCCGCTGCTCGGGATCGAACCGGGATCGATCCCGGGGCTGGTGGCCGGTCTCGCCGCCACCACGGTGATCTGGCTGGGGGTCACCCTGCTGACGCCGGCCGAGCCGCGTGCGACGCTCGATCGCTTCGTTGAACGCACCCGCCCGCCGCGGGCCGGCTGGAGCGCCGCCTACGCGCGCACCCGGACGCGTCCGGAACCGTCCGGGCGCGCGTTCCTGGCGTGGCCGGTGGCGTGCGTGATGGTGTATGCGGTGCTTTTCGGGGCCGGCGCCGTGCTCTTCGGCCGCGGCCTCGCGGTCACGCTGTCGTGGGCGGTTCTGGCAGTCGTTTCCGGTTTCGCGGTCTCACGGCTGATGGCCGTCCGTACGGAGCGTTAACGGCGCCGGCGGCGCATGACCGCGTCGCGGTCGATGAGCTGCACCCGGACGTCGAGTTCGCGCTCGTCCCGCCAGATCCGCAGGCTCACCTCGTCCCCCACCCGGTAGTTCGTCTCCAACAGGAGCAGCAGCTCGCGCTCCGTAGCGACGGCCTGCCCGTCCACCGCCAGCAGGTAGTCCCCGCCGTAGCGGAACCGGATGTTCCCGATCCGGCCCATGTTGCCGGCGCCCTTGAGACCCGCACGGTCGGCCGGCCCGCCGCGGGCGATCGCCCGGATCATCAGGCCTCCCCCCGAGGGAGCGGGGACTCCGGACCGCCGGAAGGCGCGGGCGAACCGCTCGGGGATCTCCTGCACCGAGATGGCCAGATGGGGGTGGGGATACCTGCCGTTTTCGATGAGTTCCGGCACGACGCGCGCCAGCGTGGTGGCGGGAATGGCGTACCCGATGCCGGCCGAGGTTCCGGTGGGGCTCACGATGGCGCTGTTCACGCCCACCACCCGGCCGTCGAGATCGAGGAGCGGCCCCCCCGAGTTGCCCTGGTTGATCGCCGCGTCGGTCTGGATGATCTCCCCGATGAATCCCTGGTCGGGGCTCTCGATGACGCGCCCCAGGCCGCTCACCACTCCGGTGGTGAGGGTCTGGTCGAGGCCGAAGGGGTGTCCGATCGCCACCACGAACCGTCCCACCTCGAGACCGTCCGAGTCTCCCAGCGTCAACGGCTTCGGATCGCCGGCGCCGGACGCGAGCTCGAGCACCGCGAGATCGTTCGTGGGATCGGCGCCCACCAGCCGGGCGTCACGCACCTCTCCGTCGGCGAAGGTGACCTGAAGCTGATCGGCTCCCTCCACCACGTGGTAGTTCGTGACGATCCGGCCGCGGGAGTCATAGACGAATCCGGAACCCGAGCCCTCCTGGGTGACCTGGCCGCGGAACCAGTCGTAGCTCTGGATCTGGGCGGTGATGTTGACGACCGCGGGGCTCGCGGTCCGGTAGACCTCGGAGACCCGCCGTTCGAGTTCGATCTGCGCCCCCGCCCTCAGGGGCAGGGTGGCGAATGCGGCGGCCGCCAGGATGGCGGCGAGGTGATGCGCGGGGAACGACATGAAGGACGAACGTCAGCGCAGCAAGACCCGCGCCACGCCCGCGGCTCTGCTAGAGTTATCAACTATGAAACCCATTTTCAATATCGAAAAGCCGCTATCGGCGCCTCCGTCCGGGAGGCTGGCGGCCGCCGCAATTGTTCTCATCGCGGCCACCGGCTGCACCGGTCCTCCCGAACCCGAAACCCTGACCATCTACTGCGGGCGGGGCGAATCGCTCGTCGGCCCGGTGGTCGAGGCGTTTCAGGCGGAGACCGGAATCCAGGTGGAGATCCGCTACGGCGGCACCGCCGACCTCGCGGCCCAGATCCTGGAAGAGGGCGACCAGAGTCCGGCGGACGTGTACTACGGCCAGGACGCGGGCGCGCTCGGCCAGCTCGCCAGCGAAGGCCGCCTGAGCCCGCTCCCGGACTCCATCCTCGATCGGGTTCCTGCCCGGTTCCGGGATCCTGACGGCCGCTGGGTCGGAACCACCGGCCGGGCGCGGGTATTCGTCTACAACACGGAACTCCTGACCCCCGAGGAGCTGCCGGACACCATCCAGGGCTTCACCGACCCGCGGTGGAAGGGCCGGATCGGCTGGGCCCCCACCAACGGATCCTTCCAGGCCTTCGTGACCGCGGTCCGGCTGCTCGAGGGGGAGGAAGCCGCCCGGAATTGGCTCGAAGGGGTGCTCGCGAACGACCCGGTGGCGTACCCGAACAACTCGGCCATCTACCAGGCGGTGGCGGACGGCGAGGTGGAACTCGCGCTCTCGAACCACTACTACCTCTTCCGGTTCCTGGTGCAGCACGGAGACGAGTTTGCGGCCCGGACGGTGAGCCCCCGGGGAGGGGGCGCCGGCGGTCTCATCAACATCTCCGGCGGCGGGGTGGTCAACACTGCGGCCAACCCCGAGGCCGGCGAACGTTTCCTCGCCTACCTGCTCACGGAGGCGGTGCAGGAGCGCTTCGCCGGTGAGACCTATGAGTATCCGCTGGTTCCGGGGATCGCGACGGATCCGGCCGTGACGCCGCTGTCCGAAATCAGCCCTCCGGACCTTGAACTCGGGGACCTCGACGACCTGCGGGGAACGCTCGATCTGCTCCGGGAGGTGGGAGCAATCTAGGGGGCGCCGGCCTTCGGGCCGGCACCACGGGCCGGAGGCCGGTGGGATCCGGGGGACGGGGACCGTCCGAAAGCGATGAGCGTTCCGGTTCCCCGCGTCCGCCTCCCGTCCCGGCGGCTCCGGGCGGCGGGCATCGTGGTCGCGGCGATGTGCCTGCTCCCGCTCGTTTATCTCGCGGGACGGGCGGTCGCCGGCGGCGGGTTGTTCGACGTGCTGCTGCGCGAGCGCAGTTTCGGGATCGCCGGGAGGACGCTGTTCCTGACCGCGGCCGTCGCCCTGGGGTCCGCGGGACTGGGGCTGCCGCTCGCCTGGCTCACCGCGAGGACCGATCTTCCGGGCCGGCGCATCCTGACCGGGCTGCTGGCCCTGCCGCTGGCGGTGCCGTCCTACGTGGCGGCCTTCACGGTGGCGACCGCGCTCGGGCCCCGCGGGCTCCTCCAGCGCGCACTCGAGCCCCTCACGGGATGGGAGCGGCTTCCCGAGATCTACGGTTTCCCGGGCGCCTTCCTGGTGCTCGTGCTGCTGAACTACCCCTACGTGTACCTGGCGGCGCGCGCCCGGTTCGCGGTCATGGACGCTTCCCTCGAGGATGCCGCCCGGGTGCTGGGAGCCGGCCGCTGGCGGCGCTTCCGGCGGGTGACCCTGCCGCTGCTCTCGACGGCCCTCCTCTCCGGTGGGTTGCTCGCGGCGCTCTACACCCTGAGCGACTTCGGCGCCGTCTCGCTGCTGCGCTACGAGACGTTCACGTGGGCCATCTACAACCAGGTCCGTGGATCGCTGGACCGCCACACCGCGGCGGGACTCGCCCTTCTCCTGGTGTTTGCCACCCTGCTGGTGCTGGCCGCGGCGAGCCGTTTCGAGGGCGCTTCGCGACCCTCGCCCGGGGCGGTGCAGGCCCGGCCGCCGCGCCTCCACCGGCTCGGCGGCTGGAAGTGGGCGGGACTGGCGCTCGCCTCCGGGGTGCTCCTGCCGGCGCTGGTCCTGCCGGTCGGTGTCTGCCTCTACTGGCTGATCCAGGCGCCCGCCGGGGCGGGCACCGGACTCTTCGCCGCGCTGGGACGAACCGGCCTCGTATCGCTGCTCGCCGCGGTCGCGACGACGGCGCTGGCCATTCCGGTGGCCTTTCTGACCGTCCGCTTCCCGTCGAAACGCAGCTCCGCGCTCCGCGCCATCTCGCACATCGGTTTCGGGTTGCCGGGGCTGGTCGTCGGGCTGTCGCTCGTGTTCTTTGCGGTGAACGTCGCGCCGTTCCTCTACCAGACGCTCGCGCTGCTGGTCTTCGCCTATGCGGTCCACATGCTGCCGCAGGCGATCGCGCCGGTGGAGGCGACCCTGGGACCGCTGAGCCCTCGGCTCGATGACGCGGCGCGGTCCCTGGGCGCCCGCTGGCTGCGCCGCCACTGGCGCATCACGCTGCCGTTGTTGGGGCCCGGCCTCGCTTCCGGCCTCGCGCTCGTGTTCCTGACCAGCGTCAAGGAACTGCCCGCCACCCTCATGCTGGCGCCCACGGGTTACTCGACCCTGGCGACGACGGTCTGGAGCGCGGCGGAGAACGTCGAACTCGGCCGGGCAGCGGCCGCTTCGCTGGTTCTGCTGCTCTTCTGCGCGGCGACGCTGCTCGTCGTCCTGCGTCCCGGACGCCCGCTCCGTCCGGCGGTGCGCTGATGTCCGGCGCGGCGGCCGGGGCGGTCCCGGAAGCGGCGCTTCGCTGCCGCGCGATCGAGAAGCGCTTCCTCAGCAACGGAAGGCTGGATCCGGACCATCCCGTGCTCGCCGGCGTGGATCTGGACGTCCCGCCCGGCAGCCTGACGGCGGTGCTCGGTCCCAGCGGCGGCGGCAAGACGACCCTCCTCCGGATCGTGGCCGGCCTGGAGACCGCCGATGCCGGAGAAGTGCGACTCCTGGGAGAAACGGTGACCGGAAACGGAGTTTTCGTTCCTCCGGAATCGCGGCGGGTCGGCCTCGTCTTCCAGGAGTACGCGCTCTTCCCCCATCTTTCGGCCCTCGACAACGTGGCCTTCGGCGTTCCCGGGCCGGCGGGCCTCACGAGGGCGTGGGGCGCCCTCCAGATGGTGGGGCTTTCCGAAGTCGCCAGTCATCGGCCCCACGAACTCTCGGGGGGAGAACAACAGCGGGTGGCCCTCGCCCGCGCCCTCGCCCCCGAGCCGGCGGTGGTGCTGCTGGACGAGCCCTTCTCCAACCTCGACGCGCCCCGCCGGGCCGGTGTGCGGGAGGAGGTGGCCCAGCTTCTCCGGCGTCTCGACGCCACCGCGGTCCTCGTGACCCACGACCGGGAGGAAGCGTTCCTGCTCGCCGACCAGGTGGTCCTGCTGCTCGACGGCAAGGTGGTCCGGTCCGGCCGGCCGGAGGAACTCGCCCGGGACCCCGGAAGCCGAGCCGGCGCGGAGTTCCTGGGGGAGACCAACTTCCTGCCGGGGGAGAGCGACGGGAAGACGGCGCTCTGCGAGATCGGCCGGGTGGAGATCCTGCCCCCGGCTTCCGGCGCGGCGCCTCCCCACGGCCCCGTCGAGGTACTGCTGCCGCTCGACGGGTTGCTCGTGGAGCCTTTCGCGGAGGAAGACCGCGCCGGCTCCCCCGTCGCGGTCCTCACCCGGGCGGCGTTCCACGGGGCCTTCCAGCTCATCGAGGCGCGTCTCCCGTCAGGCCGCTCGATCGCCGCCCGGTCTCCGGCCCGCGAGATCTGGCAGGGGCTTCTCCGGCCTGGCCAGCGCGTCGGTCTTCGCCCGGCCGGTCCGGTGCCGGTGTTCCCGCGCAGCCGAACCTGATCTGGCGACGCGGTTGCGTCCCGGTTCACCCCCGCTGACAATGGCCCCGATGTCTTCACGTTCGTTCATCGTTCTCTTCTTGCCGCTCCTCGCGCTCAGCTGCGGGCCTCAGGACCATCCCTGGAACGCGCTCGACGCGGAGCGGCCCATCGCCGCCTTCGACAGCGTCTTCATCGAGGAACTGACCTGGATGGAGATCCGCGACCGCATCGCGGACGGCGCCACCACCGCGATCGTGGCGACCGGCGGGATCGAACAGAACGGTCCCTACGTGGTCACCGGAAAGCACAACGTGGTGCTGCGGGCCACCACCGAGGCCATCGCGCGGCGGCTCGGGAACGCGCTGGTCGCTCCCATCATCAAACTGGTGCCGGAGGGCGACCACGATCCGCCGACCGGCCACATGCGCTTTCCCGGGACCTTCAGCCTGACCCAGGACACCTTTCAGATGGTGCTCACCGACGTCTCGCGGAGTCTCGCCACCAGCGGGTTCACGGACATCATGATGATCGGCGACAGCGGCGGGAACCAGCGCGGAATGGCTGCCGTCGCGGAGCGCTGGAACGCCGAACCGCCGCATCCCGGCGTCCGGCTCCACCACATTCCCGAGTACTACACGGAGGACATCTGGAGTTTCGAACAGCTCAAGGAACTGGGAATCCACCAGGAGCCCGACGTGCAGTCCGCCTCCCGCGCCGGAATCCACGACGACTACCACTACGACGCGATCATGGCGACCGTGGACCCGGGATCGATCCGCACGCGCGAACGTCGCGACGCGGGGCTGTTCGAGATCAACGGCGTCCCCCTCGACCCACTCGACCGGACGATCTCGAACGGCCAGGCGCTGGTCGCCCGCCGCGCCGAGATCACGATCGCGGCGTTCCGGAAGTCGTTGGAGCAATAGACGCGGCCCTCCCCGGACGGCGCACCGGCTTGGAACGCCGGTCTCCAGACCGGCACGGGGGGGGGGGGGGGCCCCCCCC